>CBFIBG010000014.1:0-65325 GCA_965660815.1 Glaciecola sp.
GATGCGAATACTACGCGACTCGCATTTTTTGTCAAGCTATTTTTAACTTATTTTATTAAAAACTTTTGCCTGATTCTTGCCAGATAATTGACATCACAGATGTCGAATATCTGTCTTTGATGAACTCACTTTCGTGTACTCGTCAAAGCGAGCGCGCATTCTACACAAGCATGTTTTGGCGTCAATACTTTTTTAAAAAAAATGTCCAAATACGTCTTCGTTTGTAGAAAAATAAAGCATTACAGGTCGTTTTGTCTTTAGCTAGTAACTATATATCCAAAGTTATTATTGAATACTTTTGCTTTGCAGTACTAACGCTGGCATCAAAATAAAGGTATGTTTTGTTGTGAAAGTGAAACTGCTTTAAATCTATGAACATTTATATATAGTCCTATGAAAATCAGATTATCAAAATTAAGTAGTTCGAATGATTGATTTACCAAAACTTGCTCTCTTTGTTCCAACTTTTTTTCTTGTGTCGGTTACGCCAGGCATGTGTATGAGTCTTGCGATGACGTTGGGAATGCGAGTTGGTTATCGACGAACACTATACATGATGGTAGGCGAAATGATTGGTGTTGCAGTTGTTTGCATGTCTGTTATGTATGGCGTGGCTTTTTTTCTATTGGATAATCCAATAGTATTTTTAGCTTTTAAAATAGTCGGTGGATGCTATCTAATTTATCTAGGCATTCAACTTTTTGTTTCCAAACCAGAAGTCAATGAGTTAATTTCTCAAAAAATATATTCGAACTCTCAATTATTTACACAGGGTTTTATCACCGCATTTTCCAACCCAAAAGGTTGGGCATTCATGGTGTCATTATTGCCTCCGTTTATCAGTAAGGAATATCCAATCACCCCACAACTCACCTTACTCATTGCCATCATTTTAGTCAGTGAGTTCGTTGCGATGTCTTTGTATGCTGTTGGCGGTAAGAAACTAAATACCCTATTAACTAAAAGTAATAAGTCCCATTGGTTAAATAAAATTGCCGGAGGGTTTTTATGCATTGTTGGCATTTGGCTTTTTGCTAGCTGAAATCGCACTTTATCTCCATTCAATGTTAACCCTGTAGGAACTACTTAATGTATCCCATACACCAGTGTACACTAAACTTAGATTGCCTATTTGCTTACTATTCACCGCACTATTCTCGCGTTAACGTTCAATTCTTTACCAATTTTGTGATATGTTTAGTAAAACGCTAAGGACAACATTATGACAGTAAGAAGCTTCAAAAAAATTACTCCTAAATTTGATGAAACTGTGTATATCGACGAGTCTGCCGTAATCGTGGGAGACGTAATCTTAGGAACTGACGCAAGCATTTGGCCTTTAGTCGCGGCAAGAGGCGATGTAAACTTCATTAAAATAGGCCAGCGAACCAATGTTCAAGATGGCTCTGTTTTGCACGTCAGTAGACCAAGCGAAAATAATACCGAGGGCTTCCCACTCATAATGGGCGATGATGTTACCGTAGGGCATAAGTGTATGCTACACGGATGCGTGATTGGTAATAGGGTACTAGTAGGCATGGGCGCTATTGTAATGGACGGCGTTGTGGTAGAGGATGATGTGATTATCGGCGCTGGTGCATTAGTTACCCCGAACAAAAAACTAGAAAGCGGCTATTTATATGTGGGCAATCCCGCAGTCAAAAAGCGACCTCTCAATGACGGTGAGATTGCGTTTCTAGTTAAGTCTGCGACAAACTATGTCCATCTTAAAGATATGTACATGAATGACTAAGGCCCACCAAAACAAAGTCTCATTCTCATAATATTTTAAGTAAAGTTTACGAAGCTTCTCAAAGCTGTTCTTTAGAGTTGTTGTCTAAGAAATTCTAACACAGGGTCTACCTCAGGCTTTTTGTTAAACCACAAATCAAAACTTCTTGCTGCTTGATGCGCTAACATCCCTAACCCATCAATACACACATCACAGCCTTGTTCGAGTGCGTGCTTTAAAAAAATTGTAGGTTCATTTAAATAGACCATGTCGTACACAACAGGCTTACTTGAAAAGATTCGAACAGGTATCTCTGGTAATGTTGACTGCAAACTTAAAGAAGTCCCATTAATAATTAAATCATAATCCGAATCGAACTCGTCAGACATTACTACCCTTGTACGTCCCGGTGCATATTGAGTAGTATAATCTGAAAGGGATTGCGCCTTTTTTATACTTCTATTAAATATATCAATATGAGAAACATTGGCTTCGATTAACGCTGGTAACACACCTTTAACCGCGCCACCGGCACCAATAATCAGTAATTTAACACCTGTTAATTCCACGTTATGCTCAAGTAAGTCAGTAACCAATCCGTAGCCATCCGTATTGTCGCCAATAATACCCGACTTTGTTTGTATTAAGGTATTCACTGCACCTGCTCGCTGGGCTTGAATAGAAAGTGTACTTGCAAATTTAAGCGCGTCGTCTTTGAATGGCATAGTCACATTTGCCCCAATTGCCACATCGTCTGCGAAGAACCCTCTAGCAGAAGTAGCGAAACCATCAGGTTGGGCAAGACGTTTTTGATAATCTAGGTTAATCTTAAATTGCTGTGCAAACATACTGTGGATGATAGGAGACTTACTTTGCTTTATTGGATTGCCAAATACGCAGGCTTTATAGTTCTTCACTGTTACTCTCTGTTGATAAATTTTACAATATTCCTGTTGCAAGGTTACCATAAATTATGACCTTAAATGATCTAATGGATACCTTCAGAGATTGGTTAACACAATAAAAAAGAGTTCCGTAACATTGGCGGAACTCTTATCATTTAAATCAGGCTAAAAAAAATATATTCAGTCGATTTATGCCATTAAAATTTGTAACCCAAAGATATGGTGTAAACCATTGGATCAATCTGAACCGTTTCAATTGAACCAGAAGTAGCTACATCTTCCACACCAGCAATATCAAAAGATGCTTCAGTGTCAATATCAATGTAACGAACTGATGCATTAATGAATAAGCCTTCTGATAACTCATAATCAAAGCCGGCTTGCACAGACAAACCGAATGAGCCGTCTAACGAAAGATTAGAAACGGTAGCAGCAGCACCAAGGTCAGCCTGTGTGAGTGATTCAACTATCGCTACAGCGCCTTCATCAAAAGACTCGTCAAAGAATACCGTATAGTTTATACCAGCGCCTACATAGGGTTGAAACTTAGATGATGCATCCATGAAAAAATAATTAGCGGTAATCGTAGGAGGCAAATGTTTCGTGTCTGCAAGCTTACCAACGCCAACAATTTCTACATCATGGCTAAACGGAGTTGCTGCCAAGACTTCAATATTTATATTGTCAGTAAGGAAATACGCAAAATTGAGGCCCAATTGAGTATTGTTATCAACATCAACCGTTAACGAAGACCCTACTGAAGGAAGAGCAGCACCAAGATCAAGACTACCCGCCAGAATTGGAGAACTGCTGCCATCAGGCGCTACAGTGGTTAAACCGCCACGAATTAGGATATCACCCGCTTGATGGGCAAACGCATTAGCTGATGTCATAGCCAAAACAGAGATGATTGCGGTTGAAATTAGATTCTTTTTCATTATGTACTCACTATTGTATTAAGTTAATTAGGAAACTGCTGCTGATAGTAAAATACGGAAAATTTTTAATATTGATCTAGATTAAGGTTTTACAAAGGGTTGATTTTTACTGGGTTATTTCGTTGATCCAAATCAACGGAATGTAATGAACTTTTTACATTTTAATTAATCAGTATGGCACAAGGTCGCGCAAGACTGATCGTACTTGGGCTTTTATGACCCTAGCCAATTGGTAGGTTTTAAATAATTGTAAAGTTTAGCTTCCTCAGATTTGGGCTCCACTTTATAGTCGTACTCCCATCTAGCTAACGGCGGCATTGACATTAATATCGATTCAGTTCTTCCGCCTGTTTGTAATCCAAATAGAGTGCCGCGATCATACACTAAATTAAATTCAACATAACGACCTCGCCTGTAGAGCTGGAATTGACGTTGTTGGTCGGAAAAAGGGGTATTTTTTCTTCTTTGAACAATAGGGAGATAAGCATCTATGTATCCGCGGCCTACAGCTTTAGTAAACTCGAAACTCTTTTCAAACCCCCACTTGTTCAAATCATCATAAAATAGTCCCCCTATTCCTCTGGTTTCATTTCTATGTTTCAAGTAAAAGTAATTGTCGCACCATTTCTTATATTTACCATAAATGTCATTACCGAACGGCTTGCAAAGAGATTGACTGACTTGGTGCCAATGTTTGGCATCCTCTTCGAACACATAATAAGGAGTGAGATCAAAACCACCCCCAAACCACCAAATGGGTGCTTCTCCTTTTTTTTCGGCGATAAAGAATCTAACGTTCGCATGAGAAGTTGGAACGTATGGATTATGCGGGTGAATGACCAAAGATACGCCCATTGCTTGAAACTGCCTACCAGCAAGCTCAGGCCTTGCAGCAGTTGCAGATGCTGGCATCTGACTACCGAATACGTGTGAGAAATTCACGCCTCCTTGTTCAATAAGACTGCCATTTTTCAATACTCTTGAACGGCCACCTCCCCCTTCTTTTCGTTCCCACACATCTTCTTTAAATTCGCCACTTCCGTCTTCAATTGATAGCGCCTCACAGATACTGTCTTGAAGGCCTAATAAAAATTCTTTAACTTGATTGATTTGCGACTGCGAAACGTCTTTTTTAGAACTTGTGCTCATGCTCGTATTGTTTCCATGGTTACACTGTGAAAGATTTTACTTGGGGATTGCTGCTTTCCTAATTCACCGTGTACGATGCGCATAGAGTCTCCAAAATACTCAACAACTTGTTCACTTGACTTGGCTGGGTCTTGAGTTGCTGGATTAGCACTGGTTGAAATCATCGGGGCATTAACGATGTCGCACATCTGTCGAACTAATGGGTGTGCAGTGATCCTAACCGCGACCATATCAGATTCGCCCGATACCCAATAGGGTGTTTTTGACGACTTTGGCAATAACCAAGTTACCGGGCCTGGCCATGATTGAATGATTGTTTCCTGCGATGATTTTGCTAACGAATCAAATTCTACATAACTTTGAATTTGTGCAAAGTCACTGGCAATTAAGATCATTCCTTTTTCCACAGGCCTAACTTTAATCTCAAGGATATTGTAAACGGCTTCTTTGATCAAAGGATCGCAACCAAGGCCAAATACAGCTTCAGTGGGGTAGGCGAAAATCTCTCCGTTTTGATACCATTTTTTAAAATTATCAAGTTGATTGTTCATTTATTGTTCTGTTTTTAATTCAAATTGGCAGTCTGGATTTGCACAAACTAATGCTTTGTTCTTCTTTAACATGATATTAAAAGAGCATTGTGGGCATGATATAGAAACTGGCTCTACATTTTCAATATATTTGCATTTAGGATAATTATCGCAAGCGTAAAAAAACTTTCCAAACCGATTCTGCTTCCTATGCATTTTCCCTGTATTGCACAGGGGGCAGTCGACCGGCTCGTATTGGGGTTTGTCATGAACGTTTTTATTGGTAGAGATAAAATGACAACTTGGAAAGTTGGTGCACCCTATAAACATACCATAGCGACCTTTCTTGACCGCTAACTCACTGCTGCACTCAGGACACGTGCTGTCTTCTATTTCTTTAAATACGACGACTTCGTTTTTGTTAAAGGGCTGCGAATACTCGCATTTTGGGTAAGCAGAACAGCCGATAAACGTATTTTTACCCACAAATTTAATCAATAGAGGGGAATTACATTCTGGGCAATCGCCGTAGGCTATTTGGTTTGCTTCAAATTTCATGTTTCTTATTGAGCCATTAATGTTTAGCTTGCCTGAAAAATACGTCCAACTAATATAGGTGGCACCTCAAAATTTGTTTGATCGTATTAAAACTGTAAAACAAAAGCAGTGATATGCGAACTCAAAGGCTCGCCATTAAGCTAAGGCCGCTAGTGAATAACTCCGTCTTCTGGCTCAAAAATCAAATCTTCCATTTGCGCATAAGCGGTTTCCTTGCCTGGTACATTAAATAAGACCATAAGCACGACCCACTTTAAGTCGACCAAACAGAACTCATTGGAATCGATCTCCATCACTCTGTCTATCACCATTTCTCTTGTGCTTGAACAAAGCACGTTGATCTGCTCTAAGAAAATCAAAAAACCGCGACATTCTAAATCCATTTTAATCTGCTCTTGATCACTATAAATACGTACTGTACGAGCATGCATGTTATGTGACAAATAGGGTTTAGTGTCGGTTGACTGAAGATCGCAAAGTTTTTCTAACCATGCCAAAGCTTTGTAAATTTCATCGTGATGAAACCCTGCTCGAATAAGTTCGTCAGTCAGTTCATCTTGATCGACCATTATATCGGCTTGATTATTGACAAGATTTTCAAAAAGGTACATTAGGATGTCGAACATGAGTTAAGCCCCTATTTTGATGTAGCCTTCAGCGGTTGATGCTACAAGTCCACGCAATTCGTATTCTAATAATTTTGACAGTACTTCACTTAACGACATTCCTGCTCGCTTTGCGATAACGTCTATCGGCGTTGCGTTGTAATCCACATTATCTAACAATGGTTCAAATGCCAAGCTTTGTTGCGAATTTTTTTGTTCATGAGTTAAATCTCTAGCAATGTCGGGTAACTCATCGATAATATCAATGATACTTTCGGTTAATTTTGCCCCTTGCTTTATTAATTGATGGCAACCTTTGGCTTGTTCATTATGAATACTGCTTGGAACTGCAAATACTTCTCGATTTTGTTCTAACGCGTATTTGGCGGTAACTAAACTGCCGCTTTTCTGCTTTGCTTCGAGCACGACGGTTGCAAGCGATAAACCACTTATTATTCTATTACGTCTGGGAAAGTGAGCTGGTTTAGGTTGGGTGTCTAATAAAAATTCTGACACCAAAGCACCATGCTCTGCAATTTGAGTGTACAGCGTCTTATGCCTTTTGGGATATATCACATTTATCCCACAACCAAGTACTGCTACCGTAGCGATATTTTGCGCTAAACAAGATTGATGAACGATTGCGTCAATGCCCCTTGCCAATCCACTGGTAGCAATAGCGTTAGTTGATCGACTCAGTTCGTTGATGAGTTGCTGAGTGTTTTGAACCGCGCCAATAGTTGGATTACGAGTGCCGACAAAGGCTATTTGTGGATTGATCACATAACTTGGGTTACCTTGAATGAACAAAAATAACGGCGGTCGGCTAATCTGCCTCAATAAGGGTGGGTAATGCTGGTCGTTGTATGATACAAAATGATGATTTTGGCTAGAATTAAGCCAGTCAATAGTTTTAGAGACTTGCTGGTCAATTCGCTCTGGCGGGTTCAATAAAGCGTTTAACTGACCTTCGGTCAATCCAGCGTGTTTCAATGTCTTTTCTGGTTTTTTCGGAATGTCACATATATCACAGCTCAATCGACTTGACAGACGTGCCAAGGTTGCAAAGCCAATATGTGGCAGACTGTCCAAAATAAACAGGTTTTTTACTTCACTTGCCGATAAACGGATTTGACCAGATGCTGGGTTCAATAAGAATACTTACTATGCGTAAAATACATAGTGTAAATAGTATACTCTTTCGTAATTATTCCTAGTGAACCCTAGTACAGTTTATGGCTTAGCTATTATTTCGCCACCTTTAAACCAAGTTTCGGCTTGGGTAACCCACGCATAGCTGGCTTTTTCAAAAGTACGAATGATCACCAACTCGCCCACCTTGAAGGCTGGCTGTTCAACCCTATCAGCAAAAGACATAGCGTCAATAACGTCAAAACTGCCCTCTTGTTTGTATTTAGGTTTGTCGTAAGCCAATACGTCCGGACCTCGCTGGTAGACGCCAAATACAGTGCCTGGAGCTACCTCTGACTCACCTAAATTGACAATAACAACCTCTCGATGACTTATCAGCACATTTCCGGAAAGGTTTTGAATAATTTCGCCTTCTTGGTTTATCGCTGGCTGCAGAACTATATCTTTCATATCCATATCAATAGCCGGCATTACTTTGTCACCAGGTCTGGCTTCTAAGTTTGATTTTGCCAAACGAACTACGTGGCGATCATTAGTGAGAGAATTAGACACATGAGCATCGCTTAAATGGTTAACCTGAACTCCAACTCTTTTTCCTGTACTGTCAACCACTTCCCTGACTTTGCGCACAACTTGGTAGTGCGTGTTAGATTCTGGCAGGTCACGTGTGAGGATAAAGTCCTGTTCAATGAATACTGGAGTGCCATATTTATCGCCAAGTAAAGCTGGTAGTTCACTGTATTCTGTGTTGGTCATCAAGCTATCTTTATTGGCATATATTCCCAATGTAGACCAAGGCAAAAGTTCAATAGGTACGGGTTTGATGGAGGAACTGGCATTGGGCGATAATACAATCGTACTTTTATTTCTAACCAACTCTAACGTAGGTTCGCCAGCTTCATTGAAAGTAAGCTGTAGCCTATCACCTGGATAGATAAGGTGGGGATTCTCAATTTGAGTATTATTTCGCCATAGTTCAGGCCATAGCCAAGGACGCTCTAAGAAGATATTTGAGATATCCCATAGCGTATCACCTTTTTTGACTACATAAGTTATCGGCGCATCTTTTTTGATGCTTATCTCATCAGCTGTCGCAAGTTTGCCAAGCAAGCCACCTATTAACGTGATAAGCATTACAGTTTTGATTAACGTGGCAATTTTAAACATTCTTTCCAAGCCTTGATTGACATAAAACACAATTTAAAAATCTTCATTCTTTGTATATCGGAACTATTCTGTGTTTTTTAAATTTAATTACATAAAACACTTAGTTTGATAACTAAAAATGCTACGGTCTTTTACTATATCGGTGGCGAATATAAACACCTAGAAACTTATTCACAGTACAATGTTCTAATCAATTAAATGCTGGCGTTTTAAAGCAGATGTCATGCCCACCGTAAACGTATATAATAAGTGGTTAAACAAGTTGTTAAATACGAATTATCAGGTAATGTTATTAAATTTGATACTGACGAAAAGAGATAGTATATGGCCATATTAGAAGTATTGACCTTTCCAGATGAGCGTCTTCGCACCAAAGCAGCCGAAGTCGATACGGTAGATGACGGTATAAAGACCTTGGTCAAGGATATGTTTGAAACCATGAAAGATGAAAAAGGAATTGGCTTGGCAGCAACTCAAGTAAATGTTCACAAACGCGTAGTGGTGATGGACGTGAGTGAAGAGCAAAACGAGCCTCGCGTTTTTATCAATCCAAAAATTGTAGAAAAAGAAGGCTCTACAATCAGCGAGGAAGGATGCCTGTCCGTTCCGAACAATTATGCGAAAGTCGATAGAGCGGAAAAAGTAAAAGTTGTCGCAATGGACGACCGAGGTGCTGAGTTTGAACTTGAGGCAGAAGGCTTACTTGCCATCTGCATTCAACATGAACTGGATCATCTAGAAGGGAAACTATTTGTCGACTATTTATCGCCATTAAAGCGTAACCGAATCAAAAAGAAACTTGAAAAAGAAGCGAAATTAGCAGCGAGGGCATAACATGCGAGTAGTCTTTGCTGGAACGCCCGATTTCGCGGCTGCGCATCTAAAGGCGCTATTGGCCGAAAAAATCGATATCGTGGCAGTATATACGCAGCCTGATCGACCTGCGGGCAGAGGAAACAAACTAAAAGCAAGCGAAGTTAAAACACTTGCTCTGGAACATGATCTACCAGTAATACAGGTTGAATCGCTCAAAAATCAAGAAGCTCAAGAGCAGCTTTCGCAACTAGCGCCAGATTTAATGTTGGTAGTCGCATACGGGTTAATATTACCGAAATCCGTTTTAAATATTCCAACATTTGGGTGCATTAATGTACACGGCTCTATTTTGCCAAGACACAGAGGAGCTGCGCCCATTCAAAGAGCTATTTGGGCGGGTGATGAAGAAACTGGCGTTACTATTATGCAAATGGACGAAGGCTTAGACACAGGTGACATACTATCGGTTAGCAAAACACCAATAGACGATGATGAAACCAGTGCCAGTCTTTATGCAAAGCTTGCCAAGTTAGGACCTAAAGCACTCGTTGAATTTGTTAAACAAAGAGAAGCCTTTAAGGCCAAACCACAAAACGATGATGAGGCCACGTATGCCAACAAACTCAGTAAACAAGAAGCAAAGCTGGATTGGCGATTAGATGGAGCGCAACTTGAGCGCAACATTCGCGCTTTTTTCCCTTGGCCAATCGCATGGTTTGAACATAACGGGCAACCCATAAAAGTGTTCGAGGCAAAATTTAATCATCAAAACTCGTCTAGAGTACCAGGAACAGTATTATCCTACGATAACAAAGGGCTTTGTATCAGCGTTGAAAATGGCGTGCTGTGCCTACAAAAAATCCAGTTGGCAGGTAAAAAACCTCAACAAGTTTCTCAGCTTGTTAATGGATTGCCCAATCTTTTTACGGTAGGGAACCCATTATCATAAGTCGCTCTCACACCTTAAAAAAAACGAATTACACTGTCTTGCGAAATAAAAACAAGCGCGCTGATTGCGCTTGGATCATATTCAATGTTTTGGAAAATGGCCGCTCTCTAAATGAACTTTTGCCCATAGTCTTTGAAAAATATGAACCAAAAGAGAGGGCTTGGTTACAGGAAGTCTCATTTGGCGCATTGAGAAATTTACCCAAATTGCAGCTTTGGTTACGGTCACTTCTCAATAAGCCATTAAAAAACAAGCAAAAAATCATAGAACATCTGTTGCTTGTAGGCATGTATCAATTAGCTTTTACGAGAACGGCACAACATGCAGCTGTGACAGAAACGGTAGAAGCTTGTAAGAAAATGAACGAAGTTAGGTTGGCAGGATTAGTCAATGCGATACTTCGAAGCTTCCAGCGCGACAAGCCTCATGAGCAACCCATAGACGAACCTCATGCAAAAGCGGGCTTACCAAAATGGCTGTTCAAACAGTTGACCAAAAGCTACTCAGCTTCGATAGACATTGAGCAGATGATAGCTAAAATGCAAGAGCGAGCTCCGCTATTCTTGCGCATTAATACCAGATTAATCGAACCTGTATCATTTGTTCGTTTGCTTCAAGAACACAAGTACGATTTTGAATTTATTGCGCCAGTGACCATAAAGTTAAACACATCTGGTGACATTCCGTCGATTGTTGGATTTCACGATGGTTATTTCTCTGTTCAAGATTATGCCGCTCAACAAGCAGCGCCTCTTTTAGGTGTTCAAGCAGGGGATATTGTATTAGATTGTTGTGCAGCTCCTGGCGGAAAAACGTCTGCGTTACTTGAAAACCAGCTTCATTTAGGCCATCTTTTTGCGATAGACTCAGATCCTAAACGTATGACAAGAGTGCAAGAAAACCTGTCGCGACTAGGGCACTTGCAACACTTTTCCGGCAAACTGACCTTGTCGACGAAAGATGCAACATCGATATCAACTGATCCGTCCCTTCCGATGTTTGACAAAATATTGTTAGATGCGCCCTGCTCGGCCACCGGCGTTATTCGTCGTCACCCTGATATATTGTGGTTAAGAAAGCCTTCTGATATCGACGAATTAGTAAAGTTGCAGCGCGAAATCCTTGAGGCTGCTTGGAGTAAACTAAAGCCCAATGGGGTATTACTTTATGCCACCTGTTCGATCCTCCCACAGGAAAATAAAACGCAAATTGATGGCTTTATTGCCGATCACAATGACGCTACACTGATACACATAAAGGCATTAGATAACAGTGATAAAGAGTGCTGGCAAATTATTACAGGTGAACTTGGGATGGATGGATTTTTCTTTGCTAAGTTGAAAAAATTGAAAAATGCGCCTGACAATGACGAGATATTGGAATGAAGATTATAATACTTGGGGCTGGACAGGTGGGCGGTACCTTAGCTGAAAACCTAGCCGGCGAGAAAAATGAGATCACCATTATTGATTCAGACCAACACATATTAGCGAACTTACAGGATCGGCTAGACCTGCAGGTCGTAAGAGGCATAGGTTCGCATCCAGACGTTCTTAAGAAAGCCGGTGCAGAAGACGCCGACATGCTAATTGCGGTGACCAATAGCGATGAAAGTAACATGATGGCTTGTCAGGTTGCATACACACTGTTTAAGACTCCCACCAAAATCGCCAGAGTTCGCTCTGAACAGTATATTATTTATCAGGACCAACTGTATAAAAATAAAGACATCCCAGTTGACCATTTAATTGCGCCTGAACAACTTGTTACTACGGCAATCAAGCGATTAATTGACTACCCAGGAGCATTACAGGTAGTTGAGTTCGCCGATGGTCGAGCAAGTTTAGTTGCAGTAAAAGCCTATTACGGAGGGTTATTGGTCGGCCATGCCCTATCAGCGTTGAAAGAACATATGCCAAACGTTGATACTAGAGTGGCAGCCATTTATCGCAGAGGCAGACCGATTAGACCTCTAGGCTCTACGGTGATTGAAGCTGACGACGAAGTCTTTTTTATCGCAGACACTAAACACATTCGCGCTGTCATGAGCGAACTCCAAAAATTAGAATCCAATTACAAACGAATAATGATAGCTGGAGGGGGATTAATTGGTGCAGGTTTAGCAAAGCGATTAGAAGATAATCACAATGTGAAGTTAATCGAGTTTAACCCTGAGCGAGCTAAATACCTTGCTACTACATTAGACCACGCTACTGTGTTTCAAGGAGACGCATCTGACGCTAGTCTGTTAAGTGAAGAAAGCGTTGACCGAGTCGATGCGTTCATCGCGGTTACTAACGATGATGAAGCGAACATTATGTCGGCTATGCTAGCAAAGCGAATGGGAGCGGCAAAAGCCATGGTGTTAATTCAAAGGAGCGCTTACGTAGACTTGGTTCAAGGTGGAGACATTGACATTGCCTTCTCTCCACAACAGGCGACCATTTCAGCGTTGTTAACCCATATTAGACGCGGAGATATCGTAAACGTGCATTCTCTTCGAAGGGGTGCAGCCGAGGCCATCGAAGCCATCGCCCACGGTGATGAACAAACCTCAAAAGTAATTGGAAAACAAATAAAAGACATTAAGCTGCCACCTGGAACTACCATAGGCGCAATCGTTAGAAAAGACTCTGTGATCATTGCCCACAGTGACACCCTTATTCAGGCAAACGATCACGTTATCTTATTCTTGGTTGATAAAAAATTCATCGGCGATGTTGAGAAACTGTTCCAGCCAAGTGCGCTGTTTTTTTAGTCGAGATTGGGCTGGTATTATGATTAAGAGGAATGTTTTATATCCCTTGAACCATGTAGCACGCGCATTGTCAGTGCTGAGGTCTGTTATTAATGGGTCTTCATGCCTAGCCCAACGTTATATCTTTCACTGAGTTTATCTAAAGACATTGGCTTTCCTAAGCCGTAACCCTGTACGAAATTTACCTGCAAACTTAGTAACTCGGATTTAATTTCTATATTTTCGACAAACTCCGCTATGGTCTCCATGTCCATAATGTGCGCTATTTCGTTGAACGATTTTACCATTGTGTGGTTGATTTTATCCTTCAAAATATCTTTTACAAAAGTACCGTCTATCTTTAAGAAATCCACGGGTAAGTTTTTTAAATAACCAAAGGAAGATACTCCGATACCAAAATCGTCTAGCGCAAACTTGAATCCCAGTGTTTTTAACTTTCCTATAAACTTTATGGCTGTATTGAGGTTGGAAACGGCGACCGTTTCTGTAATTTCAAAACACACTTTTGAAGGAGAAACGTTTGCTTGTGAAAAAATGTCGACTATCTTTTCAAAGTTATCGGGGTTACTCAAAGTAGGGCCCGATATATTAATAGAGAATAATGATATATGTTCATACAAGGACATATGTTCTGCCATAAATTGACAGGCGTTAGTTATCACCCACATATCAATTTTTTCGATTAAATTGAATCTTTCAGCAGCAGGGAGGAAGATACCAGGAGCTATGATTTTCCCGCTTTCGTCTATCATCCTTATCAAAAATTCAACGTGACACTTTCGGTCAGTCGACAAAGCAAATATCTCTTGAGCATATAAACAAAATCGCTCCTCTTGCATGGCATGATTAATTCTATTTACCCAACTCATTTGTGATTGTTTTTCTGCAATTTCCGTATCGTCAGGATAATAGGTATGAATCCTATTTCTTCCATTGTCTTTTGCAACGTAACAAGCCGTGTCGGCTTGTCTAAACAATTCTGTGAAGTCAGTACTGTCTTGATTAATCTGAACAAGTCCAATACTGGCGCCTAATTTAAATATCTTATCTTTCCAATAAAATTGATGATTTATGATTAGGTCTAGCAGTTGACTGGCAATTTCATGTGCGTGGGTTAACGAGCAGTTGTAAAGAATTAGACCAAATTCATCTCCTCCTAATCTAGAAACCGTGTCAACATCTCTAGTTGAGCTTTGAATCAACTCGCCTAGACTCCGAAGAAGCTGATCTCCTGCTGCGTGACCGAAGGTGTCATTGATAACCTTAAATTGGTCTAAATCGAGAAAACACATCACATGAGTTGAAGAATCGTCGCTATTACTGCTTAGTTCATCAAGGACTAAGTTGACTCTTTTTTCAAATTCCCCGCGATTTATCAATCCTGTTAAACTATCATGCGTGGCTTGATAATTAAGCTTTTCTTGTGCGACTTTTTCTTTAGATACGTCTCTTAACACGCCGTCTATGCACGAGTAGTTGCCCATATCATCCTTAGTTAAATGAGCACTTATCTCACCCCACCATGAGGTGCCATCTTTTTTAAGAAATTCTAGCTGTCTATTTTTAACAAATCCTTCTTGCTTTAATTCAAACATTAGGTCTTCCAACTCATTGGATGGAGAATGAACGAGCTGTGAAATGTGCTTGCCAATGACTTCGTTTGGATGATTTCCCGTTAGAGTTGTAACCATTTGGGAGGCAAACATAATGACCCCATCGGTATCTGTTCGATAGACCAATTCGGGGATGTTCTCAACAAGACTGCGGTATCGGCGTTCGCTCTCAAAAAGCGCTTTTTCTACTTGCCTTCGTTTTTGAGCTTGCAACGAGTGTGAAACGAGGTCAGCCAATGAACTGACATAGGTGATCTCTTCTTCAGACCAGACTCTGACGTCTCCAATATGTTCAAGACACAATACGCCTATTAGCTTACCATTAAAGATAATTGGTGAGTCAATAAGTGAACTTATACCATGAGCTTTTAAGTAGTTTAAAGACAATTCATGTGTTCTTATATCGCTATGGGCGTTATTCGCATTGATGAAGCGACCATGATTGAGCGCTTCAAAATAATTTGGACAATCTTTTTTAAAAAGCAGTCCGCCCTTTGAATGATTATCTTTGCATTTTTCGTATAAATCGGCACTGTAAATACTGTCGCGATTTTCAGAAAACATCCAAATGCTGGCACGAGCAACATTTAAGGTGTTAGAGGCCTCTTCTGTAATCGCATTAAAAGAATCACCGTAGGTAGCGCTATAAATTTCTTTATTTTTAATAATATTAAGCAGCGATTTACTAAATTTCTCAAATTCATTTGAGGCCATCTGGTTCTCTTCCTAAGTCGAGTTCGCGTGAGCCTACATCATCACGGTAGCTCACATTATATCCATCTTTGATTTTAACTAAAGAACATTAAGTCAAATTAGACTAATAGATTGTCAACTGCGCCAAAAAGTGGGAGAGAAAAGAACCAGAAGGGAAAAGATCTCCAGTCGACCAAACAGCATAGCAATCATCAACAACCATTTAGCGCCGTCAGTCACCTCTGCGTAGGTGCTAGATACCGCTCCTAAACCTGGGCCAAGGTTATTTAGTGCAGCGGCAGTAGCCGAAAAAGCGGTTATGTTATCTAACCCTGTACCAATAAGGCCTATCATTATGAATACAAACACTAAGGCATATGCAGCGAAAAAGCCCCACACCGCCTCTACTACTCTTGCGGGCATAGCTCTGTCCCCAAGCTTTACCGCATATACGGCTTTAGGATGAATTAATCGATCTACCTCTCGTCTGCCTTGAATAAACAATAATAAAACTCGAATGACTTTTAGGCCGCCGCCAGTAGAGCCCGCACACCCACCAATAAAACTGGCAAAAATAAGTAATATTGGTAAAAACGCAGGCCACGCTGAAAAGTCTGTTGTAGCAAAACCTGCAGTGGTACTAATAGACACCGCTTGAATTAAAGCCTGATCCAGTGCTATCTCAGCGGAGTCGTATACGCTGTAGTTAACAAGCACTAGAAAACAAATGGTAATTAGTACGAATTGTATGCTGAAAAATGCCTTACACTCAGGATCTTTAAAATAATTTTTAATATTCCTCCCAACCACAGTCGAGTAATGTAGAGAAAAATTCAAGGCCGCTATCCATAAGAAAATTACGCACACGATGTTCACTGCAGGGCTATTAAAGTGTCCTAAACTGGCATCGTAGTTTGAAAAGCCTCCGATGGCTATCGTTGAGAAGGCGTGACATATAGCATCAAACCAATTCATACCCGCTAACCAATATGCAACTGTGCACGCGATAGTGAGGGATAGGTAGATGTACCATAGATGTTTTGCGGTGTCTGCAATGCGTGGGGTCATTTTTGAATCTTTGACCGGACCGGGAGTTTCTGCTCGGTACAATTGCATACCGCCAACACCTAAAATAGGCAAAATAGCCACGGCTAGTACGATGATCCCCATTCCTCCTAACCATTGAAGTTGCTGTCGGTAAAATTGGACCGCAGTCGGCAAAAACTCAATGCCTTCAATGACAGTGGCGCCCGTCGTTGTCAAACCAGAAAACGATTCAAAAACAGAATCAGTAATGCTCATATTAGGCTGATCAAGGAGCGCGAAAGGCAACGCACCAAAAGTTGCAAGTACGGTCCAAAATAACACAACGATTAAGAACCCTTCTTTAGCTCTTAAATCCGCTCGGTCTCGTCGGTATGGGTACCAAAACGCAAGCCCCGTCAATAAACTTAGGATAAACGCTATCATGAAGGCCAAACCAGCCCCATCATCATATACTAATGCGATAAACGCCGGTGGAAGCATAGTTACGCTAAATAAGGCAACTAGCAAACCCAAGATCCTGATGATGGCCCCGTACTGCACTTATTTAATGCTCCTAACTCTTAGTGCGAAATGTGAATAATGACGCTTAATACAATTGCGCTGAAACTATTATTCGGCATACTACAAATATTGTACGTAAATTTAAATAAAAGTCCTGTTAACACAGGTCAATTCAGTCATCAGTAACAATAGTTTTGACGCTTTATGTCCGTTCTCAACAACATCCTCCAAAGCTTATCAAAGTCGATGCCATCTTAATATTTTACTTTATAACTTATTGAACAAAAAAGACAAAAAAATAATTTATTTTTTTACTTGGAAAGTAAAAATTTTGTGATATTTTTATACATGTTCTTTGGTCGCAATAGCCAAGGAGTGCCACCAAAAATATAATAATAAAATGTATGGAGTAGGTCTGATAAAAGAGTTACTTCATTTATGTATTCAAATTACTTGTCAAAAATCGCGCTTTGTATTGATAACATCGTACATAGCGATTTATTAGGTGTGGCCCGAAAAATCGGAAAAAATATAATAATAAAATGGAACGTTTTAACTGTTGCATATTCCATTTCTCAAAAATACAAAAGAGTTTTTCTGTTCTCCAGAAAGACCATTTCCTTATGTTTAAAATTCAATTTATCAACAAAGTTATCCACAGATTATTTAATGAGCAATTTATGACAAAGTATTTAATAATCAATTGTTTATTTAAATCTTAATTATTACTATGAGTCTTTTATGCACAAACCTTTAGGTAACTCCCCCCTTGTTTTAGTTGACGGTTCCTCGTATCTGTTCCGAGCGTTTCATGGACTTCCGCCTTTAACTAACTCAAAAGGAATGGATACTGGGGCGATTTACGGTGTCGTGAATATGCTTCGCTCGCTCGTTAAAGACTATCAACCAAGTCATATGGCAGTTGTTTTTGACGCTAAAGGCAAAACCTTTAGAGACGAGATATACGAACAGTACAAAGCCAATCGGCCCGCTATGCCTGAAGAACTTAGAAGTCAAATCGAGCCTTTACATAAAATAGTCAAAGCTATGGGCTTTCCGTTAATTGTAGAAGATGGCGTAGAAGCAGATGATGTTATAGGAACCTTATCAAAGAGAGCCAGCGAGCAAGGCTTTGACTGCATAATTAGCACCGGCGACAAAGACATGGCGCAGTTGGTAGACAATCACGTAACCTTAATCAACACCATGACAAAAACAACAATGGATGTGAACGGAGTGGTTGAAAAATTTGGAGTACCAGCGGAACTAATCATCGATTATTTGGCGCTAAAGGGGGATAAAGTTGATAACATCCCTGGAGTACCCGGCGTAGGCGACAAAAGCGCAGTTGCGATGCTTAATGGCATTGGCGGGATTCATGCTATTTACGACAACTTGAGTCAAATTAAGGACTTATCATTTCGTGGTTCCAAAACCATGGCCAATAAAATGGAAGAGTATAAAGAGCAAGCGCTTTTGTCTTACGAATTAGCGACCATTGCGTGTGAACTTAATCTTGACATAGCGCTTGAAGAACTAGCGATTGGGGACATGGATAAGCCGATTTTACGCGAAATGTTTGCAGAACTAGAGTTTAAGCGATGGTTGAGCGAAGTGAGCGATGCTAATACCTTAAAGCAAGTCACCCAACAGCAAGAAAAAACCGACAACTCTGAACAAACCCAAATTACGGCTCAACCTTTAGACACATCAAATTACAGCACTATATTTACTGAAGATGATTTTCAGCGTTTGCTTAACAAGCTCAAGACTGCAGAAATTTACGCAATAGATACGGAGACCACTAGTCTCGATTATATGCAAGCTGAAATTGTTGGATTGTCTTTTGCCTTCAAAGAAGTGGGCGCGACGGATGACACAGATAAGGCAAACGCTTATTACCTGCCTGTTGCTCACGACTATCAAGGAGCACCCGAACAACTCGACCGAAATTATGTGCTAAAAACGCTGAAACCTATTCTTGAAGACATGAGCCCCAAAAAAATTGGTCAACATATCAAGTACGACAAAAATGTACTGGCTAATTATGGAATAAATTTACAAGGCATTTTAAGCGATACAATGTTGGCATCTTATGTATTAAACAGCACCGCAACTAGACATGATATGGATAGCCTGTCATTAAAATATTTAAGCCATAAATCGATAAGTTTTGAAGAAATTGCAGGCAAAGGCGCAAAACAACTTACCTTTAATAATATTAATTTGGACATCGCTGCAAAGTACGCTGCAGAAGATGCCGATATCACGTTAAGATTACACCTTGCATTGGATAAATTGTTAAAACAAGAGGCTGGTTTACTAAAACTGTTACAAGACGTGGAAGTTCCTCTATCTGGTGTTTTGGCAACTATGGAACAAACTGGGGTGTTAATTGATTCGCAACAGTTGGGGCAACAAAGTCAAAATCTAGCCAAACGCATTATTGAGCTCGAAAACGAGGTACATGAGCTGGCAGATGAAAAGTTTAACTTAGGATCCACCAAACAGTTACAGCATATTTTGTTTGAAAAATTAGAGCTTCCGGTGAAGAAAAAAACCCCAAAAGGGGCTCCCTCTACGTCAGAAGAAGTGCTACAAGAACTGGCTTTAGAATATGAATTACCTGCACTTATAATGGAATATCGAGGCTTAACGAAGCTGAAAAATACATACACTGACAAACTACCCACTATGATTAATCATAGAACCAATCGTGTGCATACCTCATATCACCAGGCTGTCACCGCTACTGGAAGACTTTCTTCTACTGATCCTAATTTGCAAAACATTCCCATCAGGAATAAAGCAGGAAGACAAATTAGACAAGCTTTTGTACCCAAAGAAGGATATAAAATTGTAGCCGCGGATTATTCTCAGATAGAGTTGCGAATAATGGCCCATTTGAGTAAAGATAAAGGATTACTTGACGCTTTTGCTAATGGCGTAGACGTGCACCGAGCTACTGCAGCAGAGGTATTTTCTGAAGAGTTGAACAACGTAAGTGACAATCAAAGAAGAAGCGCAAAAGCCATTAATTTCGGTCTGATCTACGGAATGTCTGCTTTTGGGTTAGCCAAACAGCTCAACATATCCCGAACCGATGCACAATCCTATATGGACAAGTATTTTGATCGATATCCTGGCGTATTGAAATACATGGAAAATACGCGACTTGATGCAAAAGAAAAAGGCTATGTCACCACAGTATTTGGTAGAAGGCTATATTTGCCTGATATCAATGCCTCTAATGGTGCCAGACGAGCTGGAGCCGAGCGAGCAGCTATTAATGCGCCTATGCAAGGCACTGCAGCAGATATAATAAAAAAAGCTATGATAGAGGTGGACAAATGGATCTCCTCTTTAAATGACTCTGCTGACATTAGCATGATAATGCAAGTACACGATGAACTTGTTTTTGAAATAAAAACCGAAAAAGTAGATGAATACATAAAACAAATAAACACATTAATGGAAAATTGCGTGTCATTGGACGTGCCGTTAGTAGTAGAAGCAGGAGTAGGCAACAATTGGGACGAGGCACATTAGGTAATGATATACGCTTTATCATTTAACAACTTATTCTGAGCAAATGTTTTCAGCAATAAAAATTTTAACTCTTTTGTGAGAAGCAATGATAATCCATAAAAATTTTGAACTAATACGAAAAATATAGTTCTTATTCTTGAAAGTGTTGTTCTCCCTAATCAAAAAAGCCTCGTTTTGTGTGTTGACGAGGCTTTTTTTATGCTCAATGTTAGGTATAACTTGTTGATAACTAGAACGAGAGAAACAAGAGACAACAGCACAGTTTAAAAATAGTCGCACCAATAGCATGTTGTATATCAAACATTGCCAATGTGATGTGTGAATTTTACGTGTTTGTCCTGTCTGGCAAATCAAGCCACAGTGACAGCTTCTTTTCAGTTTCAGGTAAACCCAAACCATTTAATGTAGAAAACGCATGTACCGTTACATCACCATTAAACGCAATACACGCCTCTCTGACCATGAGAACTTGGCTTTTTCGACGCCCTGCTTTAAGTTTATCGGCTTTTGTTAATAGAATAAGGACAGGTAAGTTTGCACCGACCGCCCAAAAAATCAAATCTTGATCAAGGTCTTTAAGCGGATGTCGAATATCCATAAGCACGACTAACCCCTTTAAACACTCTCTCTTTTGCAAATACTCACCAAGTGATTTTTGCCATTTATGTTTCATTGCCAAAGGTACTTTCGCATAGCCGTATCCTGGCAGATCTACTAACCGTCGAGCTTCATCTAATTCAAATAAATTAATAAGTTGAGTCCTTCCTGGTGTTTTACTTGTTCGAGCGAGGTTCTTTTGGCGAGTTAACTTATTTAATGCACTCGATTTTCCAGCATTAGAGCGCCCTGCAAACGCAATTTCTGCACCATCGAAAGGTGACAAATGGGAAATATCAGGGGCACTGGTTAAAAATTTGGCAGTTGTAAAATATGACATAAATACAATCAATTAAAAGGTTTTTGTTAAGTTTACACTATTTACTGTGTTTGTTATGTGTAAATCCATAGTATTAACATTCAAAAGTGTTTTTAAGGAAGTATTTGTGTAAAATACCGCGTTATCACAAATGGTGATCATTTAATCCTCATCTTTAGAGAGTATGAATATGAAAAAATATTGTTTGCTTTTGACTGTTTTTCTTGGTCTAAGCGCTTCAGTTCAAGCACAAGGTGACGCGGAAGCCGGAAAGTCAAAATCTTTAGTATGCGCAGCTTGTCATGGTGCTGATGGTAATAGTGCAATTCCCATGAACCCGAAATTGGCGGGCCAACACGAAGGCTATTTAGTTAAACAGTTACAAGAGTTCAAACTTGCTTCGCAATCCGGTGGCAAGGAAGGAAGAAACAACGCAATTATGAATGCTCAAGCGATGTTGCTTACTGAAGAAGACATGCAGGATTTAGCTGCTTACTTTTCTAGCCAGACACTTGATATTGGATCTGCGCCGGAAGATGTTATTGCTCAAGGCGAAGCACTTTACAGAGGTGGAGACGCCGCGCGAGGCATAACGGCATGTATTGCTTGTCACAGTGCAGATGGCAAGGGCATGAATTTGGCCGGATTTCCAGTAATAGGTGGTCAACATGCAACGTACACAGAAAGCCAATTAAAAATGTTTCGCTCTGGTGACAGAAATAACGATTTAAATGGGATGATGCGAGGTGTTGCGAGTAAACTCACAGATGAAGATATTCGAATTTTATCTGCTTATCTAGAGGGTTTGCACTAATATAGTGTAAATTAATTGTTAAAATCTGTTGTAAAATATTTTTTTTAAAGTATTATTAATCTCACTTGCTTACCAAACTTGCAAATTTGTTTGGTAGGGGCTAGTATTAAAACAAGAAAGCGTAAAGGATGACCAAAAACAAAAACGCTTCACTTGTCAAAAACAACAAAAAGTAAGTGTAGGCAATGAGCATTGGATATGCCTAAACGGGAGAGGTGTCAACAGACACTGATTTATATTAAGGTGATAGGTAACTATCACCTTTTTTCTTTTTATCCCCATAAACCTTTACACACATTCCAAATTATCAAATACAATTCTTTTTATCAAAGTTGGTAAGGCTTTAATAGAAGTGCGAGTTCCAGTAATCAGGTAGAAAAATCATGGCAAAGAGCAAAAAATCCAGAAAAGTTGGTCTTATCGGTGTGCCTAAAACACATCATGACAGAGCCGACGGTGCAAAGAAAAAAAGAGTAGATAATAAGAAACCTAAAAACAGAAAAGGTTTAAAACCTGGGCATCGCCAGCATTTATCTGAAGAACATGCTCGCTCAGATTCTCTTCAGAAACCTGACCCAAGGAAAGGTAGCAAAGAGCCAGTTAACCTAGACAAATATAGGCAACCAAGCAAAGATAATAATAAAAAGCAATCTATTGGCAGCAAGCAAAGATACCATAGTCCAATGGAAGAACTTGAAGCGATTGAAAATAATAAACAATTGGAACAACTTTTATTAAAGCAAGAACACACAAAGCTCAGTGCTCAAGAGCTACAATTTGTAGAAAAACTTACCATCCGTTACGCACAACTATGTGACATGCTAGGAATTGACACAGATGAGTCAGAAAACGAGAAGAACATTGATCCGTTTGCGAACTTAGATGCAATAAAGTTGGACGATTATAAGGATTAGTTTTTATGAGTTTTATAGAGTTTGCGTTAGTTATTTTAGCGTGCGCAATTGTTTTAGGATTGGGGATATATGCGGGTAGATTACTATTCCTTGTAAAAGTACAAAATCAAAAGCAGCAAGTGGCTCGAGATAATAGGATTAGCAATATTCAACAAAGTATTCAAACTATCGCGTTTGCTATGGTGCAACAACAATGTGACCTATCTGAGGGAGTAATCCGCATATGCAGACTTCTTGAAGCGCTGCCACTTAACCCCCTGCCGAATTACACTGAGAGATACCCTGCGGTGTATCAACTGTTTGACCTCGTTAAAGATTATCCTACACATGAAGCTCGTGCTGCGCAAAGTAAAGCCACTAGACGAAAGCAAGACAAAGAGCGCCAAGAATTCGAAAGCGAGCTTGAAAATAAGATTTTGAAGGAAGCTGAACTGCTCAGGAATTTCGAAGTAAAAAATAGTATTAGTTAGAAATCGTTAAATTCAGTTAATTTGTACATATAAATCATCGCCGATTACATAACAAGCTTACCATTCTTGCCTTGTTCAATGTATACTACTTGCCTTTTTTATCTTATCAAGAAAATGGCTACCTATATCGAGAAGATAATCGTTTGCTCTGATGGTAAAAAGCAGCGGTTATGCGCCTAAAGTGCGTTAGATTTTGGTACAAGCTTAATAGAATAAAGGCGATATCGTTTAGTTATGCAAAAATACGATTTACAGACTTTCCAGGGATTAATTCTGGCATTACAAGATTACTGGGCAAAACAAGGGTGCGTCATCATACAGCCCTTGGATATGGAAGTGGGCGCGGGCACATTCCACCCTATGACTTTTCTTCGTTCTCTTGGTCCAGAGCCAATGAACAGTGCGTATGTCCAACCATGCAGAAGGCCTACGGACGGTCGATATGGTGAAAACCCCAATCGTTTGCAACACTATTATCAATTTCAAGTGATGTTGAAGCCTTCTCCAAATAATATTCAAGAGTTGTATCTAGGGTCCCTCGAAATGCTGGGGTTCGATCCTTTGGTCCATGATATTAGGTTTGTCGAAGACAATTGGGAATCCCCTACCCTTGGAGCCTGGGGTCTTGGCTGGGAGGTTTGGTTAAACGGTATGGAAGTTACTCAGTTTACTTACTTCCAGCAAGTAGGTGGAATAGAGTGTAAGCCCGTTACTGGTGAAATTACCTATGGACTTGAAAGGTTGGCGATGTATATACAAGGCGTAGAGAGTATCTATGACCTCGTCTGGACAAAAGGTCAATTTGGCACAGTTACCTATGGCGATGTATTTCTACAAAATGAAAAAGAGCAATCAGCCTATAATTTCGAGCACGCAGACATCGATTTTCTGTTTACATCATTCGATGAATACGAGAAAGCCAGTAACAAGTTAATTAAAGAGGGCCTTGCCCTGCCGGCGTATGAACAGGTAATGAAAGCTTCCCATGTGTTTAATCTGCTAGATGCTAGGCATGCAATTTCTGTTACTGAGCGACAAGGCTACATCCTTCGTGTGAGAGCATTGGCGAAAGCTTGTGCCCAAACTTATTATGATTCAAGAGAAGAAATTGGTTTCCCATTATGTAAATCGCAGGGAGCAGAAGCATGAGCGATTTAAATGTTCAAAACTTGTTAGTTGAGCTAGGTACTGAAGAACTCCCACCAAAAGCTTTAAAAAGCCTGTCTGAAAGCTTTGCAAATGCGCTAGCAAGCGAAATAGATAAAATGGGTTTTGAGTTTTCGGAAAAAATTACTTATGGCGCACCCCGCAGATTAGCCGTGGTTCTTAGAGATTGTGAGCGAAAACAAGCTGACAAAATAGTAGAGAAAAAGGGGCCTGCTGTCTCTGTTGCATTTGATGCTGACGGCAACCCAACAAAAGCAGCCATAGGTTGGGCAAAAGGCAATGGCATCGACATCTCTCAAGCAGAAAGACTTAAAACGGATAAAGGCGAATGGCTGTTACATAAAGCACATATTTCCGGTCAATCCCTTGATAGTCTGTTACAAAAAGCGCTTGAGAGTACCATTAAACAATTGCCGATCCCAAAAGCGATGCGATGGGGAAGTTCAAATACCGAGTTTATACGACCTGTTCATACATTATGCGTCCTATATGGTTCTGAAGTGCTAGATGTTACCTTATTAGGACTTCAGTCCAGTAACTTAATATCAGGCCATCGCTTTCACGGACAGCATAGAGTCAAATTAGATCATAGTGACAATTACGAATCTTTAATGCTAGAACAGCATGTCATAGTAGACTATCAAGCGAGAGTGGCAGCAATCGAGCAACAACTCATAGAAAAAGCGAAAAATTTAAATTTAACGCCAGATTATGACACCGAACTATTAGAAGAGATCTCTTCTCTTGTAGAATGGCCAGTTGTGCTTGCGGCTCAATTTGAAAAGTCTTTTTTGTCAGTGCCGAAAGAAGCGCTTATTTACACTATGAAAGACGATCAGAAATATGTGCCATTATTAACTAGCGATTCAAATTTATCCTCGAATTTTTTGTTCGTATCAAACATACAGAGTAAAGATCCATTAAAGGTCATACAAGGAAATGAAAAAGTCATCCGCCCTCGCCTAGCGGATGCTAATTTCTTTTTTGAAACAGATAAAAAGACAACGCTTGAACAAAAGTCGGAAAAACTCCATACAATTCTCTTTCAAAAAGAACTTGGGACGATTGCTGAAAAATCGAAGCGAGTGACAAATATAGCAGAACTTGTTGGTCACTTAATTAAAACCCAATCGCAAGACCTCACTGACGCAAAACGAGCAGCTAAGCTTGCTAAAGCCGACCTAGTCAGTGATATGGTGATGGAATTCCCGAGTATTCAAGGTGTTATGGGTTACCACTATGCACTGCACGACAAAGAAAACGAAGCAGTTGCTATTGCTATTAAAGAACAATATTTACCCCGATTTGCTGGTGATAAATTGCCAACCACCATTGCTGGAATGGTATTATCATTGTCAGAGAAACTCGACACATTGGTAGGAATTTTCGGTATAAATAAGATCCCCAAGGGTGATAAAGATCCATTCGCCCTTCGCAGAAGCGCAATCGGTATTCTTCGAATACTGATCGCATTTAATTTAAATGTATCTTTGCAAAATCTTATTGATGACGTTGTTGAGTTGTTTGGTTCTAAACTAAAAAACAAACACACTTCAAGACAGGTAATGAATTTTTTGGTAGATAGGTTAAAGCCGTTTTACGCTGACCCAAGTAATTTGAATGTCAGCGATCCTATAAGCTCTGATATAGTAACCGCAGTACTGGCTTCTTCTTCAGTTGTATCCATCAGTGATATACACCAACGAGTGTTAGCCGTATCTAAGTTTGCTCAATCCGCCAACGCAGAGAGCTTAGTTAATGCCAATAAACGTGTCGCTAATATACTTTCTAAAAACAATATTAAACTTGAAGACATAGTTGACATAGAGCCTAGTTTAATTTCTGAGCAAGCCGAAACCACACTTTATGAAGCAGTTACAAAGGCGCAAGGTAGTGTGGCTCAAATGGCCTCATGCAATGATTACGACGGAGTGTTAAATACCTTATCTGAACTCAAGCGACCCTTAGATGAATTTTTCGATGATGTGATGATAATGGTCGATGACGTCAAGGTTCAGCAAAATAGAATAGCGCTAATCGCATCGGTAAGAAAGCAATTTCTGTCCGTAGCCGATATATCGGTCCTTAATTACTAATTCACAAATACGGTGATATGAAGCAATCATTAAAACTTCTCACTTTGCTTTTAGGCATTCAAATTACTGTCGGGTGCGCCACATCCGGCAGGAATCAATCATTAGAGCAGTCTTCATCATACAATTACTCCGATATGTATTTAAGAGGCATTTTTAATTGGTGGGAAGCTACTCCGCCATATAAGTTAAAAGCCCTCGGCAAGAACAAATACGGTGTCACTTTTGAGCTTATTGCAGACGGACAGCCCTATGACTTCAAAGTAGCCGATTCAAATTGGTCAATGCAATTAAACTGTGGAAACGAATTTGGAGCGGATGAGATGCGGCTAGGGAAAGCAAGACAATTGGTCTGCGCATCAGATTCAATAAACTTGCAGTTCACTCCACTGGAAACAAGTGATTATCAATTCATTTTAGATGTATCTGATCGTCGAGCACCCACTCTAATTATTAATAAAGTTGAAAGTTAACCCCATACGATAATCACTAAGACTTACGTTTGAATCGTAATTCCTCACGCTTGCATAATTTGATATTAATTCAAATTAACATACATCATATTAACCTACTCCCCCTAACATTATGCAAATTAATTTTCACTTCTAAAAGCGTTGGAAAATTTTTTCTGTAATCTCGGTATGTAACTCTATATATAAATATGTTTCTCAAATTATCATTAATGAGTTCATAGAGTCTGGTAGCGATATTATAATATTGGATATATCAAACGTGAGCCAAACATAAAACCGTGCCACTTAGGTTTAAAATCAAATAACATTTTTAAATGTTATAATATTTTAAATAATTGTTTTGTAAAGTTTTTATCTTTACGCTTATTTTTTAACGTATATTGAAAAATACGGATATTGATTTTTATCAATGCAAACAGATGGTTAAAAACAAAGAAAGAAATCAAATACGTATTAGTGTTTATAATTTTTACACTTTTCTTATAGAAGAAATAAAAAGCACTATATATCAATGCTTTATAATTTGGCATAAGGATTGCTTATCAGGTTTTGAAAGCTAGTTTTCAATAACCAATTATTTCGTTGTTTAAGAAGAGGAAGTACTTAATGAAATTTAAAGCAATCGTAACCATAGCCATTTTTTTTAGCAGTGTGTTTTATTCAAATGCGGCAATTATAAAGATTGATCGTGCCGACGCTGTTTTCAGCAGTAGCAACGTAGATTTAGCCACTGAATGGTCAAACCTTGATACTTCAACAATTATTAGTCAAACCTTACCGACACAAAGTCTGTTATTCAACGGTTCGCAATTCAACAATACAATATTTAAATTGACTATGGAATTTACCAGTTCTAAAGATAGAGTGTTGGATTTGTTTTCTGGCCTTGATGCGGGCCGTGGTGCAGAACTATACGTTAATAACGTCTTAGTGAGCGATGCGAACACTAATCTTTGGTGGTCAAGATCTTGGACACACTCTCAAGTATTTAGCAATACTGGACTAGATATCGATGCTGGACAAAACATCATCGAGTTGTACTGGGCTGAGAATGTGAATAGTGGCGGTAATAGTTTCCAATTTTCTGTTGATGGTTCCAAAAATCAGCAACTTTCTGAGGAAGCGTTGGCAAATGCTGTCCCTGTCCCGTCAATAATTAGTTTAATTTTCGCAGGCTTAATTGGTTTGCTGGTCACTAGGAAAAAGTAGCGCTTTAATCCAAGCAAAAAAGCCGCTTAAGTTAAAGCGGCTTTTCTATGTAGGTTTTATAATATAGCAACTGTTGGACCTAGGCGGAACAATTGTTAATTTAAAAATAACCTTCTCTTTTCTTTTTTTCCATAGAACCTGTTTGGTCTTTGTCTAATAAACGGCCCTCACGCTCGCTCGTCTTGCTTGTAATCATCTCTGTCACAATTCCTTCAAGTGTATCAGCGTCACTTAGCACAGCACCCGTTTGCGGGTAACAGCCTAATGTTCTAAATCTAATCATTCTTTCTTCAAGAGAGTCTTTTTCTTCTTCTGTCAAATAAGGAAGCATTCGTTCATCGTCGAGAGCAAGTATTTGTTTACTGTCTTGGTCAATCCAACTCAACCGTTTTTTGGCAAAGTATAGTGGTACTATGTCAATTTGCTCCTTCAATATATATAACCATATGTCTAGCTCTGTCCAGTTAGACAATGGGAAAACCCTTACCGATTGGCCTTTATCTATTTGTGAATTATATATGGACCACAATTCAGGACGTTGCCCCTTGGGATCCCATTGATGGTGTTCATTTCGTACGGAAAAAACGCGCTCTTTGGCTCTAGACTTTTCTTCATCGCGACGCGCACCACCCAGAGCAGCATCATATTTACCTGCATCTACGGCTTGTTTTAGCGCAAAGGTTTTCATGTGGTCATTGTATTTCACTGATCCTGACTCAATTGGGTGAACCCCCATATCCAGAGCCTCTTGATTGATATGAACCACTAAATCAAATCCAAGTTTCTTCTGTAGATTATCCCTAAAGGTGCCCATTTCGTGGAATTCCCAGGTTGTATCGATATGAAGCAGAGTAAAGGGTATCTTGCTCGGTGCGAATGCTTTGCGAGCTAAATGTAACATTACCGTAGAATCTTTCCCTATTGAGTAAAACATACAGGGATTTTCAAAACTTGCTGCAACCTCTCTTAATATGTGGATCGCTTCTGCTTCGAGTTGTTGTAAATGGGTAAGTTTTTCTTCTATCATTGTTGCTCGCTATCTGGAATAGTTAATAAGTTATACGCATAATTGAAGATTAAATATCACTCAAAACTGCGAGTTGTAGGGTGTTTATTATTAAATAATACGATTTATATTAAAAAGCTCTTTTCAAAACGAAAAGAGCTTTTTTACTAAGCTATATTGAAGGTATCATTTTACACGTCTAAGTTTTCAACATTTAATGCGTTTGATTCTATAAAGGCTCGTCTTGGCTCTACTTGATCGCCCATTAATGTAGTAAACAACAAGTCTGCCCCTACCGCGTCTTCAATCGTTACCTGCAGCATTCTACGAGATTCAGGGTCCATTGTAGTTTCCCAAAGTTGTTCAGGGTTCATTTCACCTAGACCTTTATATCTTTGAATATATTGTCCTCGTTTCGCTTCTGACATTAACCATTCAAGTGCTTGTTTAAAATTATCTACCGGTAAGGTTTTTTCACCTCGTTTTATGTAAGCTCCCTCTTCCATCAATCCATTGATGGTTATGTTCAATGAGCGGATTTTTTCGTATTCAGGTGAGCGCTCGAAATCCGCGTCAATTTTATAGTCGTAATCAATTCCATGTTGCCTCATGGTAATTATTAATTCATAAAGATTAGTTTCGGACTCTTGAACGCTATACAGAAATGTACGAGAGTCCTCATCGACTTGAGTTAATTTCGCAACTAACTTCTCACCTATGACTTCAAGATCGGATTTGTTTTTTAAGGAATCAGCGGTGATGGGATCAGTGTAAATCAATTGCATCAGTAAAGACTTTGGCATTCTGCGATGCATTCTATCTATCATTAGCATCGTAGACTGATAGAGTTTTACCATATTTTCAAGCCCAACCCCTTGTATCGCTGGAGCATCTTTACTGACATACAAAGACGCATTATCGACGGCAATATTGGTAAGTAAATTTGTTAAAGACTCTTCGTCCTTCAAGTATTGTTCTTGCTTTCCCTTTTTGATTTTGAAAAGAGGAGGTTGAGCAATATAAATGTGCCCACGTTCTATCATCTCTGGCATTTGACGATAGAAAAATGTCAATAGAAGAGTTCTAATATGCGACCCGTCTACATCGGCATCAGTCATTATTATTATGCTGTGGTATCTTAACTTGTCAGGATCGTATTCGTCTCTTCCAATACCGCAACCAAGAGCAGTTATTAATGTCGCCACTTCTTGCGAAGATAGCATCTTATCAAATCGAGCTTTTTCGACGTTTAAGATTTTACCTTTCAACGGCAATATAGCTTGGTTCTTGCGATTTCTCCCCTGTTTTGCAGAACCGCCTGCTGAATCACCCTCAACAATATAAAGCTCTGATAATGCGGGATCTTTTTCTTGACAGTCTGCTAATTTACCTGGCAATCCGGCTAAATCTAATGCCCCTTTTCGCCGTGTCATTTCTCTAGCTTTTCTGGCAGCCTCTCTCGCTCTGGCCGCATCAATGATTTTATTTACAATGGTTTTAGCGTCTGTTGGATTTTCTTGCAAGAATTCTGTGAGCTTTTCGCCCATGGCCGTTTCAACTGCAGATTTAACTTCAGAGCTGACTAACTTGTCTTTTGTTTGAGATGAGAATTTTGGGTCAGGTACCTTCACTGAAACGACTGCGGTTAGGCCTTCTCTAGCGTCATCTCCACTGGCAGACGTTTTGTTCTTTTTATTGTATCCTTCAGCTTCCATATAAGAATTTAGAGTCCTTGTTAATGCGCTTCTAAATCCTGCAAGGTGTGTTCCTCCATCTCGCTGTGGAATGTTATTGGTAAAGCAAAATATGTTTTCCTGAAATGCATCATTCCACTGCATTGCCACTTCAACAGCAACGCCGTCCTCTCTCTCGATAGATAAATAAAACGCTTTATTGTGCACCACATTCTTATTGGTGTTTAAATATTCTACGAAGGCTCTGATACCACCTTCATAATGGAAATTGTCTTTTCGTCCATCGCGTTCATCTTCAAGAGTTATAGATACACCCGAATTTAAGAAGGATAATTCTCTTATGCGTTTAGCTAAAATATCATAATGAAAAACGACATTTGTAAAAGTCTCCTCACTTGGCCAAAAGCGTAAGATCGTACCTTTCTTTTCTGTCTTGCCGACAGCAGCTAGTGGTGCTACTGGCACACCCATTGCGTATTCTTGTTCGAACCGCTCGCCATTTCTTTTTATTACGAGTTGAAGCTTTTTAGATAAGGCATTTACAACAGAAACTCCGACTCCATGCAATCCGCCAGACACTTTGTATGAGTTATCATCGAACTTACCGCCTGCATGTAACACAGTCATAATTACTTCCGCTGCAGAAACGCCCTCTTCTTCATGGATTTCTGTCGGAATTCCTCTTCCATCGTCGCTTACTGATACCGAATTATCGGAGTGTATTTTCACGACAATTTCAGAACAGTGTCCAGCCAACGCTTCATCTATCGAATTATCGACAACTTCGAATACCATGTGATGTAAACCGGTGCCATCGTCAGTATCGCCTATATACATTCCTGGTCGTTTGCGGACAGCGTCTAAACCTTTTAATACTTTTATGCTGGATGAATCGTAATTTTGATCGGACATTCTCACTCCTCTATCACGTGATTGTGTTTCACGTGGAACAATTTTTTGTTTTTATATTTTTGAATAAATTTTACTTGTTGTTTGTCAATCGCTGTAATAAAGATCTGAGCATTATATTCTAAACTCATATCTACGAATTTTTCTCTTTTTGCTTCGTCTAATTCAGCTGATACATCGTCTATTAAAAAAATCGTACTTTTTTGTTTTAATCTATTTAAAATCTTAACTTCAGCTAACAGTAGCATTGAGACTAGAAGTCTCAACTGACCTCTAGATAAACATTCCGCAGCATCTTGACCTGATATTAAAAATTGTATATCCGCCTTATGCGGTCCATATCCAGTATTACCTCTAAACAGGTCTCGTTGTACTTTTAGCTCAAGCGTTTCATTTAAAGATTTAGTTCTATCCCATCCCGTATTATACCTCATTGAGAAACTTAACTCAGGATAAAATTGACTGAATAAGTTATTTATTTCATCATTCAACAGATTAATATAATGCTCTCTGAGTGAAGTAATTCGCTCGCCATATTCTGAGATTGATTTTAACCAAACATCTTGCTCCTTGAACTGATTAACTTGGTCATACTCATACATTTTTAGTAAAGCGTTTCTTTGTTGCAGGCCTTGTGAATAGTTTTTGTTTAACTGGTTATAATTAGGTTCCACGTGAAACAACAACCAATCAATATATCGTCTTCTACCAATAGGTGCGCCGATAATTAAGTCACTACTTTGAGGTGTAAATATTTGAACAGGCATTATCCGAGATATTTCTGATATACGATTTGCCCTATCGCCGTCTATACTAAACGTATTCTGTTTATGTTGATTTCTTAAGAAACCAAGTTTGCGTTGTTCGCCCTTATCTGTAAATTTACAAAATGCTGTGGACTGCAGAGAATTATGACTTATCAGACTATCTAATTTGGAAGTTCTGAAACTTCTTCCAAAACTAAGAAGATATATAGCTTCAAGTATTGACGTCTTACCGGCACCATTATCACCGTATAGGATATTTAAATTCGCTGACGGGTTAAAAAAAAGGGCTGGAAAATTTCTGAAATTTTCCAGCCTTATCTCTTTTATATACATTAGTGTAGACAAGTAATTGTTATAACCGCATAGGCATAATTACATACTGCGCGTCGTCCTTGTCTATGTATTTTCCATCGTTAACGTCCATTCCATGTAGAAGTGCACTTGCATTAGAATCCGATAGCTTAAGCACTACAACATTGGTATCAATCGCGTTTAACGCTTCGATCAGATAAGCGACATTGAAACCAATCTCCAGTTCTTCACCTTGGTATTCAACGTCTACAATTTCTTCGGCCTGCTCTTGTTCTGGATTCGTTGCAGTGATCCTTAATTCACCAGAGCTAAGATTTAGGCGTACACCCTTAAATTTATCGTTCGTTAAAATCATCGCCCTTGAAAAAGCGCTTTTTAAAACGTCTCTGTATACAATGACATTTTTGTCAGTATTTTTAGGAACAACACGGTTATAATCAGGGAAGCGACCGTCTACTAACTTACTGGTAAAAACAAACTTTTTACTTTGCATCTTTATATGATTAGTGCCAAGCTGAATATTAACTGCGTCTCTAGAATCGTCAATAAGCCTTGAAATTTCCATTACGCCTTTTCTTGGAATTATAACTTGCTTTGCTGGCAGTGAATCATCGTCATATTCATTAATGGCCATAGCAAGCCTATGACCATCTGTCGCGACCGTACGGATAGTGTTATCAGATGTCTCAAGACTCATACCGTTTAAATAATAGCGAACATCTTGTTGAGCCATAGAAAATTGAACAGACTCAATTAACGCCTTCAAATCCTGCTGCGTAATCTCAAACTCGCTCTCTACCTGCCAATCTTCAAGATTAGGGTAATCATCCGCGGTGAGAGTCGAAAGACTGTACTTCGCTCTTCCAGAACGAATCACCGCTTTATTTTCTTCAACCTCAAAAAATATAGTGGCATCTTCTGCAAAACCTCTTACGATATCGAGTAGCTTCTTTGCAGGTACTGTAATTTTTCCATCGTTTATAGAAGACCCTGAAAGAGAAACGTTTGCCACTAATTCTACTTCTAAGTCAGTACCCGTTAACCAAAGACGCTGATCTCCCTCTACCTGCAATAAGACATTAGCCAAAATTGGTAGCGTATGTCTTCTTTCCACGGCGCCAGCAACAAGCTGCAACGGTTGTAAGAACTCTTCTCGGTTGATATTGAAATTCATTTTATTATTCTCGTTTTATTCTAGGACGATAGTATTCGAGTAAGGTTTTTATAGTCTTCCATAATATCTTGGTCGATTCCACGTAACTCATCCATTTTTCTTACAGCATGAATCACTGTTGTGTGATCTCTACCGCCAAAAGAATTTCCAATTTCTGGATAACTATTATTCGTTAATTCTTTTGCTAACGCCATCGCGACTTGTCTAGGTCTTGCGATACTTCTTGTACGACGCTTAGAATGTATATCAGCAACCTTGATTTTATAGTATTCCGCTACCGTTTTAATTATATTGTCAATAGTAACTAACTTATCTTGCAAGGCAAGTAGATCGTGCAAAGTATCTTTAACAAATTCAATAGTAATCGCTTTTCCAGTAAATTTTGCGTTTGCAATTACCCTATTCAACGCTCCTTCCAAGTCTCTCACGTTTGACCTAAGTTTTTTTGCTAAGAAAAACGCTACTTCGTGAGGCAGATCTATTTTATTTAACTTAGCCTTGGAGAGCAGTATTGCGACTCTGGTTTCTAACTCTGGCGGCTCTATCATGACAGTTAGTCCCCAGCCTAAGCGCGATATTAACCGTTCCTCTACGTTTTCAATCTCTTTAGGAAACTTGTCAGACGTGGCAATAATCTGTCGGTTGCCTTCCAACAAAGAATTAAAAGTATGAAAAAACTCTTCTTGTGACCGATCTTTGCCAGCGAACAGTTGTATGTCATCAATCAATAATGCATCCACCGACCGATAAAACCTTTTGAAATCTTCAATCGCGTTGTTTTGTAGCGCCTTAACCATGTCTTGTACAAACCGCTCAGAGTGCATATACACAATTCTAGCAGATGGATTTTGACGAATAATTTCATTGCCGATAGCATGTATTAAGTGAGTCTTACCTAAGCCAGTCCCGCCGTAGAAGAACAATGGATTATAGGTAACACCAGGGTTTTGAGCCACCTGTGTGGCGGCAGCCCTAGCCAACTGATTAGATTTCCCCTCTACAAAATTGTCAAAGGTATACTTTGGATTGACATTACTATTATGACCCACTGGAATATTTACAGGTAAAACACCTAACTCTTCAGAAGATATCGAGCCTCTTTCATCGTCGAGGTTTGGATAGTCTGATATCGTGTCAGTAAGTGACTGACTGCCGACTGGGCTTTGTGTCACTTTACTATTGATTACCAGTTTTGGATTCTCAGCCAACCTGTTCGTTGTATGAGGATCACTTAATTGACTTACCTCACTATTCTGTGCTTTTCGATTATTATTTGTTACATACGAACCTTTACTGTTATCTATACCTGAAGAATGAATATTTTTTGGCTGGCTTGAGCAATATTGATTAGTCGATAATGGGGTATCACCCATTTTTATAGATACGTGAGGAGCATCATTACCATATAATGACTTAAGCGCATTAGAGATTACTAGAAAATATTCGTCCTTTACCCAATCTAATACAAACTTGTTCGCCGCAAATAAAAATAGTGTCTCACCGTCAAAATGAGACTTAAGAGGTTTCAACCACATATTGAATTGTTCAGCATCAAGGTCGTGTTTCAAAACGTTTAGACACTCACTCCAACTTATAGCCAAAACTTTTCCTTACTTTGTTTTTATTTGAAAAAAGGCCGAATACTATAAAACATAATTAAATGGTTATCCACAACATAAATCTCAAATTATCGATAATTAGCTAATTTATACACAGAAGATGCATAACCTATTATTTTATAATGCTTTATTATTTTAAGCGGCTTAGTAAGTCTAACAAATTGTGTATATATTGTGGATAAAAGCTGGAAGTTTTCGCAAATTCTAACTGAATATCAAACATAGACTGTGGATAAGTTTTAATAATATTAAGCGAATAGAAATGTTTCATATGAAACAATATATTTTTCTCACATCAAAACAACAAAAAAAAGCGGTATAAGACTGCATTACGCTTGACAATTGCAATGACTATCTCTACTATTCCGCGTCCATTAATTCAGGTGTGAGTGATTCCGTTTAGATCACGGTTAATACACTTATTTATTTTTTTAGATTTAATTAAGAGAATCAGGTCATGAAAAGAACTTTTCAACCAAGTAACATTAAGCGCAAGCGCTCACACGGTTTCCGTGCACGCATGGCCACTAAAAACGGCCGTAAAGTATTAGCACAAAGACGAGCTAAAGGTAGAAAGCGCCTTTCTGCATAAGTGGTTAATATCAAAAACCATGAACAATAAGCAGTTTGCTTTTACAAGGGAGTCGCGTTTGTTGACTCCCAAACAATACTCCAACGTATTCGAACAAGCCATTCCAGCAGTATCCTCGCACATTACTATACTAGCAAGAAAAAACAACGTGTCTAACCCAAGAGTAGGCATGACTATTCCAAAGAAAAAAGTTAAACTTGCGGTGAATAGAAACCGAATTAAACGCTGTATTAGAGAAAGCTTTCGGCAGTCGGCGCATCGTTTACCCAACGTGGATATTATAGTAATTGCAAAACATGGTATAAACGACTTGAGCAATAACGACATTACCCAAGAACTTAACAAACTTTGGAAAAAGATCACAAAACGATGCGAGTAAAGAACACGACATACAGATTGCTATCGTTTCCTTTCTTATTCTTAATCAAAGGCTATCAAACTCTAGTGTCACCAATGTTGGGACAAAATTGCCGCTTCTATCCCAGTTGTTCTCATTATGCTCATCAAGCTTTTAGAACGCATGGGCCTATTGTTGGGTTGTGGCTGTCAATAACACGTATTATTAGATGCCATCCATTTAACGAGGGCGGCATAGATCACGTTCCAAGTAAGCCAATTAAATACAGAAAATTTTCCCGTATGAGTATTGAGAAACCCAAATTTACACTTTCTAAAGAGAAAGCTATCAACCTTTACCGAATTAACGATAACTAACTGAGACTGATATGGAATCCCAAAGAAGTATATTGATCATTGGATTATTACTGGTAAGTTTTTTGCTTTGGACCGAATACCAAGAAACTTATGGACCTAAGACTTACGTCCCTGAGGATCAAAGTGTTCAAAACCAGGCAGATACCGAAAATTTAAGTGATTTTATTAACGAACCCTCTGTCGCAAAACCGCAAGGTGAGGTTGAAGAATTTAATTTAACAGAAGACGCCGGCTTCGAGGCGGTTGTTGCTCAAGCAAAAGCCAGTGGACGAATTATTACTGTCCAGACCGATACATTAGACATAAAAATTGATCTGCTAGGTGGTGACGTTGTCGAAGCAAATCTCAAACAGTACCCAATCACACAAGGTTCTGATGATTCGTATGAGTTACTAAAACCAGAAAGTGCTGTTTACCATGTTGCGCAAAGTTACCTCATAGGCGCAAATGGCAGCGGTGCTGACAAGTCCACTGCTGACAGAGCACTTTACACTGCACAACAGTCTAGTTACGAACTAATTGACGATACTTTGACAATACCTCTCACTTGGCAATCTGATGATGGGCTATTCGTTACAAAGACGTTTACATTTACTCGTGACAGTCACTTAGTACAAGTGAATTACGATGTTACCAACCAAAGAGCAGTAACTACCAATTTAGCTTTTTTGGCTAGATTAGAGCAAACTACAAACGAAATTAGCGATTCCAGCTTATTTATGCCCGTATTCAGAGGCACAGCTTATTCCACTCAGGAAGATCGGTATCAAAAAATGTCTTTCGGCGACATAGAAGATGAAAGTTTGCGCGTTGCAACGCCAGCAGGTTGGGTAGCAATGATTGAACATTACTTCGTAGCAGCATGGGTACCACCACAAGAAGACACTAACACTATAACCTCTAGGATGTCTGGAAATAATGCCGTTATTAGTGTTACAGGCAAAACAGCTAGTATCCCACCTGCTAGCTCTGACACATTATCTGCACAACTATACATTGGACCAAAAGATCAAGACACACTCGCTGGTATTGCGAGGGGTCTAGACTTAACTGTAGATTATGGACCCTTATGGTGGTTGTCGCAGCCATTATTCACTCTCTTACAATGGCTACATGCCTTTGCTGGAAACTGGGGTGTCGCAATCATTCTTATAACGTTAATAGTAAAAGGCGCAATGTATTGGTTAACTAAGAAACAATACGAATCAATGGCAAAAATGCGTGCTCTTCAACCTAAGCTGACTCAGCTTAAAGACCGATTCGGTGACGATCGTCAAAAAATGTCTCAAGCAATGATGGACCTCTACAAAAAAGAAAAGGTCAACCCCATGGGTGGATGTTTCCCATTGATTCTACAAATGCCAATCTTTCTTGCTCTATACTGGGTGTTGCTTGAGAGCGTAGAACTAAGGCATGCTCCATTGGCTTTATGGATAACAGATTTGTCAGTACCTGATCCATTTTTCGTTCTGCCTATTCTAACCGGTGCAAGCATGTATTTATTGCAACGTTTGCAACCTATGACGATTCAAGACCCACTGCAACAAAAAATATTGCAATATATGCCAGTCGCAATGAGTCTATTCTTTTTCCTTTTCCCTGCTGGGTTAGTACTATATTGGTTGATCAGCAATTTAGTCACTTTAATTCAAGCTAAGATAATATATGCATCTATGGAAAAGCGTGGTTTACAGACAAAATAGTTTCTATGTTAGGTTTACCAGCCCGCTGCTTGCGGGCTTTTTTATAATTTTTTTAAACCTTTGCCCAATAACCTCAATAGAAATCTACTATTATCTAAATACGTAAAATTCATCAAAACAAATTTATGTTTTATTTATCCACCGAACAATTCAATTATATTTACTAAGGAAATTTATATGCCATCATTTGATATCGTATCTGAGCTAGATTCAGTAGAAACGAAGAATTCGGTTGAGAATGCAAACCGACAACTAAGTACTAGATTTGATTTTAAAGGCGTGGATGCCTCGTTTGAATTTGTGGAAAATACTGTTGTTATCAAAGCAGAAGCCGAATTTCAATTACAACAAATGCAAAGTATATTGCGCGATGCGTGCTCTAAAAGAGGGGTTGACACGTCTGCACTTGATGGGCAAAAAATAGAAAAATCCGGTAAAACTTGCAAGCAAACTATCACGTTTAAGCAGGGTATTGATCAAGAGCTTGCCAAAAAAATGATCAAGCTAATTAAGGAGCAAAAGTTTAAGGTACAAACTGCTATTCAAGGCGACAAGCTCAGAATAACAGGTAAGAAAAGAGATGATTTACAAAGTGTCATGGCTTTTCTACGTTCTGAGAACTTTGGGCAGCCAATTCAATTCAATAACTTCAGAGACTAAACACTTGCATGCAAATCTGACGGTAGCAAAAGTATGAACACAAACTATACAGATACCATTGTCGCTCAAGCAACTGCTCCAGGCAGAGGCGGAGTTGGTATAGTAAGGGTTTCAGGTCCTAATGCAAAAGGCGTTGCAGAACGTCTCTTGGGTGAGTGTCCTCCTCCGAGGATTGCTAAATATCAAAATTTTTATGACAAAAATAAACAAATCCTAGATAAAGGCATAGCTCTGTTTTTTAACAATCCAAATTCATTTACGGGGGAAGATGTTCTTGAACTACAAGGCCATGGTGGTCAAGTCATCCTTCAAATGATCGTAAATACGTGTCTAGAGACAGGTTTGGTCCGTTTGGCACAGCCTGGCGAATTTAGTGAGCGCGCCTTCGTCAACGACAAGATAGATTTGACCCAAGCTGAGGCTATCGCCGATTTAATAAATGCGTCCTCTGAACAAGCCGTTAGAGGCGCATTAAGATCCATGCAAGGTTTGTTTTCTGAACAGGTAAATTCCTTAGCAGATAAAGTCATTCATCTGCGCATGTACGTAGAAGCTGCAATAGATTTTCCAGAAGAAGAGATAGACTTTTTAGCAGATGGCATTGTTCAAAGGCATCTGTTAGAAATAACGGCGCAGTTCGACCGAATTAAAAAACAAGCGAAACAAGGAGCGTTGCTTCGAGATGGAATGCAAGTCGTTATCGTTGGTCGGCCAAATGCAGGTAAATCAAGCCTTCTAAATGTTTTGTCTGGTACCGAAAGTGCTATTGTCACCGATATCGCTGGAACAACTAGGGATGTGTTAAAAGAACAAATAAATATTGACGGTATGCCACTTCATATAATAGATACTGCTGGCTTACGAGACAATGCTGACATCGTTGAACAAATGGGCATAGACAGGGCTTGGCAAGAAATAGAACAAGCGGATAGAATTTTGTTTATGGTAGATGCTTCACAAGAGCAAGGTCATCAACCGCAAGATATTTGGCCGGAGTTTTATCTAAAATTGCCTGAACAAAAGCAAATAACTGTGTTAAGAAATAAATGTGACTTAATAAATGAGACACCAGTAATGGATGTTTCAATGAAATACCCCGTAATTTCACTATCTGCAAAGAATTCTAGTGGCATAGATATACTTAAACAACACTTAAAGGATTGCATGGGGTTTAGTCAAATTGGTGAAAATCAGATAATGGCCAGACAACGGCATATCATGGCAATCAATAAGGCAGAACAAGCCGTATTAGAGGGCAAAGCCCAGCTCGAACATGCTATGGCAGGTGAATTACTGGCAGAAGAACTACGAGTCGCTCAGGAATTTTTGAACGAAATAACTGGTGAATTCACCTCCGACGATCTATTGGGTAAAATATTTTCGTCTTTTTGTATAGGTAAATAAGGAGCTTTATGAATATTGATATCGTGGTAGGCTCAGTTTTAGGTGCAAGCGAATATGTTGCAGAAGCAATTGAAAACGAACTTAATCCCGAACACTTTGTAACATGTCATTTTCAACCCAGGATAAATGAAGTTAACTTCGAACATTTGGTCATTATTGTCACCTCAACCCACGGCGCTGGAGATTTACCAGATAATATTCAACCCTTCGCTGACGAATTATCAACGCTCGACATACCAAATTTGAAAAGCGTAATTATTGGTCTTGGCGATTCTAGCTACGATACTTTTTGCCAAGGTGCTGCCAAAATGGCAAAAGCAATCGAACAAGCAAAAGGCAATTTGTTATTGCCTGTGCTACAAATAGATGTATTACACCACCCTATTCCAGAAGACGTCGCTGTAGATTGGCTTAAAAGAAATATGGACAAAATTTTATCGAATTATGAAAACCAATGAACCATTTGGAATTAACAGCACTTCAAACACCTATAAGTCACATGGCAAGAACTTTGTATTGTCTGTATTTAAGGCCGCAAGTAGCCCAAGGCAAACACACAGCGACCATCAATAATAAATCAATACTAGAGCTAATAAATAACAAAGACACCTGCATCACAAAAGGTCGAGAAATAAACGCGCTGTTTTCGGAGCTGCTTGATGTCGGCCTTGTAGAGATTGATAAAGAGAAATTAATGGAGGCAAGTTTACACAAAAAAACAATTCACCTTCCTTTGGTTCATTTGCCACAAACACTGGAAGATCCAAACCTTCATTCAAACTTTCAAAACATGCATCTGAACTGGCGACCTCATGAAAGTGTGTTTAATGATTTATGTCAATTAGTAGGACTTATTGATAAAATATACAATGCGGATGAGTTGGGTGAATTTATCGCTTATTGGATTGGTCGGATTGATACTCAGTGTACTGAATATCAATGGACTCAGAAATTAGTAATTCATTTAAAGCAACGGCGATTGACCAAACCATTTTCTGGTCAACAAACGAGAACCGGTCATCAATACGTAACTCCCAAGTCTGGAATAGAGTTTGATGACAATGTAAAGCGGTTAGTTGAACAATACAAAGAACAAATAGATTAGAGATTAATGACGTTATGAAAAATCTACAAGACAGAATAGCTGAGCTCAAATCTTCTATTGGACTCGAACGCTCTAATAATCCGCCAAAAATTGAAAAGACAAAATTCAACTATTCGGAACAACGCAAACTCTATGAACAACTAGCCAATCATGACTTAGAAAAATTGCAGCAAGTGAGTCGTCAACAAAGAGTCGAACAATTACAAGGTAGAAGTGAACTCAATCCAAAATGGACATTTGATAACCTGATAGAAGACGCCCAAGATGTAAAAGAAGCCGTCAGCATAGCCAAGTCGTTTATAAGTGCTCATCGAGATCCTAAATGGCGAAAGAGTCGCTCACATATGATGATATTTTATGGGGATTATGGAAGAGGCAAGTCTCATATTGCTGGAGCCATTGCCCATGAGTTGATCAAACGATACGAGACTAGCGTGCTGTATAGACAATTACAAACACTGCTAGATATGAGGTTGTTTTCATACGATTACCAATCGCAAGATAACGCACCTTTAAAGTACAGAGAAGTCAATCAACAACTTCACGACGTTGACCTACTCATCTTGGACGAAGTTTGTGTCAACGAAACAGTACTTAAAAAGAACGCACAAGCATGGTTAGGTAACCTCTTAAGACAACGAAAAATAGCAAACAAAAATGTAATTTTGATCACCAATCACAATCTACATGATTTAGAAGCAGCAATCGGCAGATATTGTTTCGAATCAATTAAAGAATACGAAACTTATCAAGTTAATTTTCAAGGACCGAGCCGTCGAAATCAAATAACCCAGCCCACAGAATTAGTACGCTCGCAACAATCCAAACAAAATAAGAGCGGTTATCAGCCCAATCAAATTAATTACGACCGAAAACCCGATTTTTGAACTGCTCACATCAATCCATACTGCAGTACTGGAGTTATCCAGTATCTAAGTTTTTTAGTATGCGACGTTTTGCTCAACGTTTTTATAAGTGATTCAGAGTGCTTAGCTTCATGTGCGATTTCAAATCGAAATAAATTTTGATGCCCCACTACTTGCTCACTTATATTAAATCGACTGTGTTCTTTACTGTATCCTTGGATATTGAGCAAACTAAATCCACTTATAAATGGAATTTGGATAAGTTCGTCAACCAAATCATCTTTTAAAGACTGAGGCGCGACAATTATTAGCAGGACTTGTTCTTCAGTTGGTTGCATTACGACGCTCCATCCAAATATAAAATACGGGTATTAGAAATAAAGTAGTAAAAGTTGACGTGAACAACCCTCCTACCACAACTATCGCTAGTGGCTTTTGTATTTCTGCACCAGGTCCTGTAGCAATAACCAATGGAAGTAAACCGAACATAGCGGTCAAAGCGGTCATTAATACAGGTCTTAATCTACGTTTCGAACCTTCAATAACACCTTCTACCAAATCCGAAACTTTTTCTTTGGTTTGCTCAAAATAGCTGACCATAACAACCCCGTTTAATACGGCGACACCCAGAAGTGCGATGAAACCGACTGAAGCTGGAACAGATAAAAATTCTTGGCTAATAAATAGTGCAATGATCCCCCCCATTATCGCAAATGGGACATTAGCAAGAATTAATATCGCTTTACTTATCGAACCAAAGGTGGTGAATAGAATCAACATGATCAAACCAAGTGCAATGGGCACAACTAGGAGTAATGTGCTACTTGCTCTTTGTTGATTTTCAAACTCACCACCAAAATCGACTGTGTATCCTACCGGTAAGCTTATCTGCTCAGAGATTTCTGTTTGAAGTTCACTAACAAACCCCACAACATCACGTCCTTTTACGTTAGAAGTGACTGCGGCAAATCGATAGCCGTTTTCACGTTCAATCATTATCGGACCCTCTTTAAATGAAATATTTGCGATAGCTTGTAAGGGTAGCACGGTAGAATTTGGCAGTAACACATTCATATTTCTGATATCAGCTATGTTGCTTGGCTTGTAAGGATCAGAGCTATGAGAAGCAAAAACAATGGGGGTTTTTTTCTTTCCTTCAATCACGTCTGATATCTGGACTTGCTCAAGCTGACTTTTTACAAAAGTGGATAATTCAGTAATGCTGATACCCAGATCTTTTGCGATTTCTGGTTTTAAAGAAATAGTTAGAAAATCGCCTCCTTCGATGACCGAAGCGTTGACATCGACGCTACCATCAATGCCTTTGGTGAGGGTACTTATTTGTGCACTTAATTGGGAGAGCTCTGTTATATTATCCCCGAAAATTTTAACAGTAACCGCCCCACTACTTCCTGTTAACATCTCCGAAACTCGCATTTGAATGGGTTGAGTAAAGCCAATATTAATTCCTGGAAATTCGCTAAGTACCTCCCGAATGGCATCTTTGAGTTCTTCTTTAGTACCAAATCTCCATTCTTCTGTCGGGGCTAGCTCCATAAAAATATCGGTTTCATTCAAACTCATAGGATCTAGACCCAACTCGTCTGAGCCTACTCTAGAAACGATCTGTTTTATTTCAGGTATATTTGCTAACAATGCTTTTTCTATTTGAATATCTAAATCAGTGGATGCCTGTAATGAAATACTCGGCGATTTCTCTAGCTGCACAATAATATCGCCTTCATCTAACACGGGCATAAACGTCTTACCTAGAAAATTAAAAAAGATAATGCTCAAAATAAGACAGGCCATGGATCCCACAATAACGTATTTTGGATTTGGAATGGTTTTTGTTAACAGTCTTTGGTAGGAATCTTTCAACACTTTGAGGAATTTTGGCTCTTTAGTTTCTTTGTTATTTAATAAGAACGAAGTGAACGCAGGAATAACAGTAAGAGATAGCAATAAAGACGAAATCATTGCAAACACTATAGTAACCGCTACGGGGGTAAACAACTTACCTTCTAAACCAGTTAAGGTTAACAGTGGTGAAAAAACAATGATTACAATGACGGTTCCAGAAACAACCGGGCCAGCAACGTCCTTACAGGCTCTATAGATTAAATGTAATTTAGGCAGCCCTTTATTATTTTTTAAATTGTTCACTGTGTTTTCAACTACTACAACGGATGCGTCCACTAACATGCCAATGGCGATAACTAGACCTCCCAAACTCATTAAGTTCGCGGAGTAATCGACAAGTTGCATCAGTATAAAGGTTCCAGCAGCAGCGAGAGGCAAAACAAGAGAGACTGCAATTGCTGCTCGCAAATCACCTAAAAACAAAGACAAGACAATGATTACCAGCACTATCGCTATCAATAAAGCCTGCTCAATAGTGCCTATTGCCGTATCAATTAAATTTTTTCGGTTATAAAACACATTTAATTCTGTGTTTGGAGGTAAGCTGTTCTCTATTTCACTTAGCTTTGCTGTCACATTTTTGATGACTTCAGCTGTATTGGAATCTTTCAGTGAGATGACAATTGCTTCTGCTGTCTCCACTCCATTTCGAGTAACAGCTCCGTATCGTGCCAAATGTCCAATATCTAATTTAGCAACATCTTTTAATCTGATCGCTGAATTAAGCTCAAAATCAGAGGAAATAACTATGTTTCCAATTGCCTCAAGGGTATTGACTCTTCCTTCACTTCTAATGATGAGAGTGTCATTACCAACCTCAATACGGCCTATGTTTGCATTTTTATTTGTGGCATAAATACTATTAGCAAGCTCTTGGAACGAGATACCTGCGCTTGCTAGTTTAAGAGGATCGGGACTAATCTGAAATGTTTTTGCAAATCCGCCTAGTATATTAACATCCGCTACTCCATCAATACTTCTAAGTAGTGGCCTAACTTCCCAATCTAATATCTGGCGTTTTTCGAGCAATGTCATGTTAGGATTTTCAAGTGAAAACATAAACATCTCACTTAAGGGTGTACTCATGGGTGCAACACCACCTTCTAATCCTTCTGGCAATGACGACATCACGTTTGACAAACGTTCTGATACTTGTTGTCGAGCCCAGTAAATATCAGTACCTTCAACAAAATCTATGGTGATATCAGTGATCGCATATTTAGTCATAGAACGCAGAATTTGTTGGTTTGGAATACCCAGAAGTTCAGTCTCTATTGGTACAGTAATCTGGGATTCTATTTCTTCCGCCGTCATTCCAGGCGCTTTGAGGATGACTTTTACTTGAGTTGGCGATATATCTGGAAACGCATCAATGGGCAATGAAAACCAGGCCGATGATCCAGCCAGCAGTAAAGCCATTGAGATCAGTACAACAAATACTCTTTGAGTTAAGGAAAAACGTATAATTGCAGCTAACATTCTACTCACCCAATCCCATCAAAATACCTTGAGCCGCACTGACTGAACTGACCAGTACTGTTTTGTCATCTAATGATGAAGCCGACTTAATGATGAATTTGTCTCTATTACTCGAAATAATGTTTATTGGCTGTGCCAAATATCCACCATTCGTGAAAATAAACACATAAGAGTTTCCATCCCAATTAAATACTGCTTTTTGCGAGACTGAATAAGCGCTGACTTTGTATCGAGGCGTTATGACAAGTTGTTCACCTAACGCCAATTCGCATGTATCGTTTATTTGCTTTGTATAAGCCGTTCTCGATAGGTTCGATGCTTTATCGGCAATAAACCCAAGTGCCAATTCACAGTTATTGGTTGATACTGACGCAAGCTCTCCTTGCTGATTCACTGGAACATTAAATTCTAATCTTAAGGATTCTGATGGTATAAAACTCGCTAAGCTGTCATTAATATTTACCTCATTAGAAGGCGTATAAGTCACTAATCCACTTATGGGTGCACCAATTGTTATAGCCTCTGACGATTCATCAACCTTGATTACATGTTCAAAGAAATGTTTGTATTCATCAACTATGAGTCTAAGTTGAAAATGCTTTTCACTGATTTCTAACCATGAACCTTCATCTATTGAACGTTCCTTAAATAGGGTTTTATTATTGGCAAAAAGTTTTTTACTTTGTGTATACAATTGTTCATACAATTGATATTGAGTGTAATAGTGATGTACCTCTGGCCCTATTAATCGAATGATTGGCTCTCCTTTTTTCAATTTGGCACCGTCATTTTTTAAATACACAAGTCGCTGTACATTCATAGGCGCTTTAAACACATAGGATTGTCCTGGTAAGGATTTAACTATTGCCAGTAGCTGCTGACCTGAATAATCGTTGACCGTCTGAATTTGTTCAGTACGCTGCTCTAAATTTGCTAAATTGGTTGCCTCGATAAAAAGCTCACTGCCTATAGCATAATCACAGCACCATATACATAGAATTAAAATTAAGTGCTTCATAGTGATAAACCTGTTGATTGTCTGATGATGGAAATTTGATGCTGAACAGTAAGTTTATTTAGTGATACTTCTGCTTTGGCATCTACTAGTTCAATAATAAAGCGGATCAAGGTAGCTCTATTGTCTGGATGAGTGGTATTGCTATCTAATACCGATTTTATTGCTTGTTCTAAAGATAAAATATTGGGTAAGTTGTTTTCCAGCAGACGTTGGCGTTCTACTAGAAACTGATAATGCGCTAAGTCGGCGCGAACATTGGTAGCTAATTCATTCATCAATTGGTATTTTGTGACATCAAAATTTACCTTTGATTGCACATACTCATTTTGCTGAACTACTGTATATTGTGACCCAGTAGAAATAGGGATATCGACTCCAATGCCTATCTGATTTTCACTTAAATCTGGAGAATCTATTTGTCTTGCATTGACACTTAAACTCCATGGCTCACTAGAGTTTGATTGAATGTTTAGCAAATGTAACTGCGATTCCCAAGTAGCATCTAACATTTTAAGTTTAGGATGTTGATTTAACAAATAAACGGGATCTTCGATAGGTTTCTCAGATACCTGGTCGGGTAAATAGGAAAGTCCGGTCAATTGCTCATACTGCTCTTGTGTTTGCTCCAACTTTTTAGAATATTCAAACTGCAATATTTCATAGTCATTCAGTTCTTTTTTTATTAAAAATAAAATGTACTCTGGCAAAGCATTTCTTTTCGTCAAGGTTTCAATCTGAACAAAAAGACTGGTTAATATTTCTTGCTTTTGGGCAAGTAAATGTGACTGTGTGGACTGTTTTTTATGCAACCAAATCAAATCTCTTATCAAGCCAGAGTAGTACAAGGCCAGCTGCTCTTTAGCGCTAACTTTAATTAAATCGCTAGCGCGTTTTAATTTTGCCTCAGCAGTTAGTTTTGAATTGGATTTAATTGGCAACACTAAGCTTAATTCTGTCTCTTTGGAACCAAACGAATTTTGGTTGTGGAAGTACTGAATAGAAAAAGTAGGAACGCCATCTATCCATGCAACAAGTCCACCGTTTGAAACTTGTTCTAACAATTCAGAATGAGTGGATTTTTGTTTTTCTATAGTTGCCTGTAATGCATCTTGTAAAGTAATAGAAGAAGACTGAGAAAGCACTGGTGATGAAGCAGCACTTAGTAAAATAAAATACAGAAGTGAAAAAACATTTTTTGAATATGGCACGAGATTCTCATAATAGTGAACGATACCGATAGTATGAACGTCTTTAACTTTAACCGTGATAGACATTGGTATATCGAGCCATCGAACATATGTATAATAAACAAAGATTTTGTATGTTTAATCGATATTTAGGGGAATTAAAACGTGCGCGACTGGCTAATAACATCAATCTTAATTATTGTGATGATTCTAAATGGCATTGATGTGTTCGTTGATATTGGCTTAAACGTTCCCTTGTGGCATATCGTTCAAGAAAGCACTTTAGTGCTCATATCAGGTATCGGGGCGGTATTTTTAATTTTCCACATTAGACGCAAATCCAAACGATTAAAATATTTGTCATCCGATCTTCATGAAGCAAAACAGAAAATTTCTAGTTTAAATAGCAAAATAGAAGCTGAAAAGAAGCGTTATTCTCAGATCATCAAAGATCAATTTCTAGAGTGGAAACTAACAGAAACAGAACAACAAGTTGCTTGGCTTTTATTAAAAGGACTCAGTCTAAAAGAAGTGGCAGTTATTAGAAACACAAAAGAAGCAACGGTGCGTCAACAGGCTTCTAGCATCTATTCTAAAAGTAGTCTTGAAGGCAGACATGCGTTTTCAGCTTGGTTTTTAGAAGATATTTTATGACTTTCTAATCACCATAAAGAGCTAAAAAATACCATTGACTCATTAATTACTTTTTCAACATCTCCTCTTTTTTAATCGCTATTTGCCTTTTTATTCCCAAATTATACAAAGTTACTCACAACATAATCACAGCTAATTCAAAATTTATTTTCGTCCTGCACAACTTGTGGGTTAGTCTGTGTATATGTAGGTAATAACCTAGGGATAATTATGTGGAAATTTTGCCCTGTGCATAAGTCCCCTACTTATCCTCAGTTTATACCGATTTATTAGATTCTCTATACATAAGTTATCATTGTATTAACTATATGTTTATAATAAAGAAAAATGGGTTATTAACAGAAAACTGCTTGCTTAATAATAACAATAATAAAGATCTATATATAAAAGTATATATTTATTAAACAACGAGGAAAGCAAAAATCCATCGTAAATATTAGGCCGTTTTTTAAACAATTGTGTTTTACACAGACGTAAGTTTAGATACAATACGCGCCCCTTAATTTTAGGGCTAAATTTCAAACTATTGGTGTTAGGTACGATAAATGTTTTATCAACAGAATTTTGACGTAATTGTAGTCGGCGGTGGACATGCTGGTGCAGAAGCTGCAATGGCGTCTGCACGTATGGGCGCATCTACTCTTTTACTTACACACAGTATTGAAACACTGGGACAAATGTCTTGTAATCCTGCTATTGGTGGAATTGGCAAAGGACATTTGGTTAAAGAAATTGACGCTTTAGGTGGTATCATGGCCAAAGCGACAGACAAAGCTGGGATTCAATTTCGAACGTTGAATAGTTCCAAAGGTCCAGCGGTGAGAGCGACTAGAGCACAAGCAGACCGAACTCTGTATCGAATAGCCGTTAGGAACATGCTGGAAAATCAGCCAAACTTAACGTTATTTCAACAGTCTTGCGACGACTTAATCGTTGAAAACGAACGTGTTGCAGGTGTCGTAACCCAGATGGGATTGAAATTTAGAGCCCCAACCGTTGTTTTAACAGTAGGCACTTTTCTAGGCGGTACTATCCATATAGGATTAGAAAATTACAAAGGAGGTAGAGCTGGCGACCCACCCTCTATCGCTTTAGCCGACAGACTGCGAGAACTGCCCTTTAGAGTAGATAGGTTAAAAACCGGCACTCCAGCTCGTCTAGATTCTCGGTCGCTTGATTATTCAGTTATGCAAGAGCAGCCGGGAGATACGCCATTACCCACGTTTTCATTCATGGGCAATGTAAATGATCATCCTCGCCAAATTTCTTGTTATATTACTCATACGAATGAACAAACTCATGAAATTATAAAATCGGGGTTGGATCGCTCCCCTATGTATACTGGTGTAATAGAAGGTGTAGGGCCTAGATATTGCCCATCTATCGAAGATAAAATAATGCGATTTGCGGATAAAAATTCGCATCAGATTTTTGTTGAGCCAGAAGGTCTTAATAGTATTGAAGTTTATCCAAACGGAATTTCAACTAGTTTGCCATTTGACGTTCAAATGAAGTTAGTCCGGTCTATTAAAGGTTTTGAAAACGCACACATTATTAGACCTGGATATGCAATTGAATACGATTTCTTTGACCCTCGAGATTTAAAACAAACGCTAGAAACCAAGTTTATCAAAGGGTTGTTCTTTGCTGGTCAGATTAACGGGACAACTGGATATGAGGAAGCGGGTGCTCAAGGTCTGATTGCAGGCGCTAATGCTGCACTGCAGGTTCAAAACAAATCGCCCTTTTTACTGTGCAGAGACCAGGCTTATATGGGCGTCTTGATAGATGACCTAGCCACTATGGGCACGAAAGAACCGTATAGAATGTTCACCAGTCGTGCTGAATATCGACTTCTTTTGAGAGAAGACAACGCAGATATGCGTTTGACCGAGTTAGGAAGAAACATAGGATTAGTGTGTGATGAACGTTACAAAGCATTTTCCCAAAAAGTCGATTTAATTGAAAAAGAGAGTCAGCGCCTCAAATCACATTACGTTTATCCTAATCACGCGAGCGCAAAAGCGCTTAATGACATCCTAAAAAATCCAATAACTAAGGAAAATTCCCTGCAAGAACTTGTTCGTCGGCCAGAAATAACCTATCGAACATTAATGGAAATAGAAGAAATTGGACCTGGAATTGATGATGAAAAAGCAGCTGAACAAGTAGAAATACAGATTAAATATGAGGGGTACATTTCCCGTCAACTACAAGAAATAGCCAAACTTCAACGTCATGAAAATGCTTTACTACCAATAGATTTTGATTATTCGAAAATTTCTGGTTTGTCTAATGAAGTAGTTGCCAAATTAAGCGACGCAAGACCTGAAACAATTGGCAAAGCATCAAGAATATCTGGTATTACGCCTGCGGCGGTATCTCTTTTAGTGGTTTATTTAAAAAAGCATGACTTATTATTTAAACAAGCAAAACAGTCTGCGTAAATTATGTCTGACTTGAAATCTGCTTTAGTAAATCAACTACAAAGCATAAAAAAAGAGTTAACTTTTTCTATCACAGACCAACAAGTGGAAAAGCTTGTTAGTTTTGTATTGCTGCTGAACAAATGGAATAAGGCGTATAATCTAAGTTCAGTTAGAGATCCTGAACAAATGCTGATAAAACATATTCTCGATTCGATAGTAGTGACGCCATTTCTTAAAGGCTCAACGATTATTGACGTGGGGACAGGGCCTGGTTTACCAGGGATACCGCTGGCGATTATGTGCGAGCATAAAAAATTCACGCTAGTTGATTCTTTAGGTAAAAGAATACGGTTTATCAAGCAAGCCGTCCATGAATTGAACATCAACAATGTCACTGCAATTCAATCCAGAGTCGAAGATATTAAAAATCTAAAGTCCGATATAGTTGTAAGTCGAGCCTTTGCTTCATTGTCAGATATGCTGTTTTGGTGCGAGGATTTAGTCGCAGAACAAGGCTCTTTTTTTGCGCTAAAAGGCCAATTACACAAAGAAGAACTTGACCAAGTTCCAGCAAAATTTAAAATAAAAGATATAGAGTTGCTAAGTGTTCCGTTACTATCGGGTGAGCGACATTTAGTAACATTGGTGAAACACTAACCCACGTAGATTTAGAAACATTAATTTACAGAAGGTTAAATCAATTAAATCGAGCATACATTTTCTTTGAATGTTTCCTATAATAAACGCGTAATTTGTTTTGTTTATTACAGTATTTCTTTTCTTAAGGTAGGACAAACGTGGCGCGAGTCATTGCAATTGCAAATCAAAAAGGTGGTGTTGGTAAGACAACCACAGCGGTTAATGTGGCTGCATCTATGGCAGCTACAAAACGAAAAGTATTGCTGATTGACCTTGATCCACAAGGCAACGCGACAATGGGCAGTGGCGTTGATAAATACAATGTCGAAAATACTTGTTATGAACTATTAATTGACGAAAAACCTGCCAAAGATGTGATTATTACTGAAACAACTGGCAAGTACCACTTAATTGCCGGAAATTCGGACATAACAGCCGCTGAAATTAAGTTAATGGAAGTGTTTGCCAGAGAAGTAAGATTGCGCAACGCGTTAAAAGATACACTAGGCGATTACGATTATATTTTTATAGATTGCCCACCTTCGTTAAATCAGCTTACAGTAAACGCTCTTGCTGCGTCAGATTCTGTTTTGGTTCCGATGCAATGTGAATATTATGCTTTAGAAGGTGTAACTGCTTTAATGGATACCATTGAAAAATTGGCATCAGTGGTTAATCCTGAATTAAAAATAGAGGGTGTACTGCGTACAATGTATGACCCAAGAAACAGACTGGCCAACGATGTATCCGAACAGCTAAAGAGACATTTTGGCGATCAAGTCTACCGGACCGTCATACCAAGAAATGTCAGACTTGCTGAAGCCCCAAGTTTTGGTGAACCTGCGATGTATTATGATAAATCATCAAATGGTGCAAAAGCCTATTTAGCCCTCGCAGGAGAAATTTTACGGCGCCGGAAAAAATTAGAAAGTGCATAAAGTTTTTAGCACCTCGTTAATAATGTAAAAAGGAAACAAATGGCACCACGTAATAAAGGTTTAGGCAGAGGACTAGATGCTTTACTAGCAACTAGCAAAAGTGTCTCAGACAAGCATGCCGAGAGTGAGCAAGCCAGTGATAACGAACTAAAAAAAATACCAATTGAGTATTTAAAACCTGGTAAGTATCAACCAAGAAAAGACATGGCCGACGATGCGTTGGAAGAACTTGCCCTATCAATAAAATCGCAAGGCATTATTCAACCAATTGTTGTACGAGAAATCCAACAAAATCAATACGAGATAGTTGCAGGTGAGCGAAGATGGCGCGCGGCTCAAATTGCCCAATTGGAGCTAGTACCTTGTTTGGTTAAAAACATACCAGACAATGCTGCGGTAGCTATAGCCCTCATAGAAAATATACAGCGTGAAGACTTAAATGCTATGGAGGAAGCTCAAGCATTAGACAGATTAATGGTCGAGTTTAATCTTACCCATCAACAGGTCGCAGATGCGGTGGGAAAGTCCAGGACAACCGTTAGTAACTTACTTAGATTAAATGGTTTGGCCGATTCGGTTAAATTATTACTTGAAAATGGCGACATAGAAATGGGTCATGCCAGAGCATTGTTAGTACTGGAAAACGATGTCCAATCTGAGTTAGCAAAACAGGTGGCCGACAATGGTATGACCGTTCGTCAGACTGAAGCTCTTGTTAAACGAACTTTAGACAATAAAACACAAGAACAAACCAAACCTAAAAAGCAAATTGATCCAGATGTCGCTAGGCTACAAACAAGTTTGTCTGAAACACTCGGAACACAAGTTAAAATTGATCATAATTCTAAGGGCAAAGGAAAGATGGTTATTACTTTTGAAGATCTTGATCAGTTAGAAGGTATATTAAATCATATTGAATAACCTTTTATGTTGTCTTTGACACCAAAAGACCTTAGATTCCAACTGAGGTCATTTTTTAAATAAACTTTTATTACCAGAAAAGTTGCCCTCCAATATTTCAGATGTAATAAAATTTGCTTACTATTTCGCCAAATATTAGAAGCATGACTGAATAATATGTAACCAGAATCAGCATTAAGCCGAACGTTTCAAAATAGAGAAACTGCCATTCTTTCTTTTAATTGATCACAATAAGTTAACTGACTAAACCGTGTCTTATAGTATATTCTTCGTTTGTAGTAAGTAAACAAAACGCGCATATTTACACTAATTTGTTAAATAATCACACAAATTGTGAAACTTAGATTAAACAACCACTTATCTTGTCCTAAAGTAGTACATCTTATCCGCCTTTTTGTTAACTTATAAAAGTTGAAATTTTTGCTGTTACCAGTATACTTCTCTCGCTTTTTTATAAAGGTATTACTAATAGGCATAAGTAAACATGCATGTAGATGTAGCTGCACCCGGCAAACAACTAGCAAAAGCAGGAATTTTGGTGCAGTTAGTTGTAATGACAATCATGATCGTTTTCATTGCTGTTACTTTTTCTGAATATCTAATAGCGGTTGCTTTAGGTTCTCTAAGTTACGTAATTCCTCACAGTATTTTTTCGTATTGGGTATTCCGGTACGCTGGCGCAACAAAAAATCAGCTAGTTGCGCAAAGTTTTAGTCAAGGGATGAAAATTAAATTAATCCTGACCAGTTTATTGTTTGTTGTTGCGTTCTCGGTTTTTCATGTACACCCATTATTTTTATTGGGTTCATACGCAACAACTATGGTGAGCCAATGGCTTGCCATGTATTGGTATAGATAGCGTCAAAACGTAAAATAAAAATCGCGCTACTAATGTCGTAAAGACTTGATACCAATATAATGTAAAAATTTTTGAATTATAAAATATGGACTAAACAATGGCATACGAATCTACTACTGAATATATTCAGCACCATTTAACCAACGCCACTATGTGTACTGTTGAAGGCGAAATAGCTTTTAACAAAGCATGTTCTGACGCTGGTTTTTGGGCGCTGCATGTTGACACTCTCGCATGGTCTATCGGCCTTGGCTTATTATTTTTATTTTTGTTTCGCAGGACAGCAAAAAAAGCCACCACAGGTGTTCCTTCTAAATTCCAAGCGTTCGTTGAGCTGATAATTGATTTTGTCGACGATAACGTAAAAAGTACTTTTCATGGAAAAAGTTCTTTAATCGCTCCGCTTGCTCTTACTATTTTTGTATGGGTGTTACTGATGAACCTCATGGACTTAGTGCCCGTTGACGTTCTGCCAACAATAGCTGGCTTAGTTGGTCAATATGGCTTCGGAATGGATCCACACGATGTCTACATGAAAGCAGTTCCTACGACCGATTTAAACCTTACATTTGCCTTAGCACTTGGTGTATTTATACTCATCATTTTCTATTCAATCAAAATGAAAGGTATCGGTGGTTTTGCTAAAGAACTCAGCATGCAGCCTTTCGGTCATTGGGCATTCATACCCGTGAACCTTGTGTTAGAGTTGGTCACGCTTTTTGCTCGCCCACTGTCACTAGCACTTCGTTTGTTCGGTAACCTATATGCTAGTGAGCTTATTTTCATACTTATCGCAACCATAGGCTTTTTCCAATTGCCATTGCACTTTATGTGGGCGGTATTTCACATTTTGGTTCTGCCACTTCAAGCGTTTATTTTTATGATGTTAACCATCGTTTATTTAAGCCTTGCCAGTGAAGACCACTAATTTTTATAACTATTTTTTAACTTTAAACTTAACTTAAAATCGGAGAAACATAATGATCGCAATCGCAGTTGCACTACTAATCGGTATGGGTGCTTTAGGTACCGCTATTGGTTTCGGTATTCTAGGTGGAAAATTCCTAGAATCAGCTGCTCGTCAGCCTGAGCTTGCACCACAACTACAAGTTAAAATGTTCATCGTAGCGGGTCTTATCGACGCTATCGCGATGATCGGTGTTGGTATCGCTCTATACTTATTGTTCGCAGTTGGTCTTGGTTAATTCATAGCAACTTGGTTTTAGCGAACATAAAATAAGGAGAGCTGTCGTGAATATGAACGCCACTCTAATTGGTCAATTAATTGCATTTGCGGTATTCGTCGCATTTTGTATGAAGTACGTATGGCCGCCTCTTATGGCTGCTATTGAAGCTCGCCAAAAGACTATTGCTGATGGTCTAGCTGCATCAGAACGTGCTGAAAAAGACCTAGAACTTGCTCAACAAAAAGCAACCGACCAACTTCGCGACGCGAAGTCACAAGCGGCTGAAATTGTTGAACAAGCAAAAAAACGAGCCAATCAATTAGTTGATGAAGAAACTCAACGTGGCCATGCAGAGCGTGAGAAAATCATTGCTTCTGGTTACGCAGAAATCGAAGCTGAGAGAAATCGCGCGAGAGAAGAGTTACGCAAACAAGTTGCTGCATTAGCAATTTCGGGTGCACAACAAATTCTTGGTCGTGAAATTGATGCTAACGCACAAACCGACATTGTTGAAAAACTTGTCGAAGAGCTATAGGGGAGATGAGCTATGTCTGAATTGACAACCGTTGCTCGCCCCTACGCAAAAGCAGCATTTGATTTTGCACTTGAGAACTCAGACATTGCAAAATGGCAAGAAATGCTCGTATTTACTAGCGAAGTATCTAAAAACGATACAATTCGCAGTGTACTAGCAAGTGCTATGGCACCTGAAAGTCTTGCTGAGTTATTTAACAATGTTTGTGAAGATCAGCTAAATACTCATGGTCAAAACTTTATAAAAGTATTGGCTGAAAATAATCGTCTATCTGCTCTGCCTGATATATCTAAGCAGTTCAACATTCTTAAAAAAGAATATGATAAGGAAATTGATGTAGATGTTACATCTGCCGTTGAATTGTCATCTGAACAACAAGATAAAATGAGTGCGGCGCTAGAGAAAAGATTAGCACGTAAAGTGAAGCTTATTTGTAACGTGGATCCTGCATTGGTCGCTGGTGTAATTATAAAAGCCGGTGATACAGTGATAGATGGTTCCGTAAATTCTAAATTGAACCGTCTTTCAGACGCGTTGCAAGCATAACGGGGATAAAGAGCATGCAACTTAATTCCACTGAAATTGCAGAACTGATCAAACAAAGAATTGAGAAGTTCAACGTAGTTAGTGAAGCTCGAAATGAAGGAACTATTGTTGGTGTAACCGACGGTATTATTCGCATACACGGCTTAGCCGATGTTATGCAAGGCGAAATGATTGAGCTTCCTGGCAGTCGTTACGCTATTGCACTTAACCTTGAAAGAGATTCTGTTGGTGCAGTAGTTATGGGTCCTTATGCGGACCTACAAGAAGGCACGAAAGTACAGTCTTCTGGTCGAATTCTTGAAGTACCAGTTGGCCCAGGTTTGTTAGGACGTGTTGTAAATACGCTTGGTGCGCCAATCGATGGTAAAGGTGCAATTGACGCAGTAGGTTTTGAACCTGTCGAAAAAATTGCCCCGGGCGTTATTGAACGTCAATCAGTAGACCAACCAGTACAAACTGGTTATAAATCTGTTGACTCAATGATACCAATCGGTCGAGGCCAACGTGAATTAGTGATCGGCGATCGTCAAACCGGTAAAACTGCTCTAGCAGTTGACGCAATCATTAACCAACGTGATACAGGTGTAAAATGCGTTTATGTGGCCATTGGTCAAAAAGCATCTACTATTGCGAACGTTGTACGCAAGTTAGAAGAACACGGTGCAATGGATCATACCATAATCGTTGCTGCTTCTGCGTCTGAATCAGCAGCACTGCAGTATTTAGCGCCATATTCTGGATGTACTATGGGTGAATACTTTAGAGATCGCGGCGAAGATGCACTTATTGTTTATGATGACTTATCTAAGCAAGCTGTAGCTTATCGACAGGTTTCATTGCTTCTTAAACGTCCACCAGGTCGTGAAGCATACCCTGGAGACGTTTTCTATTTACACTCGCGTTTATTAGAGCGTGCTGCTCGAGTAAATGAAGTATATGTTGAAAAATACACCAACGGCGAAGTAAAAGGTAAAACAGGTTCTTTAACTGCATTGCCAATTATTGAGACACAAGCCGGTGACGTTTCTGCATTCGTACCCACAAACGTTATATCTATCACCGATGGTCAGATTTTCTTAGAGACTGACTTGTTTAACGCGGGTATCCGTCCTGCTGTGAACGCTGGTATATCGGTATCTCGTGTTGGTGGTGCAGCGCAAACTAAAATAGTTAAAAAGCTAGGTGGTGGTATTCGCCTTGCACTTGCACAATATAGTGAATTAGCCGCTTTCTCACAGTTTGCATCAGACTTAGACGATGCAACTCGTGCGCAACTAGAGCATGGTGAGCGTATTACTGAACTAATGAAGCAAAATCAGTATTCACCTTTGTCAGTTGCCGAAACAGCAGTGTCGTTATTTGCTGCTGAAAAGGGTTATTTGAAAGATATTGAGTTGAACAAAGTACTTGATTTCGAAGCAGCTTTACATTCATATATGAATAATGAAATGTCTGAGCTAATGGGTACTATCAACGAAACTGGTAATTACAACGACGACATTGAGTCACAGTTAACTAAAGCGTTTGATACGTTTAAGTCAACACAAACGTGGTAATTCAATGGGCCTTTATTATTGATAAGGGCCGAGTTGAGTAATATCAGGCAAGTGGAGAGAATTCATGGCTAGCGGAAAAGAGATAAAAGGTAAAATTGGGAGTATTAAAAATACTCAAAAGATTACCAGTGCGATGGAAATGGTCGCCGCTTCTAAAATGAAGCGTGCTCAAGAACGAATGAGTTCTGGCCGTCCATATGCGCAAAATATGCTAAAAGTGATTGGACACATTGCTAACGGTAGTTTGGAATATCGCCATCCTTATTTAGAGGAGCGCGAAGTTAAGAATGTAGGGTTCATTGTTATCTCTACAGACCGTGGTTTATGTGGTGGTTTGAATACCAACGAGTTTAAGTTGGTAGCGCAACATATTAAATCTTATCAAGAACAAGAAGTAGGCATTCATTTTGCCGCTTTAGGTTCAAAAGCAGTAGGTTTCTTTGGTCGTTTTGGCGGTAATGTAATGGCCGCCGAATCCGGTCTAGGTGATAAACCTTCGGTAAGTGATGTTGTAGGCGTAGTGAGAGTAATGCTAAATGCGTATGACGAAGGCAAACTCGACAAAGTGTATTTAGTTTATAATGACTTTGTTAACACTATGGCACAAGAACCAACAGTCAATCAATTATTGCCTTTGCCTAAATCTGAAGATAAAGCATTGAAACATCGTTGGGATTACATTTATGAACCTGATCCGAAAGAGATTTTGGAAGCACTTATGGTTCGTTATATTGAATCTCAAGTTTATCAAGGTGTAGTTGAAAATGTTGCTTCAGAACAAGCAGCAAGAATGGTAGCAATGAAAGCGGCTACCGACAACGCCGGTAATCTAATAGATGACTTGCAATTGATATATAACAAGGCTCGTCAGGCCGCAATTACACAGGAAATTAGTGAAATTGTTAGCGGCGCAGCAGCGGTTTAACACCCTGTATGAGTCTATTTAGGTAAAGAAAATTTAAAGTTTAAGAGGACAAATTATGAGTCAAGGTAAGGTCGTCCAAATCATTGGTGCGGTTGTGGATATTGAATTTCCACAATCATCAGTACCAAGAGTGTATGACGCACTGAAAGTGACCGAAGGTGACTTAGAAGGCTTAACATTGGAAGTACAACAACAATTGGGTGGCGGTGTAGTACGCTCAATTGCGTTAGGTACAACTGATGGCTTGCGTCGAAATTTAGCAGTTGAAAATACAGGTGCTCCCATTCAGGTTCCAGTTGGAACAGCGACTCTTGGTCGCATCATGGATGTATTGGGTAACCCGATTGATGAAGCAGGCCCGATTGGTGAAGAAGAGAAAATGTCTATTCACCGTGAGGCGCCAAGTTACGAAGATCAGTCAAGTTCAATTGAGCTTTTAGAAACGGGCATTAAAGTAATCGACTTGGTGTGCCCATTTGCTAAAGGTGGTAAAGTTGGCTTGTTCGGTGGTGCGGGTGTTGGTAAAACTGTAAATATGATGGAGCTCATCCGTAACATCGCAATCGAACACAGCGGTTACTCAGTATTTGCTGGTGTTGGAGAGCGGACTCGAGAGGGTAACGATTTTTATCATGAAATGAACGAATCTAACGTACTTGATAAAGTATCATTGGTTTACGGTCAGATGAATGAGCCTCCGGGTAACCGTTTACGGGTTGCACTAACTGGATTAACAATGGCTGAAAAATTCCGTGACGAAGGTCGTGATGTATTATTTTTTGTAGATAATATTTATCGTTATACCCTCGCGGGAACAGAGGTATCAGCCCTTTTAGGTCGTATGCCTTCAGCAGTTGGTTACCAGCCAACGCTAGCGGAAGAAATGGGTGTACTTCAAGAACGTATTACCTCAACTAAGACAGGTTCAATCACATCAATCCAAGCCGTATACGTACCAGCGGATGATTTGACTGACCCATCACCCGCTACCACCTTTGCTCACTTAGATGCAACAGTTGTATTGTCGCGTGATATTGCGTCATTAGGTATTTATCCAGCGGTTGATCCACTTGATTCTACTTCGCGTCAATTAGATCCATTGGTTGTTGGTCAAGAGCACTATGATACTGCAAGCGGCGTACAAACAACGTTGCAGCGTTATAAAGAGCTTAAAGACATCATTGCGATCTTAGGTATGGATGAATTATCTGAAGAAGATAAGCAAACTGTATCTCGCGCTCGTAAAATACAACGTTTCTTGTCTCAGCCATTCTTTGTAGCAGAAGTATTTACTGGTTCTCCAGGAAAATACGTATCGTTAAAAGATACAATAAGTGGTTTTAAAGGCATCCTTGAAGGTGACTACGACAGTCTTCCAGAGCAAGCTTTCTATATGGTTGGTTCTATAGAAGAAGCGATGGAAAAAGCTAAGAAGTAATTACTGTAAATAACTAGTTGGTTATTTAAGGAGACCTATAATGGCAATGACAACACACTTGGATGTAGTAAGTGCAGAAACTGAAATATTTTCAGGTCTGGTTGAAACTATCCAAGTTACAGGTAGTGAGGGTGAGCTTGGAATACATCCAGGACACGCACCTTTAATTACCAAATTGCAGCCAGGCATGGTCAGAGTGGTTAAGCAACATGGTGAAGAGGAATTGATCTATGTTGCAGGCGGTATATTAGAAGTGCAACCGCATAATGTAGTTGTACTCGCTGATACTGCCGTTCGTGCACAAGACCTAGATGAAGCTGCAGCAGCTGAAGCTAAAAAGCACGCTGAAGAGAAAATTGCTCAAGGCGGTTCTGACTTTAATTACGCTGAAGCAGCCGTTGAATTGGCAGAAGCAATTGCTCAGTTACGTTTGATCCAAAAGCTTAAAAAGTAATTGAATCAGCAATTAATTGAAAAACCCAGCTTTCGCTGGGTTTTTGTTTCATATGCAATCTCATTTTCAATAACTTAACAAATTCCCATCTTTAACTCTTTTTGTACTATACAAAAATAAATCCATTTAGCGATAAATCTCATAACAATAGTTATGATCCTTGCAAGCTTGTGTTGATTTATGAAATATCTTTTTATAACCATTATGATAGTAATTGTTTCTGGGTGTCAAAATCTGCCATCACCGGGACAAACAGAGTCGGCTGATTACGGCCCATATCCTGAGGATTACAAAACCATAACCACTAACTTTTTAAAAAGCGAACTTAAGGACCCTGATAAGGTGGAAACAAAAGAATTTAGTGAACCAAAAAAACGTTGGATTGGGGATACTATTAGGGGCACTGAATTTGGTTATTTAATATGCGTGGAAGTAAACTCTGCTAATTTTTTTGGTAACATGACTGGGTGGAGAACTGACGCTCTTTTGATAAGAAATAATGAGGTCATAAAATATGTCAAGGATGGGGAGCTTTTGGGCGGAATGAAACTGTGCGATTAAAGGCTATCTAAAATAATTGATTGCTAAACAATCTGACAGATGAAATCTACGTCAAATCTTAATTTTTAATATTTGGGCTTTAGTACTTAATACTATATTCAAGGCCTATAATATTGTTAAATTTACATTATTCCAACGGCAATTCAGCGCCTTCAACCTCAATCTCTCGGTATATGATTAATCCTATATTTATGTCTCAGTCATGGAGTATTTACTTACTTTAAAAAATGTTTCACGTGAAAGCATCTTGTTTTTTAAGCGTCAGAAAAACGGGTAACCCACTTATGGGATTACTTCTGCTGAATAGAGTTGCCTCCTGTAACAGCGATACGCATGGCTGTTTCAACATCAATATCAATATCAGTTATTTTGTCGGGCGTTACGTATAATGTATAACCGCCTATTTGATAACTTAGTGGCAGATAAACGGCAACTTTATTTTCATCCGGAAATAATTGTTTAGAGACGTTTTCGCTTGTAACAAATCCAAGAATGTGTGTACCAGAAGATACCTCAACTAAAACGACCCGTTTTTTATCTGTTTCCTTGTTCGTTTCAAATAAAGCGACGGCATCCCTAATCGCCCCATATAGCGTCTTTACAATCGGCAACTTTTCAAAAATAACGCCAGTGGAATTCAAAGCAATTTGAACTATATATGCGTTGATTAAAATACCAATAGCAGCAAGGCTCAAAAGTGTACAGATTATCCCTAAACCTGGAAAATAAAAAACGGATGCCAAATAAGGGTGTAAAAATGCTTCTATCGACGTAATTACCCAAACAAGCAGGTAAACTGTAAGAGTTAAAGGTAAAACAGTTAGCAGACCCTTAACTATAAGAAGGATAAATTTATTGATCATTTTATTATATAAAATTTCTGAAATTTGTTTACTATCATAAACTATATAAAATAAAAGTCTTGCATGTCCCAATCTTTAAATATTGTAAATAACTAGATTAACACTGTGTTTATCAATAATTAATAATTTAGGCATATGACCAAAATTGGATTTCAATGACCGAACTAACCCCGTTTTTTGACAAAATACCAATAACCAAACTTGTAGCTGGCACCACATTGCAATCTACCGGAAAAAAATGCGAATATTTCATGATGGTGATAAGCGGAAAAATAAGGGTTTATACCATCAGTTTAGATGGGCGCGATAAAACGATTTACAAGATTGAAAAATCAGGTGTATGTGTCGTTACCACAAGTTGTTTGCTGTCTGGAAGACCATTTCCAGTAGTTGCTGAAGCTCAGACAGATGTAGAACTTAAACTTATGAATATAAATGAGTTTAAAGACCTCCTAGATAGATCTTCTAGGTTTCAAGGATGTATACTAACTATATTAAGCTCTAAAATTGGTAGCCTCATAGATACTATATCTCTGCTCAACACATTTAGTGTACAAACAAGACTTTACAAATGGTTACTCAATCAGCGAGAGCCAACAATTCATGCTACTCATTCCGATATCGCTAATGACATCGGTAGTTCCAGAGAAGTAATAAGCCGTCATTTAAAACGACTGGAAATGCAAGGCGTTATTTCAGCTCACAGAGGTGAACTCATAATAACTAAGCGAGAGCATCTTGAAATCTTGATCTAGCTCAACTAACTCTCTCGTAATGTCTAAAGATATTCAGTTATGTAACTAAGTCACAGACAATCAGCCCTTTTTGTTTTCTAATACGTTTAACTAACAAAAAGGGGTAATCAGATGACAAATGAACATAACATTGAACGCATAATAAGAGTTGTATTGGGATTGGTACTAATCAGTCTGGTATTTATAGGTCCTCAGAGCGTATGGGGTTGGGTAGGTATAGTTCCCCTAGCAACGGGGCTTGTAGGATTTTGTCCTCTGTATAAAGTGCTAGGCATCAACACCTGTAAACTTGGAAAGTAGCTAAACGCGAAAAGCTTTTGCCTTAACTTACTGAATTGTATTTTTATGGCAACACTAAGTTAAGGCTTTGCTAATTAAACGATGACCCAAGATGTTTTACTCAAACATCTTGGGGTATATATACGTTTCTAACTTTGCACATCCACTGTGTATGTGCTTCCAACTCGTTACACGACAGATAAGTTTTGAATGCTATTTGCATTTTGAGGTTGGAACTGTCATTTAAGAGTCGCTTATACACACATCCGTTTTGTGCAAAAGATGGTAGCTCAACGCTGAGCGTTTTCGAAAAGTATTATCTATTGTCACTGACTGCAAAGCCCAAACTAATACGTCATACAAAACTTACACAATTCGACATCTCAACAAACTGAGCTAGTCTAAAAGACAACTGTAACCAAGGGTTAGTAAATAGCTTTTATTTTTCTTATGCTCGAGCGATAGAGTCTGGATCAGGCTCTGAAGTGGTATCCGAAATTGAACGCTATGTTGCCATGCCGGGCAAAGCGCTGGGCTATATGGTTGGGATGCTAACGATTCTAGATTTACGCGCCGAAGCAAAAGCCCAGCTTGGTGAAGATTTTGATATCCGCGCCTTTCCCGATGCTGTTTTAACCAAAGGCGGTATGCCGCTACCGTTACTACAAGCAGATGTAAGGGCAACACGGGGGCTTAAAGCGCGCTAGGCGTAATCTTTCAGCCAAAAGATTTATATAAGAGAGACTGTAATGAAAATAAGATACGCACTGGCGATGCTGGCGGCCGGATTTTTATCGGAACCCGCTTTTTCGCAAGCCGAAATTGAGAACCCCGAAAAACAGCAAGTAATTGCAGAAATTGACACGAGCAAAAGGAAATCACACCACCAAGACTTAACCTCACTCGATTCCGGTGACCGTATATGGACTCCACCTG
>CBFIBG010000015.1:0-3630 GCA_965660815.1 Glaciecola sp.
GCGGAATATGAAGCACGCTTATCAGAGGCCGAGCAGCAACGAGCAGATTTCTTGCGTCAACATTCAGACGTGTTGCCATTACAAGGCTCATTCCAGAGCAAAATGCAAAGTCTATCTGAGCAACTAAGCGCTACTCGGCTGTTAATTGCTGAACTTGAGCAAAGAAGCGAGTCATTAAAAAGTCGATTAACTGGCAATAGAAAAAGCTCAGACAATTTTGCAGTGAAAAGCGGCGATGAGCCAGCGCTTACCACTCGATTTGACGACAGAATTATTAATGCAGAAGCTAGATTAGACGATTTAAAACTTCGCTTCACAGACCAACATCCCGACGTAATAGAAACAAAACAACTCATTGCCAGTTTAGAAGAAGCAAGAGAACGAGAAATTAAAGAGTTCTTGTCCGACGAAAGTGACGACACTAACCCCGTGTTAAGCCAATTTAATCAAGAGATTACCCTTGAGATTAGCAGACTTGAGGGGGAAATCGCCTCGCTAAAAGTGCGAGAAAAGTCACACATTGATAATATTAGCGAACTAAGGTCTAAAATAGATTTAGTTCCGCAAATAGAAGCAGAAGGCTTGGCCAAAAACCGCAACTATGAAATTATTAAAAATAAATATGAAGAGTTGTTGTCGAGAAAAGAGGCTGCCGATCTTTCACAACGAGCCAAGATATCATCCGAAGAACTGCAGTTTAGAATAGTGAAGCCGCCTTTAGTGCCCCCCAGTCCTACTGGGCCAAATCGCTTCATCTTTTACTCTGGGGTGTTAGTCGCAGGTTTTGGAGCAGGCATTGGTATCGCATTTTTATTAAGCCAATTAACGCCAATATTGGTTCGTGGACAACAGTTATCTTATGTCACAGGCTTGCCAGTTTTAGGCTCAGTCACCCACTTGAATTTAGCTCAAATTAAGAAAAAGCAACGCTTACATCTTGCCTTTTTCTTGTTTTCATCTGGTGTGCTAATTTTCATCTATGCTGTGCTGGTGGCCGCAGACATAATGAATATTAATTTAATAGGTAAGGTTATTTCATGAAAAACACGATAGAACAAGCCTTGCAAAGACAGCGAGAGCAAGAAAAAAAGGCCAGTGCTGAAAAACAAAAATTATCGCAAAGTGATTCTGAAGAACTGACTTCTTTGGAAAAAGCGCAAGCTCGGATGAGCGAAGAGCTTAAAAGTACTGAGAAAAACACCTTAGAGACTGAAATTGCTGGTAACGAGCAAGCGCAAGTCGAAAAAGTGGGTTCACCTGCATCAAAGAACCAAAAACCCAAAGTAAAAGTCCCTACATCTGCTATTGGCTCAACAGTTGCGAACACAACCGAAAAAGCTAAAGAAACCAAGACATTCGACATCAAGTTAGAAAGACTCGGTGAACTTGGCTTTGTAAGTCTCGAAAGTGCTAGAAATGTAATAAACGAAGAATATCGAGAAATAAAGCGCAAACTATTGCAAAACGCATTCGGCCCGTTAGCGTCGACCATACCCAACAGCAATATAATAATGGTCAGTAGTGCTAGACCTGCAGAGGGCAAAACATTTACCGCCACAAACTTAGCGTTGAGTATTGCAGCAGAGCAGGACAAAACTGTACTACTGGTCGATGCTGATGTTCTAAAACCCAATGTGCTTAGAACGCTAGACATAGATGAAAATGTCGGACTAATGGAATACCTATTGGGTGAAGTAAAAGACTTAAGTGAGGTGATTTATCACACCAATATTCCAAAACTTAAAATTATCCCAGCCGGCCAAACTCATTATTTATCCACTGAATTGTTAGCGTCAACCATGATGCGAGAGACGGTGGAAGAGTTTTCCACTCGATATCCTGACCGTGTCGTGATCATAGATACCCCACCGTTAATCGGCATTAACGAGTCGGCGGTACTTGCCAATCTTGCTGGCCAGGCCGTCCTAGTGGTAGAAGAAGGACGTTCAAGGATGAATGACATCCAAAGCGCTGTTGATAGACTTAATCCGGACATGGCCATTGGCTTCGTTCTCAACAAAGCCAGACAATCTACCGAAAAATACGGATACTACGGTTATCAATATTACGGCACTTACTAAAAAGATTCGGATTATAAAAAACAAGTTATTCGAATGTCGTTCGAATGATGTATATCGGAAAGGATGATGAATAAAAAAATTAGGAAGGCTATTCTTACCAGCTTATGTTTACCTCTAGCTTGGTCGTCTTTTTCACATGCTAGTCAAACATCCTATGCACTTGGTGTGGAAGCAGACTACGTAAAACAACAAGTTACCACAAAATCTGACGACGTAACATTGGATAGAAATAATCAGGTTTTAGCTCCCTATCTATCAGCCAATTACATTGGACCCAAACTGTTTTTACAAGGCACTGTGACTAACAACCATGTAAGGCGACAGTTAGAATCTGAAACTATCACTCAAAACTTCTTGGAGTATAATTACTCTGGAAGATACCAAGTGGTTGACAACCTATTAAGCATTAATACTGCAGGTTCAAGTCGATTTTTGTCTGGGCAAATTCAAAATTTTAATGTCGATAATTTTTTGCTTAATGCCGAGAACTTAGGCAAAGCCAAGACCAATTCTGTTGGGGCCAATTTAGACATTCCCAGAGGCGATTATTTTGGCCTAACGGCCTTTTCTAGCTATCGAGAAACGAGTTTTGAACGCGGTAATCAACAAGCAAATGCTAACCTCAACAATCTCTTTAACAACGACGCCTACAATTTAGGTTTTACGGCTTTATCAGGCACCGACCTAACTTATATCAATGTCAGTTTAACCGGAAGCGTAGCAAACATAAAAAGAGGTGTTCGCCAGGACTTTGATAGCCAGAGTCTCTCTGCGTCTATAGACGTTAATTTAACCTCGAGATTTGCACTGACCGTTAATGGCTTTTACGAAAATAACGAATTACAGGGACCCAATAATGATGAAGAATTCGACGGGTTGAACGAATTTTACTACGCTGGAGTTGGGATAATTTACCGAAGGTCTCAAAATAATTTCATTGAAATAGCTTACAACCGCTCTAAATCTGAAGGCAGACAGGGCAGAGAAGATGAAGAAAACGATTTTATAAGCGCTGATTTATCGTGGGCTTTTACAGAGCGTACCAATGTTAAAGGTAACTACACCAGACGTTTTTTCGGTGACGCTGGAAGCTTTAGCTTGAATCATAGAACAAGGCATTGGAGGTCGTTTATTCGATACAATGAGTCAGTTACATCAAACTCCCAGTTAATCAATACGTCTGTCCCCGGTTTACTAGTGTGCGACGAAGGTTTTAATGACTTATCTGAATGCAGCTTAGCGGAATCGCCAAACGGCATTATTAGCGATGAGCAAATTACAGTCCCGATACAACTGGCGGGCTTCGGGATAAACGATAGAATTGTAATTCGAAAAGGACTGACGGCTCAAACCTTGGTGGGTGGAAGAAGATCAACATTTTCTGTTACAGGCTCTCGTACAAAATCTGATGAAGTGGAAGTGAATAGGCTGCTTGACAATACTTCTTTACGTTCGCGACTTACTTTTAAGGTAAGCCACAAATCAGAACTTGAACTTAGCCACACTTACAGAAAACTTGAGGTAGACAACCAAGGGGATTTCAGTGAAC
>CBFIBG010000016.1:0-33282 GCA_965660815.1 Glaciecola sp.
TCCTCCAATTTTTTTCTGTCCAGCTCAGGTCCTATAAATACTTTTGTCAATGCAATGCCTGCTGAATTAGTGATAGGCCTTGTATAAACTCGATACCCTGCATCGTTTAGAGTTTTTAGAAGTGATTTCACGTTTTTTTCATGCTGAAAACTACCCAGTTGAACCACCCAACCAGTGTCGTCTATTTTAATATCATCTAAATTCACACTTTTAACCGCTGGTTTTATCTCATTTGAAGGTTTGGACTCTTTGGAAGAGCCGAGTGCAACTTGATCTTCTACCGGCATTTCACTGTCCTTTGAGTCTCCAATACCGCTGAGTGTTTCACTTGACCCAGGCTCAGCAGAATCTCCCCCATCAACGTCTTGCTTTGATTCGTCAGCGTCTAAAGGGGATTCATCAGATACTCGCGAGGGTCTTTCTACCTGAGACTGGATAATAGAGGTATCGATAGGTTTAGATGGCTTTACCTCAACAAGTTGGTCGACATTTGGAACCTCGACGAAACTTTGTTGATTAGTACTTTTTTCACCATCTAAAAACTCTGGAACAAAAATTACCACCAAAGCCACTACCACAATGGTTCCCACTAGTCTGTTTTGTAATGCGCTTGTCATGTCGTTACCCTTTTGAGCTGCTCACATCGACGCTTAAATTCTGATGCCACCACAAAGCTGCCAAGCACCAACACAATATCGTTTGACTTTGCCTGTTTAAGCGCACTGGCATATGCTTGCTCGACGGTGTCGAATGTGGTTGCAACCTGCCCAAGTAACTTTGCATTATGTGCTAACACTTCTTTTTTAGCACTCCTTGGATCAGGTAAGTCAACACTCAACCACGCTGGGTTCAATTGACTTAGGCTGTTCATTGTTTCAACAATATTTTTGTCTTTTAGCATACCTATTACAATAAAACATGAATCGTAGTTAAACCGTTTGACTTGTTTAACCACCAAATCTGCCGCGGCCTCGTTGTGAGCAACATCGAGCACAACTAAAGGTTCATGTCTGCAAACTTCAAAACGCCCAGGCATAGAAATTGAATTGACCAAATGTTGTAAAAACGTTTCTTCGACCAGTGAATTAGTCATCAATTTGCTTGTTTGGTTCATCGATTTTGAAATTAGCACCAAAGCAGCAACCGCCGTCATTACATTTTGTTGAGGAATTCGACTTCTGACTAGGTCTAATTTAATTTGATCGCCATCCCAACAGAAATAGCCTGTTGAATGTCCAAAACGATCTGGCGAACTAAGGTCAAACTCTTTGCCTTTTTGTAACACCAGATTGTTAACTGCAATGCCGTTAAGAAGAGATTGCTGAGGTTCGTCATAACCCACCACAACTGATTGCAACGGCTTGATAATGCCTGCTTTTTCTGCTGCTATTTCTGCTAGCGTATTGCCCAGGTAATCTTGATGATCTAAGCCTATGCTGGTAATGACACCAATATCAGCATCGATGATGTTAGTGGCATCTAATCGACCGCCTAAGCCAACTTCAAGTATGCACACATCAACATCGCTTTCTAAAAATACCAATAACGCGGCCAAAGTGGCATATTCGAAGTATGTTAAGCTTACGCATTTACCGTTATCTGCGGTTTTAGCGGCTACCTTTATTCTGCTAAACGCATCGCATATAAGCTTATCAGAGGCTTCAAGGCCATCAATCCTTATGCGTTCGTTAAAATGTAGGATATGGGGGGATGAATAGACACCAACAGAAACGTTTTTGCTCTTTAATGCCTGCTCAATAAAGCGACATGTACTGCCTTTCCCGTTGGTTCCGGCAACAGTAACAACAAGCTTCTCACTAAAGTCTATAGAAAGTGTCGTCGCTACCGTTTTAATTCTAGAAAGCCCCATATCAATTTCTTGATCATGGGACTGATTAATATAGTCTAGCCACTCTGAAAGCGTGTTCATTTAACGAATACTGTACCTGCAAAACGCTATAGATTAAGCTTTTACTCTTTAGTAGGTGCTTCTATAGCAATTTTATTTGAGTCACTCAAATGATGACTTAATTTAGATAATACGTTATGGACTTTATCGCGCATATTCCTGCGATCAACTATCATGTCGATTGCGCCTTTTTCCAATAAAAACTCACTTCGCTGAAACCCTTCGGGAAGCTTTTCTCGCACTGTTTGTTCAATAACTCTTGGACCAGCAAACCCTATTAGCGCTTTAGGCTCTGCTATATTTATATCACCTAACATAGCCAGACTGGCCGATACACCACCCATTGTAGGGTCGGTTAATACTGAAATATAGGGTAAGCGTTTCTCTGATAGTTTAGCTAATGCTGCACTGGTTTTTGCCATTTGCATTAAGGATAAGAGAGCTTCTTGCATGCGCGCTCCGCCACTGGTTGAAAAACACACGAACGGACAATTATTTTTAATAGCAGCATTGACACCGGCAACGAATTTAGCGCCTACTACCGACGCCATAGAACCGCCTAAAAACGCGAACTCAAAGCTTGCGACCACCACCGGCATACCGTTTAAGGTGCCTTCCATTACGATTAGAGCATCCTTTTCATTTGTGGCTTTTTGAGCGGCAGATATTCTATCTTTATAACGTTTTGAATCTTTGAATTTCAAAATATCCTGCGGCTCTAACGAAGACGCAATTTCATGTTTGTCGCTTACATCCAAAAATGCATTGATACGAGCCCTAGCACTGATGCGCATATGATGATCGCATTTCGGACACACTTCCAGTTGTTTCTCTAATTCAGTCTTATAGAGCACAGCGTTACAAGAAGTGCATTTCGTCCAAATACCTTCTGGAACATTACCTTTTGTCCCTGTCTGGGTTCTAGGCAGTATTTTTTCGATCCAACTCATTTATATATCCTGTTATGTTCTCTAGTAACTATACCAAATGGTGTTTATTTTTGTTCTTCTTAACGGAACAGGGCCTAATTACCAGAGATAAAGTGTTTGCTTGATGGTAGCCAGTATTTTGCTTATTTTGCCAATACAACTTTGGATAAAGTATAGTCTAATCACGCTTTAATAGCAGTGAATGAGACCCTTATCCAAGCATAAACCCATCGATGTATAATAAAGGAATTAAAACATAAAACTAATTTAATCTAAATAAATTATTCTCCTGCATACCTGAAGCGCTCTTCAAACATGCAAATTACATAAAAAACAGAGGACCTTTAGTGACTTCAGGTAACTCAAAGCGCTTGGGATAATCCACTCCAACTAAATATAACCCAAAAGGTTTTGCGGTCGCAGAAGCCTTGGTTCTGTCTTTTAAGTTCAGCAACATCTCAATATAGTCAGGTGAATACTCACCAGTGCCGACGTCAATTAACGCCCCCATTATATTTCTTACCATATGATGCAAAAACGCATTAGCTGTTATTTCAAGCACTACATAGTGCCCATGTCTATTCACACTGATGTTCATTACATTTCTAAAGGGGGTATTACTTTGACAATGAGAAGCCCTAAATGATGTAAAATCGTGCTCTCCCACCAACGCTTGCGCCGCAATATTCATATCCTCGCTATTTAACGGATAATAGACATGCGTTAATCCTGCATTGAGGATCGCAGGTCGCAAAGGCTGGTTATGGATGATGTAACGATATGTCCTGGCACTGGCAGAGTATCTGGCATCAAAGTCAGCATCGACCGGTTTAGCCCAGCGGATGGCAATATCATGGGGCAGATTGGTATTAATGCCCCGAGTAAAAGCTTTCATAGGTCTTGATACCAAAGTATCCAAATGAACGACTTGGCCTGTCGCGTTCACTCCCGCATCAGTGCGTCCCGCACACGTAATATTGGCTTTATGGCGTAAAATTTTTTCTAGGGCTATTTCAATACGTTTTTGTACACTGTCGACATGCGATTGACGTTGCCAACCGCTGTAATTACTTCCTAAATATTCCACCCCAAGCGCTACTCTGCCTGGTTTTATAATTTGTATATCCAGAGCTTGCTGTAAATTTTGATCAAACACATTTGCCCCCAGCTATCTAGGTTTGTTTCGGCGCTGTCTTTGACCCACCACTTTGTTTTGCTTATGCTTTCTAACGCTTCTGCGCATTCGACTTAATTTTGTATGATCGAGTGATTCTTGTTGTAAGATTTTGCTTGTCGTTTCGTCAGCAAGATTTACCATTTTTCGTAATTCATTCACATTATTTAAATCAAGCTCTATCCAAGCTCCTTGGGGTAAGCGTTTAAATAGCTCTAAGTTACCGTACCGCACTCTTATCAATCGACTCACTTGGAGTCCCTGAGACTCCCAAAGGCGTCGAACTTCTCGGTTTCTTCCTTCACACAATGTAACGTTGAACCAGTGGTTAAGGCTCTCTGGTTCGGTGGGTTTTACATGGATATGGTTGAATTTTGCCATTCCGTCTTCCAATTCCACACCCTTTGTTAACGTGCGTAACATTTTAGGTGTTACTTCGCCAAAGACCCTTACAGCGTATTCACGCTCTACCTCATGACGAGGATGCATGAGTCGGTTCGCCAGCTCTCCATCGTTGGTAAATAAAAGCAGTCCGCTAGTATTAATATCAAGTCGTCCCACAGTGATCCAACGGGAATTGGCCAACCTTGGGAGACGTTCAAACACCGTAGGTCGGCCTTCAGGATCAACCCGCGCGCAAAGCTCTCCTTCTGGCTTGTTATACATCAGTACTCTGCATGGGGGTTTTTGCGTATTTTGTGTGAGTGGATGTCCATCTACTTTAATTTTATCTGTAGTACTGACTCTATCTCCAATTTTGGCAAGTTGCCCATTTACAGACACTCTGCCGTCAGTGATCCATTTCTCCATTTCTCTTCTGGACCCTAATCCGTTATTTGCTAGTACTTTTTGAAGCTTTTCCGACTCTGTTTTATTTTTCATTAGTGTAGGTTTTTCTCGTCTGAATTATGTGAGATTTGATCGTCACTTCGATTTACTGTCTCGTTTGCATCAAGTGTTAACTGCTGAGCGCTTTGATTTGGCAATGTTTCGTGTGTTTGCTCATTTTTTTCAGCTTTGTTAGATGCTTCAAATGCCTTCTCAAAATTCTCAGTAAATTCTTCTGCAGAAGGCAGCTCGCCTAGGTTTGCAAGTGCAAAGTAGTCCAAAAATGTACTGGTAGTGGCAAAAAGCGCTGGCTTTCCAGCCACCTCTTTGTGCCCGATCACTTTGATCCATTTGCGTTCGGTCAATGACCGAATAATATTGGTGTTTACCGCCACGCCACGTATATCTTCTATTTCACCACGGGTAATCGGCTGTTTGTATGCTATTAAAGCTAAAGTTTCAAGCATGGCTCGAGAATATTTTGGTACAGTTTCTTGCCATAATTTGCTTAACAACTGACCAAGCCCAGTAACTGTTTGAAAGCGGTACCCACTGCTGACTTTAACCAAATTAATGCCCCTAGGCGCATAGTCCAGTGTCAGGGATTTAATCGCTTTGTTCAACTGTTGAGTAGAAATTTCTAACTCACTTAAAACCGTTGATCTTAACTTTTCTATGCTGATCGGCTCTTCACTCACAAAAATGGCGGCTTCCAGCAGTTGTTTTAGTTGTTCATCTTTGATTTTACTCATATTTCTTTAGTAACTATGTCGTTTGCGAAAGGGCTATTATTGTTTACTCTGCTTGCAGTTTTACATGTAAAACACCGTATGCTTCACTTTGTTCAAACACTATCAATGACTCTTTTATCAACTCTAAAATAGCGATAAACGTTACCACAATGCCTGCTCGACCTTCCGTAGGATCCAACAAACTGTGCAGAGATGCAAACTTATCAGACTGAAGCGTTTCCAACAATTTAGACATACGTTCTCTGGTTGATAGTACTTCTCTTGCAATCTGATGATGATTAAATGCGTCGGCGCGACGCATGGCTTCAACAAACGCTAATGTCAACTCTTGCAAATGAACTTGGGGAAGATACTTTATCGGGCGAACATCTTCACTGGCATCCGCACTGGCTTGGTAGAAATCTCTATGCATTCGAGGAGTTGTATCGAGTTTTTCGGCCGCTTTTTTAATCTGTTCATATTCTTTTAATTTTCGTATTAGCTCTGCCCTGGGATCCTCTTCATCTTCTATATCTTCGTGTTTGGGAAGTAACAGTCTCGATTTTATCTCAGCTAACATTGCAGCCATCAGAAGATACTCTCCAGCTAATTCAAGTTTTACATCAGTAATAACGTCAACATACTCCATATACTGCTGAGTCACCTTTAAAACGGGCAAAGCTAAAATATCAAACTTCTGCTTTCGGATTAAATAAAGCAATAAGTCAAGAGGCCCTTCAAAGGTTTCTAATATAACTTCTAGAGCATCTGGGGGTATGTATAAGTCTTCCGGCTTTTGCAATAGCGCTTCGCCATTGACGAATGCTAGCGCCAATGGCTGTTGTTGGGAAATTGGTTCACTGGCCATATTTGCTTAAAGTGCCGATAGTTAAGTTAAAAGCTATTCAAAAGGAAGGGTATCTCCGCTGCCTACTCGGATAACCGTCGTTTCCCCCTCAGACATATCGATGACTGTGGTCGGTTGCTCACCTAAGTATCCGCCGTGAATGATTAAACCAACTCGTTTTTCGAGCTTATCTCTTATTTCATCAGGATCGCTTTCAGCCATCTCTTCATTGGGTAAAATGAGCGTCGTGGACATAAGTGGTTCTTTTAACTCTTCTAGAATTGCTAACGCTATCGCGTTTTCCGGTACCCTTATCCCAATAGTTTTTCTCTTGGGATTTTGCAGACGCTTAGGCACCTCTTTCGTCGCTTTTAAAATAAAAGTGTAAGGGCCAGGCGTATTATTTTTAATTTGCCTAAAAGCCGTATTATCCACTCTTGCATAAATGGATAATTCAGACATATCTCTGCACATTAGGGTAAAATTATGGTCTTTTGCGATGTCTCGAATTTGACAAATTCTATCCAACGCCTTTTTATTTTCCATTTGACAACCAATCGCATACCCGGAGTCAGTTGGATAGACAATCACCTCTCCTTGATTAATTAATTCGCAAGTTTGCTTAATTAATCGTGTTTGCGGGTTATCGGGATGAATATAGAAGAATTGACTCATAATTTTCTCATTATATTTATAATTTTGCCTAGTATTTAAACGTGTATTTGTGCTTGCAAAACTAAATTGATTGTCGTTTTCGCAAGCTTTTCGAGGAACACCTATTAAAAATAGTCAATCAACAATCTGTGAGATAACTGTCGCGTCCCCACAAATCTTTGAGGCAACTGCAGCGTCCCCATAGTGATAAACCAATGTCTGTAATTTTAGCACGAGCTACCATAATAAGCAGAGTTTTATTGCTTGCTTGAATTTAGAGCTACATTAGCACTCTAAATTATTTTTTTAAGGAAGAGAACATACTATACGCTAAGTGATAATGTGGATCATACAAATAAAATCGCGTATTTCACCTAGATTTCACAATATAGGACAATACAAACCTTGGCATACATTGCTTGAATTTATAATATTTATCAAAGTAATATACGAGCTAGGTCAACCATAAGAGAAAGCAATGAATCAACCACCTAGCGATAACCAAGAACCTATCATATCCAATATTCCAAGAGCTTGGGGCATTCAAGTATTATTACTATTTGTAATGGTATCGCCACAAGCATTCCTAGGGCTGGTGAGCGAGACTACGGATGTTTCGCCCGTCGCGGTGATATTAGTGTTTTTAAGCGGATATGCTGGCTGGTTAGTGTGGACCAAGAATGGGTATTATAAACTGACCAATTTTGATAATTTTTTCTATGTTGAATCAAAACAACAAGAGTGCGGTATGTTGCAACGTTCGTGTTGGCACTTTACCATGGGACTAATGGTTCTTCTGGTTTTTATGACTATCAGCTCATTAGTTTAATGGCTCAATTAAATTATTGACCCTGCATTGATTGATTAAAGGCTTGTACAACTAAATACTCGCCTCCAGAGCGTTATGATGTTCGGTAAAGGATAAGTAAACACATCTGAACAAATCGTCTTTAACGATTGGTTTTGTAAGATAGTATTGCATTCCTATGGAAATTGCTTCGTCTGCATCTTCTTTAGTGCTGTGCGCTGACAACCCAATTATTGGACTATTAACTTCAATTTCTCTTAAATGCCGAGTAGCGGTTAAACCGTCCATAATTGGCATTTGAATATCCATTATAATTAAATCGTATTGTTTTAATTTGGCCTTTAAAATCGCCTCTTTACCATTTTCTGCAATGTCAATGTGCATATTCAAATCAGCCAGCATCGTCAAAGCCACTTCTCGATTGATATCATTATCTTCGACAAGTAAACACAGCTTAGACTTAGCCTTCTCAAGTAACTTTTGAAGGTCATAATCCTTAATTGAATTAACCGCAGAAAAGACATTATTATCAGAAATCTCAAATGGCAGGGTTACGATCATTGTCGTCCCCTTACCGTGTGTACTTAATGCGGAAATATCCCCACCCATGGCAGTAGCAAACTGTTTGCTGATGGAGAGCCCAAGACCCGTACCGCCATACTTTCTAGTAATGGATTCATCCGCCTGATGAAATGGTGTAAAGACTTTTTCGATCTGCTCTTGCGTCATTCCTATGCCCGTGTCTTGTATCGCGAATTGAATTAATACTCTATTTAGGTGGGCATCCCAGTGTTTGACATTAATTTCTAAACTAATACTACCGCTTTCAGTAAACTTAGTAGAATTGTTGATTAAATTGATTAGAATTTGTTCAAGTCTTAATGAATCTCCAATTAGACAGTCAGGCAAATTTTTATCCAGTTTAAACGTTAGCTTGAGGTTATTTTGCTGGATCTTCAAACCGCATATAGACAGCACTTTTTTGACCATTTTACGAAGAATAAAGGGATGTTCATCTATCTCTATTTGACCTAATTCGATTTTGTTCAAATCTAATAAATCATTGATAATCTTTAACAAGTGCTGAGAAGCTGTATCAATTTTATCTAAATAGCGCCTGCTTTTATCGATACAATCAGAGGACTTCGCGAATTCCGAAAAGCCCAAAATCGCATTCAGCGGAGTTCGGATCTCATGACTCATATTACTTAAAAATAGTGACTTAGCTCGGTTTGCCTTGTTCGCTTTTTCACTGGCCTGTCGATACAGCTCACTCGTTTCAGTTATTTGGGCCAAACTGTGTTCGATGCTTGATGCCATATGATTAATTTTAATCGCCAAATTTTGCAGTACATCAGCCCCCTTTTCTTCAGCTCTTGCTTCGTATTGGCCAGCATGAATTTTATCTACTGCGCTACTCAAAATTTGGACGGGATTGATGACTTCACGATTTATTAAAAACATAGTGATTAATAAAAAAACCGCTAAAATTAAAAAGGCCAACGATAAAATAAACCAATTATCGTAACGCTGTTCAAGCAAGTCTTGGGGATAAAGACTTAATGCTATCCAGTCAATCTCTGAGATATATAAGGCACCCAGTAAAAATGTTTTGTCGGCCAATTTGACCGATTTAAAATACGCGCCTTCGTTGTAAACTCCATCACTTGGTTTTTTCTCAATCTCTTTTTTCAATTGCTCGGAAAAAATAGCATCCCAATTTGCTCCGTCTAATTGGTTTACAATATCAAGAGATTGATGCATTTTAAGTGCTTTATTGGGCGCATGCATAACTCTATTGTCGTCGACAAAAAAGTTGAGGAGATCTGTGGTGCCACGCGACAATATTTCATTTTTTAAATTTGAAAGATAAATATAGGTTCCAACAAGTCCAATTGGGGCGCCCTCATGCTTGACGATGATATCGAGAAATACCCCCTTCTCTTGACTGATTGGATGAGTGCTAGAATCAATAATTACCGATTCGTTTGATCTTAATAGCTGTGGATACCATGCATCTTCAATAGGGTCTATGATGATATCATTGACCTTGTTCGATTGTTTGTTCCAATCTACGCTGAGTTTTGCCTTATCTGAAATAATAAACCAACCATGGCAGTCAATAATCTCACAGGTTTGCCGCAACGCATCAGTAGCTTGTTGTTTTAGATTCACATCACTAGGGTTTAGCATCCATTGCTCAAACACTTTGCTTCTTAAATTCACCTCTAATAATTTGATGTCTCTATCAAAGTTCCCAAGAGTTCTTTCTTTCGTCGTTAACAGGCTTTCGTTTAAGATTGTTTTACTAAATTGAGTTTCAGCATCGCTTAAAAATTGGGTGGCAAAAAAGGACAACACGGCAAAGGGAGTTGTAAATACCAGTAATATTATAAAGCTTATCCTTAGCTTAAATGAGGTGAACAGCTGACTCATTGAGGGTTCAAACACCTATATTAATAATGCGGTAGAAAAACAGTCGCTCTTTACTAATTAACGGCATTATGGGGTATTTATTTAGTCGCGAATAAAAAAATTAATATTAATTTAATGGCCCGCGCGGTACTAGTAGGCTATCAGTAATTGGATAAAAAAGTTGAAGATCAGTTGAAATACTCACCATCGTCCTTCTATAGTGATACTTTCATTTTGTTTAACCATTAATGTTAAATCAAATCTTTGAGTTTTGTATCTAATCCTTGATGATGTTTATTTACTTCAGCTAGCAGCAATTCCGCCGTGGCTATTGCGTCTTTAAGTGCGTTATGAGCAAAATAACCTGGCAATTCTAACGCTTCACGGATATTACCTAGCCTTAGATGAGAGGGATCGTAATGGATATCTTTTTGGTCAAATCTTCGCTTTATTATGGCCAGAGTATCAATGAATAAAAATGGGGGTGTCATACCGTATATTTGTCGACAAGCCTCTTGCAGGAAAGTGCGCTCTATTCTGGCAAAGTGAACCAACACTACCCTTCCCGCCATTAATCTTAATAGTCGATCAAGAGTACTCTTTAACTCTGCACCTCGGTCTTTTTCTGAGTCTGTTATTTGATGTATGGCAACATTTTGCTTTTGCAATTTCCCACTGGTTTTTATTATTTGGTGGTGGCACGTAGATAACATTATCTTCCCACTGGCCATAGTGACGCAACCAATAGAAAGTAATTGATCTTGCATCGCATCTAGACCGGTGGTTTCAAAGTCTAATGACAAAATATCAAAGTCTTTTAATATATCGCTTTTTTCGGGGAAAGGAACCGACAAATAATCTCTCAAAGCGCCTTGTGGCGCTTTTTCTAAACATATCAAACGCTGTTGGTCTGCACTAAGAAGCTTTCTTGGTATTAACTTTTTCAGCTTTGAAATCATATTCAAAATGCCACTTGACGGCTATCTTGGAGCGTTTTAATTACTTTAAAAGCTTCTTTTAAATGCTCCCTTTCGAGCCTTGAGACTTCCCTTGGATGCATAAAGTTGCTGGCTTTTTCTCCCGCTTGCAACAAATTAGCTTGATGAGTTAGCCTTAAATGCCCTAAAAATTCAAACGCATCAATTAAACTTTTCGCACTGGAAGAACTTAACGACTTTGTTCCAGAGACCTGCTTTAAGCGCTCTAATGTATTTACACCGGTTACGCCTTCTTGAAGCGCGTAAATTCGTGCAAGATCGACGACGGGCACAATCCCATTATGTTTTAAATCCAAAGCTTTTCTATTATCACCGGCTTGAACCAATACAAAATCTCGGAAAAAACCTAGAGGAGGTTTATGTTGAAGGGCATTCTTTGACATATAAGCAATAAAAACAGAGTTCTTTGCGGCTTTCGATAACATCCGCGATCGAACCTCGTTCAACAAAGACTCATCGCCACAGACCGTGGTTAAATCAAAAAATATGCTTGAATGTAGCAAAGCTCTTGGCTCTGGTTTCTCTACCCAATCTGTGAAGTACTTATGCCAAACCGCTTGGGGCTGCCGCCATTTTGGATTGGTTGCCATGACGTTGCCAGGACAATATATAAATCCACAAACATTTAATCCATCGCTTACAAATTTTGCCAACTCAGCAAAATAAACATCGTGTTCAGGCTTCATGCTATCATCAATGATTAAAGCATTATCTTGATCTGAAAATGAAAGCTGTTCTTGCCTTGCCTGTGAGCCCGCAGACAACCATGCATAAGGCACTGGCGCACTTCCTAAGTTTTCTTCCGCCATTTTAATAAGGCGCATTGTAAGCGCCATAGTAATTACGCTAATACTTTTGCCTACGTGCTCTGACGAGTTGCCGAGTTTTGCCATTTTGATCTGTAACTTTGGTATAACTTGACTTAATTCTGCCAGCTCATCAACCGTTTTTGCTCGCCTTATAAGACTGGTTAAATTCACGGCATTTTGACTTTCATGATTCATTAAATCAGTAACTGTCACTAATCCGTCAAGCTTACCACCGCGAGTGACTGGTAGATGGTGAATACTTTTGCTTGTCATAGTCGCAAGTGCATCGAAGGCGCTAGACTTGACATCCAAGGTAAATACATTTTTGGTCATTATTTCAGACACTGGCAAATTTATATCGACGCCTTCGGCCACGCAACGTCGTCTGATGTCTTTATCGGTGACAATTCCCACCATGTCTGAGTTTCCGACCACCATAAGGCAAGAAAAACTTTTCTTACTCATTTTAATTGCGGTATCTTTTATCGTTGTTGACTGCTCAATTGTGCAAGCAGGACTGTTATAAAAGTCTTCGATCGTGCTATTAGATAAAGTGGATGTGACTACTGAATCGTCGTTAAATTTCTGCATTCTCTTTTGCAATCTTTGTATGCCGGATTGATTGAAAAATGCGTTAGCTTCAGGAGAATCCTGTATTGCATAGAATAAGTCAGGCTTGGCGACTGAATAGAAAAGCGTGTCTTCTTCTACTTGGACTCGTACTTTGATGCTCTCATCGGGCAGCATAAATACGGAGCACAAATCTCCTTCGCAGTATTTACTCAGCAACGCATCTTCCTCATCAAAATAAGACACAGCGCCCTTTCGAATAACATACAGGTAAGGACGGCGTTCGCCATTAGGCGGCATTGCATCGTTTTGCCTTACGTATTCTATATTGACACTTTTAGCTAACTTCTCTATCGAAGCTTCATCTAGTGAATCAAAAGGTGGAACAGATGCTAGAAATGCACTCACTTCGGCCAATTCAGCGGTCATATATAATCCTTTTTTGTAAAAAACTTGTTATTCCAGTAATAGTTCATGATGCCAGCAATGCGAGTCAATGAAATTGATCAAGGTCAATACTAAAGTTTGATATTTTAACGCTATCGCCAAAATATAAATGCAAACGCGATAAAATTGGTAAAAAGCAAGCACAAACTCCTTTTTTTGACACCATCATTTATTCGTTAAAAACGACAGTTTTGCCTGCTGTTAATTCGAGCGATCAATGCTAACCAAAAGTCTTAGTGCAAATACAACATTTAACAATTTGGATTTGTTGTAATCACAAATTCAATTGATCTAAATCAACAAGCCAGTTAACAAACCTTAATGAATTCAGTAGGTTCTGACACTCCATATTTGACTTTTATTTTACATTTTGATTACCAAGAAAACGCGCTAAGCCCTGAAAATATATGCTGGCTAAGCGTTTGTTGCAGGTGCGAGACTAAAGTTTTATATCAAAAAATTAACAATTATATAAACTTTTTTCTCGGGGATGGCTTACTCCGGAATCCTTATAAAACGTTTATTTTTTGTAAATCATTTATAAGTATTTCATTTGAAAAAGTTATCAAGTAAAAACATTATAATCCCATGTGATCATTTGCGACGCGTGGATAAAAATTCTAGGAGAACATTGTGGAGAATCAAAGCTCTTATTGGCAAGATAACCTCCGTGTCATACTAATTTGCCTAGTCATATGGTTTGTTGTTTCATTTGGCTTTGGGTTGTTACTAGTTGACTTTCTAAACGAATTCCGTCTCGGCGGATACAAATTAGGATTCTGGTTCGCACAACAGGGTTCAATTTATGCATTCTTGGGACTTATTTTCTGGTATGGCAAGAAAATGAATGACCTCGACAAAAAATACAACGTGGAGGCTTAATCATGGATGAGTTGCGAATTTATACTTATATTGCAGTATTCGGCACGTTTGGGCTGTATTTTGCGATTGCTATTTGGGCGAGAGCTGGGTCTACCGACGAGTTTTATGCTGCAGGTGGCGGTGTAACACCGTTTCAAAACGGTATGGCCATAGGAGCTGACTGGATGTCTGCCGCATCTTTCATTTCAATGGCAGGTTTGATTGCATTCTTAGGTTACGGCGGTTCAGTGTTCTTAATGGGCTGGACAGGTGGCTATGTATTGTTAGCAATGTGCCTTGCACCATATATGCGTAAACATGGTAAGTTTACGGTACCAGAATTCGTTGGCGACCGTTTCTATTCGAGAACAGCTAGAATTGTAACAATCATATGTTTAATCGTTGCTTCAGTAACTTATATCATCGGTCAAATGAAAGGTGTTGGCGTTGCGTTCTCTCGTTTTCTTGAAGTTGAGTACGATACAGGTCTATTTATTGGTATGGGTGTTGTGTTTTTCTATGCTGTATTAGGCGGCATGAAGGGGATCACATATACTCAAATAGCTCAATACTGTGTAATGATTACCGCATATACTATTCCAGCGGTATTTATCTCATTCCAACTAACTGGTAACCCTATCCCACAGCTTGGTCTAGGTTCTACTCTTTCAGATGGCAGTGGTGTTTACTTATTGGATAAGTTAGACATGGTCGTAACGGATTTAGGATTTAAAGAGTATACAACTGCAAAATTAGGCAGCACGTTAAACATGTTCGCTTATACCATGTCTCTTATGATTGGTACAGCTGGTCTACCTCACGTAATTATGCGTTTCTTCACTGTTCCATCAGTTAAAGCTGCTCGTTCATCAGCTGGTTATGCATTAGTATTTATCGCATTGCTATATACTGTTGCTCCAGCGGTAGGTGCAATGGCTAGATTCAATCTAATGAATACGATTGAGCCTGTAGCAGGTCAAAACATAGACTACGCTGAACGTCCACAGTGGTTTAAAGATTGGGAAAATACTGGTCTATTAGCCTTTGAAGACAAAAATGGCGACGGCAAAATCCAGTACAGCGCTAACGCTGAAACTAACGAAATGGTAAAAGTTGACCGTGACATCATGGTACTTGCTAACCCTTCAATTGCGAATCTTCCTAACTGGGTAATTGCACTTGTAGCAGCAGGTGGCCTAGCGGCAGCATTATCAACAGCGGCAGGCTTACTACTAGCCATCTCGTCAGCTATTTCACATGACTTGATGAAAGGTATATTAACGCCAGACATGACTGAGAAGAAAGAGCTACTTACGAGTAGAATTGTAATGAGTATATCCATTCTATTTGCGGGTTATCTCGGCTTGAATCCACCAGGGTTTGCAGCCGGAACAGTAGCCTTAGCATTTGGATTAGCGGCATCTTCAATATTCCCTGTTCTAATGATGGGTATATTCTCTCGCACAATGAATGACAAAGGCGCCATTGCAGGTATGTGTGCAGGTCTAGGTGTTACAATGCTCTATGTATTCCAACACAAAGGTATTATGTTTATCCCAGGAACTAGCTTCCTAGGTGGCATGGGTGAAGACTGGTTCTTCGGTATATCACCAAATGCATTTGGTGTTGTTGGCGCAATCGTTAACTTCGCTGTTGCTTACATCGTTCTTAAGATGAGTGAGCCAGCACCTAAAGAAATTAGAGATTTGGTTGACAACTTCCGTTCACCACACGGTGACATAGCGGCGGCTCACGACCACTAATCAAATTAGATTACACACACAATAAAAGACCTCCTACCCTTGGAGGTCTTTTTAATTTACACTATTTCTCCCATTAAATAACTGTGGTTCGTTAATTGGTTTCACTTTCGCACACTACTAGAGCATCGAAAGGTGGTTTTGTGTATCAACAACTGATAGAAACATAGCTAGACATAAGAAGTAACGAGTAAAACATGATATTTTCAGCATTTAACAAATTAAATCGACACACAAAGATTGCAATTTTCGTCGCTCCTATATTAGTCATTTTGGGCTTTGCTGCGTCCGATTTATGGGTAACTAACAAAGCCATGGAAGTCCGGCTTTTCGAAATGAAGCCTACCAACGGGAAATGTGATGTTTTGGCAAAAGACTGCATCTTACAATCTGGCGAGTTTAAGATAAGTGTCTATGTTGAAGATGGCATAACCACACTGAATTCAACCTTTCCACTAGACACAGCTACTTTGTTTTTCGTAGATAAAAGCGGAGCCAGTGAGACATATAGAATGGGTATGAAGGAAAGCCCTTACTATTGGTACCAAAAAACCGATATAGAAAATACTGCCCAAGCACCTGGTAGCCAGCAAAAAATAAGGTTACTAGCGACCATAAAAGGAGGGCAATATATTTCTGAATTTGTGAGCACTACACAAAATTAAATAATATCAATCTCAGAACAAATTTCACGTCAAACACAGACAAACTATCTTGATGCTGAATTTATTAAAGCGAATCTATTGAACAATTGATATTCAATCCGATTTAAATATGAGAGTACTATGTTTGTCTGAGCAGCAATGTTTGTCTGAGCAACAATGAAACATTCAACCACTCATGTTCAATCGCTGTTCACCTTTATTAAAAAAATTTAATTCAACTAAAATTGTCAAACTTTTTTCTGAATTACATTTATTTTTCAAAACTTTAGAGTTTATGGGGTGTAATTAATCCCAGACTGGACTCCAAATATTTTTAAGTATTTTTGTCAAAACATTCGCTAATTCAAAAATCCCTTACCACAATACTTACGTAATTAGAATATATATACGACCAAAGGATTATACCAAAAGCTCAAGATTATCATTTAGCAATATTATTTATTTTATTTCTAATACTACATATTGAGGGAATTACTCGTGGGTGATTATCAAGAAATGGCAGTAAAAGTTTATCATAATTCAGAATCGACATACGCAGCGAAAGAAATAGCAAAGGAAATCCTTCTCAATTCAGGATGGTCTGAAGAAGATATCAAAAAATGTGAAGGAAAAGATCCAAAAAAGCAAGTCATGGTGATATTAGCTTAACGCTTCAAATGCTGCTAACGGGTCTTGACCGCCAAGCTGCCAAATGTGCTCCAAGTAGGCACTACCGTGTCGGGCAGTTCAAGGTTTCTGCCTAATTCAGTCCACCTTGAAGGACCATGGAAATCAGAACCTGCGCTTGCGGTTAACTCATGCTCGTTAGCGATACTGCACATCAACTCGCTTTTTTTCTTGTCTAAATTGGGATGCTTAACTTCCATTCCATCCCCGCCAAGACTTGCAAACTCTTTAGTTAATCTACGCAACCACTTGGCGGTCATATCATAATGAAAAGGATGGGCAATAACGGCTTTGCCGTTAGCCTCATGAATCCAATTAATGGCTTCATCAATATCAATCCAATTCGGCTTTACGTAGGCCTTTTTATTTTTACCTAGATACTTTGAAAATGCTTGCTGAAAGCTACAAACAATGTTTCGTTTGACCAAAACATTGGCAATGTGAGCTCTTGAGATTGAGCCTTTTTCTAAAACCATCTCGTTTAATCGATCCACTTCTTCAAAGACATCGCAGATACCAAGTGATTCGAGCTTTTTACAAATTTTTTTGGCTCGTTCTATTCTTTTTTGCTTTTGGGTATTTAGCCTTTGTCTCAATTGATTATTGTTAAATTGAATATCCAAACCCAATATATGAATTTCAAAGCTGTGCCATTTTGTCGATATTTCAACTCCCCCGACTAAGGACAGAGGTTTTTTCTTTGAGTTATTTTTTGCCAACCATTCTTCTGCTTCTGGGAGCGCATCTATGCAATCATGATCGGTGATAGCAAGTACATCTAATTGATGGTTCAACGCCCTCGTTAAAAGCTGATCAACGTCGAGGCGACCATCGGAATATGTGGTGTGGGAGTGTAAATCTATTTTCAAAAATATCACTTTTCCGGTTGTGTATCCGCTAAGCATACTAGTTACTGTCTAACATACTCAACATTATTCGCATAAAGATAGAATAACAAAAATTATAGAAATTCTGAGCAAAAATGTGGAATTAATATTATATACCCTGCTGTGTTTTGCATGCCTAATATTATTTTTTCGTAAAAACAATACTAGGCAAATGTACTCAGACACCGTTCATTATAACAAGTTACGACCAAATAAAAGAAGCGCCGGTAAAAATACTATTCAACCATTAAGGCCCATAGTTAAAATCAATGACGAATTGAAGGTAAAAGATAGTAGCGTGATATCCGAGAAAAAAAGCAACAAACAAAAATAAATTCGATACTTCAATAAAAAGCATCATGAAAACAAACCTTTGTTTTTAACATATGCAAAAAATATATCGCATATTGTATTCAACCATTAAGACCAAATTACCTATTAAACTTCGTTGCATTTACTCGCAAAATGATTCACTATACAGTGATATGAATGAGGAAGAACTAGCGGTTAAGGCAAACAGCCGTTATTTTTATTGATGCGTAATCATTAACACCGTTTTGATTGCACATAAAGCCAAATTTAAATGAGTAGACATAGTATGCACAATATAATTTCAACACTTTTTTGGTGGTGGTATGACCTGACTTAGGGCTTAGGTTAGTTATGTGTGCATGCATATCCAAGGCCCAGTTATCGGGCCTTTTTTGTGACTAGAAATTAATACGCCCGACAGGCATTAAATTAAATTTAAAATGGGATAATTAACGAAAATGAATTTGTCGGATCTGGGGACACAGCCAGGAAAAGTAGAGAGTATCATCAAAGAGGTACCTTACGTTGTGAACCCTCTAAATACATATCATGCGTTAGCAACGAAACATTCAATATTGCTGGAATCTGCTGAAATCAATAGCAAGGACAATTTAAAAAGTATCATTGTGATTGACGCGGCACTGAGAATTGAATGTTCGGGTCAGTCAGTCAAAATATTAGCGGTATGCGACAATGGACGCCCGCTTCTGAAGTTATTAGAGCGAAAATTGTCGAGTTTTGTTGTTGAGTCAACCGACACTAAAAACCAGCAAAATAACGAGCAGATAGAATTGATCTTCTCGTCTAATGAAACAGAGTTAGATGAAGACTCACGATTAAAGTTACCCAGTGTCTTTGACGCATTAAGAACTGTACAAAACGCGATTACTCCTCTACGAGAGCACCCTCATTCAGTATTTTTAGGAGGCGTATTTGCTTATGACCTGTTAGCTTCATTCGAGTCGCTGCCGCAGGTCGAGTGTTCATCAAACACCTGCCCTGATTACTTATTTTATTTGGCCGAAACGCTCTTGCTGGTCGATCACCAAGACCAAAAATCGCATATTGTAGGAAGTGTATTCAGTGGCGATGACGTTGCCAATCAATACTTCAAAATACACCAAAGATTAGAAAAGATTCATAAAGACATTTTACTCAGTAATGACGATGAGAGTATGTACAGTCGAAATTCGCTTTTACCGATTAAAAACGAAGTTGAAGTAAATATAACAAAAACTGACGAAGAGTATTGTAATGACGTCGTTGCATTAAAAGAACATATACTTGATGGCGATATTTTTCAGGTAGTACCATCGCGCACATTTAGCTTACCTTGCCACAATCCACTATTGGCGTATCAGCAACTTAAAATGACCAACCCCTCCCCTTATATGTTTTATATGAATGACCCTGAGTTTGTTATTTTTGGTGCATCTCCCGAGTCCGCACTTAAGTATGATGCAGCCACAAACGATGTAGAAGTATATCCAATAGCAGGGACTCGTCCACGAGGCAAACGCCCAGATTCGAGCATAGATGTAGACCTTGATAGCCGATTAGAATTGGACCTGCAACAAGACGAAAAAGAAAAGTCTGAACATATAATGTTAGTAGATTTAGCCAGAAACGATGTGGCTAGAGTTAGCGAACCCGGCACTAGACATGTGAAAGACTTACTAAAAGTCGACCGCTACTCTCATGTAATGCACCTTGTATCCAGAGTCGTTGGAAAACTAAGAAACGATTTGGATGCATTGCACGCTTATCAAGCATGTATGAACATGGGAACATTAGTTGGCGCACCGAAGATAAGTGCGGCGAGACTTGTAAGACAGACTGAAAAAGCGACTCGAGGAAGCTACGGCGGAGCCGTTGGTTATTTCAATGGCAAAGGAGATTTCGATACCTGTATTGTTATTCGTTCTGCATTTGTCAAAGGTAACATTGCCTACGTTCAAGCCGGCGCCGGCGTGGTACATGACTCAAATCCACAATCTGAAGCTGATGAAACTCGCGTCAAAGCTCAGGCTGTTGTTTCAGCGGTTAAACGAAGTCTTAGCGCATCAATTAGCACAGGAAAATGAACATGAATTTTGTGTCACCGCTTTCACATATCAACCTTGTGCTTATCGATAACCAAGATTCATTTACTTATAATCTTGTGGATGAACTAAAAGTGCTTGGTGTTACTTTGAGCGTATTTCGAAATACGGTCAATCCAAACTTGGTTATCGAACAGCTAGATTATTACAGTCAATCAGGTAAAACACTATTGATGCTGTCGCCTGGTCCCGGCGCTCCGAGTGAAGCTGGAAATATGCCATCAATAATTAATTCAGTGGCGGGAAAATATCCTATCATTGGTATCTGTCTAGGACACCAAGCCATTGTTGAGCATTATCAAGGCCTCGTTGGTAGAGCTGAGGCGGTTATGCATGGCAAGGCTTCATTCATGTCACATAATCATTCAGAAATCTTCGACAACTTACCGAATCCAATGACTATAGCTCGCTATCATTCACTAGCAGCGAACCAAGTACCATCTGATTTACAGGTTATTGCCGACATTGATGGACTGGCCATGGCGGTTTTACATAAACGAGATAGAATGTTGGGCTTTCAATTTCATCCCGAATCAGTGCTTACTTGTTTGGGGAGTCAGCTCTTATTGCAGGCGTTGCAGTTTTTAGTCTCTGAACAAGACAAAGTAAGTTGCAATTAAAGTTATAAAAAAAACATACTGATGCGATTAATAAAACAAAGTAGCTTTAAAAAGAGGCAAAATGAACAACGACACTAACCTTTATTTGGAAACATTATATTCACGAAATAACCTTTCCCAAAAACAAAGCTATGACTTATTTTCACACGTGTTAAGTGGTCAACTAGAGAGCGCGCAAATTACTGCTTTGCTTATCGCATTAAAGATTAAGGGCGAAACAACAGATGAAATAGCAGGTGCAGCAGCGGCTATGCGAGACCGTGCACAACCATTTGAGCGCCCTGAGTATGCCTTTAGTGATCTAGTCGGTACGGGAGGCGATGGTCATAATACTATCAATATATCGAGTGCTGCCTCAATAGTCGCCGCTAGCTGCGGGATAAAGGTAGCAAAGCATGGTAACAGGAGCGTATCAAGCAAATCTGGCTCGTCAGACCTATTCTCTGGATTAGGTTTAAATATTAATATGAGTGCTGATACTGCAAGACAATGTCTGGACTCTGCTAATATTTGCTTTCTAGCGGCTCCTATATATCACTTAGGCATGAAGCATGTGATGCCAATACGGTTATCTTTGAAGACTCGAACACTTTTCAATATCTTAGGGCCATTGGCCAATCCAGCTAAGCCGACTCACGGAATTTATGGCGTCTATCAAGAAGACCTGCTGCCGGTTTACGCAAATACACTTTTAAATTTAGGGCATAACAATGCTCTGGTTGTGCACGGTAGCGGATTGGATGAAATCGCACTTCATGATTCTACTTCAGCAATATATGTACACAATGGGAAATTAGAACCAATCACCATACATCCGACCGACTTTGGCATTTCCGAGCAGCCGCTTACAGCAATACAAGGGGATACCCCAGAATATAATGTAAAAGCCATTTCGAAGGTTTTCCAAGGTAGCGGAGAACTTGCGCATACTCATGCAATTGCAATCAATGCAGCAACGTTACTGTTTCTTCACGATAATTCTACTTCTCTATCGTCTCACTTTGACACTGTTATGAATTCAATAAGCGACAGTAGTCCAATGCGGACTATTGAACATGCTGCCCAAATTAGCCAAGGAGTATAATAATGGCAAACGTACTTGAAAAGATTGTGCTCGATAAAAAGCAGGAATTAGTTCAAAAAAAACAGGCATTGCCACTCGAATCATTCAAAGACAAGTTATTGCCAAATGAAAAATCGTTCTTTAATGCGTTGTCAAAAGATGGCATAAGTTACATTTTTGAATGCAAAAAAGCGTCTCCTTCAAAGGGATTGATTCGCGATAATTTCAACCTTGACGAAATTATTGAGGCTTATGAAAAAGAAGCAGCATGCTTTTCTGTCCTTACCGATGAAAAATACTTTCAAGGGAAGTTTGAATATCTTAAGTATGTTCAATCAAAGGTCAAACAGCCATGTCTGAATAAAGACTTTTTTGTCGATACTTATCAAGTATATTTGGCACGTCATTTAGGTGCCAGCGCAATTTTACTTATGCTGTCAGTGTTAAGTGATGAAGAATATTTAATTATGTCTGACTTGGCTCATTCATATAATATGGACGTGTTAACTGAAGTGAGCACAGAAGAAGAAACCGCTCGTGCTTTGACGTTAGGGGCCAAGATTATCGGAATTAACAACCGAGATTTGAGAGATTTGTCTACGGATTTGGCTACTACCGAACGCCTTGTGCCGCTTATCAAAGCTTTTCCTGATTTTGATGGCGTAATTATCTCTGAAAGTGGGATTTACACCAAACAAGACATTAATCGACTGGCGGACCTAGTGGACGGTTTTTTAGTCGGCAGTGCATTGATGGCGAAACAAGATCTCGGTTCAGCGGTCAACGACTTAGTGTACAGCAAAATAAAAGTATGTGGTGTCACCAGTATTAGTCAAGCAGAGGTCATCTCAAAGTTCCCAGTCAGTTACATGGGTTTAATATTTGCACCTAACTCAAAGCGTTTTGTAAGTTTGGAAACCGCTAGTGAAATAGTGTCTAAAGTAAAACACAATTACGTGGGCGTGTTTGTAGATTACCCGCTCGAGCAAGTTGCCGACTACGCACACACATTGTCGCTAAAGGCAGTTCAATTACATGGTCATGAAAGCGTTGAATATATACGAAAAATAAGAGCTTTGCTGCCGAGTAACTGCGAAGTATTCAAAGCGGTCGCTATTGATATAAACGACACCAACAAATTGAAGTTAAGCGATAAATTGCTGCACTTACAAGAAGTAATCGACGATAAAACTATCGACAAGATATTGTTGGACTGCAAGGTTAACAATGAAATAGGCGGTACTGGGAAAAGTTTTGATTGGCAAATATTAAGCGATCAAGATTCACTATCAAATATTGTCCTTGCTGGTGGCATTGGCATAGATAACATAAATGAAGCAAAACAATTTGATGTTGCATTAATTGACGTCAATTCTGGTGTAGAAGATTCACCAGGCAACAAGTCTGAGCAAAAACTCATATCATTCTTTCACCATTTGCGTGGCTAAGTAACCAAACTAAAGAGATGCAAAATGAATAAATTAGAAAGTAAATTTGGCGATTTTGGGGGAATGTACGTTCCGGAACTGCTTATCCCAGCCTTAGACCAACTAGAGCAGGCATTTTTAGATGCCAAGGACGATCCAGCATTTCAAAAAGAATTTATGTCGCTCCTTAAAGATTATGCTGGGCGTCCAACATCCATGACCTTAACCCGAAATATTGTCAGCAATCCCAAAGTAAAACTGTACCTTAAACGAGAAGATTTACTGCATGGCGGGGCGCATAAAACTAATCAAGTGCTAGGCCAAGCATTACTCACCAAAAGAATGGGTAAAACTGAGGTTATTGCCGAAACAGGTGCAGGCCAACACGGTGTGGCTACAGCACTTGCCTGTGCACTGCTTGGTTTAAAAGCAAGAATATACATGGGAGCGAAAGATGTAGAAAGACAATCTCCTAATGTGTTTAGAATGCGGCTTATGGGGGCTGAAGTAATTCCAGTAGACTCTGGATCTGGCACATTAAAGGACGCGGTAAACGAAGCCATGCGAGATTGGTCAGCTAACTATAAAAATGCTCATTATTTACTAGGCACGGCAGCAGGTCCACATCCCTTCCCTACCATTGTGCGCGAGTATCACAGAATGATTGGTGAAGAAACAAGGTCTCAAATAATGGAAAAAGAAGGAAGGCTTCCCGATGCGGTAGTCGCATGCGTTGGCGGTGGTTCAAATGCTATTGGCATGTTTGCTGATTTTATAGACGAACCAAGCGTCAGACTGGTGGGAGTTGAGCCAGCAGGAAAAGGCGTACATACCAAAGAACACGGCGCAACCATAGTAACAGGCTCAAAAGGCATATTACACGGTGCTTTTACGTTTATCATGCAAGACCAAGATGGTCAGATAGAAGAATCGTATTCGGTAAGTGCAGGTCTTGACTATCCGGCTGTTGGACCACAACACGCGTTCTTAGCGGATACAGGACGTGCTGAATATTATGCGATTACCGACACTGAAGCACTTGATGCCTTTCAATTGCTCGCTAAAAAAGAAGGCATAATACCTGCGCTTGAAACCTCTCATGCTCTGGCTTACGCACTTAAAATGGCTGAAGAAGCTACGGAAGAAACCATAATCGTGCTGAATCTTTCAGGCCGAGGAGACAAAGATTTAGCGCACGTAACCAACATTCTTGGAGACAGACTTTAATGGATAATTTTATAGGTACTGGCCGCTACAATAAAATGTTTAATCAATTAGATGAGCGTAAACAAGGCGCCTTTGTTCCATTTGTGATGATTGGGGATCCTGATTTTGATACATCATTAGACATCATTAGAACGCTTGTAGAGAATGGAGCCGACGCACTAGAGTTGGGCATTCCCTATTCAGACCCTATCGCTGATGGGCCTACTATTCAAAAAGCAAGCATTCGAGCCCTAGGCTCAGGTATAAGACCTAACTCCTGCTTTGATATAATCAAAATAATACGGGAGGAATACCCAGATATCCCTATTGGTTTACTACTTTATTCAAATCTAATTTTAGTGAATGGAGTAGACACTTTCTACAAGCTTGCCCGCGATTCTGGAGTAGACTCAATATTGGTAGCAGACGTTCCGTTGAGAGAAGCTCGTCGATTTATTGATATTGCTAAGGCTCAAAATATACAACAAATTCTTATTGCACCACCCAACGCTTCTGACGAAACCCTTTCGTTAATAGGGGAACATTCATCTGGTTACACTTACCTACTTGGTAGAGCGGGCGTAACTGGTGCTGAAACGGCAGCAGAGTTACCTGCAACAGAGCTCGTAGAGAAATTACAAGCCTACCAAGTGGCGCCTCCTCTCATCGGTTTTGGAATATCAAACCCGGAGCAAGTAGCTTCGGCCATAAAGGCTGGCGCAAAAGGCGCAATATCCGGCTCTGCAACGGTGAACATTATCGCTGAACATTTACATGATAAAGAAGCCATGCGATCTGCGCTAGGAGACTTTGTCAAGAGAATGAAAGCAGCTACTCACATCGATTAACCAGCAACGCTGCGCAGGATAGGAATGAGAGAGTGTTTTATGGGAATTAAGCATATCACTATCCCTGCCAAATCCAAATAGGACGGATTTGGCGCTTATTTTGAACCCAATTTGAAATAAGTTTGAAATACAATTTAAATTAAAAGAAGAGAGTAGCAATGTACTACATGATATATGCTCAAGATGTTGAAAATAGTTTAGAGAAACGACTAAAAGTACGTCCGGACCACTTAACTAGGGTGAATGAGCTAGTCAATCAAGGTCGACTTTTAATTGCCGGCCCGACCCCAGCCATAGATACAGAGGATCCAGGTCCAGCTGGATTTACAGGCTCACTAATCGTAGCAAAATTTGACTCACTTGACGAAGCGCAAGCTTGGGCCAATGCTGACCCCTATTTTACTGCCGGTGTGTATGAAAAGGTGACTGTTAAGCCTTATAAGTTAGTCCTTCCGTAACAGGAATTGGCTTCGGCGTTCAAGCTACTTGTTTTGTTTCTAGCAAATCATTGCTATCCCCAGATAGCAATATGGCCAACCACTTCGTGCCTGGTTGGCTTTCCAAAGCAATTTTAACCACCATCGTCAAAGGCACAGACAACAGCATTCCTACCGTTCCAAGTAGCCATCCCCAAAATATTAAAGATAAAAACACGACGAGCGTTGACAATCCAAGACCCTTTCCCATGAACCTTGGCTCGATCATATTACCCATCACGGTATTGACTATAATAAAGCCGAGGCCCGCAAGGCCAGCTTTTACAAACCCGAACTCAACAAAGGCCATTAAAACAGCAGGAATGGCAGCAATAATTGAACCGATATTGGGTATAAAATTCAGCATAAACGCTAACACGGCCCAAAGCATAAAATGATCAACCTCCAAGAACCAGAGCCAAATTCCTATGAATACCCCCGTCGCTAAGCTTACCATCACTTTTATTACCAGGTATTGATTGACTGATTTTAGAAAGTTGTCGACATGCTTTAACTTCATATCAGGGTCTGCCATGGCAATGTGTATGCGCCTGGGCATGGTTTCCGCTTCGAAAAGCATAAAAATTACCGTTAATAGGATCAAAAATATATTTGATAAAACGGTTCCCATGCCCGTAATAAAATTAGTGGCGACCGTCATCGCTGTGCCTGGATCAAGATACGAGGACAGTAATTTTGTATCTAAATTGATATTTAACAACTCAAGTTTACTGACGAGCCATGTGAACTCACTAGATAACTGTATTTTATAAGTGGGTAAATTCTCACGGAACTCCGCCATTGACTGAGTAACTAATCCTCCTAGCATAAATCCAATTATCACCATAGCGAGTATAACAAGGGTGACTGAGATCCATCTTGGCACCATATACTGGCTTGCTCGGTTAATAATTGGGCTCACTGCTATAGCAATGAAAATGGAAAGCAAAAAAGGAACTAGAATTATGCTGGCAGCTTTGACGCCAGCAAGCACAATTACGACCGAAGCCATAATGACAAAAGTTTTGACCACAGGGGATTGAATATCCATTAGTTCTCCGTGAAATTAGAATAAAACAGCTGTTGGGTATGGGCGTTGCAAATGCTCACTCAATAAGACCAAATGATTATAAATATTATCGTCTGCTAACAAGCAAATATAGTGTTATAGACTATCCTAATAATTATCAATAACAAGGAAATATCCAATTAATGAACTTAAATCTTGCTACTATCAGAATCAAAAATCTTCGCTTAAGAACCTACATTGGAATAAACGAAGACGAAATTAAAAATCAACAAGACGTAGTCATCAATGTCGTAATTCAATACGATGCCAAAAGAGCAACTGATACTGATCAAATGCAAGATGCACTTAATTATAAAACAATCACAAAAGCGATTATTCGATTAGTCGAAGACAATCGTTTTTCATTATTAGAAAAACTTACCGCAGATGTACTTTCAATCGCAGCAGATCATCCATGGGTTACCTTTGCTGAAGCTGAAGTAGACAAGCCACACGCTTTAAGATTTTCAGATTCCGTTTCTTTAGCACTGTCTTGCACGAAAGGTTGATTTTATGCAGCAAATTCTTATAACTGGTGGTACTGGACTAATTGGAAGAAAATTAGTTAAAAGCTTGAGTGGGGACTATAAAATTACTGTAGTAACTCGTGATCCCGGCAGAGCAAGTCGTTTATTAGGCAGCACAATAGACACAGTTACTATAGATTCATTAGTTGATTTAGATGATTTTGAAGCTGTAATCAATCTTGCAGGTGAGCCCATAGCCGATAAACGATGGACCTCTTCCCAGAAAAAAAGAATTTGCGACTCCCGCTGGGACATTACTCAAAAATTAGTTGACCTAATCAACTCATCAATACATAAACCAAGCGTATTCATTAGTGGCTCAGCCGTTGGGGTATATGGAAGGCAAGGGGACACTCCAATAAATGAAGACTTTACTGATTTTCACGAAGAGTTCTCTAGGAAGGTGTGCGCTAAGTGGGAAGATATTGCACTTCAAGCTGAAACTAGAGTCTGTTTGCTGCGTACAGGAATAGTGCTCGATGAAGATGGAGGGGCGCTCGCGAAAATGCTTATGCCTTTCAGACTTGGCCTAGGTGGTCCTATTTCAAGTGGAAGGCAGTATATGTCTTGGATCCACATTGAGGACATGGTTAAGGGCATCGTATTTTTACTTAATAACGAGCAATGCAGTGGCCCATTTAATTTAACCGCCCCCAATCCAAATACAAATGCATTTTTCTCATTAAAGCTAGCCAAAAGACTTGAGCGGCCATGCATGTTTAGAGTGCCCTCTTTCGTTCTTCAATTTTTAATGGGAGAATCCTCTGAACTAGTATTATATGGACAGAAAGTCATTCCACAGCGCTTATTATCAGCCGGTTTTACATTCAGTTACCCAACGCTTGAAGAAGCATTAAAAGAATTAGATATATAAACTAACAATATAAGGCTAAGGCGCGGTTTTCACACCATTGCACTGTTGACCGCTTTTCTTAGATTACGTCGATGATTGGGTGTTGAATGTAAACATCCTATTTGCACATTCAAACCCATTAATAATATCATTCAAGAACCCGCCCTTCAAAGTCTACTATTTCAGAGCGGGACACTTTGTTTACACCATTTTTCGAAGTAAATGACCTGTATTAAGTGATAACAACCGCCAACAACTAAACGCACCTAAAAGACTCACAACAACCGCTCCAATGACAGGTGCAATCGCCCAATACTCTACGTGCAAACTAAAGGGCATCTGAAACACGTTAGTTTGCAATAAATACAAACTAAATTCATTTGCTAAGGCTGCCATAAGACCGGCCACTGCGCCAATAATTACAAATTCATTAATAACGCTAAACCTTATACTACGCCCTTTTAATCCTAGGGTTCTCAAAATAGCCAACTCTTGTAACCGTTCGTCCATACTGGCCTGCACTTGTGCGATTAATACCAGCGAGCCAGCGACTAAAACAAGAATGAGAATAAATTCTACGGCCATCGAAACTTGATCAATAATTTCGCGTAATTGGTCAATTCTGGCATCGACATCGAATAAAGTAACGCTTGCAAAAGGCATCATTAAAGGAGCTATTTCGTTCTTTCTATCCGGATCTAAATGGAAACTGGTGATGTATGTAGCGCTGAAATTTTCCATTGCTTTAGGGTGCAACACAAAAAAGAAGTTTGGCTGCAAAGTTTGCCAATTCACTTCCCTCACACTGGTTACTTTTGCAGTTATCACCTCACTGCCGACATTGAATGTCAGTTCATCACCTAATTCAATATCAAGTCGGTCAGCTACTTCTTCTTCAATCGATAGCGGAACTGGATCCCCTTCTTGCCAATTGTCATGCCACTCTCCTTCAACTACCGTATTACCCTTTTGAAGCTCAATACCCCAGCTTAAATTGGCTTCTCTGCCCAGACCTCGCCGCCCTTCTGCCGCTGGCTCCTCGTCTTCTTTTGTCACTTCAGTCCTAACTTTTTCATCATTGATAGCCACGAACCGACCTCTGGCGACCGGGTAGAATTTTTCGTAGCTAACATTGTTAGCGTCAAAGTGAGACTTTAGCTGTGGTTTTTGGGCCTCAGTAATATTTGCAAGGAAATAATTGGGCGTACCTTCTGGAAGTTGGTCTCGCCATTGCTTAACCAAGTCATTTCTCATTACAAGTACGACTAAAAGAAGCATTATGGTGATGGCAAAACTGATAAGTTGGACTGAATTATTCATTGCTCTTCGTCTGATCCGCGCCCAAGCTAAAGTCCAAGCACCCATACTACCAGTCCCCAATTTACGTCCCACAGCGATTAATACATAGGTCATCGCTAGCAAGCTGATCACCAAAACAATGCCACCGGCAAATAGAATTGAGCTTATCTTTAAGTTCCCACTATAAACCCACATCAACAAAAAAACCGCACCGCCAGAAAAAGCAAACTGCAAAAACTTTGAAGAAACCGTCGAGCTAATGTCTTTTCGAAGTACTCTAAGCGGAGGCACAGAAAATAGTTGCAGAAGCGGGTAAATAGAGAATAAGAGTGCACATGTCACTCCAGTGAAGACCGCTATACCTAAAGGTCGCCAATACCATGTATTAAGTGCTACTTCCACTTGGTCTTGCAAAGCCAGTACTACGCCTTGTTGGATTAAATAACCAATTACAGTGCCAACAATTATTCCTAATAGTGTGATAAAGCAAATTTGAATTAGATATATGGTCCTGACGGTAGACTTACTAGCGCCCAAGGTTTTCATGATGGCGACGGGATCGAAATGTCGTTGACTGAAACGTTGAGCAGCAACCGCGATAGAAACGGCGGCAAGCACAATGGCCAACAGACTGGCAAGTAAAAAGAACTCTTCTGCTCTAGCAATAGAATTGCCTATCGGTGAATCGTCGTCTTTGATACTTGTCCAGCGATGTATTTCACGATCCAACTGTGGTCTTAACCACTCATAGTAACGGGTAATATCAGAGGCCTCTCCAGTGAAGTAGTATTTGTAGTTTGCTCTGCTCCCTGGCCCAATAATTTGAGTCGAAGCGATGTCGTCGACGTTCATTAACACTATCGGGTCTGTATTGAATACTGAAAAACCTGCATCGGGTATTTCGCTTAGAATTTGGCTTACCACCAAATCTGCTTCGCCCACTTCAATGGTATCGCCTACTTCAACTTTAAGTGTTTGAAGGAGTCTAGAGTCTGCCCACACTTCTCCTTTTGGAACCGACATGTCTGTTTCGACACCCTGTCCGAAAGGCACTTCAGAAAGTGTGACTTTTCCTTTTAGCGGGTATGCATCGTTTACTGCTTTTACATCACTCAATGCCAATTCGTCGCCAGAAAATACCATAGAACGTGCTGATAATTGAAAAGCGGTAATGAGATTGTAGTTAGACGCTTCTGTAATCCAGTTCTCATCGACCGGATTACGAGAGCGTAGTTGACTGTCTGCCGCTATAAATTCAGCGCTTCTGTCAGTCAAAGCTTGTTGTAGACGTTCGGAAAATAGAGAAAGTGAAAGGACCGACGCCACCGACAAAACAATTGCTAATAGAATGATGGTAAGTTCACCCCGACGGGCTTCATGCTTAAATAATCTCCATGCCAAGCTAAGTGCCATCATGTGTTAATCTCCTGATACAACCTTTAGATGAGGGGTCTGTTCATTGAGCACACCCGCGTTCATTTTCAGTTGGCGGTCGCATTTAGAGGCCAATTGCCCATCATGCGTTACTAGAACTAATGTGGTATCAGAATCCTTATTAAGGTCAAATAACAAATCTTCAACTTTTTTTGAGTTCGCTGAATCTAGATTGCCTGTTGGCTCATCTGCAAACAATATTTTTGGCTTTGTTATAAAAGCTCTCGCAATAGCAACTCGCTGTTGTTCACCGCCTGAGAGTTGATTGGGAAAATGATGCGCTCGATGCTCTAAACCCACTGATTTTATAATCTCTTGCGCCCGCTTTTTAGGTTCTGACAAACCCGCTATTTCTGCCGGCAACATAATATTCTCTAAAGCTGTTAAACTTTGGACTAACATAAAACTTTGAAAAATAAACCCTACTTTTTCACCTCTTAACCTAGCCCGGGCCTCTTCATCCAGGCTGTGAAGAGGAGCGGAATCTAGATATATTTCTCCGCCGCTCACTTCGTCTAGTCCTGCCAACAAGCCAAGTAATGTTGATTTACCCGAGCCAGACGCGCCAACAATTGCTACACTTTCACCGGTCTTTACGGTAAAGCTTATGGGTTGAAGGATCTGTAACTCACCTTCATTCGTAGATACTCGCTTTATGACATCTTTTGTTTCTATCATCAAAGAGGTTTGACTCATAGTGTTACTAAATCCCTTAAACTTGTTTAAACCAATCGCCCGAAAACCAAATGAATATGGTTTTGTGATGGCAATTACATGCAAAGCACGACGAACATTATCCGCGTATTGGTTGCTATTAACGATTAGTCTTTTATTCTCTGCTAACGTTCATTCAGATCAAGACAAGGCGACACTTCAAGCAGCACAACAATACTCCATATTAGTGTTAGGAGACAGTTTGAGCGCTGCCTATAATTTAAGAAGTGAGCAAGGCTGGGTGTATCTTTTAAATCAAAAATGGGATCAAAACATGGTTCCGGCCACGCTCATAAATGCGGCTATAAGCGGCGATACTACCGATGGTGGTTTAGCAAGATTGCCCAGACTTCTGGACCTGCATAATCCTTCTCATTTATATATTGAACTAGGGGGAAATAACGGTCTTCAGGGGCATAATCCAAAAAAAATCAAACAAAATATCGAGCAAATGATTGAATTAGCGAAAGATAGCGAAGTAAAAGTAATACTTCAGGAAATGCAAATACCCACCAATTATGGACCTAGATATACTCGTATTTTTAACCAAATCTTCCATGAATTAGCTGAACAATACGACATTCCTCTTATTCCATTTTTCTTGCAAGACATTGCCTTAAAACCAGAATTAATGATGAACGATGGGATCCACCCAAAGAGTGAAGCCCAACCCCTTATCGCAGACTTTATGTCACAGGCTTTCATGGATGCGTTAAATTTGCCCACAGATGATATGGCAAGGTTTAATAATAAATAAAATAGCTGGTGGTTAAAAACGTAACTCTCAATGCTTTTTAACTTATTATGCGCAATTAATATTCGCGAAAAAACTCAAAGATTCGATATTTAAGTAGTCATGAAGAATAGCCAGTAAAATTCGTATTAGCTAACCATAATAAGCAGTAAAACCTAAGGTAGCGAACCAGACTGCAATCACTAAAAAAGTGCAGACTTAAGGTTCGCTTCAATTCATCACGATTACTTCAACCATGAAGATTATTTCACGTATCCTACCGGCTTATCTGAGTCATAGTTTAAATACCTGTCTCTAAGTTTCGTTTGTCGTGACTCCATGCTTATTGCTTTACCTTGTATATAAACTTGCTCCGCATATTGAGTCACTTCTAGCGGATCACCACTAAATATAACAAAGTCAGCCTGTTTTCCTTGCTCTAAACTACCTATCTTATTATCCATACCAAATATTTTTGCTGGGTTAAGGGTCAGGGAAGCTAAAGCGACTTCATGTGGAAGTCCGTTGGCAACAGCATTACCAGCGTGTTGAGCAGCCAAACGAATATTGTGAGTATCAATTCCAATGGCAATGGTCACCCCAGCTTCATAAAGTCTAGCGGCGTTTTCCAAGGTGGCTCC
>CBFIBG010000017.1:0-99106 GCA_965660815.1 Glaciecola sp.
CCTGGTGACAACTTGAAGTTTGAAGTTGAACTGATTGCTCCAATCGCGATGGACGAAGGTCTACGTTTCGCAATTCGTGAAGGTGGCCGTACTGTAGGCGCTGGTGTTGTTGCAAAAATCATCGAATAAGATGATGCACCATTAAGCATTACAAAAAACCCGCTTGATAGCGGGTTTTTTATTAGATTAAATACTATTTTAGGCCATTGTTTAGTATATATCCGTAATAAAAGGGATTATGCATAGGTCTAATCTGTATTAGTTGTCATAATCAGTGGACACAGTGAGATATTAGAAATATGAACAAACAAGACTTGAAACACTTATGTTCTAACCTGCGAAGCGCATTATCCAAGTATAGTTTGGTTCGTGACCTTTTTGTCTTTATTATAATAGTCTCTGTCATTTTTGCTTGGCAAACTCGGGATATGTTGAATACGGATGGTGAGGTTATAATACCTCAACGTAATCTTGTTTCTCTAGAAGGAGAGGTCGTTCCATTGCTTGCCGGTGATAAAACCAATCTCGTATATTTTTTTGCTCCTTGGTGCACTATCTGTGATTTGAGTATAGATAATTTAAGTTTTTTAAATACTGACAAAATCAATGTAGTTGTTATCGCTTTGGACTATACAAGTAAAGAAGAAGTGAAAGATTTCATTGAAAAGAATGAAGTAACGGCAAGCGTACTCATGGGCAACGAGAGTTTAAAAAAAGAGTTTGCGATAGTCGGATATCCAAGTTACTACTTAATAGACACAAAATTTTCAGTGCAATCCAAATCTTATGGGTATTCAACAGCCATAGGGCTCAAACTAAGAGAGCTTTACGGCAACTAATAAACAGAACATTACGGCCTATATTGTTTATTTTGATTGAGTCTTAACCTGCAGGGTTCTCGTCGCTATGCTCACTTCTATAAAGAAACACACTAACCCAAGGCTGAGTAAAAACAGCGTAGATGCAAAACTTGCGACAATTAAACTACTAAAGCTTTGATGGAAATAACCTTCCACAACAATCAGTAGGATATTAATGCATACCATTATAGTGGCCCCGCAGAGAAAGTTGATGGCCCAATTAGCATAACGCATTCGCTTTGCTAAAAATTTAATCTCATAATCGCGCTTGTGTTGAAACTCAGCTGCATCATTAGTATCGAACCATCTTACTCTATCCACGACCCGAGTTAATCTTGTCGTAAGCGCATTTAACAGTGTGCCTATACCCACAATTAAAAAGACGGGTGTTAATGATTGCTGAATAAGATTTATTGCATTTACTGTTTCTTGAACATTCTCTGACAAACTTAACTCCTAAGTAAAGGTGTGCGAATTTAGTTTTCTCAAGCATTATTGCATTGTAGATTATATTACGGTGACTATAACTATGAATAAAAAGTACCGTGCAACTATTTATTTATAAACATATCTTAATTCGCTATTGCTAACTGGATATACCAGTTGCTATTATACGCAAGTCAAAAAATTGACGCGCAGTATGAGGAATCTACTGTTTCATTATATACCCATGGAAGGCAACAATAATAACCGGGATATAGTGCAATGAATTTATCTCAAATAGCATTTAGACTTGTATTTTTGAGTCTGGCGCTCATTTATATTTTGGCAATTTCGGAATTTATAAATCCAGCCTTTTTTAATTTTGATATTAACATTAGATATGACATCACTGCTATTACCATACTGGTGATCAGTGTAATCTATATTTTTACACGGCGGTCGAGATAATAGAGGTACTATTTTTACAAATAATGCTAACATTAAACCATAATTAGAAATCAATTTATTGTTTAATGCTTTTACTATTTATTTATATTTTTATCGCGTTAGGTTTCAGCTTTTTATGCTCTATTGCAGAGGCTGTAATATTAAGTGTTTCTCAGGCCTACATATCTCTATTAGAGAAAGAAAACAAACCCTCTGGTAAGTTGTTGAATCAACTCACTACCGATATCAATAAGCCGCTTTCAGCTATATTAACTTTGAACACAATTGCCCATACTATGGGGGCTGCAGGAGCAGGCGCTCAAGCAACTAGAGTCTTTGGTGATGCATACTTAGGGATCATTTCAGCTGTATTGACACTTTTGATTTTAGTTTTCTCTGAAATTATTCCGAAAACTCTGGGCGCGACATATTGGAAGGCGCTCGCCCCCGTTACTTCATATTTTTTAAAGTACCTGATATGGGCACTATATCCATTCGTTCTTATGTCTCAAAAACTGACAAGCGGATTTACTGATGACAGTCCATTAAAGGGCTTGAGCCGCAGCGAATTGCTTGCAATGGCAGAATTATCCGGTAAAGAAGGTCAGTTAGCTCAACAAGAGGCATTATTTCTACAGAACTTATTATCTCTACATGAGCGTCAAATAAAGGATGCAATGACGCATAGGACCGTCGTTTTTTCTCTGCCAGAAACGTTATCGGTATCTGAATTTGTTGAGCAGCATTCTGATACTGGCTTTTCTAGAATTCCGATTTTTGAGAATAACGAAAGTGAGAGCATCACTGGCTATATAATGAAAACGGAAATATTATTGGCAATGGCAAATGGCGAGCAGGAAAAGCATCTAGCCGACTTCTCAAAACCTTTGATTACTTTGCTCGCAGATATGCCCTTATCCACAACTTTTGATCATTTTATAAATACTAGGGTGCACATGCTATTAGTGGTAGATGAGTATGGAGGCTTGGAAGGTATTCTTACCTTAGAAGATTTGCTAGAGAGTCTTTTAGGGATAGAAATTGTAGATGAGCAAGACACCACAGTGAGCATGAAAAGGTTGGCTAAGATAATGTGGAAACGCCGTGAAAAGCGCATGGTAGAGCAATATCAGCAGCCAGATAATTATAAGAAATAGGTCCCGTATTATACGTTTTTAAAATCACAAAGCGTCGGTGATGTGACGATCAATTAATATTTATTTGTTAGCTATTTAAGTGATATTAAAAAGTACTTTACAGCATTTGAAGGTATTAGCTTTCGAGATTTTTGGGTGAGCCAGATAAGTCTTCTAAAATGTATTCCCAAGTTCGCATGTGATGATGAAATTTCTCGCGCAGTGTTTTTGTTACTTGATCTTGTTCTCTTAAATCAACGGGTATTTCACTCAATATACGCCAATGATTGAGTGCGCTTATAGCGGCAGCGCATAACTGAGCGATGTTGGCATAGGCATTTTGATTTTTCTTAAGCACTTCGTCCGTCTTCTTGCACAGGGGAACTAATTGGGTTTGGTCCATAGGAGCCAAATTTCGAGTCACTTGGTAATCGCGCAACAGTTGTTGATAATCTGGATTTTCTAAGTCGATATCTTGGCCAGTGTTTTCGACGTGTTCCTGAATAGCACGAGCATAACCCATGGTTTCAAACGTACTTAAATGAAGTTTTTGAAACATTGCCTCCCTAGCTTGTAATCTAGGGTCAATAAATTTTTGGTCGTGCATTGTTAACTCCAAAGTTTTGACGAACGCGTGGCGCACCGAAGTCCTAAGTCTTCGACATTATACGATAAGCTATAACGCTAGGCATTATACCACATTTGCAATTCGACTAAGGTCTTATCCTTCTGTCTCTGGAAATATAAGTTGGCACTAACTCTTACATGCATTTCGTTAAGTTGATATAATTTTAACGTTTTACCTAAGCGCACTAACAGTTCAAACTTAAATTTAATTATAAGGCATAGCGTGACACAAAAAGCATTAGATATTAAAGGTTTAACCAAAACTTACGCAGGTGGAGTGCAGGCGTTAAAGGGCATCGAACTTGAAGTGGCTCAAGGAGACTTCTTTGCACTTTTGGGACCTAATGGAGCAGGTAAATCTACCACAATAGGCATTATATGTTCCTTAGTGAATAAAACAAAAGGGAGCATTAAGGTCTTTGGGAACGACTCTGTAGAGGAAGAAGTCGAGGCTAAATCATGTATCGGACTTGTACCCCAAGAATTTAACTTCAATCAATTTGAAACACTCCATCAAATCGTAGTGAATCAGGCAGGCTATTATGGAGTGCCACGAAACCTAGCTAAAGAGCGTGCCAAAAAATATCTGACTCAACTAGAGTTGTGGGATAAAAAAGACGCAAGAGCACGGGAATTGTCAGGGGGCATGAAACGACGATTAATGATTGCTAGAGCGTTAATGCACGAGCCAAAAATGTTGATACTTGACGAGCCAACCGCTGGAGTTGATATTGAGGTAAGACGCTCGATGTGGGCTTTTTTAAAAGAAATTAACTCACAAGGTATAACGATTATCCTGACTACTCACTATCTAGAAGAAGCAGAAATGCTGTGTCGTAACATTGCCATTATCGATAAAGGTATCATTGTTGAAAATACTAGTATGAAGGCTCTTCTGGCCACATTAAATATTGAAACCTTCGTTTTTGACTTAGAGTCAGGTGCACAGAATATCAAAATAAATGACTTTGAAAGCAGAGCGATAGATGATCAAACTCTTGAAGTAGATGTTCCTAAAGAAGCAGGATTAAACCCTGTATTTGAACAGTTATCTTTACAAAAAGTAAAAGTAATGAGCATGAGAAATAAAGCAAATAGATTGGAAGAACTTTTTGTTAGATTGGTAAAATCTTCCCAACAGGATAATTTAAAGGGTAAGTCATGAGCGAGTTAGGAAGTAAGAATTTTGTTGCTCTTCGCACTATTTGGATTAAAGAATGTACGCGCTTTTTGAGGATATGGGTTCAAACCCTCGTTCCTCCTGCCATTACAATGTCTCTTTATTTTGTCATTTTTGGTAATTTGATTGGCAAAAGAATAGGTGACATGGGTGGGTTTACGTATATGGAATTCATTGTTCCAGGACTGATTATGATGTCTATAATCACCAACTCATATTCAAATGTATCCTCGTCTTTTTTTAGTGCAAAATTTCAAAGAAATGTTGAAGAAATGTTGGTCGCACCTGTACCGACGTGGGTAATTATTTTCGGTTTTGTCGGTGGGGGCGTTGCTAGGGCTTTATTAATTGGGATCATTGTGACATTGGTTTCAACTTTTTTTGTCGATGTTAGCATTCATAACTTTCTGGTGATCGTCGTTACCTTAATATTAACATCCGTCTTATTTGCCACTGCTGGCTTAATTAATGGCATTTACGCCAAGAGTTTTGACGACATTAGTGTTATTCCTACATTCGTTCTTACCCCGCTGACTTATCTTGGAGGGGTGTTTTACTCTCTAAGTTTATTGCCCGAGATGTGGCAAACCATTAGTCAGATCAATCCAATAGTATATATGGTAAACGGTTTCAGGTATGGTTTTTTAGGGGTCTCAGACGTCAATCATTGGGTCTCAATCGGTCTGCTTGTCGTGTTTAACATCATTTTGCTCAGTACGGCTTATTATTTGCTCAAAAAGGGCGTGGGGATAAGAACTTAATGTGTCAATTACTTTAAGGTTTAATATTTTCAAATGACAAACGGCCAAGCTAGATTAATTAGCACAAATCAATTTGAAATACATGAAGATTTGCCAAAGATAATTGCCCGCCACCAATCTCATGTTTTTGCCAAGCCTATCGCTGAGCATACTAAAAATGCTTTTAACTTTATGCTTAGTTACTTATCTGAGTGTGACTCTGACGTTATTTTAGATGCATGCTGCGGCGTAGGTGAAAGCACTATTAAAATTGCTGAGCAAAACCCTACGTCAAAAGTAATTGGAATAGACAAGTCGATAGCGAGACTAAATAAACATAATAGCTACAAAAAAGCAGATGAACCGTCTAATTATATATTGATACAAGCTGATTTAATTGATTTTTGGCGATTGCTAGCGAGTTATTTAAGTCGCGAACCAAAAGTAAAATGGCGTATTACTAAGCAATACATTCTATATCCTAATCCTTACCCAAAAAAAGCGCAAATAGGTAAAAGGTGGTATGCAAGCGCTATCTTTAAGGATATTTTAAGTGTTTGTGAGCACATTGAGTGGCGTTCAAATTGGGAACTGTATCTGCAAGAATGCTTAGAAGCTGCAAAGCTTTATGCGCTATCCGGTGAAATATCCGTTATTGAAAATACAAAAAATCCTGAAGACATAGTGTCTGCGTCTTATACACCTTTTGAGCGAAAATATCAGTCCTCGGGTCAAACTTGTTTTAAGCTTGTCATACATCCAGAAGGTTTAGATAAATAAAAGCCTTGTCCAAATTCAATACCCATATCAATGGTTTTCTCCAGCACTGCGTCACTTTCGATATGTTCAACCACTAATGTACATTGTTTTTCTTTACAATAATCAATGAGTGTTTCCAAGCTCTTAATATCCGATTTGTCCTTGGATAAAAAGTTAACCTTTTTCGCGCTTATTTTTATGGCATCAACGCCACAAGAGATAACACTCTTCAACTGATTATCTAAATGAGTCACTTCTTCAACTGTTGTATACAGACTAGGCATTTCCTCAACAAGCGAGTGCAACGTACGAGGCTGCTCGCGCACTGAGTGAAACGAAAGCTCTATACCTAGAAGGTTAGTTTGATACGTATTAAATTTTTCTCTTAGCCAAGATTTCAATTTGCTATCAAAAAAGTCGGTTTGAAACATATTAATACTGCATGGCATATTTCTAGGAATACAATACGCGGCGCTAAGTTCAAGCATTCTTTGCGTTATGGATGAATTAGATTGGTCCTGACTAACAATATATAAAAGTTCATTTGGATAATAAATAGTGTCATTCGCAGTGACAAGCCTGGACAAGCATTCATATCTGCTTACTTTATGGATGTTCAAATCGAAGATTGGTTGGAAGTAGGGTACGAGCTGTTCTAACGAAAAATCATCAGCTACCGCGATAGATTGCACTTTAAATCCTAAAAAATATATGTCTTATATTATTTATCCGTTGTTTTACTACATGCTTTAGTGAAATGTAAGCTAATTTGATATTCAAAGAATATACTTAGGTATGAAGTTTTAACGATGTATTAAATACATTTTTGTGTCTTGTATAATATTGAGCTATTATTCGACAATTTTCACATTCAGTGTGGCTGTTTTGTATAGCTCGTTGTTATTGCAAAGAGCTAACTTGGTTAACTAACCATGACTAAACATTTTACATCGAGAGGTTGTAAGTTTGTCTAAAGCCGAAGTCAGTTTAGAGCACTTATATAAGGTCTTTACTAAGCCTGAAAATAATGACTCAACGCTAGCAAAAATAGAGCGACATTTATCAGACAATGTGTCTGATTTTTTGTCGCGCCACGTTGTTGCCAAAAATATATCGTTAGAAGAGATAGAGCAAGATTACATGGAGCACTTAGTCCCCGCTGCTCCTGACTTTGTCTCTAGTCATGCAGAAGTTTTACTTAAAAAGTTGGTGAGCCAATCCGTTAATACTTGTTCGCCCACGTTTATAGGGCATATGACCTCATCTCTGCCTTACTTCCATTTACCACTGGCCAAATTGCTTGTCGGTTTGAATCAGAATTTAGTAAAAATTGAAACTTCAAAAGCTTTTACTCCACTAGAGCGCCAAACTCTTGGGATGATGCATAATTTGGTGTTTGGGCAAACGCAAGACTTTTATCAACAATACTTGCATAGTGCCGAGCACGCACTAGGTGCCTTTTGTTCGGGAGGGACGATAGCTAATATTACCTCGTTATGGGTTGCTAGAAACAAATTACTTGGTCCCCAGAAAAACTTTGCTGGCGTGGCTAAAAAAGGTCTTGCTGCTGCTTATAGACATCTTAATATTAATAACTTAGGAATTATGGCTTCTAGAAGAGGACATTACTCTCTGGGCAAAGCCATAGATGTATTGGGTATTGGTCGTGATAATATGTTGACCGTCCAAACAGGTGGACATATTCTCGATCCACAACAGGCGCTTAAAGCAGGCCTAGAGTACCAAAAACAAGGGAACAGATTGCTTGCCATAGTTGGGATAGCAGGCACCACAGAAACGGGTCACGTTGATCCGTTAGACGAACTTGCAGAAGTGGCAAAAGAACTAAGTTGCTGGTTTCACGTTGACGCTGCTTGGGGCGGTGCTACTTTATTTTCAGATACTTATAAGTCAATTTTAAAAGGTATTGAAAAAGCAGATTCGGTAACCATTGATGCTCACAAACAAATGTATGTTCCGATGGGGGCTGGGATGGCTCTTTTCAAACGACCCGACGATGCCAATTCGGTTAGACATCATGCGCAATATATTCTTCGGCAAGGCTCTAAAGATTTAGGGGCAACTACACTTGAAGGTTCTAGGAACGGTATGGCTTTATCTGTGTATTCCTCTTTGCATATTCTTGGTAAAGGCGGGTATGAGTTACTTATCAACAAGTCTATTACGCTTGCTAATAGGTTTGCTGAAATGATTAACGAAGCAGAAGACTTTGAGCTAATAACCTCACCGATACTCTCATTATTGACTTATCGAGTTCGTCCCTCTCACCTAGCTAAATCCAGTCAGTTTGACGATGAGATATACCAAGACATCAATCGAGACATTGATGAGTTAACTGTGTCAGTTCAAAAACAACAGAGAGAGGCAGGAAAATCATTTGTTTCGAGAACTAGGATCGAAGCTGAGCAATATGGCGCTCAACGTGTTACTGTGTTTAGAGTAGTATTAGCAAACCCATTGACCACAGAAGATGATTTAAAAAGCATCCTAGAAGAGCAACTGCTGATAGCAAAAGAACATCAAGTGTGGAAGAAATTATCGCAAATCTGCTTGCCTAAAATTGCCTAAGCAGCAAGAGTTCTCTTAGGCTACTATTCTACGTTTAACTCTTTGAGTTTTCGAGTTAGCGTATTTCTTCCCCAGCCTAATCTTTTTGCCGCTTCTTGTTTGTGACCATGTGTATGCTTCAACGCTCTGTTAAGTAAAATACGTTCAAAATCAACCAATGCATGGTCCAATATCCCGTCTTTTCCAGAAACTAATTGCTCATCAGCCCAATTACCTAATAATACCGTCCAGTCATTTTCACTTTCTGCTTTTGATAATTTTACCTTATCTACGCTAAGTTCTGGAGGAAGGTCGGATACTTTTATTTCTTGCCCACTTGCCATTACTGTTAGCCATCGACAAGTGTTTTCAAGTTGTCTGACATTTCCCGGCCAGCTTAATTGGCACAGCCTGTCTGATGCATCTTTCCCCAGTGTTTTCATTTCAACGCCTAATTCTGTAGACGCTTTACTGAGGAAATGTTTCGCGAGCAGAGGTATGTCTTCTTTTCTCTCATTTAATGAAGGAATGTGGATCCGAATTACATTCAGCCGATGATATAAATCTTCCCTAAAACTACCATCTTCAACTTTATTTTCTAGATTTTGATGGGTAGCAGCGATTATTCTTACATCAACATTAATAGGATTGTGGCCTCCTACTCGATAAAACTGTCCATCTGCCAACACTCTTAGAAGTCTAGTTTGAACGTCTATAGGCATGTCACCTATTTCGTCAAGAAAAAGAGTGCCTCCATCTGCTTGTTCGAATCTTCCGGTTCGAGTCGTCTGAGCGCCTGTAAATGCTCCTTTTTCGTGCCCAAAAAGTTCCGACTCAACCAAGTCAGAAGGTATAGCTGCCATGTTTAGAGCTACAAATGTATTTTTGGCTCTAGGGCTATGTTTATGTAGTGCATGAGCGACTAACTCTTTACCTGTTCCGGATTGGCCATTGATCAGGACGCTAATTGACGACCTTGATAATCTGCCTATGGCACGAAATACTTCCTGCATGGCTGGTGCTGCACCAATTATATCCTTACTAGGGTTAGATTCCTGATGAAGTGGTCTGTGTGAATGTTCTCTTGCATGCTCAATCGCTCGAAGTGTTAATGCTACGGCTTCATCTATATCGAATGGTTTAGGTAGATACTCAAAAGCCCCACTCTGATAGGCGTTGACCGCGCTATCTAAATCCGAATGTGCCGTCATAATAATAAAAGGGATATCGGGGAAATGATTGTGGACTTCTTCTAACAATTGCATACCGTCCATTTGCGGCATTCTAACATCAGATATAATCACAAGCGGGCTTTGCCCCGATTGGATCTGCAATAATAAATCTTCGGGATTTTCAAATGAAAGGCACGAAATGTCAGCCGCATTCAATGCCTTTTCTAAAACCCAGCGTATTGAGCTATCATCATCAACTATCCATACTGGTTGACTCATGCTCTATTCTCCTTATTATTGAAGTTGTTGTCCTGGTCTGGTTTTGTTCTAAGTATTGGTAAATACAGACTAAATTCCGTATATCCTGGATAGCTCTCAACATCTATTTTACCTTGATGATGATCTGTTAATGTTTGTGCGATAGATAAACCAAGCCCACTACCGTTGGGTTTGCTACTGACCATCGGGTAAAACAATGTATCCCGAAGTTCTAGCGGTATCCCTGGACCGTTATCAATGATACTAACCCTCGCACAAAGAGAATGACGAACCCCTTTAATGACGCACAGCCGCTCGATACGTGTTTTAAATATTATTAGTGGTGAATGGTCTGGGTTTTGTTCATTTGTATAGTTTCTTAATGCTTGACTTGCATTTCTAGCAATGTTCAAAAGTGCCTGTTGCAGCATGTCTGGATCGGCAAAAATGTCAGGTATTGATGGGTCGTAGTCACGTGCTATTTCAACCGTAAATGCTAAATCGTTTATAAGGACTGACTGCACGCTTTCTAATATTTGATGTAAATTACAATCCTGTTTTTGTGGCAAGGAATTAGGCCCTAGCAACCTATCTACCAAATTTCTTAACCGGTCTGCTTGTTCAATGATCATTTTGGTAAATTCAACTTGATCCGCGTCAGGCAGTTTTTTTTCTAGTAATTGTGCCGCGCCTCGTATCCCACCAAGAGGGTTTTTTATCTCGTGTGCTAAACCCCGTATCAGTTCTCTAGCGGCCACTTGTTGAGCATATTGTTGGGTCTCTTGAGTAATTTTTCTTTGTTTATCAAGAGGCACTATTTCGAGAAGCGCATATCTATCACCCTCAATGCTGATAACAGTAGAGTTCAGATCTATGGTCATGCATCTGCCATCTTTGAAACATAAGTGAACCGCGGTTTCTCGAAAGTCTTCGTTGTGGTGTAGGGCTTTGATTATTTGATCTTCATTCAAGCCATTTTCGATGAAAAAGGTATCCAGGGGACGTTCTTTTACCTGATTTCTTCCGGTTTCCAATAAGCTCAAAGCCGAATCATTTATAAAATGAATTTTAAAATCATCGTCAATAAGAATGACCGCCGTTTTCATGGCATTCAAAAACATTTCAAGGCGGTTTTTACTATTAAACACGATCACACTCCGTCAAACCGAATACTGTTCAGAGTACTTGCATTAACGCACTGAATTGGTGCGATTTAACAAAATATAAAACTGTTGTTAACTTGGCTCAAGCACTACCTTAGTTCAATAACGTCTGTAACCATAGTGGATATTGGGTTTGACTTAAGTTTAATTTATTAGTGCTGAAGCTTGATGCAAATACAAATTTCTAGTTTCGCTTGATGCAATAACCTTGCCTGAGTTGTCGAGAAAATTAATATTGTAAGTGTAAGCGCCTCTAGGTAATTTTTTAATATAAAACTTACCTGTTGGAGACTCTACTGTTTGACCGTTTAAAGATAACTGATACAAACCAGCTCGATTGGGCTTAATACTGGCAACTATGTTAACTTCACCAGTGTTACTTCTAATAGTTGCATCTTTTTCTGGGGAAAGAATTTCTATTTTATACTCTGTTTTGTCATTTTTTTGGTAAACATTTAGCGCTGGTGGTGTGGGTACATTTGTCCTCACATTGCTGGTAGGGACAGTTATTTCTAGCTCTTCAGAACCAGGTAAAGGCCTGTCTGAAAAAGTAATGGTGCCGTCTTCGTTGACGACTTTATAAATTTTTTTGCTTAAAAAAAGAGCGCTGTAATTAGGAAATGAAAAGCTTAAAGTTGTTAGGCTCAACATACTGGCTAACATAAACAACTTAACAGTCAATTTTTTCATTGTTTTCCAACCTCTCTACAGTCATCATGGTTATCGACAAACTTGAGTATTATTTCAATTTTTCTTTTTATACATGAAATTGAGCTTGTAAACAGTATAGCTTATTCATCAATTGTATAATTTTTAAAGCACATAAATGGTCATGTCTTACACGACCATGCAAATAAACCAACTCCTAATACGATTAACAATACTTGGAGCACGTTTTGTCAATGCCCAAAAGACCATACTCTTTCGGTACCATTTAGTTCGCTTACTGTTGTGTTATTCTCAAATGATTATTGAGACAATATTGTTGTTGGATAGTTTAACTGCCCCTGTATTTACTCTTTATAATAGTTTATGCGAATAAGATGCGAATTATGATTTGTATGATTAAGGAAATGAATTATATTCGAGCAAGCGTGACAAAAAAAAGCCTGCTAGACGCAGGCTTTTTAAAAGGTAGATTGTTTATACGCTGTAGTACAGGTCAAACTCTAATGGATGAGTTGTCATGCTGATTGCTTGAGCTTCAGCTGCTTTAAGTTCGATATACGCGTCGATCATTTCATCAGACATTACACCGCCCTCAGTTAAGAAAGCTCTATCTTCGTCTAAAGCCGCCAACGCTTGTTCTAACGAGCTAGCAACTGTGGGGATCGCAAGTGCTTCTTCAGCCGGTAAGTCATACAAATCTTTGTCTGCTGCATCGCCAGGATGGATCTTGTTCTTAATTCCGTCAAGGCCAGCCATTAGCATGGCTGTGAACGCCAAGTATGGATTTGCAGTTGGGTCAGGGAAACGTACTTCGATACGACGAGCTTTTTCAGTGGTTACATATGGAATACGGATAGAAGCTGAGCGATTACGTGCAGAATACGCAAGCATTACTGGAGCTTCAAACCCTGGTACTAAACGCTTATAAGAGTTTGTTGAGGCATTCGCAAATGCATTTATCGCGCGAGCATGCTTAATTATACCACCAATGTAATACAAGGCTTCTTCAGATAAACCAGCATATTTGTCTCCAGCAAAAATGTTTTTGCCGTCTTTGCCTATAGATTGGTGGCAGTGCATACCTGAGCCATTGTCGCCAACTAAGGGTTTAGGCATGAATGTGGCTGTTTTTTCGTAAGCGTGTGCTACATTATGTACTACATACTTGTAAATTTGAATTTCGTCTGCTTTTTTCGTCATTGTATTGAAAAGACAAGCAATTTCGTTCTGACCAGCAGTGGCTACTTCATGGTGATGAGCTTCAACGGTAAGCCCCATTTCTTCCATTACCATGCACATTGCAGTTCTGATTTCATGTGCAGAATCTACTGGAGGTACAGGGAAATAACCACCCTTGATACCTGGACGGTGACCTAAGTTGCCTCCTTCGTATTCAGCACCAGAGTTCCATTTTGCTTCTTCAGCTTCTATTTTATAAAAAGAGCCGGCCATATCAGTGTGAAAACGAACATCATCGAACAAGAAAAATTCTGGTTCAGGACCAAATAATATGGTGTCACCGATGCCTGTAGACTTTAAATATTCTTCTGCACGAAGAGCGATTGAACGAGGATCACGATCGTAGCCTTGCATAGTAGAGGGCTCTAAAATGTCACAGCGGATATTTACTTGAGTCTCTTCTGAAAACGGGTCTAATACAGCGGTAGATGGGTCTGGCATCAAAACCATGTCAGATTCGTTTATACCCTTCCAGCCTGCGATAGATGAACCGTCGAACATTTTACCTTCTTCAAAAAAGTCTTCGTCAACTTGGTGTGCAGGAATGCTGACGTGTTGCTCTTTACCTTTTGTATCAGTAAAGCGCAAGTCGATAAATTTGGCTTCATTCTCTTTGATCAGTTCAAGTGCTGATTCATATGACATAACGTTCTCCAGTTTCAAAGTCACTTTATTATATTGTTGCGCTAAATCGAGAATAATTACGCGTGTAATTGTCTAACAAAGCGCAATGAAAATAGCAAATTACAAAGTTATTTAGGATATATTTTGCTTAGGTCACTATAAGCTATTATTGTGCCATTTATCAAATTAATCATTGGTCTTATTTTTCAGTTGTTTACCGGATAAAACGATAATTTATTAACTTGCTTTGCACGCATATGGTGCTTTACATGATCTTGTTGCACAGAAGTGGTGCTTGTTATTTTTGTGTAACACTGTTATTTGCACAATTTTGAACGGTAGATAGATAATCCTGTGTGGTTTTATGTTAAAAAAGTTAATCGTTTAATGATTTTTACTAAGTATTTAGGTTAGGTTGATAATTGAATTTTACTCTTTAATCTCATGATCATAACCCGAGTTTTGACAAGTTAGTAAAGTAAATTTCAACGGTGAAGTTTAAGTTAAAAATGTTGGCTCCCTTATTTAGGGCATGATTGAAAAAAAGGTTATAAATAGATTCAAAGTGAATGTTTGCTCAGACTCTGTCGAAAAGGGTTAGCCAGAACAAGGCGTTTTATAGCAGAGCGTTACTTAAAGTTAATCGACGTTTGATTAAGGTTGCTTGAGTTCCCTTTCATTTTAAGCTCTAAATAAATAGTAGAAGTTATTCGCTTATTATTAAATATGTCTGTACAATTCGCGCCCAAGTTCATAGGGCTAAAAATTTAGCACATCACGTTTAGAGAAAGAGAAATGTCGTCATTAGATCACTTACGCAACATCGCGATAATCGCGCACGTTGACCATGGTAAAACTACACTGGTAGATAAGCTACTACAGCAGTCAGGCACCCTTGAAAGTCGAGGTGAAGCCGAAGAAAGAGTCATGGATTCAAACGACATCGAAAAAGAGCGTGGGATTACCATTCTTGCAAAAAATACTGCTATAAATTGGAATGAATACAGAATCAACATAGTAGATACTCCCGGACACGCTGATTTTGGTGGAGAAGTTGAGCGTGTTATGTCAATGGCCGACTCAGTTCTATTATTAGTTGACGCCCAAGAAGGGCCGATGCCGCAAACGCGTTTCGTGACTCAAAAAGCATTTGCACAGGGCCTTAAGCCAATTGTGGTCATTAATAAAATTGATAAGCCTGGAGCTCGTCCCGATTGGGTGATGGACCAAGTATTTGATTTGTTCGATAACTTGGGCGCTACAGACGAGCAGTTAGACTTCGAAGTGGTCTATGCCTCTGCGTTAAATGGTTGGGCATCAAATGATGCTGATACTCCAAGTGACGATATGACGCCACTATTTGAGACCATTGTTAAACAAGTTGCTCCACCAGATGCCGATCCAGATGGCGCGTTTCAAATGCAAATTTCGCAACTAGATTACAACTCTTATGTTGGCGTTATTGGTGTTGGTCGAATTACGCGTGGTACGGTAAAAATTAATCAACAAGTCACTGTGGTTAATGCTGATGGCAAAAAGCGAAATGGCAAAGTAGGGAAAGTGTTAGGTTATCTAGGGTTGGATCGACACGATGTAGAATCAGCTCAAGCAGGTGATATTATTGCAATTACTGGGCTTGGAGAACTAAAAATCTCCGACACAGTGTGTGATATTAATGATGTTGAAGCTCTACCAGCTCTTTCAGTTGACGAACCTACGGTTACGATGACATTCCAAGTCAACACATCTCCTTTTGCAGGGAAAGAGGGCAAATACGTCACATCTCGCAACATTCTTGATCGTCTAAATACTGAACTCGTTCACAACGTAGCGTTGAGGGTTGAAGAAACCAGCGATCCAGATAAGTTTAGAGTGTCAGGTCGAGGAGAGCTTCATCTAGGCATTCTTATCGAAAACATGCGTCGTGAAGGCTACGAATTAGCGGTTTCTCGACCAGAAGTTATTTTAAAAGAAGAAGATGGTCAAATTTTAGAACCCTATGAAACACTTACTGTAGATGTTCAAGAGGTCAATCAGGGCTCTATCATGGAGCAATTGGGTTTAAGAAAAGCCGAAATGACGAATATGTCACCTGATGGTAAAGGGCGCGTTCGCATCGACTTTATGATCCCTAGTAGAGGTTTAATTGGCTTCCAAACTGATTTTATGACTCTAACTTCAGGTTCGGGTCTTCTGTATCATACATTTGATCACTATGGTCCGCATAAAGGTGGAAATATTGGTCAGCGCAAAAACGGTGTTCTTATTGCCAATGCAACTGGTAAAGCATTAACCAACGCATTGTTTAACTTACAAGAGCGTGGCCGTCTGTTCATTGGACATGGGGTAGAAGTGTATGAGGGTATGGTCATCGGTATCCATAGCCGAGATAACGATTTAACCGTAAATGCACTCAAGGGAAAACAACTCACTAACGTGCGTGCATCTGGTACTGACGAAGCTCAAACTCTTGTTCCGCCAATTGTTTACACATTAGAGCAAGCTTTAGAGTTTATTGACGATGACGAGTTAGTTGAAGTTACCCCAGAAAGTATTAGAATTCGCAAAAAACTTTTAACTGAAAATGACCGGAAACGCGCATCAAGAACCAAAGCGAAAGAATAGCCGCGTAAACCACACATTCTCTGTTTGTGTATAAAGTCAATTTAGCTGAGTAAGTCAGCTAGCGAAAGCCCGACAAACCTTGTTGGGCTTTTTTCTATACTCCTATAATCAAAATCACTTATGCATGCGATGCTCTTTGACAGAGAGTATGAGTAAGCGCTAAGGGGAGAGTTTTTAATATCTTCAAATGTTTAACTCAACCATAGCGCTTACAAACCATCAAATTTGAAATATGTTAAACAACATGATTCTAACGAGAAATATCGATAGTCTTTCAAAGGCTAGTCTGTATGCGTTAGACTTAACAAAAATGAAGTAAAAGGAAATTCGGATGTTTGATAACACACCTTCCAGAGAAGGTACTTATGCTTATAAATGGGAAAAATATAAAGGCAAAGACATAATCCCATCTTGGATAGCAGATACTGAGTTTGCGTGCTGTGATGCCATCTTGGAATCTTTGAAATCTAGAATAGACGATCAGGTCCTTGGATATACATTGCCACAGCATCACAAAGGGGCTACTGATGCTGTGATCCACTGGTGTAAAAGTCGTTATAATTGGGATGTTAAAAAAGAATGGGTGGTGTGGACGCCCGGTGTAGTTCCCGCATTTAACATGGCTTGTAAGGCATTCTGTGACCCTAATGACAATGTGCTAGCTCAAACCCCCAATTATCCCCCATTATTAGCAGCGCCGTCGATCAACAATTTACAAAAAATTGATATTAATTGCTTCATAGAAAATGGCCGATATACAATCGATTTTGAGGCATTAGAACGCGCCGCTGCGAATGTGAAAACAAAACTATTTATCTTGTGTAATCCAATGAACCCAGTAGGGTCAGTCCTCTCTCTTGATGAGTTGACAAAAATTGCCGAAATTTGCAAAAAATATGACTTGATTTTATGCAGTGATGAAATTCATTGCGATTTGATTTTAGACGGCTCTGTGCATATACCGGCAGGTTCAATTGACGTAATTTCTCAACAATCCATTACGCTTATGGCAGCCAGCAAAACATTTAATGTTGCAGGGTTAGGTACCTCTTTTGCCATTATTCCAGATGCTAAAATACGCGCAAGTTTCGTCAGAGCTGGAGCAGGAATTGTACCTTGGCCGAACGTTTTGGGATTGCAAGCTGTTGAAACTGCATTTACTCAATGCGATTCTTGGCTGACTAAGCAAATAGATTACTTAAGGATAAATAGAGACTTTCTAGTCAATGCTATAAATGATATCGATGGGTTATCAACGGTATCCCCTCAAGCAACTTTTTTGGCATGGGTAGATGCTTCTGAACTCAAAGTTGATGACACCCAATTGTGGTGCGAAACACGTGGCGTAGGTCCATCGCCTGGTAGAGATTTTGGTGCTCCCGACCACTTCCGTTTGAATTTTGGATGTAGCCTAGACATGGTTAAAGCCTACACGCGAAGACTCGCAGTAAAATAAATGTTTATTAAGGTCATTGTATGTGTGGATATGTAGGCTACGAACAATCGAAAGTACATGAACAGCCTCAATGGTATGACAATATGTCATGTCCATTGATACTTAAGTCCATGCTCGATTGTTGGCCTGAATATACAGCCTATCCAGCTTTTGGCGGTGATACAACTAGACGGATACCATTATTAATAAATGAAAATGGAAGCCTTAAGCAGGTTCAGGCAGTTTGGTGGTTTGATACTTTTTTAAGGGATAGCGAAACATTCATCGGTGGGCGAACCAGTTTTAATGCTCGAAATTTAAGCAGTCCATTTTGGAATAGCGCATTAAATAATAATAGGGCAATCGTATTGGCGACAGAGTTGGGAGAATCTAAATTAGTCGGCAAAACTAAACATCAGTATTTGATGCAAAGCAGTCAATCATTTATGTTAGGCGCACTTTACCAAAAATTAGAAAACGGTGATTACAGTTGTGCAATAATTACTAGAGATACCCATCCAAAAATGGAACCTTACCACGATAAAGCGTTTCCATTTTTTCTGCCAATGGCCCCTAATTTTATGGACTTGTGGCTAAGTGACGTGCCTGCTGATAATCCGCAAATTATCACTTTACTTGAAAAACCAAAATTATATCCGACGCTGAATGTGACACGTGTCAAAACGTACAAAAACAAGCAGAAAGTAGGAAGTACAGATATAACATTGATGTCTGACGTTACCTAAACAAGTAACATCAAAGCAGTTGTTTTACTTTTTCCAGTGCAATATTTTTTCCGCACACCACTATGACTATATTTTCTTTTCTAAGATTGGTTGCCCGATTTGCTTTTTCATTTTCGTAACGTTGCAATGCACATGCGACTGTCATTGCGGCGGCGCCCTCTACTAACAATTGCTCATACTCAAGCATATGAGTAAACGCGTTTTTGATTTTATCTTCAGACACCAATTCGGTCGAGACAATAACGTCTCTGCATATATTAAGTGTGATGGAATCTGACTCTATGTTGCCTGCGGTTCCATCAGAAATAGTATCTCGTTCTTCAACATCGATTACTTTATTCGCTTGCATGCATTTATACATAACTGGAGAGTTAGCGGGCCAACAACCGACCACATCTATATTACTGTTGTGCTCCAGCAAGACACTCCCTATACCGCTCACTAAACCACCACCGCCAACCGCGATAAATACTTGGTCTACTGAAGGTAGTTGTCTTACAATCTCAATTCCAATGCTGCCTTGACCAGCAATAACATCAAGATCGTTGTAAGGAGAAATAAAAGGAAGATTATGCCTAACGGCAAAATCTTTAGCACTTTGTTCAGCTATTAAGCAGTCACCCTCTATTACTTCAATAGAACCACCGTAATCCATTATGCGTTGCTTTTTTAGTGTTGAAACGCTGGAAGGCAAAAATACTTTGCAACTGATCCCGAGATTGGTTGCTGCGCTGGCACACGCCATTCCGTGATTTCCAGAGCTTGCTGTTACAATGCCATTTTTGATTTCATTGGATGAATAAGATGTGATTTTGCTCAGTGCTCCCCTGTATTTAAAAGAGCCGGTAATTTGACGGTTTTCCTCTTTTAAATACACGTTAGAGCCAAGTAATTTGCTGAGTGCACCACTTCGAGTAAGAGGCGTGAGCAGAGGGGGGGACTGGCTTGCCCTTAATCTATTTGACGTTTTGTATATTAGTTTAGATAATCTCGCTATGTGCTTCATGGTTGGCCTATTCCTTGCTATCCATTCCTTGCTGATAGTCACGTGTGCATCACTGCTAAATTGATGAAGTGTTTAAACGATAAGGGTTAAACACTGTTGAACGAAATAAAATTCTATGAAATGCAACCTAGCTTTATTTCGTTTCGAAACAAGCTTGCGCTCAACTGTGCTGACGCTTTGGTATTAATCATATCTTTTTAATAATAGAAAAGCGAAGAGAAATATAACAGTAGCACCCTTACTTTTTTTAATGGGAAAACCTCTTGTTTGTATGATTATGTTTACACACTGCTTTGTTATCTTTACGAGAAAATGGCTGAAGAGGGGAAATGATTATAAAACTTGGTAATGTGTTTTGGTTTTACAGTCTATTGCTAATGTTTGCTTCCACAGCAAGCAGTAACACAGGTTTTTCACAACTTAATGGCGACAAACAATCTCTTGTCGAAGGGTTGAAAAATGATAAGCCAATTGCAGAACTGGCGATTATAATGGACGACATTGGTGCCAAGGCGTCAGATGAACTAGCATTTTCTTTGCCCAAACAGGTAACTTTCGCGGTGCTGCCACACACTGAATTTTCAACTGCGTTTTCATATAAAGCGGCACGGCAGAACAGGGAGGTTATGTTACACATGCCAATGGAGTCGTTGCACAAGGTTAATTTAGGACCATATCCTTTATTATCGTCTATGTACCCAGCGGAGGTAAGAGACTCTTTATTGCATGCTTTGCAAACTGTCCCTCATGCTGTAGGAGTTAACAATCATATGGGCAGTAAACTGACGCAAATGACTCTGCAAATGGATTCTGTCATGCAAGTTTTATCAGCCAATAATTTGTTTTTTATCGACAGCAAAACGACAAAATTTTCTAAAGCTAATTCAATTGCACTGGCCAAAGGTGTGAAATCCGCTACTCGGAATATTTTCTTAGATCATGAAAAATCCCTTTCATTTTTAGACAAACAATTTAAAAGAGCGATAGAAATGGCTAGAAGTAATGGAAAAGCGATCTTGATTTCACACCCATACGACATAACTATCGATTTTTTATCACAAGCACTACCCTATCTTCCTAAAGATATCAAGCTTGTGACAGTGAGTGAGTTTTTAGACGAAACGCAAAAATTTAGGATTAACCCCCATTTAATCACTAAATATCAAGGGGAAAAACAAAACGAACGATTGGTTAGAATTTTACAAAACAGCGCAGGTGGTCTGTCTCCAGAACAATAACCACTAGACCCACATATTAAACAATATTGTTTAAATTTGCTTTACATATGTTATACTATAACACCTTTGGCCGATTGTTGTCGTGGCGGCCTCATTTTCCGAGCGATAACGAGGAAGAGTTTAGAGTGTTAGATGTGAAAAGAGAACCGGCTCAGACTGTGAATAAAGACGATGTCGACTCAGGCGCGCCAAATCTGTTGGTTAGAAATAACAGCAAGTTAGACAAGCTCGGCGTTTGGATAACGAGTTTGTGCGCTTTACACTGCCTTGCTTTGCCTATTTTAATTGCAATCACTCCTATTATTGCGAGCACATTCTTTGCTGCAGAATGGTTTGAAAGAACTATCTTAAGCTTCTCTATTTTGATCGGTTTTGTGGCTCTTTTCATTGGTTTCCATAAATACCATAGACAATTATATCCTCTCTACTCACTTGCGCTTGGTGCTATTATCTATTGGAACAAGCATGCTTTTGGAGAAGCATATGAGCCAATTACTATAGCGCTCGGAGCGTTATTTATTATCGGTGCACATGTTTTGAACTTGCGCCTTTGTAAAAGTTGCCGAAAGTGCAAAACATGCTAACGGTTAAAGCTTTCAGCTTAATTCACTAAGCATTAATTCTGGATCGTTACTAAATATAGCATCTACGCCAATATCTCTAAGCCGTTTCGCTTGTATTGGACAATTTACTGTGTAACACCAAACTTCTTTGTCGTGTTGATGAGCGTGCTGCACAAAGTTATTGTTCACCAAGTCAGCGTCAATTGCCGCAATGTCGACTTCTAGCTCGACTGAAAAATGTGAATAGAGTAAAGGGAGATGGGCGACTAATGCACCAAATTTCAAGTTATTTCGGATCGTCGATTGGCGAATATTTGATTGCAGTTGCTGAATAATGAAATGATTGAACGATGATAAGATAACCTGTCCATTGGTTTGATGAATATAATTGGTTAATATTTGAATGAAGGCGGAATAGTTTTGTAATGTTTTTATTTCTAAGTTAATGGGAAGTTTGCCGTCTACTAGGCTTAGTAATTCTGACAATGTGGGAATTTTATGATTGCCTCTCAGCCGCATTGAGTTAAGCTCTTCAATCGACATACAAGAAATTTCCTTTTTAACTCCGGTGAGTCTTTCCAGTGTAAAATCATGAAAAATAACGAAACCATCTTTTACCTGATGCACGTCTACTTCTATGCCTTGAATATTTAACAACATAGCTGAGCTAACAGATTTTAGGGTGTTTTCATGATGGTGGGCACTTACACCTCTGTGTGCAATGATGTGCAAAATCAAGTCCTCAATCGATATATTGAAAGTATGTTCAATAAGCCCATAGCCACTTAAGCACGAATGAATAAGAGCGAACTGCAGTTGGTTAATGTGTCTCTTCTTTTTAAGTTTGTCATTTAGTGTGAAGTATTACCAGTCATTCCTGCACAGCCTTTGGCATGTATTAATCGTAGAAAATACTTTAATTCAAAATATTTGTGCGCTTTAATCAGAACATAGATGGTTTCCAACATCTCGTACTATTTTCTAGCATTTCTTACTAATTACAATGGAAGTTCAAAATGAGCAGGATTCAAACGATTAGGCCCTCCATGAGGTTTTTAATTCCTTTCTTATTTGCATACTTGGGCTCAAGGGGGATTTTCCACTATTTTTCTTTTGAATATGCTTTGTTTACGGACTCATTCAGTATCCAACTCTTGGTAATTGATCTAGCCGTTTTTATAGCTCTTTTTTATGAAGGCAATTTAATTGTGGATTACTTTATAGATGGAAAAAAACAGTCTAAGCTATAGATTATTATGTGTTTAAACAAGTAAATCGCTGTTAGTTTATGTTGTTTGGTAATAATTATTCTCAACGAATTACTGCGCGATGGCTAACTAAAGGTGTTTGAAACAGTGGAAATTAAAATCAATGATACAAAGATTGAAAATCCAATAGCCATAGTTGCTTTAGTTTTGTTTTCTATAATGTTTGTTGGGGGCATTATAGCCTTCATTTTATTCTTCATTTTGCCTCTGCTAGGAATAGCTTTATCTGCTATGTTAGCGATTATCATCGCAATAGCGGCCCCTATTATCTTTTGGTTTGTGATCCCAGTTATCATGTTATCTTTAATTCGATGGTGTTTCGGAAAGTTTATTAAATAATCTTTATCGCTATGAACTGACCTTTTAAATCATATTAGTTCACATAACATAAATGGGTTTTAAACATATATATAAGAGTCAAAAGCGATCCTCGGTAACTAAAAAAACTCACATCATACTTGTCACTTCTATCTATAAGTGTTGTTAATCCGCGCGAATTTTAATTGATCTTAAACTCGTACAATTTTAAAAAAATAAATATTTGGCTTGATCCGTGCTACGTCCACATGAAATTAATGTTTAAAGTAGGATGCGATCGACTCGTACTATTAAGTCGCAAATCTCTTTACAGCCCATCCCCATCACGTACAAGGATAATATATGAGTGGATTAACAACTCGAAAAAACGCCATTACTGAAATTACTAATCGTGCACCAAAAGAGTGTAAAGCGACTGAAGCTTTGAACAAAATTTGGGCAACCGATGTTTTTAATTTATCGGCTATGGAAGATGCACTGTCAAAGAATGCTTTCAAAGCGATGAAAAAAACAGTTCAAACTGGTGCTCCATTAGATCCAGCTACGGCAGATGTTGTGGCGGCAGCAATGAAGGATTGGGCCATAGGGAAGGGCGCAAAGTTCTTTTCTCACATATTTTATCCTATGACGAATATTACCGCCGAAAAACACGACGGTTTTATTATCACTAATTCAGACGGTGGTGCAATTACTGAGTTTACCGGCAGTCTGCTAATAAAGGGTGAACCAGATGGTTCTTCTTTCCCTAATGGCAGTTTACGAATGACAAACGCCGCTCGTGGATACACAGCTTGGGATCCCACTAGCCCCGCCTATGTTATGCAGACGACTAACGGCGCTACCTTGATGATACCAAGCGTATTCATGTCTTGGAAAGGCGAAGCTCTGGATAAAAAGATTCCTTTGCTGCGCTCGAACCAAGCCATGGATAAGGCGGCGCAAAAAGTACTTTCACTAATGGGCGAAACCGAAATTGCTACACTCAACTCTAGTTGTGGTGCGGAGCAGGAATATTTCCTAGTCGATGAACACTTCGCTAATGTTAGACCAGATTTATTGCTTGCCGGACGTTCATTATTTGGTGCCCCGCCAGCTAAAGGTCAGCAGTTTGATGACCATTACTTCGGTGCAATTCCTGCTAGAGTGCAAGTCTTTATGCAAGACTTTGAAGACAAGCTTTATCGATTGGGTATTCCGGCTAAAACGCACCATAATGAGGTTGCACCGGGTCAGTTTGAAATCGCGCCTTATTTTGAGGCAGCGAACGTGGCGGCTGATCATCAACAATTATTAATGACCCTCATGAAAAGCACGGCAAAAGAGCACGGATTTTTATGTCTATTACATGAAAAGCCATTTGCTGGGGTCAATGGGTCGGGTAAACATGTAAACTGGTCTGTTGGCAATGCTACACAAGGTAATTTACTGGATCCAGGTAGCACTCCTCACGATAACCTGAACTTCTTATTGTTCTGTGGGGCTGTTATTCGTGGCGTACATAAGTATGGACCACTCTTACGAGCGGTAATTGCATCAGCAGCCAACGACCACCGGTTAGGGGCTAACGAAGCACCTCCGGCCATTTTATCTGTTTACTTAGGTGATCAGTTAGAAAGTGTTTTCAACGACATTAAACAGGGTAAATTGCTTGAGAAAGCGAAAGGCGGGTTAATGGATTTGGGCTTATCTCAAATTTTACAATTCGAGCGTGATCCTGGGGATCGAAACCGTACCTCACCTTTTGCTTTTACTGGTAATCGTTTTGAGTTTAGAGCCGTTGGTTCTTCTCAATCAGTTTCTGGTCCTTTGGTTGCCATGAACACCATGCTGGCGGATTCATTAGATTGGATTGCCGAAAAGCTAGAGGGCGCACTAGAAAGTGAGGAAGACAAAACCGCCGCGGTGATCACCGTATTGCAAGAGTTGATGGAGCAGCATGGAAATGTCATCTTTGGCGGTGATGGCTACTCAAGCGAGTGGCACAAAGACGCTGTTGAAAAGCATGGCCTTAAAAACATTCCTACGACTGCCGATGCACTTCCGGCCTTTAAAGATCCAGACGTAATTAAATTATTTGAATCAACAGGCGTACTTTCTCCGGAAGAATTGGCAAGTCGATTTGAGGTATATGCCGAACAGTACATTTTATCTATAGAAGTGGAAGCAAAACTGGTTGTTGGTATGGCGAGCACCCGTATTTATCCAGCTACAATAGAATATTTAGATAGCCTTTCAAGTGCCGCTACTAATTTGAGTAAGTTAAATATTTCGATTAGCCATAACAGTATTGATAAAATTGTTACTGAAACTGATGCAATGATGGCTGCAGTGAGCAAACTTCAAGAGGCGCTTGATGTCGAAGACTTTGACACTACAGAGGACCATATGAACCATTGTGCTGATGTGTTGTGTCCGTTGATGTTAGAAGTTCGGTCTCATGCCGATGAGCTAGAGTTGGTTGTTTCAGATGATCTATGGCCATTGCCGAAATATCAGGAAATGCTGTTTATTAAATAGCAAGAAACCAGATCATAGATATTGACCAAATATAAGACTAAATCACTTTAGCAGTTGCATTTGCGGTAGGGTGCAATTGCTAGTTTACGGTTTTGAATAAATTTGCGATAGTTTTGTCGAGATACGGTGAATGAGCAAGCTGACCCTTGGTGATGAAATAATGCGTTAAAATGCCAAAGGTCTTATGGCGAAGTATTTGATATGAATATAGATAAAAATTGGGTAACAGTAGCCGATCTTTGATAAGTTGCTTAGAAATAAATCTCAACTTTTGCTTGATGCTCTATGCAATCTATGGGTATTAACCGTTTCGTAGATCGCTGCAGAAATGACTAATAAGCCTCCAATTAAGGTTTGTATATTGGGCCTTTCACTGAGCATTATAGTCGCGAATAAAACCCCATATAGTGGCTGCATACAAGCAACAAGTGAAAAGGTTTTTGCTCTAAGATGCTTAAGTGCATTTGCAATCATCGCATGGGGTAACGCGGTAAAAATAGTACCTAATAACAATAACATTAAAAGTGTAGAGTGATTACTTGAGAACAAGTCTTCAGATACAAAGAAAATCAAACACGGGCATATCACCATAATTTGATAAGCCATCGCTTTTGCGCCACTATAATGAGAAAAGTGCTTTCGGTGCAGTAAATTTCGTAGCGCATATAAAAATGCTGATATGATGCCAATCACCACGCCTAGGGTGACTTCATTTGAAAGAGACACCGTAGGCACTATCAGCCAGATCCCAACGAGAACGACCAGAGCACTTACAATGTCTTGCCAGCAAATTCGTATTCTTTCGAAAAATGGCTCCAACAAAACGGTAATAACTGGAAATGTAAATAGTGCAATTATCCCTACCGATACGCTCGCATATTGCATAGATGCGAAATACGTCACCCAATGGATTGCCATCAGTATTCCAAGTCCAAGTCCTATCGCATAGTCTTTTAGAGAATTTAATTTAAGGCTTTCACCACTTAGTTTGACGAATAGAAATAACATTAAAAAGGCTGGTAATGATCGGCCAAAGGTAATATCGAGTGCAGATAACGGGATCAGTTTACTAAACAGGGCTGTTCCGCCTAACAACATTACTGTTAAATGAAGATTGATCAGGCTGCGATTAACTGGATCCAATACAGTATCTCTTTAGTTAGACAAGGAAGCCGGCGACAAACAGGTTGCTGCCAACATTCCTTTATTAAATTCGATTGAGGCTATGACTTACTTTGTTGTGTATTAACAAGCTTTGCCATGGGGGTTCCAAGCCGAGTCTCGCGACCTGATGAGAGATCTTCAAATTCGATTTTGTTGGGTTCGAAACATAGCACTATTGTAGAGCCTAACTTGAATCGACCCATTTCTTCGCCTTTTTGCAGGGATACATCACTTTCATCGTGTTGCCAATGTTGTACGTAGGGCCCCATATTGGGTAAATTATCTGTCCCCCATACTGTTTCAATGCTAGCAACAATAGTTGCACCAATTAACACCAGTGCCACTTTACCTGCCGGAGTATCAAACAGCGTGACGACTCTTTCGTTTCGAGCAAACAATCCTGGCACATTTTGAGCAGTCAAAGGGTTTACAGAAAATAGTTCACCAGGTACATGCAAAGTGTCAGTTAACTCACCGTCCACAGGCATGTGAATTCTATGGTAATCTTTTGGCGCCAGATATACGGTGATAAATTTGCCCCCTTTGAAACACTCTGATAGTTCAGGTTTACCGCCAAGCAATGTGGTTAAGCTGTAGTCATGACCTTTGGCTTGAAAAATCTTATCACCAATTATGTCTCCAAACTGACTAACTGCGCCGTCTACTGGGTGACAAAGAACAGATGTTTCTTCAGCAATAGGACGGATCCCGTCTTTAAGTGGGCGAGTGAAAAATTCGTTGAATGTCTTATAATCTTTTGGGTCTTCATGCTTGGCTTCTTGCATGTTGATGTCAAACACTTTGATAAAGCTTTTGATACAAAACTGAGTTATTGCCCCTGCTTCAGAACGAGCGAGCTTTCCAACTAATCGAGAAAGTAAATGTTTAGGTAACAAATACTGCCCTCGGATTTTTAACCAATCTATCACTTTAATTCTCCAAATAACCTTTCACTATTATACAATATGCGTAAGGTAAACAATTAATAAAAAAGCTCTTTTCAATTACTCTTTGATATAAGCCGGACGGTTCTGTTCTAACGAGTCAATTATCTTTAAATAGCTGTCGTAACGCTCTTGGTGAATATTTCCTAATTCAACGTTTGCCCGAATCAAACAACCAGGGTCGTCTCGATGAGTGCAGTCTGAAAATTTGCATCCTCCGAGGTAATTTTGAAACTCGATAAAACCATTGGTAATTTCATCAATAGGCAAATGCCACAGCCCAAACTCTCGAACGCCGGGCGAGTCGATAAGTTCCCCTCCATGAGTAAATGGAATTAACTTGGCTGCTGTGGTGGTATGTTGGCCTAAACCGGAGTTATCAGATACATCGCCTACTTCTTCGTTAGAACTGGGGATGAGTTGATTAATAATACTTGATTTACCTACACCACTTTGACCTACGAAAACGCTAACTTTGTCTTTAAGGGAATCTATCAAGGGTTGAAGACCTTGCTGAGTCACACAACTGATTAGCTTTACTTGATAGCCTATGTTCCGGTAAATATCCAATACTTGATTTAAGTTTGAGAGCTCTAGCGAACTCAATAACTCAATTTTGTTAACTACAATTAAAGGCTGAATAGATGCGCTTTCACACGCGACTAAATAACGATCTATGATGTGCTGAGAAAATGCAGGGACGATTGAACTAACGATGACAATTTGGTCAATGTTAGCTGCAACTGGCTTTATCCCATCATAAAAATCCGGTCGAGACAATGTGCTCTTTCGGTCCTCAACCACTTCAATAATGCCGCGTGCGCGACTATCTTCACTCAGGCTATATCTGAATAAGACATTGTCACCACACACTACAGATTTAATGGTGCGTCTTATGTAGCACTTATGTTCAATTCTGTTTGCTGTGGTCTGCTGATGCTCTCCTAAAAAGCACTCTACAATAGCGTGTTTGCCATAACGGCTTATTACCCGACCCTTTTGCAAGTCAGAAAACCCAGACAAATCAGTAATAGAATCGTCTGCTATGTTTTGTTGTAGACGCTTTTTGCGATTTGCTGCAATTCGACGTCTTTGATTGTTCGATAATTTAGGTTTCTTTGCCACTGGTTTTAGGTATCTATCACACTTGTTAAATCGTATAATAGCATTCAGACGTTTTAACTTCGACTAACTAATTGATAACAATCAAATCTACTGTTTTTAGCTCATTATGCACAACGCATGGCAATATTTAACGCGGGTTAAAAAACGATAATTTGATAGTGTCAATTAATAGTGCGATTGAATATTGGTATTTTTATGCAAAACGAAACAAATTTAGTCTGGATAGATATGGAAATGACTGGGCTAGATCCCAAGACTTGCGTTGTTCTTGAGATAGCTACCATCATAACAGATGCGCAATTAAACATTATTGAGCAAGGACCGGTTATTGCGGTTCATCAATCTGACGAAATATTAGACGCAATGGATGAATGGTGTACGAAAACACATGGTGCAAGTGGCCTAACCCAGCGATGTAAAGATAGTACAATAACAGTGTCAGATGCGGAAATTGCTACCCTTGATTTTATAAAGAAACACGTACCTGAAGGCAAATCTCCTCTGTGCGGAAATTCAATTGGTCAAGACAGGCGATTCATGGTGGAGTATATGCCGACGCTTGAAAATTATTTTCACTACAGGAATGTAGATGTCAGTACAGTTAAAGAGTTAGTTAACAGATGGCAACCCGAAGTTATGCAAGGCTTAACTAAAAAAGGGGTGCACCTTGCTTTAGATGATATAAAAGAATCTATCGATGAACTAAAATATTATCGCAAACACGTTTTTACCATTTAACCTCAGTAAATTGAAAATTATTTAAAATAACACTTGCGTGACGCGCAGAATTTTTTATAATGCGCGTCCAATTTGCGGGAATAGCTCAGTTGGTAGAGCACGACCTTGCCAAGGTCGGGGTCGCGAGTTCGAATCTCGTTTCCCGCTCCAATCTTTTTATGCCACATACAACCACATCATTTGATACGCCTGCATGGTGTAACTTGTTTTGCAGTCAATCGTATCCATAGTGATTAAATCTACACACAACGAGGCGTTTAACACGTTAAATGTATCGCTGTGTAAGTGGATTTCATGTTCGCTGAAGTTATATAAACAAAGGCATTTTGACGAGCTTAATTCTCTCATATAAGCAAATGTATGTTGATTAGGAGCGTCTAAAAAGCGAGTATCAGACTTCCCAAAAATCTGGTAGCGTTTACGAACATCAATAAGCTCCTTCAGCGCGTTTGTGATACTGGGCTGTGGTGAGTTTTCTAGTTGATTATTCGTCACTTCGGTTCTGTGAACCCACCTGTCATCGTCTTTTTTCGTCGCAACATCTTTGTAAGACTGATCGTTTAAAAGGCCAAGCTCGTCTCCGGCATAAAGCAGCGGCATCCCTCCAACACTAAGAATAATGCCGTGAACCAGCAAGATGCGTTTCTGTGCTAGGTTAATCTGTTTAGGATCATCGGCTTCGATTGCGCTTTCTAGTCCGCACAATGACGCCAAGGTTCCACAGACTCGACAATCCCCAGTACTGGGATTTTCTCCAAATGGGACTCCATTAGCAAAGCTACCCTCGAATTTACCTGTGTAGAACTGGTTTAAGAAACGCCGATGGTCATCTCCATTTATGCCCAGCTCAGATGCGACGGCATCGTCAAATGTCCAACCAATATCATCGTGGCCTCTAACATAGTTCACCCAACTACAATCCGAAGAAATATTGCCTGTTCGTTGCATAGATTTGGTCAATAACATGGTTTTCCGAGTCGCCAAGCTGTTCCATATAAGGGCCATTAAGAGCGGATTGTATGATAGTTGGCACTCTTTGACGTCTATGTACTTGATAACTTCATCAGGATGAACGATCGCTTCACTCTTAAATACCACTGCAGGTGCCACTATCCTTAAGCATGCATTGAATGCTTTGATTAAGATATGTGCTTTTTCTTGATTTTCACAGTTGGTACCCATTTCTTTCCAGATAAAAGCAAGGGCATCAAGTCTTAATGCATCGCAACCCAAGTTAGCTAAAAACAACATTTCGTCAGTAATCGCATTAAAGACGGATGGATTTGAATAGTTTATGTCCCATTGAAAATTATTAAATGTCGTCCACACCCACTTATTACAGGCTGGTTCGAAAGTAAAATTGCCGCGCCTCACTTGCGGAAATATTTCTCTTAGGTGCTGTTCATACTGGTCTGGAATGGTCTTGTCATCAAACATGTAATAGTATTTTTGATACTCTTCATTCCCTTGTTTGGCTAGCTTTGCCCATTGATGGTCGTCTGCAGTATGATTAAATACAAAATCGAGCACCAAATTGATACCTGCTTTATTTAACGCAGTTGCAAGCTTCTTAAGATCGCTAATAGTCCCTAGCTGCGGGTTTGTGTTGCGATAGTCTGAAACTGCATATCCTCCGTCGCTATCGCCGTCAGGCGATTTATACAACGGCATTAAATGTAAGTACGTGATCCCGAGGCTTTTTAAATATGGAATTCTGCTTTGTAAACCCTTAAAGTCGCCGCCATATAAATCTACATAGCACGCCATGCCAAGCATGTCGTTACTCAAGTACCATTGAGGATCGGCGCATTTTTGCTTATCTTTATTTTTTAATGCAGCGCTGCGGTTCGAATAATTTTGAGCCAAGCATTCAACTAACTGTTGAAGGTGATAATAAAAATCATATTGCCATCCATATACTTTGTGATAGCACTCAAATAAATCCGCAAAGTTGTCTTCTAAGCGCCGAATAAAAAGTTCTTTATCGTCTTTCTTGATGCCTGTTAAATGAATAGATTTCAACAATCTATGCAGAGTTTTGTGGCTTTCTTTGGCATAATTAATCATATATTACAATGTCTTCTTTTAAAGCTTATTAATAGAGTCAATATTTACTTTTGTATAGTGAAGCGCACATTTTACAACAATGACATAGCCAAAAGTCTGGGTCTCGAGTCTATTTGTTAGCAAAAAAACAGTAATCGCATTCGATAAAAGCAAATACAGGATATGTGTAAAAATAATGTTAATATCTTAAACGATTAAGATATTTCCTGTAAATAATAAATTTGTTGATTGCTTGATAGCTTCAAGAAAATAGAGCGATAAATACCTCGGTTGAAATGGGCTTTTCACCTATGAGGAATCTATTAAGTCTGTGTTACATAATAAAACGTAGAAGAAAAATAGAGGTTTTTTAATGGGCTATATTAAGAGGAATATTTTGTGACATCGATGAATAATCAACCTAATCCGCTTCGAAAGTTCGCACAAAAGGCGCTTAGCTATCCAGACTGGTTATCGTATCGTTTGATAACTTGGATGTTCAGATTTAAGGTCAAGCTGGTGGGTACCACTAAACTGTCCATTACGCAAACAGATATAACGTCAGTGACCTTCGAAGTAAAAAATAAAACGAGAGTGCAAAATCACATTGGGCAGGTACATGCTGCCACTATGGCTCTATTGGCGGAGTCCGCAACTGGTTTCGTGGTGGGGTTAAATTTACCTGGAGGACGTCTACCTTTGATAAAATCGATGGAGTTAAAATATGTCCGTCGCTCGCAAGGCGACATGAAAGCAGTCGCTTGGATAACTGATGAACAAATCGAACAAATGCAAAATACAGATAAAGGTGACATCGTTGTGGCGGTAACCATTACCGATGAGTCAGGCGAGGAGCCTGTTATCGCTCAAATGAACTGGGCTTGGGTAACAAAATTACCTCTTACCATTCCCATTAAAAGGCAGTAGGCGATTTGCAGTTCCGTCTCTGTTTAATTTTTCCGATTAAGGTAATCGGTTTTATTCACAAGCCGTTAACAAATTACAAGCCTATACTAATGCCTGTAGTGGATATGAATGTATTCATTACTTACGCATTTAGCGGCTTAAAAATGCGTAGTTAGTTACCAATTTACACACATAACAAGGTAATCTTAATTATGACCATTAAAAAAATGTTTGTTAAAACCGCATTAGCAACAAGTATTCTGTTTGCTATGCATTCAGTCATGGCTGAAACTGCTGAGATTTCAAAGCCAAAAGGCGCAATGGGAACAGGTAGTTCACAGGTTGGACAGGCAAAGAGCAACCAGTTCTGGTGGCCAGATCAGCTTAACTTAGCGGCACTCAGAGATCACGATTTGACATCAAATCCATACGGCCCAGATTTCAATTATGCTCAGCACTTTTCTAAGCTAAATCTTGCGGCTGTCAAAAGCGACATCAATGACATCTTGACCGATTCTCAGGATTGGTGGCCTGCAGACTTTGGAAACTATGGCCCATTCTTTATTCGGTTAACTTGGCATAGTGCGGGAACGTATCGAACATTAGATGGGAGAGGAGGCGCTGGCGGTGGTCAAATGCGTTTTGACCCTCTCAATAGTTGGCCAGACAATGGAAACTTGGATAAGGCTCGACGACTACTTTGGCCTGTGAAGCAAAAATACGGGCCAGCGTTAAGTTGGTCAGACTTGATGGTGCTTGCAGGCAATGTTGCTTTAGAAAATATGGGATTCGAAACTTATGGATTTGCTGGTGGTCGTGCGGACGATTGGGAGCCTGATATGGTGTATTGGGGGCCTGAAGTTGAAATGCTTGCAAGTGACCGTGAGAATATCGATGGAAAACTGCAAAGACCTTTAGGCGCCACCCATATGGGGTTAATTTATGTGAATCCTGAGGGGCCTCGCGGGGTGCCAGATCCAGTTGGTTCAGCTAAAAATATTCGGGTGGCATTTGGACGGATGGCGATGAACGATGAGGAGACCGTTGCCTTAATAGCCGGTGGCCATACGTTCGGTAAAATGCATGGTGCGCATAAACCATCTGAATGTGTAGGGCCTGAACCAGCCGCAGCAGATATAGAGGAGCAAGGGTTAGGTTGGAAGAATACGTGCGGAAAAGGGCACAGTGAAGACACGGTGACAAGTGGCTTAGAGGGGGCTTGGACACAAGCACCAACTCGATGGTCTACTCTATATTTGAGTAATTTGCTTAATTTTGAATGGGAACAAACCCGCAGTCCAGCGGGCGCTATTCAATGGGTGCCCAAAGAAAAAGGCGAACAAACAATGGCGCCTGACGCTCATGTCGACGGCAAAAGAAATCAAGTCGTAATGACAACTGCAGATTTGGCGATCAAGTTCGATCCTGAATATAGAAAAATTGCTGAAAGATTTCTTGCAAATCCAAATGAATATCAGACAGCTTTTGCAAAAGCTTGGTATAAATTAACTCATAGGGATATGGGGCCCCCAGCAAACTTTCTTGGCGATGAAGTACCAAATGACACGTTAATTTGGCAAGATCCCATTGACGAAGAAACAGTCTCAGAACTATCAGACAAACAAATCGACAATATAAAAGAAAAAATTCTTGAGTCAGGGTTGTCGGTGCCCGAACTTGTTAGAGTCGCTTGGGCTTCAGCTGCTAGCTATCGACACGCCGATATGCGTGGAGGCACAAACGGTGGACGTCTTGCGCTTTCGCCACAAACAAAGTGGGAGGTAAATGATCCCAAAGAATTGTCAAAAGTGCTAGGTACGCTCAAGGAAATTAAGAAAGACGTAGAAGATGGATTCTTTAGTAGCGCAGATGTATCAATGGCAGACATGATTGTATTGGCCGGCGCGGTGGGAATTGAAGAGGCGGCTAAAGACGCAGGATTTGATATCAGTGTCCCCTTTACTCCGGGCAGAGGAGACGCTACTCAAGAAATGACAGACGTCAATTCATTCAGCTTATTAGAATTGCATGCAGACGGTTTTAGGAACTATTTTGATGTTGAAAATAGTTATAAGTCTCCAACAGAGGCTCTTGTTGATAAAGCTGACCAACTAAACCTGACTGTACCGGAGATGACTGTTTTAATTGGCGGAATGAGAGCATTAAATGCTAATCATGGAGGCAACTCGCACGGCGTATTGACAACTACTCCGGGTCAATTAAACAACCAGTTTTTTGTGAACTTACTTGATATGTCAACTATTTGGAAAAAAGCGGAAGAGCAGGGTGTATATGTTGGACTTGACCGCAATTCAGGAGAACAAAAGTGGTCAGCAACTTCGGTTGATTTGATTTTTGGTTCGAATACTGAATTAAGAGCAATAGCAGAGGTTTATGCATTCGATACATCCAAGCAAAAATTCGTCGATGATTTTGTAGCAGCTTGGACTAAAGTCATGAACCTAGGTAGATAGTAAATGCATTTTTTTTCAATTGACCAGTGATAACTGGAAAACGCGATAGTTTCTATCGCGTTTTGTTCTATAAAATCCACTCGAAATAACTTTATTGTTACACTTTCTTTAAGAATTAACTTTTCGCATTAGTTTCTAAAAAAATCTATTGACAGTCCGATACTACAAGAGTAGAACGTGCAGGAATACTACAGGCTATATTGTTTCGAAACTTTTTTGCGGAGTGAAGCCACGTGAATATCAATAGTTCTCAAAAAGTAACTAAAGAAACTTTCTTAAAACGAACTTTCAGTGATCCAAAAAATTATCCATACGGGTTTTCTCGTTCAGGCGATTTTTCAATTGCTGAAAGTAAGGCACTTTCTTCTTTTGGTTGTTATATCGCAGCACTAGCCGATGGGCACTTATTACCACAATCCGAAGAAGATAACATATATTTAGCCGTAATACATGGTCAACAAGAGCCTAGTGACACTGCTCAAAGAGCGTGGTTGAAATATCAAAAACGCATTAATAGGCCAAAAACAGGCAGCATTTACGGAACGAAAAAAGCGTCAACTCAAGATGACACGGACACGCTAGTTTCAGATGTAGATGATGATATGGACTTAGATATCGATTAAAATTAGGATGAATGTGTTAAAAACCCGACATTAAGTCAGGTTGTTTTGTTATATTCATCCTAAATTTCCTATATATTGGGATAAATATCTCACTTTTTGCCTTCGTAAGGTTTTTTCTTACTCTGTGCTAGGTTATATTCCCGACAACACAGTAAACACATAATTAAGGAGCCATTCAAGTGAGGATGATGTCAGGCGCTGCTATGGTAGTAGAAGCCTTAAAAGATATAGGGGTAACTCATGTATTTGGTTATCCAGGTGGGGCAGTTTTAGATATATACGATGCCTTATTCGCACAAGATACGGTTAAACACGTCTTGGTTCGTCATGAACAGGCAGCGGCTCATATGGCAGATGGTTTTGCTAGGTCTACTGGTAAAACGGGTACTGTATTGGTAACCTCTGGCCCTGGTGCCACTAACACGATTACCGGCATAGCAACCGCTTATATGGATTCTATCCCTATGGTAGTTCTGTCTGGACAGGTTCCTTCAATGCATATAGGCGAAGATGCATTCCAAGAAACTGACATGGTGGGGTGCTCTAGACCTATTGTCAAACATAGCTTTCTAGTCAAAAAGACAACCGATATACCTATGGCAATTGCTAAGGCATATTATATTGCTAATACCGGGCGTCCTGGTCCGGTAGTGGTAGACCTACCTAAAGATTTAGTTAATGTCCAAGACGAGCACCCTTATGTGTTTCCAGATGATGTTACCATGAGATCTTATAATCCCACCCTTAAGGGACACAACAAACAAATTTCAAAAGCGTTGAAATGTCTAGCTAGCGCTAAACGTCCCATTTTGTATGTGGGTGGCGGAGCGATAGCGGCCGAAGCGAATAATTTAGTCACCCAATTAGCTGAAAAATTGAATGCGCCTGTAACCTGCACTTTAATGGGGCTTGGAGCGTTCCCTGGCACGCATCCGCAGTTTGTTGGCATGTTGGGTATGCATGGTCTGCTTGAAGCGAATAAGGCGATGCACAATTCTGATTGTATTTTGGCGCTGGGAGCGCGCTTTGATGACAGGGTGACTAATAACGTCGACAAGTTTTGCCCACACGCCGATATTATACACGTAGATATTGATCCGGCCTCTATTTCAAAAACGGTTAACGCGCATGTACCCGTTGTTGGTTCTGTGGATCAAGTGATACAGCAGCTTTTAGATCGAATTGATAGCATCGACTTGACCGACCAAGAGTCTAAACTTGCAGACTGGTGGGAACAAATTAATGAATGGCGAGCGGTTAAGTGTCTCAAGTATGAACAAGGCGATGAAATCATTAAGCCGCAGAAGGTTCTGGAGTCAGTGTATAAACACACAAACGGGCAAGCGTATATCAGCTCGGATGTTGGGCAACACCAAATGTTCGCCGCTTTGTATTATGCTTACGACAAGCCTCGCCAATGGATTAATTCTGGTGGATTAGGTACTATGGGCTTTGGTTTGCCTGCTGCTATGGGCGTTCAATTTGCTCATCCAGATGCGTGTTCTGTTGTCATTACTGGCGATGGCAGTATACAAATGAACATTCAAGAGTTGTCTACTTGTTTGCAATATGGCTTACCAATCAAAATTATCTCATTAAATAACCGTGCTTTAGGTATGGTCAGACAATGGCAGGATATGATTTACAAAGGACGTCATTCTCATTCGTATATGGACTCTATGCCCGACTTTGTAAAATTAGCAGAAGCCTATGGTCATGTTGGCATCAAAGTCGATAAGCTTGATGAACTTGACGATGCAATGGAAAGATGTTTTGCAGAGAAAAACAGACTGGTGTTTATGGATATTTTGGTGGATCAAAATGAGCACGTATATCCGATGCAGATAAAATATGGCGCCATGGACGACATGAGATTAAGTAAGACGGAGCGCACATAATGAGACGAATTATTTCTGTATTAATGGAAAACGCTCCTGGGTCTCTTTCTAGAATAGTCGGTGTATTTTCTCAACGTGGATATAACGTGGATTCACTCTGTGTAGCGCCCACTAGCGATGAGAGTTTGTCACGACTGACCATAATCACTCAAGCTGATGACAAAGTAACTGAGCAAATTACTAAGCAAGTTAATAAGTTGATTGATGTGCTTAGAGTGACGGAACTTGCTGAAGCGCCTCACGTTGAGCGAGAACTAATGCTTATTAAAGTGGCTACAAGAACTGAAATTGCCAGGGCCGAGGTAATGCGAAATGTGGATATATTTCGTGCCCGAATTTTAGATGTCACTGCACAGCATTATACCATTGAGATTACAGGTACAAGCGATAAATTAACCGCGTTTGCTGATGTCATGAATGGTTGTGCTGATATAACTGAGTCTGCCCGAACTGGAGTGTGTGGATTATCTAGAGGCGATAGGGCGCTTAGGCCTTAATAATTAAATCACAAAGGCATTCTTATTTTTTGACTGTCAAATAGTGTAAAGCACCATTGAATAGCTTTTAGTATGAATAAGGCAATTAGTATGAATAAGGCAATAGGTTGACTATTGGTACTGAAAATTTGTTCGTAATATGTGAAAGGTGGTGCCTTAACACACTAATGTTCAAGCTTTTATTTTAAGGTAGTGCTATTAAGCCCCAAAGTCAGACATTTTTCTGAATAACAAAATCCTCTAGTAGTGCTGGGTGAATTAATTCATTTTGTGGTGGTGCTATGCTTGAGTTGGCAGTAGTGGCTGAGCCGCATTTATCCAAATGGGTTAGTATCTTGTTAATATTACCGAGTGCGAAAAATGTCAAATGAACATTGCTACTATAATTGCTTGCATCATAGACCCTCTGATTATTCAAAAGATATTGGTTCATATAGACCTTACTTAGCCAAACTCTGGACAATTAACACAATTGCATGAGCTACGAGCCCCTCCAGACCGTCGTCACGACTATTCTTCCGTTCAGCGCGAACTCGATATTGGGGCATAGCCCAGCCTAGCGCAATACTAGGAAAATTAAATTTTGATGGCAGAGAGAAAATTGCATAATGCAACGCAAAATAGAATTCAAAATGCAAATTTAATGAGTATTCTTAGATGCTTGATGAGCCCTAGAGCTTGATACGAGTAGCTGTATAGCCTTTCTGGGATGAAATTTCGGTTTATGAAATAACTGGCACAAATAATGCTTATCCGTACCTAAAGTTATCTTTTAGAAGGAACTAGCAAAATTAATGTTGCTGTTAACTTAATGAAAAAGTCACAAACCAAGCATTAATTCGTTCTAATCAGGAACAGGCGCTCTTTGGACTAATACATTAAAGAACATTATGTTTGTTAGCTGGTAGGAACCGTTGCATTTAACTTTGAGACTGGCAGTATCAAAGGACTATAAACACAAGCGACTAACTGCCAGCATATTAACCAATATCACCAAAAACTTCCTTTAGCAAATGCCAAACTATCTTGCAAGGCAGCTTTAACGCGGGTTAGAACATGGTGTTAATTCACCTTCTATTGTAAAGATAACAATTTAATCTGGCTAGAGAAGCATTGTATTGCCCAATGCTATTTAAGAGAGAGTTCATCGATGGTAGTATCCACATCAACATTATTGTATTTATTCGTCAGCATCATTCTCGGGGTTTTTGCGTTTATGATATCCAGCGCAACACAAATGTGGTGGAAACGTAACAAACAGGAAGTAAAACAACGTGGCCCATTACCCTTGTTATGGGTTATATCACGATTTATCTTACTACTTGCAGCAATGATAACCGTCATTTTATCAATCAGAGAGCTATTACCATACGAAATTTACTCAACGCAGGGCGTGTTGAAGGGCGAAGGACTTTTTCCAGTAAGAGCTATTGAAGGTTATGAAGGTCGTATCGAAGGCACTAACGGCGTGTTTAAAAGTTCAGAGCCCTTGGTTTCCTATACCCGTAGGTTAGGTCCAGCAGAAGAAGCTGAAGCCCGGTTGCAACGAGCACTTCTTGAAGAGAATATTGCAGAGCTTCGTGCCAGTTTAGATGCTCCAAACCCTATTAGGGAGTTACAGAAACTATCAGAGGCTGAGCGTCTTCGCGCTGCTGAGGAGATTAAGGAAGAAAACCGCAACCGAGCTTTATTAGAAATGGAAAGTTTGAAGTTTAGAATTAACGAACAAGAATCAAATGTAACGCTAGCGCAAAAAGAAATGGAATTTGCTAGAGACGCAATTACAACAGGTTTGATATCGAAAATTGAATACGACCGACGTCAGCAAAAGCTTCGTCAAGCAGAATTGAGATTAAAAGAACTCAAAACACGCCTCGATTTCGAAATGCGCAAAGCTATGGATATATCCACCGAAACTGGCGAAAATAATGATGCGCAACTCAAAGCAGTATTAAGGTCTGCGGTTACAGATTTAAGTATGCAACCTAGTAATGCTATGTTGACAGATTTAGAGCGTAAACTAAGAGAGTTAGACCGTTTGTTATCTCTAGAAAATATGGAACCTATCATTATTAATGCTCCTTGGGATGGTATTATAGGTTATCAGAACCCTACATCGGTACTCGCGCCTCAAGACCTAATTGCTGTACTAGCTCAACCAACCTCATTGTTTGTTGAAGTGTTAGTACCTATCGAAGTATTCAAAGCAGTGGAATCAGATTCGATAATTAACTTAACCAATCCATATCTTAGTGAATTAGGTGTGACTTTAACGGGCGAATTTCGACATTCAAAAATTACAAATCCGAATCAGAGAATGATATTGGTGGGTCTAGAGCCTAGATCAGACTTAGTTAATGATATTGCCATGAACAAAGAAGTAATGCTGCAAGTTTCTTTTATTAATCAACCACCTAATATATTCAAAGAGCTGAAGATGTTTTTTTCACAGATGAGTAGCGTTAATATTGTGCTTATTATCGCTGTGTTATTATTAGCAATAATGCTACTTTTAAGACCTCGTAATAACCTTGTGAAGTCAAATACTAGTGATGGTGTAGTGTAGTATGGAACCATCTAAAAACCAGACTAAAAATAGTGATATTGAGTTCAACTTGAATAAATTATTCTCCAGAGTTGGAAAGGATCCCACAAATCAAGATTGGAGATCGATGACGCCGATATTATTAGTTGGATACATTCTGACTATTGCTGCAGGTTGTTTACAGATTTACTTCTTAATAAAAGCCATTACAAGCGTGTCAGACGGATCCTACGAGAGCTATTATCAGCCAGTTTTCGTGGCATTCTTCTTTTTCTTTTTTTCCATATTCTTCATTGGTCGCTACTTAGTAACCATGTTGTTTGCTTTTCTTGAAGGCTCAAAAGTGATTGATGAATCTATAATTGATGATTCAAACGCCCCACTTGTAACTATACTTATTCCCTGCTTTAACGAAGAGGATAATATCGAGCGAACTATTGATTCAGCGCTTAACGTGGATTATCCAGCCTTGGAAGTTATAGTAATCAATGACGGCTCCACAGACGATACCTTAAAAATAGCCCAAGATTATATTACAAAGCTCAAAGCAGATGTGAAAGTACTAACTCAAGAAAATTCAGGAAAAGCTCTTGCCCTAAATAAAGGCTACAAGCAAGCGTTGGGAGAATATATACTGAGTATGGACGCGGACAGCGAACTCGACCCTTCTAGTATTCGTCGATTGGTAGCACGTGGCCTAGAGACAAACGCTGGAGCTGTAGCTGGGCTAGTTCATATAAAAAACACGCGCAACATGGTGTCATATTTACAACAGCTAGAATATGTAATGATGAATGGCACATCAAGACTTTTCCAGAGCTTCTTTTCGGCTGTATTAGTTTCTCCCGGACCCATCAGTTTGTTTAGCCGCGCAGCCTTAGAGCGTACAATTAATTACCGTAACGATATTGGATTAATTGATGTTAAGTCACAGGATGGTCCATGGGAAGACTTGACTTTTGCAGAAGATGCAAAATTGTCTATGACCATGCTTGCTGCAGGTGAATCATGTGTATTTGAGCCCAGTGCAGTTTGCTTGACACAAGCTCCAAATTCAACTGGAACATTAATGAATCAAAGGTACCGGTGGATTCGTGGTAATTTACAAGCTGCTATAGGGGCTTGGAATTTGTGGAAACGAGGGCCTAGTCGTAAACCTAGCCTGAGCGTGTGGATAATTTGGTTTCTTATTGAATCAATAATATGGCCACTTGTGGATGTATTCGGTGTAATTATAATTGTATTGGTGCTAACAACCTCTGGGGCTCCGGGCGAAGCATTTATATGGTATTTAGTTTTGATGTGTTCTGACATAGCCGCGGTCTTATTTGCAGCCACAGCTTGTAATAGCAGACGTCGGTTGGCATTGTTAGTACCATTTTACCGTCTAGGATATGGTCTATTGTTGGAAAGTGTTGCATTAATGGCGTTTTTAGACCAAAAACGCAATGCAAAAATGAAATGGAGCTAAAATATTTAGCGCGCTTGAATTATGCGCGCTTTCTTTTATTTAACTTGAATAATTTAACTTAGTACTGTCTAAAAAAGAATTGTCCGAAAAAAAATGCCTCTACCATCTACCTTAATATTTAGTTTGCCTGTAAAGCTAAAGTAGTTTGAATTCATGGCTATTTAGCGAGTGGCAATTTCTTTTAAAATTTCAGTTCGTGACTGATTTAACATCTCGTCATTAGCAATAACCAACAATTCTTTTAACTGTGTCATTTTACACCCACTAAGATTGGTGCTTAACCATTCAAGAAGGGTTTTATCACGTTCATAAATAAAAGATACTGCCTTAACTTTTTGACTAGCGGTTTCTACTGAACAACCTAGTAACTGCACTGGTAATCCCTGCCCATCCGCCTTTAACTCAGCAAGTTTTGAACGCAAATCTCTTATTAACGCGTCACGTTGTGCAAGTTGCCTTACCATCAAATCAAAGGTCGCTTGAAGTTCTGCATTTTCACGTTCCAATTCTGCTTTAGACTTTGCCGTAACAGTCGCAGGAGTTTGTAATAGTAGCAACAAGAGCGCGACATATATTAACCTAAGAAAACTAAACTTTACTCTTTGCGTTTGATTACTTTCCATTTAAAACCTCACAATATTTTGATCCACAAAGGTCAACGTATGCTTCGCTGTATCACTTGCTGAGCACTAGGTGGTTTTAAAAAAGCATCAAGCCTGTAAATATCTCCTGAATTAAGACTCCCACTTGCCGCCCTTAAGCGAAAAGAGTTCTCTAAATAGTTATAACGGCTATTAGAATACTCCCTCTCGGCTGCAAACAAAGCATTTTGAGCATTAAGTATATCAATAATGTTACTAGTACCAATTTCAAAACCTGCTTCAGCTGAATCAAGAGCGGTCTTAGCAGACAAGATAGATAAGCGTCGACCTTTTATCCTCTGCATATCGCTTTTCACTGTTAGAAAAAGCTGACGTACCTCTGACCTTATTTTTCTATTAGTTCCACTAACTAATTGTTGGCTTGCTTGGTATTGGTATTCAGCTCTACGCTTATTTGCTGAAGTGGAACCACCTGCATACAATGGAACTTGCAAGCGAAGTTCTATACCAAGTGAATCTATATTTTGATCCGGAGATAACACAAATGGTGTTTCAATATTGCTAAAAACTCTACCTCCTGTCTCTATACTTGATGCGAATAAACCTAGTGTAACTTTTGGAGAGTGTTCCCATTTTGCGGCTTTAAGGTTCTGTTCTAACGCATCTTTGGTCTTTTTAGTAATTATTATTTCTAGATTTTCTTCACTGGCAACTTTTTCCCATTCGCTAATATTGTTTGGCTCTGGCCCAGTAATTATGAAGTCGTCGCGCAAGAGGTAAACAAGATGATGATCTTGCCCAGTGAGATTGGACATGGCCTCTAATGCTATCTCGACACTATTTATACTTTCTAACGTTTCTGTTGCGACCACATCAAAAGCTGCTTGAGAAGCGTTGAGTTCATTAATGGGAATAAGTCCAGAGTCAAACCGTTGCTGTGTTTGTTTAAGCTGTTGTGAAAACGCTCGCTCCTGAGCCCTTGCTAAAGCTAGATTGTCTTGAGCACGAAGGACATTTAGATAAGAACTCAACACTCTAAGCAACAATTCCTGCTTAGCTTGCTCATATACAGCCTCAGCAATTTGCATTTCATTTTTACTTTTTTGATATCCATACCAAGCAGGAGCATCAAAAAGAGGCTGTTCAAGTCTAATCGACCAACCTCGATTGTTAATATCATTATCTAGTGCAACGTCAGTTTCTGTTAACTCACCATTTGGTGTTGTAATTAATTGGCGAATAGCGCTATCTTCTTGTTGAGCTCTAAAAACATAATCTGCCGAGATACTTGGGTATAGCTTGGCCCTTGCAATGTTTGAAAGTTCGGCGTCAGCTAAATAAGTCGATTTTGCTTGTTGATATTGATAATCGTATTTTTGAGCTAATTCATACACACGTACAAGAGAGTCTGCGAAACTGCTTACAGAAAAAGTCAAAAGTAGTGCGAATAGAGAGAATGATGGCGTGTATTTGAGTGATAATGGGTTTAAGTACATAATTACTAGATGAGTTTATAAAAGCATCATATCCTCACATATTTTTCTTATTATTTCCAGATATTAAGTTATAAACTGGCTATATTATGTAACCAACATCATTCGTTGCCATATTTTTGAAACCGTTCCGTAGATCAAGAGAACATTATACTTAGAGGCGCAAATACTTGCTTGTCTAGCAAATTCGACTAAAAGTGCGATCAAGATAAGCATTAAGGTATAAATGTTGATGGAAACCTAGGATAAGCCCCTTCCGCTACACTTCGTTCGCACAACTTTAAATCGCCAGGGAAAAACGCACTAAATCCGGTTTCTTCCCATGCAACGTAGGCGCAAGAACCATCCCACTGTTTTGCAATAAAACCTTTGTAATGCGTTGAACTAGTAGCAACGTTTTCAAATGCTTTTGATAATTCACAATGCTGTTGAGTATTTTTATATATCGAATCCCAAATTCCGAAATAATTTGCAAAATGTTCGAAATGACTTGCACGATTTACAGCTTGGGGAACATGAGTTTTTTTACCACACTCAATACCTCCGTTTATTATGAGAGTCTGTACACCAAATCCTAAATTACGACCGGCATTAATATCAGCGTTATTTGGCAACCATAATCCAGTTACTGTTTGATGAATGGATGGTTTTGGACTTCTTGGTGTCATGTAGAAATACATCGCACTTGCAAGTGCTAAAAAACCATCCTTTGCAACTAGGTCAGGCTTTTTCAACAAGGTGAAATCGTTATAAATAATTCGAGAAAATGGGCCATAATTATAATTATAAGATAATTGCTTAGCGCCTCTACCGTGAAAAGTCACATCAGCCCCACAAGGGTAAGCAAACTGAGTCCAAGTGCCATTAGCACAGGGTTCATTATAACCAACACAGTCACCATTTTCACAACCTAACTCTTCAGAATAATAGAGTCCTTCTCGCCAACTATTTACACCCGAATTGACTCCAACTTCTTGTGCAAAGTGTGCAAACATTGATGCCATTTCCGCTTTACACGTTGTCTCCATTGCGAAACTTTTATCGCCGGTCGGAATTAAAGGATGATTTTCTAACATCTCACCACAAAAGCGTGGCCATTTTGCTGCGGCTTTAAGAAAATTTAAGTAAGAATAAGGAGCACGATGTAAGTGGAATAGATAATTGAATTGGTCTTCGCTTAATATCCTGATGATACGTTGTACATTAGGTGGGAGCTTGGCAAATTCAGAAGTTGGAATTGATGCCATGCTGATAGAGCCTGATACAGTGGCGGTTACCTCATCAATAATATTGTGTAATGATACTGTGTCAGCAACAGAGAAAAAATATGCGCTATTTATAGCATTCACTAAAGCTCGATCTTTTTGTATCAGTTCTCTCTCTTCAATTGGGTAATTATGTAAGGCTTTGAGATTCGATGAAGCTTTATCAAAAATAATATCGTTATCAACAACAAAGCGTTCATTAACTCTTACCTCTCCAGTGTCTGTTGATTGAGTAATATTACTACTAGCAATATCAGCATTAACCACAAATGATAAAAGCGTATTAAGTGCAAATATAATTAAAAGCAAATTACAATAAATTTTCATTTAATCCTCACCAACCAGACATAGTATATTTTTACTCGCTTATAGAATATTGCAATTTTACTGAAATAGACACTAGCGAAAACAAAAGTGAGCGTATGACTGACAACGTGTTATACGATGAGCGTTTTAGCAATGCTGTTGATAATATTGTCTTTTACCTATTACTGGTTTGGACGCCATACTCCCCAAATGTTGCTATTGTAGGTTTCTTTAGGGTTATCGCCCCCACTCACCCACCATTGCGCTTCCCAAGTTTGATTGTCAAAGCTGACAAGATCACCGTTTGTGTACGTGATGCTCGGATCCCAAACTGGATGTTCACTAGGAGGTGATGTGTTATCTGAACCGTCAATAACTGTAAAGCTAATCAAAGTTTGTTGCGAATCAACTTCGTTTCCATCTGCAATTACTCGTAAAGTGATCTCTGTGGGCAATCTCTCCTTGTCTATAGCTTTAGCGCTTATAACAACATAATCAGAGCCAAGCGTGAATTCTATGCCGCTATTTGTCAATTCTTCTATTTCGTAATTGTTAAAATCCCCCTCAATTGACACAAACGCATAATGACCGTATTCAATAGTGTGATCGCTCGGCAGTAACTCTTTTAAAGCTAGAGAAATTGTTTCAGCAGTAGGAGCTTCAACTCTAATTTTATAAGACGCATTGGCATTTCTAGAATTGAAATAATTTGACATACCATTATCAAAATACATGTAATGATTCATTTCAGTATGCCATGCGCCAATAAACACATTACCGTTATGAAAACGGTCATAGTAACCGTTTACTTCTGACGCTAACAACTCAGGGATATATTGCTCGTTCTCAGATGTGACATCAATATTAAAACTGTTGTGGACGTCGCCGTATCGATTAATAACATCTAGTATCAAGCGATCACCGATTGAGTATTTGGGTAGTAAGTAATCTGAACCTTGTACTAAATATGGCTCATCTGGTGCAGGAGGAGTTATATCCTCGTTTACCACGGTGATATCACTACAATTATAGAATCCTTCGCCTACTGCGTCTATGCGCTGCCACCTTACGAACAAAATATGGTCGCCGCTCCGATCATTAGGAATAGTAAGATTAGTTGAGTAGTTATTACCTACAATAGTATCGTTATCTTCTTTTAGGAGCTCTAAATCAGACCACTTTAATGGCTGTCGTAAATCAGTTCCCTGCTTAGTAATATAAAACTTCCAGAAACTCGGGTTGTGCGGCGCGGTTGCATTAAACGTGTAGGTAAATTCACCCGTCGTTAACTGTGTCCTTGTCCATGCGCTTGGATCGTTGATCAGACTCATACCTCTCTTTCTTGGATCATTAGCATGACAAAGCGTGCCATCAGGCACTGCTGTTTCTACAGTGGTTTGATTTAAGTAATCAGGAATATTAATGGAAAACTCATTTTTTTGAACAAATGGATAACTTCCTGATATTTCCTTAGCTTTGGCACAACCTTCTGTGCGGGGTTCACCAGACCAAATACCTCCTTCGTTGTAGCACGTCAATTGTCGAGCTTCAGGATAGGTTGAATAACCATGGGCAGAAGCATGTTTTACAAATAACATCGGCGCAAATGCAAGCGCCGAAAGCAAACAAAATGAAAAAGATGAGTTGTTTAGATGTTTCATGAAAGGTATCTCCGTTACGCCTATTTATGTTCGTTAAAATGCTACTTTATTATGAAATTGAAAATGGTCGGTTAGGGCGGGTTATTTTTAACATAAGATTGAAAATAGTTTTTGTTTTAATTTATATCAAACAATATATTTTAGTTTTCAATATATATTGCTCCCAGCGTAATAATATTAACGCATTGATTTAAAATTTCTGATTTAATTAAGGAAAAACTAACTAAAATATCTACTACAATCGTATGAGCATATTTTATACGCTTTATCTCAATCTAGAATGTCGACTTTGTCGTCGAACTTTAATATTCAACTCGAATTAAAAGTTAACAATTTACATTTGGATTTCATTAGTAAACGAAATAAATTTTCTATGATTTCGCAGAGTCACCGCTTGGTGCTACCTCTCTTTATTGCATCTTTTAAGAATGACTCAATGTTCATTAAACTAATAATATTTATCGATCCTTAATATCTCGTTTACTCGAAAATTTTACCTTACGTGGACTCCCCCACTTGTCAACAACATTTATGCATGACAGGAAAGATTGCACGCTTTCTTATGTACGAGCTCTAATTCGAGTAGCGAACTTTGGCCATACCTATCAGATTGCTGTTGGCTCGATGTCCAAACGAATTGAGTAAAGTGATGGGTATTATTCACCGTACCATCTTTACACACATTGTTAAACGGGCTGGCTTTTCGAATAAACAGGCAAAGACGGGAGCAGTGCCGCTTATGCTAAGTAATTGCAAAATGCAAAAAAAATGTTTCAAAATGCAAAGCGTTCTGCAAAGAAAGACATCTTAGGGCACATTTAAAATCTTTTAAAATATCTTAAGTATCTGAAAAGTAGTTATAAAAAATATTGGTACAAAAAGTGTACTGCAAGGGTAGATATCCTAGTCATAAGGACCAATGTTCAGGAGCATAACAGCATGAACGCTATCAACGACACCCCAATGGCCACTTGCCTGTTTGGCTTACCGTTGGTCAATGCAACTCCCGACACGGCGGTCGAGGATATCCTGGCTATGACTAAGCTGCGCAAGAAATCGACCATCAACTTCGTTAATGCCCACTGCGTCAATAACGCCTGGCGCAACCCTGACTATCGTGCGGCAATCAAGGCCTCCGATCGCCTGCTGCCTGACGGTTCCGGCATGCGTATCGCTGCCAAGTTATCACGCGTCGCACTTGGCCAGAATCTAAACGGTACCGACCTGTTTCCAATTATCTGCGAAAAGGCTGCGCAGCGAGGCCTTTCAATATATTTACTAGGTGGCAGGTCGGAAACGGCAGAGCGCGTGGCCACCACGATGGTTGAACGCTTCCCAAACCTCAAGATCGCCGGCACGCAGCATGGTTATTTCGCTAAACAACAGAGTGGCGATATTATTGCGAAAGTTAACTCCGCCAACGCCGATATTGTGCTGGTTGGTTTCGGCGTACCTATTCAGGAATTGTGGATCAACATGCATCGCTCATCATTAAACGCGCCGGTAGTGATGGGGGTTGGTGGTCTGTTCGATTACTATGCTGGCAACGTTCAACGCGCCCCCAAAATGATGCGCCAGATCGGATTTGAGTGGTTATGGCGGCTAATGCAGGAGCCGCGTCGTTTAGCCCGTCGTTATCTGCTTGGCAACATCGTATTTTTGCTACTGGCCTTGCTGTATGCCTTTAGTCTGCGAACTCCGATGAAGCTTATTCGGATTTAATGCATTAGGGGTTATTGCGCTCGCGCCTCAAATTTCAAAACATATCAAATAAAGACTGCCAACAAACTCTTGGAAGAGTGCTCTTTGATAATCGACACTTAAGATTTTCGATATTGGCTCCAGTTGATCAATTGAAACTTGTGGTTTGTTAAGCGCATAACCTTTGGGTGAGAAAGATGTATTACTGGCTTTGGGTGAGAAAGATATATTACTGGGATTTAATTCTAATATCGGTTTAGTCTGTATACTGGCACTTGTCTTTTTGAATATCTGTGTAGACATCCGAACTATCGGTAAAAAACGACATCTTCATAATTAACATTTAACGACAATAATGTTCATGATTTGTTGCACCTGCAAAATAAATTTAAAAAAATCAATAAATACGATGTGCTTTTTTTTATATGTGCTACACTGTATTTGTTTTTGGTAAGAAGCGATTCATAGAAAGTACATAACTCTACATAACCTCTTGTTCCACCTGTAGTTCCAGTGTTAGACGTTGTTATTCCTTAGTTACAAAAATTCTAGAAACACTCTTGCAAGAAAATCAAGTGCGCAGTAATGCGTGTGTTAGTTTATATTTATTGAGGTTTACATGTCTAAAGTTACAGGCACAGTTAAGTGGTTCAACCCTGAAAAAGGTTATGGTTTTCTAACTCAAGATAACGGCGGAAAAGACGTATTCGTACATTTTCGCGCTATCGTTGCAGAAGGTTATAAAACTCTTCCAGAAGGTCAACGCGTATCTTTTGAAGTTGAAGAAGGTCAAAAAGGTTTGCAAGCTGCAAACGTTGAAACAATTTAATTTGTTTTAATAGAAATTTTTGAACATCAAAAAAAGGCATCTGACGATGCCTTTTTTTATGGTTTCTGTTAGATATTCAATAAACTAAATTTCGGTCAATAACAATATAATCCACTTATTATGTTGAGACTTAAGCGCGTTAACACTTTATATTCGTGCTTGAGAATCAATTCAGTGAGAAAGTTTTAATTCACAGTGTGTTCTCATATCGGTTAAAAGCCACTTGATGTGTAATTTCTAATTATCCAGTTATGCCCTCAATCATATTAATTGAAGGCATAAGCACTCTTAGTTATGCCCTTTCAAATATAGTGGCAATTCCTTGTCCAAGTCCAATACACATAGTGGCAAGGCCAACTTGTTTATCGTTTTCTTCCATAACATTGAGAAGTGTCGTTGAAATTCTTGCACCAGAGCACCCTAAAGGATGACCTAAAGCAATCGCACCACCTTTTAAATTAACTTTTTCATCATATACGTCGAGCCAGCCTAGCTGTTTTATGCAAGATAGGGCTTGCGCGGCAAATGCTTCATTAAATTCGGCAACTCCGATGTCATCCATCGTCATGCCAGCTCGCTTTAGCGCTTTTTTAGTGGCGGGTACTGGACCAAAGCCCATTACTGCAGCATCACAGCCTGCTACTGCCATTGCTTTAATTTTTGCCCTGGGCGTTAATCCTAATGCTTTAGCTTTTTCCGCAGACATGAGTAACATAGCTGAAGCACCATCAGATATCGCTGATGAAGTGCCAGCGGTTACTGAGCCATTTACAGGATCGAACACCGGACGTAAACCAGAGAGAGTTTCCACCGTTGTCTCTGGTCTTATAACCTCATCTTGCTCCACAAGTGTCATTGTACCGTCTTGATCATGACCTTCAATTGCTACAATTTCATTATCCCAACCGCCGTTTTGTTGAGCTTTATAGGCATTTTGATGAGACCTAGCACCAAACACGTCTTGCATTTCACGACTTATCGCATTCTGTCGCCCTAGAAGTTCGGCAGTCATGCCCATACTTCCCGAAGCTTTCGCTGTGTATTTTGCCAATCCTGGATGGAAATCAAGATTATAAGTCATTGGAACATGTCCCATATGTTCCACACCACCAATCATGTATACATCGCCCCGACCGGTCATAATCCCAGATGCCGCATCGTGAAGCGCTTGCATTGAAGAGCCACACAAACGGTTTACTGTAGAGGCTCCAGTGGTGCGCGGTATTTTCGTTAATAGCTGGGCATTACGAGCAACATTAAATCCTTGCTCTTTAGTCTGTTGGACGCAACCCCAAATAATGTCTTCAATTTCGTTTGGATCTAAGTTTGGATTTCTTTCCAATAACTTTGTCATCAGATGTGCAGATAGTGTTTCAGCTCTTACATTTCTAAAAACGCCGCCCTTTGATCTTCCCATAGGGGTACGGATACAATCAATTACCACTACTTCTGTCATTTTATTCTCCTAATTCTGTTGTGTGAGCGATTAGCCAAAGTAAGACTTACCTGAAGATGCCATGTCTCTAACACCATCACTTATTTGATAAATTGGACCCAAATCAGCATATTTGTCTGCTAAAGCAACAAAATTGGCAAGGCCCATTGTCTCGATGTAGCGGAATATGCCACCTCTAAATGGAGGGAAGCCCAGACCATATAACAATGCCATATCTGCTTCTGCTGCACTGCCAACAATGTTTTCTTCAAGGCAACGAATGGCTTCATTTGCCATTGGGATCATTACTCGTGCAATGATCTCGTCAGCATCAAAGTCTTTGCGCTCAGCAACGTGTGGGGAAAATAATTCGTACGCTTCCGATGCGGCTTCTTTTGCCGGTCGTCCTCGCTTGTCTAAACTGTAATTGTAAAACCCTTTTTTGTTTTTCTGGCCTAATCGCTCGTTGGTGTAGAGCAAAGTAACCGGATCGTTTTCTATTTTCTGCATTCTTTCAGGTATGCCATCAGACATCACACTCGCTGCATGGTCGGCTGTATCCATGCCTACAACATCTAATAAATATGCAGGTCCCATCGGCCAACCGAAAACTTTTTCCATTACCTTGTCAACCGCTGTAAAATCAGCGCCGTCTATTACTAGCTTGCTAAATCCAGCAAAGTAGGGAAACAGAACTCTATTTACCAAAAAACCAGGACAATCATTAACTACTATAGGAGTCTTACCCATTTTTAATGTTGAAGCGACTACTGCTGCTACCGTCGCCTCGCTAGTTTTTTCACCTCTAATAATCTCTACCAAAGGCATTCTGTGCACAGGGTTGAAAAAGTGCATGCCACAGAAGCGTTCTGGTTTATCTAAAGAGTTGGCAAGCAAATCAATTGATATAGTGGATGTGTTTGAACAAATAATGGCATCTTTAGCAACGGTCTCTTCAGTCTCTTTTAACACACTGGCTTTTACTTTTGGATTTTCTACCACGGCTTCAATTACGAGGTCTGCATCGGCAATGGCTTTCATGTCTAAAGTCGGAACGATATTGTTTAGCGTTGAGGCCATCTTTTTTGCATCAACTTTGCCGCGCTCCATACCTTTTGTAAGTATCTTTGAGGCTTCGTTCAAGCCTAAATCAAGTGCGCTTTGGGCGATATCTTTCATTATCGTATTAACACCCTTAACTGCACCTTGATAGGCAATACCACCACCCATTATTCCTGCACCTAAAACCGCATGTTGAGTCACTTCTTTAGTCGCTGATTTTGCTAATTTCTTACCTTTGCTTTTAACAAGCTGGTCGGCTAGGAATATGCCTACTTGGGCCTTACAAGCGTCTGTTTTTGCTAATTGTACAAAGCCTTCGTTTTCTATTTTTAAAGCGCCTTCTCTACCAGTGGCGGCTGCTTTTTGAACCGTTTCTACCATTTTGTGTGGTGCAGGATAGTGTTTACCTGCTTTTGCTGCAACCATAGCCGCGGCAGTAGAAAAGCTCATCATAGCTTCATTTGTATTAAGCGATAACGGAGATTTCTTTTGTTCTCTTCTAGCCTGCCAGTTAAATTTTCCGCTAATGGCGTCAAGTAGCATTTTTCTTGCCGCTGTATGGAGGTTAGCTGGCTCTACCACCGCATCCACAGCACCTTCAGTTAACGCTTTTTGACCATTTCTGTCTTGACCAGTAGTCATCCATTCTAGAGCATTGTCAGATCCTATAATTCTGGGCAGTCGAACTGTTCCTCCAAAGCCTGGCATAAGTCCCAATTTTACTTCAGGAAGGCCAACTCGAGCGGTGGTATCTGCTATTCGCAAGTCACAGGCTAGTGTCATTTCGCAACCACCGCCTAGTGCAAATCCATTGATGGCACAAATGCTTGGAACAGGTAAATCTTCGAAGCGATCGAATATCTGTGATGTTTTGGCAACCCATGCGAGCACTTCTTGTTCCGGTAACGAAAATAATGCAGTAAACTCTGTGATGTCGGCTCCCACTATAAATGCGCTTTTAGCTGATCGAACTAAAACACCTTTGACGTTGTCTATAGTTTGAATAGCGGCGGTTGCTTTATCGAGTTCTGTAACAGTTTGCTGATCAAATTTATTGACTGAACCTTCAGCATTAAAGATCAATTCAGCGATCCCGTCTTCCGTCATTTGAACGGAAAGACTTTTGCCCTCATAGACCATTTTAAACTCCTATACATATTTTAAATTATTCTTGTAAAGATTAGACTAACGTCGTTCGAAAGATTTACTATACTGCTATTAAGCCTGTGTCTGATGACCGCTTACCAACGCGACGATTAAATAAAAATAAAGATATCTAGGTCGCCAGCTATAAAACAATGCTATATAACCAGTAAATAAATGAATCGAACGGGTATTCTAATGTAGTGTATAAACTACAGTATTACGAATATTACGTTAACAAAAATGATTTGATCTTATTTTTTTTATTAATCAACTATCATATCATTTACCCATAGTTATAGTGAATCAGCTGATAAATGATTGCAAAACTTACCAACACTTGTGTCAGATATGAGTCTACTGACAACCTAAAAGCACTGTTCTTTCTCAAGCTTTTTAAGAGATTGGGAATATTTGTGCTTGTGTATTCTTTGAACATCTTTCATTCTTATTCAAACGAGCCGGTAAATGCGATTGGTAAATTGGAAGTGCCGAGAAGCTTAGAATTTGATCCGGCTATTTTTATTATGCCCGATTGGTCAAAAGAGCGGGCTATGTTTTTAAGAGCTGAGCGAATTTTGTGGCAAATGGACAACGAAGAACTCGCGTCAGTATTACAAGAATTAAATGGTTATCCATTGTCTCCTTACCTGATTAAAAGAAAGCTATCTCATGGAATGAGACTGTCTGACAAACCTTTAATCGAAGCTTTTCTACAACAATACGCACAGACCCCTTTTGCGGAGAAGCTTAGAACTGACTGGTTAGAGTATCTTGCTAAACGGAACAGGTCTCAAGACTTTGTTAAGTTCTACAGGCCTTCTCGAAATCCTAAACTAGCGTGCACATTTATTGAATATGAGATCAGTTTAGGTATCGTGCCTGAGAAGCTATTCGCCGACATTGAGCGTCTTTGGACAGTTGGTAAATCTCAACCTAAAGAATGCGATAAAATATTTAAAAAGTGGATGGATGCAGGACAACTGACTGACGAAATTGTACTTGCAAGAATTGAAAAAGCGGCAGACGGGGGGAAGCATACGCTTATTCCTTACTTAAAAACACTGCTTTCAGAAGAGCACAAATATTTAGCGGACTTATGGCACTCCACTCGACGTAACCCTTCTTTCGTGAAGAATATTGACCGGTTTACAGGGCAATTTCCAGCCATTGAAGCAAAGATAATGACTTACGGTTTATCGAGAGTTATTTGGCGTGATCAAGATTTAGCTTTAGAAGTGATGGGAAAAGTTGAGAAGACAATACCATTTACAGCACAACAAAAAGCAAAAATTTTTGGTAAATTCGGAATTAAATTAGCAATAGATAATCATAGTCGAGCTGAAACTTATTTGCTTGAGGCTTCTCGCTATGGTATCGACGAAGAAGTTACTAGGTGGCATTTAGCCTATCTGTTAAGAAATCAACAATGGGCAAAAATTGTTCTATTAGTTGAGAATTTAGAGCCTCAGTCGGTTTCAGGTAACGCATATCCCTACTGGTTAGCGAGGGCCTATGAAAAACTGGGTAGAGCAGATGAGGCTGGAATATTATATAAACAGTTATCTGAGCAGCGCCATTACTATGGATTTTTAGCCAGTGCTAGACTCAATCAACCTTTTCATCTCGAAAACCATCCTTTGCAAGTAGACGTGAAGCTGCTGACTGATATTGTTGAGATGGAATCTAGTAAACGTGCATATGAACTAAAACAATTAGGTCGTTTTCACGAGGCTAGGCTTGAGTGGAGGTATACTCAGCGCCAGCTAGATGAAAAGGGAAAACTTGCGAGCAGTATTGTCGCTAGCGAGTGGAATTGGCCAGATCAGGCCATTTTCACATTTACTCGTGAAGGTTACATGGATGACGTAAAACTGAGATTTCCGGTCGCTTATGAAGACATAATCACTCGGGAAGCACAACGCAATAAAATTGAACCGGAATTGGCGTTTGCCATAGTTAGACGAGAAAGTTCGTTTATGACGGACGCGGTATCATCTGCTAATGCTCGAGGTTTGATGCAGGTCCTGCCCAGTACAGCTAAATACTTAGAACGAAGAAGAGTCAGTTCAAGGCAACTTTTAGACATCGAAATGAATGCGAAAATTGGCAATAAATATTTAAGATATCTAATGGACAAAATGGATAATAATACCGTCTTAGCGACTGCATCATATAATGCTGGATGGAGCCGGGTTAAACAGTGGCTACCTGAAAATGAAGCTTTGGAAGCGGATATCTGGGTTGAGCTAATTCCATTTAGAGAGACTCGAAATTATGTCAAAGCAGTGATGGCTTACAAACAGATCTACCATGCAAAACTCGTAGATAAAATAGATCTTACTAGTCAGTTTGCATCAGCGCCTAGTACCGTTTTCAGTGAATTCATCGAAACAGACATCCCAGTATCTCTATAGCCTTGTGTAAGGCGTTGAAAATATTTCTGTTGAACGAATCTTTTATGTTATAACTATGGGCTTGTACCCATCAAATGGCAAAAACACGGCCGATGTTCACGCAAGTTTTACGTAACCTAATAACACAATAATAAAAATAAATTGAATCTTTGTATTGAGCAGCTTCGTAGCTCACGTTCAGAGAAAAAATATTCGACAAAAGAAGGGTTAAGATGCAGACACAAGAAAAAATCAATGATTATTCAGAGCATATCCGCATACTACAATCGCGCATAATAGAAGCCTTAGAGCGTGAGAACCTCGACGGCTTAGTGATACATTCAGGTCAGGGAAAACGCCACTTTTTAGATGATACCCATTATCCTTTTAAAGTTAATCCTCATTTTAAGGCGTTCTTGCCCGTAGTGGATAATCCAAACTCTTGGATTATTGTGAATGGCAAAGACAAGCCTAAATTGATTTTTTATCAGCCAGATGACTTTTGGCACAAAGTACCTGAAACGCCAGATTCTTTTTGGGTTGACCACTTTGATATTCAAATTTTAAAACAGGCAAATAAAGTTGAGCAGCTTTTACCATACGATAAAGCAAAATATGCATATGTAGGAGAATATATTGAGGTTGCAAAGGCTCTTGGCTTTGAATTGGTTAATCCAGATCGAGTAATGCATTTTCTGCATTATCATAGAAATTATAAGACAGACTATGAACTAGAATGCATGCGTGAGGCTAACAAAATAGCGGTAAAGGCACACAAGGCTGCAAGCGCAGCGTTTTTTCAACACAGCAGCGAATTTGAAATTAATCAGGCATACCTTTTAGCGGCTAATCAAGGCGCAAATGACGTGCCGTACGACAATATTATTGCGCTTAATGAGCATGCTTCGATATTGCACTATACCCTTCTTGATCAAACAAAACCCAAAACAAATCTTTCATTTTTGATTGATGCGGGGGCGAGCTATAACGGATATGCGTCTGACATCACTAGAGCCTATTCTAGCGAAAAAAATGAATATTATGAGCTTATTGAAAAAGTAAAAAATTTAACCCTTTTCTTGGTTGAATCCATCAAGCCAGGTAAGAGTTATGTTGAGGTTCATAAACACGCCTACTTAGGCGTAGCTCAAATTTTAGTGGATATGAATATTATTAATATGACGGCCGAACAAGCCGTCGAGACGGGCATTGTTAGTACCTTTTTCCCCCACGGTATAGGTCATCCTTTAGGGTTGCAGGTACACGACGTGGCAGGTCATGTGGCAGATGATAGAGGAACCCCAAGCCCGCCACCTGAAAATCATCCATTCTTAAGGTGTACTAGAATTATTGAACCTCGCCAAGTTTATACCATTGAGCCTGGCGTATACTTTATTGCTTCTCTGTTGCAAAAACTCCAAGGAAGTGAGCATTCAAAATACATTAACTGGAACGTGGTCGATATGTTCAGACCATTTGGGGGAGTCAGAATCGAAGATAACGTTATAATTCATCGTGAACGAAATGAAAATATGACACGTGAAGCAGGTCTTGATTAAGGTGGAATTTATGCATTCTTTAAAACAGATAGTAGTAAAACCATCGCTTTTCATTAGCGTGGCTATGAGTCTACTTTTCTGCTCTTCACCATTGAGCGCTAGAGATACTGACCCTGCGAAAAAACTCACTTTATTTAGCCCAGACGATATATTTGAACTAGAGGTTGCCACTGATCCGCAAATGTCACCCGACGGAAAGCTTGTTGCTTATGTGAGGCGCTCCAACGATATTATGAGTGACTCTACCCGCTCGAGTATTTGGGTAGCGGATCCTAAAGGCAAATCCCACCGACCACTGCTATCTTCAAATCATAACTATTATGCGCCGCGATTTTCTCCTGATGGTACTCGAATTGCGTATATTTCAAACAAAGATTCTGGTCATTCTGGGGCGCCGCAGATTTACGTTCGCTGGTTAGACACAGGACAAACTGCGCTCATTACTAATCTTGCTTCGTCGCCCAGCTCACTCATATGGTCTGCTGATGGACAACATCTAGCCTTTACAATGAGCGTAAAAAGCAGCGAGAAACCCTTTACAGTAGATATGCCTGAAAAGCCAAAAGGAGCAAAATGGGCAGACGGTTTTGAATACGTTACTAAGGCGAGGTATCAAGCGGATGGTAGGGGGATATTAGAGCCCGCTTACACACATATTTTTATAGTACCCTCCGATGGAGGGACTGCACGACAATTGTCATCGGGTAACTATCATCACAGAGGTCAATTGAGTTTTGCACCCGACAGCCAGCTCATTTATTTTTCATCTAATCGCTCTGAAAATTATGAATATGAGCCTGGTGAGAGTGATATTTTTTCAATAGACATGCGGGGTAAGATTACTCAAATTACAGATGCTCCTGGAATGGAAAGCGACCCTGTTGTATCACCTAATGGCAAACTAATTGCCTACTCAAAAAGAGATAATAAAAAGTTAGCTTATCGAAACCGATACTTGCACGTGATAGATGCGGACGGCAGCAACGATCGAAACATCACTAAAGATATTGATAATTCAGTGTCTAACTTTCACTGGAAAAATAATAGAGGCCTATATTTACAGCAGACTGTCAGGGGCGTTACTCAGGTTGACTTTGTTAGCCTCAAAGGAAATGTTCAGTCTGTGGTAACAGGTTTAGGCGGGCTGTCTTTAGGCAGGCCATATACTAGTGGCGACTTCTCCTATTCTAATGGAGTCGTGGCTTTTACTAAAGGAGCAACAGACAGGCCTGCTGATATTTATGCGTTGAAAGATGGCAAAGAGTATCGAGTCACATCATTGAATGAAGATATTTTCGCTCACAAAACCTTTGGAAAAGTAGAAGAATTTACTTATAACTCCTCAATTGACCAAGAGGAAATCCATGGCTGGTATATTTTGCCACCTAATTATGACTCCAGCAAAAAATATCCACTAATTCTTGAGATTCATGGAGGACCGCATTTGGCCTATGGTCCGGTGTTTACAGCCGAATTACAAAGAATGGCCGCCGAAGGTTATATTGTTTTTTACAACAATCATCGAGGCAGCACTGGCTATGGAGAGCGGTTTGCGTTGCTACTGCAAAATAAATACTCTTCTAAATACGACTTTGCCGATCATATGTCTGGGGTCGATGCTTTAATTCAAAGAGGCTTGGTGGATGAAGACCAATTGTTTATAACGGGCGGTTCGGCTGGTGGCATTGCAACGGCTTATGCAATAGGCCTTACTGACAGATTTAAAGCAGCTGTCGTCGCCAAACCGGTGATTAACTGGGTGAGTAAAGTATTAACCGCGGACAGTTATCTGTATCAAATACCATTTCAATTCCCTGGATTACCATGGGATCATTTAGAGCATTACTGGAAACGTAGTCCTTTATCGTTAGTGGGCAACGTCACCACTCCGACAATGTTATTAACAGGCGTAAATGATAGACGCACTCCAATGTCAGAAACAGAACAGTTTTATCAGGCCTTGAAGTTGCAAAAAGTCGACACTGTTATGGTTCGTGTGCCTGGCGCTTCACACGGGATTGCGGTAAGACCCTCTCATTTGGTCGGAAAAATAGAAAATATTCTAGCTTGGTTTGAAAAATATAAAGAATAACTTGGCGGTTGCATAGGTAGGGTACTTATTGTTTTACGTAATGACCTGTGTGGACCTGATAAGGATGAGGCGCTATTTGCAATTCGTGTAAGTAGCGCCTCATTAATTGTTATGACTCGTCTGTTTGTGATTTTTCAATACGTCTTGCGATGTCATGTATGGTTATATTATTGTCTGCATGTTTCGATAATTTACTAGCTAATTCGTAATTTCCAGCTTCAAGCGCAAATTCAACTATGGGTGTGTCATTGCATGTTAAGTTGTTTGCTATGAGGTCGTATTTCTTACTGAGTTTTTGATTGGAAAACGAGGCTTCCAGTTTTGCGTCCATCTTTTGCTTGTTGCCGGTTGCGGCTGCAACACAGATCTCACTTTCTACGCTGTCATCACTAGCAAAATATTTAGTGTTGGCGCTTGCCAATCCTGCAAGGCTCAACATAGCTACTGCACTGATAATTTTTAAATGGTTCGATTTCATAATTAGCTCCGGGATTTAGGTTTTGCGTTAAGTCGCACATTTATAGTCGCATTTAAATATCAATAGTTTATGTGGAAATTGGCGGAGAATGTAAACAGTTGTGAATGCGATGTTGAATGAAAAGTTGACAAATATATACATATTTCATGTGTTTAAGTTAATTTGAATAAATTATAAACAAAATACATTTTTACATCTAAGTGAGATAATTAGAAAATTTAAGGCTATTTGCATGCTCGGGTTGGAAATTGAGATTGTTATTAGATAGAAATTCGTCTATTTTGTGCAAAAGTTGGTCGACTAAGAGAGTCAAAGAACGCCTTTTAAATGCTAACTCTGTGCAGTGAGAAGACGCTCGTTTTTTAAATCGAGCTTCAAGTACTCATCTACTTGAAAAATTTGATTTCGAAGGATGGGGATTAGCTCAACAGCTAATGTTACTACTCTATGCTTGTTTCCCTTACCATTCCATATACGGATGCACTTGTAGTCAAAATCGATATCTTGTACACGAAGTTGAACGGCTTCCATTACTCGCAAACCACTCCCATACATCAATCCCGCAATTAGGTAATATTGTTTATTTAGATACGACATTAGCGACTTTACTTCTTCCGGAGTCATCACAATAGGCAGTTTAGGTTGCCGCTTGCTGCGCACAAATAGCAAATCAGGCGATAATTCATTACCAATGATTTACTTATATAGAAATGATAGTGAGTTTAATGCCGTTGCTTGCGTCCTAGGTGACACATTTCCCTTCAATACGAGACTATCTAAATATTCAACAACCTCATTATCTCCCATTGAAGCAGGATGGCGTTTACCGTGAAAGTGAATAAATGATGCTATCCATTTCAGATATGTATCAATTGTTCTCAAAGAATATTGACGACTTAACATGAAATCGGCAATGTTGTTTAAAAATGGTGAGCGAGTTTTCATCATTCATCCTTGAATTTTTACTGTTTATATGTACAGTATAATCAAAGTTCTCCCATATTCAAGCAAATGACCCAATCGGTCATTTATCACCTACGACCACTTAAACAATTCACAAATAAAAAGATAACTAGCAATGAGTTAGGTAATCTGATAAAAATAGACATACGATAAAAATGAGACGAACACTGGTAGAAAAACGACCCAATCGGTCACTATTAAATTGTTATCTTCTAGTTGGCATCTTCGCCCACATCAGTTAATCTTCTATAATGCCAGCAATATTAAGATTAGGGCCATATCGTTTCTTCTTTTTTAGTAATGAAAACGGTGAGCCTGCCCATATACACATTCAGAGAGAGCGAATGCTTGCAAAATTTTGGTTGCAACCAGTTGCGCTTGCGAGTTCCACTAGATTTCCTCCAAAAGAATTGAGGAAACTTGAACAACTTGTGCATGAGAATAGAACTTTTTTACTGGAGTCTTGGAATGAATACTTTGGCAGTTGAACATCATCCATTAGCAGAGTCGGTAAAATGTGACTCTGATTCATTGACCGTTTCGCTTTTAGATGGACGGACAATTTCGGTTCCAATTACTTGGTTTCCGAGATTATCAAGCGCAACAAAGGAACAGCTAGATGATTGGGAGCTATTAGGTGATGGTGAAGGTATTTATTGGCCTCGACTTGATGAAGACTTAAGCGTAAAAGGCCTATTGATTGGCGCTCGAGGAAGAAGATAACAAGATGCTTATAGGGACAAGACTCCACTACATTCCGTCTAGCCCAATAGCAAAGCGTTATGTGCCCTCTAGCTTGGATTTGACATCCATCCGTTTGTGCAAGATCCGGACTATTTGAATCTCAGTATTTGAAATCAGCCGGTAAAAAACTATGTGACTGATGCAAGGGAATTTTCTGTATCCAGCTTTAATAAAATCACATTTTTGTCCTGTGTCAGGAGTATTAGCTAGCATGCGAAACGTATCATCAAATTGTTTGATGTAGACAAGCCGTTGTCTACGACCCCATTTTCGTTGTGTATATGCTGCAATCGATTTTAAATCTGCCTTAGCTTTATGAGTTAGACAGAACCTACCCATTACCCAAGTTCATCATCTAGTTCTTGCATTAGACTTTCATAGCTATACTCAGCAGCCCCGCTATCCTCTCCTTCTTTTAGTAAATGTTTTAATGTTGCAATTTTCTGCTCATTATCTTCAAGGAGTCTTAAACCAGCTCGCACCACCTCACTGGCAGATGAGTATCTACCTTGATTTATTTGCTGCGCAATGAAGTCGTCAAAGTGCTCGCCTAGAGAAATGCTCGTATTTTTAGGCATTTTTGTAACCCTATGTACCAAATTATACCTAATAATGGTATGAACCACATAACAAGTCAATCAATAGAGATTATCAGTGCATGTCATGTCACTTGCATTCGCAACCGCAACCGTCACGCCATAACCTGCTAACTCATTATTGAAGCGTTATATGAACTCACTAAGAAAAGTTTTATGAACTACAAGAATGCACTTTTACCACTCTGTCTTTTGACCACCGGTGCACTTGCTACAAGTAACTACGCATCGTTAGAGTTAATGCATTTGGCGCCAACAATAACTGATAGTACTTGTTTAACCAAGTATTATCGCTTTTATGTTGTAGAACGCTTTTAAAACTTGTTATTGTCTTTTTATCGTTTATTGCTCGTTGGTAAAGTAGTGATGGCTAGCGATGCAGCAGTGTTTTTTGGTATTTCATCTCGAAGGCTAGTAACGCCCACGCCGTTCATACCGTTTTATTTGTCGTAGCAATACAAGCGTGTTTAAACCCGACTCGCTCAACAAGCTCTATCCGCCAGGCTTGTTTCTTTGTGTTCGCTTTCACCGTCACAAAGTCCAAAATCTATTCGTTCTTTACCATGATGATTTCCAACCAACTGAGGTTTTGGTTCGTACAGTTCGAATATTAACTTTCCGACCCTAGAATGCGAATAGCAAAATTAGTTAAGCAACCAGTTGGCCTGCGGACCTTCGCAGCTACCTTTACGCTCGTTAAGTATTAAAAACAAAAAATCTACATGGAATAGAAGTATATTTTTCACAGTACCCTTTAATCGATACATACAATCTATATTAATTTCAACATGTTATAGAAAACACCTTGGTGGAATGATTTTTGAAAATACATTGAGACTAAGAAGAAAAGTGATATCCGAAAGAGTAACCTAAGTTGGTTGCATCATCTTTATACAGTAATGAAGCTACGATGGGCTTTTGTTGCTTTTAACCGTTCATTTTCAGTATATACCATCGCAAAATAGCTAGGGGTTAAATTACATGGCTTTATCGGTGGAAAAACAAATTAAGTACTGGGGAATAGTTGCTTGCTTACTGATCCTTATACTTTGGTTTTTTGGCAATGTACTATTGCCATTCATATTAGGTGCGGTAGTTGCATACTTTCTCAATCCCGTAGCAGAGAAATTAGAAAGCAGAGGACTCAGCAGAGCCGCCGCTACAGGGGCGATTACGCTTACCTTGGTACTAATCTTGATTGCAGTTGCACTGCTCGTTATTCCTGCATTTATATCACAAGCAACAAGCCTTTTTGAGTCTGGGCCTGACCTAGCTAACAGTTTTAGTAACTGGTTAAGTAAAACGTTTCCTGCTCTCTTTAATGAATACTCAACTTTACAATCACTCATTAGCTCTTCTGGTGATGTTATCAAGCAAACAGGAGGAGATATTGTTAAAACTGCTTTAAATTCTGTGGCCAGTGTCATGGACATTATTATGCTATTTATTATTGCTCCAGTAGTAGCCGTTTATCTGCTATTGGATTGGAAACGTTTGACCAGATCAATAGACGAATTATTGCCACGTGAACATGCACCGGTTATACGCAGTTTAATGAAGAAAACAGATCACAAACTGTCGGGCTTTATTCGCGGTACGGGCACAGTTTGCTTAATTTTAGGAGTGTATTACTCAATATCGCTCATGTTAGTTGGGTTGCAATTCGGTCTGGTGGTAGGTTTGGCTGCTGGACTTATAAGCTTTATACCATACTTAGGCGCTATATTAGGGGGTGCGCTGGCAATGGGATTAGCACTATTTCAGTTTTGGAACGACTGGGTAAGCATTGCATTAGTGCTCGGCATTTTTGTATTTGGCCAAGCTATAGAGGGTAATTTTATTACGCCTAAGTTGGTCGGTAACTCCGTGGGCCTACATCCTGTCTGGCTTATTATGTCATTGTCTGTATTTGGCAGTGCCTTTGGCTTTCTGGGATTGTTAGTTGCTGTACCAATAGCGGCAATACTAGGTGTATTAACTCACTTTTTTAAAAACAAATATAAACAAAGCACTCTTTATACAGGTAATGATAAATGAGCATTAACGCCACTAATGAGCTTGATGCTTCATCTAATAAATCAGCTTAAATTTTAACTCAGATTTTCATCCCAGTGATAATTAAATAGTCTTTAATCACAAGCTTAAATGATTAGTGAGATGTCCCACAAAGTTACAAGGTCTATGATTGCTATTAAGTTGATCTAGCAAGATACCATTCCATGCGGTCTTGCAAGCTCCAGTTGAGCCTGGCATGCAAAAAACCGCAGTATGGTTCGCTATTCCAGCAAATGCCCTTGATTGAACAGTCGATGTGCCAATTTCTTTATATGATAAATATCGAAACAGTTCGCCAAATCCTTCTATATCTTTATCAAATAGTATGCGAAGCGCTTCTGGAGTAGAATCTCTTGTGGTAAAACCGGTGCCTCCAGTAACCAATATTACGTAAATCGCTGGGTCTGCTATCCAATTTGATACAACGGCTCGCATTTGGTACACATCATCTTTAACAATAGACTTAGCCGCCAGCGTATGGCCTGCTTGTTGGACGGCTTCAACTAAAAATGTTCCAGACGTATCAGTTTTTTCGTTTCGTGTATCTGAAACAGTAAGTACGGCAATATTCAAGGCTTTATGTTCCAAGGTGGCAATCCTTTTTTATTTTTTCATTTTAGGTAGATAGATATTTACCGGGTAAACTAATCAATGATAAACAAAATATAAAGATTTAATTGTCTCTATTTACCGCCAAATTAGCCAGTGCAAGTAATGCTTGTTTATAATCTGTTTCAGGTAGTATTGTTAGAGCGTTTTTGGCAGCTTGAGATGCACTTAATGCCTTTTCGCGAGTGTAAGCAATAGAACCATGCTTTTCCATCAACGAGATAATCCTTTCAAAATGTTCCATGCCATTTCTATTTTCTATCGCATTTTTAATTAGCGTTGCGTCAGACGGACTGCTGTGCCACATAGCATGTAACAATGGCAATGTGGGCTTCCCTTCGGCTAAATCGTCACCCGCTTTTTTACCCATGTCGCGTTCATTGGCTGTATAATCAAGTACATCATCAATCAATTGGAATGCGGTACCGAGTTGCTTGCCATACTCCTGCATTGCTAATTCTATTTCTTTGTTCTGGTTGGTTATAACGGCGGCTAATTGAGTTGCAGCTTCAAATAATCGAGCTGTTTTACTGTATATCACTTCCATGTAGCTCTGTTCAGTTGTATTAGGGTCATTGCAATTCATTAATTGCATGACTTCCCCTTGGGCAATACGATTCGTCGCATCTGATAGAATCTCCATGACCCGCATTCGTTTGAGTTCTACCATCATTTGAAAGGCGCGGGAGTACAGAAAATCGCCAACCAGTACACTTGCTTGATTTCCAAAAACTGCATTAGCGGTTTCACGCCCTCTACGCATCATAGATTCGTCTACAACGTCGTCGTGTAAAAGAGTGGCCGTATGAATAAACTCAATTATGGTGGCAAGGGCATGATGTTCTTTGCCTTCAATAGCAAGTGCTCGGGCAGAAAGTACTGTAAGTAGTGGTCTGAGCCTTTTACCACCGCTATTAACAATATAAAACCCTAGTTGGTTTATGAGTGCTACGTCCGATTCAACCTGTTTTTGAATAAGTTGATTCACAGCTTGCATGTCTTTATTTGAGAGGGTCTTTATTGCTTCGAGGTCCATACCACTACAGCGATGATTATAAGTGGTTATTATTTTACATGATATTTTGACTTTCTCTAGTTAAGTCATCAATATTTCCCGGACTTATTGCGTAAATAAAGACAATACAAATAAAAACGCAAAGTGAGTATATTTTTACTAGTATTTGCAGAAACCAAAACATACGATAATGTAGATTCAATGACTTAATGAAAACGTTGTGTAAATTAAGTGCAATTTTCACTTGTAACCTTTTAAAACTTTACCTATAATTCGCGCCCTGTTTTTTGAATTGAGCGCAGATACGCGCAGAGCGGAGAAATTTATGTACGCGGTTTTCCAAAGTGGTGGTAAACAACACCGTGTGGCCGAGGGCCAGACCGTTCGTCTAGAAAAAATCGAAGTAGCACCGGGCGAAACGGTAGAATTCGATGACGTCTTGATGGTAAGTAATGGCGATAACGTCAAAATTGGTACACCTCGAGTTGAAGGTGGAAAGGTAACGGCTGAAGTAGTAACTCATGGCCGTGGTGAAAAGATTAAAATTGTAAAGTTCCGTCGTAGAAAGCATTCTCGCACGCAGATGGGACATCGACAGTGGTTTACAGAAGTAAAAATCACTGCTATCAACGCATAAGTAGGAGTCGAGCACATGGCACATAAAAAAGCTGGTGGTAGTACTAAGAACGGTCGCGATTCGATTAGCAAACGCTTAGGCGTGAAGCGTTTCGGCGGCCAAGAAGTGTTAGCTGGAAACATCATTGTTCGTCAGCGTGGCACTAAGTTCCATCCTGGAGACAATATGGGTATTGGCCGTGACCATACTTTATTTGCCCTAGCAGATGGAAAAGTACAATTTGATGTACGCGGTCCAAAGAATCGTAAAGTAGTTAGTATCGTCACCGAATAACTCGCTCTTTGATGTATTGAAGCCCTGCTTATTGCAGGGCTTTTTTTGTTTTTGATGTTGTGTGATTAAATTACCCACTAGCAGTGACATTTTTAAAATTTAACACTCTAGATTTATAAGACTATCCTTCGATTTACGGGTACCACTTTGTTTACTGATAAAAAATGGTACAATCCCGCGTTCAGCGTAAGAAACGTGTTCATTGTTTTCTTATAGCAAACATTATTTAAAAGAGTTGATACATGAAATTTGTAGATGAAGCGGAAATACGCGTAGAAGCTGGTGACGGTGGAAATGGCGTGATTGGATTTAGGCGTGAAAAATACATTCCTAAAGGCGGTCCCGATGGTGGAGATGGGGGCGACGGTGGAAGCGTATATTTAGAGGCTGATGAAAATTTAAATACGCTTATCGATTATCAATTTGAACGATTCCATAGAGCAGAGCGTGGACAAAATGGTCAGGGAAGTAATTGTACCGGGAGAAAAGGCTCTGATTTAACTCTTAAGGTCCCAGTGGGCACAAGAGCAACTGATAAAGACACCGCTGAAGTGCTAGGAGATTTAACCAAGCATGGGCAACGTTTAAAAGTAGCACAAGGCGGTTTTCATGGCCTAGGCAATGCGCGTTTTAAGAGCAGTACCAATCGTGCACCAAGACAAAAAACCAATGGCACACCTGGTGACATTAGAAATTTAGTCTTGGAATTAATGCTGCTTGCTGACGTCGGTTTGCTAGGCTTACCTAATGCTGGAAAATCGACCTTCATTCGTTCGGTTTCAGCGGCCAAGCCAAAAGTCGCGGATTATCCATTCACTACCCTCGTGCCTAACTTAGGAGTTGTGAGATTAGACTCACAAGCAAGCTTTGTAATCGCTGATATTCCCGGATTAATAGAGGGAGCATCAGATGGTGCAGGCCTTGGTATACAATTCTTGAAGCATTTAGAGCGTTGTAGAATTTTATTGCATCTGGTTGACATTATGCCAGCAGATGGAAGTGATCCAGTGGAAAATGCATTAACGATAATACATGAACTCGAGCAGTACAGCCCTAAATTAGCACGAAAGCCACGCTGGTTAGTGTTTAACAAAGTTGATCTCTTACTTGAAGAAGAAGCTAATGAACTATGTGAAAAAATTGCCAATCAAATGGGGTGGGAAGACGATTATTACCAAATGTCAGCGTTTCACAAATTGGGTTCGATGGAAATCTGTCAAGATATAATGCACTTTTTAGATAACTTACCTCCAGAAGAAGTATCAGAGGAGGAAGACGAAGAAGTAGGATTTAAGTGGGATAACTACCACGAAAGCGCTCGCAACGAAGCTGAAGAGTCCAAAGACGAGTCAGATGATGATGAAGATGACGATCATCCAAACGTTATTTATGTTCGCGACTAGGGTCGCTGATGAATCTAAATTCACACGAGAGACAGCGCAATGCTAGATAAAATCAAACAGTTTTTTCTTTGTATAGTGTTGTCGGTTCTATCTATTTTAATCACTTTTGGCGTTTTGGACTTTATCTGGCTAGGGGTAATATCGCCTGATTTATACCGATATGAAATGCAAGGACTGCTCAGAGAAGAGTTTATTATTTGGCCTTGGATGGTGTTTTACTTGTTGTATGGACTGGTCGCTTTTGTTTTAACGATTGTTCCAAATCGAGAAAAACCTTGGTTTTACGCAAGCATAGATGGCGCACTTTTAGGGCTTGCTAGCTATGGTGCATATAACCTAACAAATTATAGTATCTTGGAAGGTTTTTCTTTTACCATCATGGTAACCGATTGGGTGTGGGGCGTTTTTCTCACTTCAGCTTCGGCTACCGCCGGATGGTTTGGCTTTCAGATAAAAAATAAAGGATAAATTCATCCTTTACCGTTCTTCGCTTATGACTTCTCTTAATTCGTTGAGTGCATTTACTGAAAACCCTCTGTCATAAAAATAAATCACTCGCCCATTCTCGTCTAAAAGCATTACTCTGGAGTTTCGTGGGGACTGGTTTCCTGTAAAGCGCTGAATATCGTCACCTTGCTCGTAAACGGTAATTACCCCTTTCCAAATTTCCTTTGGAATTCCACTGCGCATGCCTTCATCAATAAAGGGTTTAAACATTCTTGGAAACATCCCTTTTATCGTAGGAATTTCATAAACAGGTACTTGAGTATCTGTCATGTCCAATCCAATTAACCAACGGTCTATATCAAATTGTGAATCTTGGACGTACCCAAAAATCAACAACGTCAGCTGCCCAGAAAAGTCCTTAGGTATCTCATATTCTTTGCCATCCAGACTCTCTCCAGTCGCGTTTACCATTTTATCACCGAGTTCAACGGTTCTAGAGTAGTCGTAACTAGCACAACCTTGAAGAGCAATGCTGAATACTATTAATATTAAATACTTCATGTTATTCGCCCACTTTTTTTATCGCAGAATATCAAACTTACGTTGTAGTGATAAAAAAGTTCTTCAAAAAAGCAGCAGCATTATTTACTTATTTGGTAATTGAATTAAAGAATATCCTATTTTTAAACCTTTTTGAGGATTGGCGCAATAGCGCACGTACTTCTATACTTTAGTTCTAAAGGCTTAACTTTCTGAACAACTGTAAAAGGGATAATTATGAGTAACGATAGTTTTCATACTCTACGACAAATTGAAGTGAATGGGAAAACTTACCAAATATTCGATATCAACCGATTAGAAAAGAGTGAACAAGTAAAAACTCTTCCTTTTTCTCTTAAGATTTTATTGGAAAATCTTCTGAGGAATGAAGATGACTTACACGTGTCAAAAGCCGATATAGACGCACTTTGCAATTGGGACTCAAAAGCATCCCCCTCTGAACAAATCGCATTTACACCTGCTAGGGTGGTTCTACAAGATTTCACTGGTGTCCCTGCAATCGTTGATTTGGCAGCGATGAGAGATGCTGTGGTTAAGCTTGGCGGTGATGCTGAATCGATAAACCCTCTTGTTCCGGTAGACCTTGTTATCGATCACTCTGTCATGGTGGACTTTTTTGCAAGCGAAGATTCTCTTGCAAAGAATACGGAGATAGAGTTTGAAAGAAATAATGAGCGCTATCAATTTCTGCGCTGGGGTCAAAAAGCATTTTCAAACTTTAAAGTGGTGCCTCCTGGAACCGGCATCGTGCACCAAGTAAATTTAGAGTACTTAGCAAATGTTGTCATGCAAGGCGATTCTTCTGAGAATACGATACTTTATCCTGATACTTTGGTTGGAACCGATTCTCATACCACTATGATCAATGGTTTAGGTGTCCTTGGTTGGGGAGTAGGAGGGATTGAAGCAGAAGCCGCAATGCTTGGACAGCCGATAAGTATGCTAATTCCTAATGTAGTAGGTTTCAAATTAATTGGAAAATTGAAGGAAGGTGCAACTGCTACAGATTTAGTTCTACGAGTGACCGAAGTGCTAAGAGAAAAAGGTGTGGTGGGTAAATTTGTTGAGTTTTTTGGTGATGGTCTTAGTAATCTACCTCTTGCAGATAGAGCCACTATCGCCAACATGGCACCAGAATATGGAGCTACTTGTGGCATTTTTCCTATCGATGAAGAAACCTTAGCATATCTAGAACTAAGTGGACGTGACAAATCTTTGATAGACGTTGTTGAGGCTTATGCAAAAGCACAAGGGTTATGGCGTTATGACGGGGCTAAAGACCTAAATTATAGCACTACTGTTGAGCTCGATTTAGCTGATGTGACACCGAGCATTGCAGGGCCGAAGCGACCGCAGGATAGAATCGATCTAACAGAAGCCAAGCAGGCATTTGTAAAGCACATGCAAATTCTTGGTGTCGAGCTTGAAGATGAAATGCTCTCGACTTTTGCAGATGAGGGGGGAGCAGGCGCAGTCGGAAATACTCTTTCAAACGACTCAATAAAGCTTGAAATCAATGGTCAAGAGCACGAATTAAAACATGGCGATGTGGTCATAGCGGCGATTACTTCTTGCACAAACACCTCTAATCCGGCCGTTATGTTAGCCTCTGGGTTAGTTGCTCGAAAAGCTGCCGAAAAAGGTCTTAAACCTAAGCCTTGGGTGAAAACATCACTGGCTCCAGGTTCTCAAGTTGTGCCTGCTTACCTTGAAGCTGCAGGAGTATTGGATGACTTAGAAACTATTGGTTTTGATGTTGTTGGGTTTGGTTGCACCACTTGTATTGGTAATTCTGGGCCATTGCCTAAGGAAATAAGCGATGCCATTAAACAAGGCAATCTAACGGTTTGCTCGGTGCTCTCGGGTAATCGAAATTTTGAAGGTAGGATCCACCAAGATGTTAGGGCTAATTATCTTGCTTCACCACCACTCGTCGTTGCCTATGCATTAGCTGGGAGTATGACAAAAGACCTGTTTAAAGAACCTTTGGGGCGCGATAAGGATGGCAACGATATATTTCTCAAACATATCTGGCCATCTCAACAAGAAATTATGGAGTTAGTTGCCAAAACGCTCTCTCCAGAAATGTTTAAGAGTCGATATGAAAGTGTGTTTGATGGCACAGAGCAATGGCGCTCGCTGCCCGTTGCGGAGGGGAAAACTTATACTTGGCCGGAGTCGACATATGTAAAAAACCCGCCGTTTTTTGAGGGAATGACTAACGAAATCTCTACAACAGAGGAGATTGAACAAGCTAGGTGCTTAATTAAAGTAGGTGACTCAATAACCACTGATCATATTTCACCAGCAGGGGCAATACAATTAGATAGCGCAGCTGGGGAGTATTTGTTAAAACAGGGAGTGACCGAAAAAAACTTTAATAGTCTAGGCTCGCGTCGAGGCAATCACGAAGTTATGATGCGTGGTACTTTTGCTAATATTCGCTTACGCAATCAGCTTGCCCCAGACACAGAGGGCGGGTTTACCGCCTACTTGCCCGAAAATAGGGTGATGAGTGTTTATGACGCTGCCATGAAATACCAAAACAGTGGCACTCCATTAATTGTTCTTGCAGGTAAGGAGTATGGAACTGGTTCGTCACGGGATTGGGCGGCCAAAGGCACAAAATTGCTGGGTATTAAAGCGGTCATTGCAGAGAGTTATGAACGGATACACAGATCAAACTTAGTGGGTTTTGGCGTGCTTCCATTGCAATTTTTAGACGGTGAAAATACCAAAAGCCTTGGACTTGAAGGTAATGAGTTCTTTGATTTCGAGTCTGTAAAAGATAAGCCTGAGTCATTGAAAGTTACAGCAACTGACCCTGACGGTAACCAAAAATCATTCTCTGTTGACGTAAGAATAGATACTAATAGTGAATGGGAATATTACTTCAATGGTGGGATCTTACATTACGTTCTGCGTGGCTTAGCCAAAAATTAATACTGCGAGTCGATATAGCCATCGAGTTGTAAGCGCATTAACCTTATTAAAATGTCAAACTTCCTAAAATTAAAAACGGGTATAAACCAATGCCCGTTTTTACGTGTAGTGTGTAAAGAAAGTTCGTTGAAATAATAACAGCACAACTCAATTTATACTTATTACGCTTGCTTTCAAAGTAATTTGAAATTGTCATCACTATCCTCCATTTATGTCCCCGACATTATCAACAAACTCTTTCTGTGCAAGTAAAAACTATCAAAGTTGCGATTTTTTGTGAACAATTGTAAATACCTAATGCTTGCTTTACGTCCATTTGTTAGTCTAATGTACGATTAGGGAAAGAGTGACGTATGAACAATAAATGTCTGTTAGCGATAGTTTTGGCGCTAGTGTTTTCAATTTCGCAAGCATCTAATGATGAACTTGGCTTATGCGCGGAAGAATCGTGTGTGGAGGTTGGCTCGTGGGAATTTGGTGTCGCTTTAGGCTTAGGGGCAAGAAGCAATCCGCTGGTTGGCGGCGATAACTTACCGCTGATAATAATGCCAGATATCGCTTATTACAGTGACGCATTTTATTTTGATAATTTCGAAATAGGCTATCAATTTTTATACGAAGAAGCATTTAGTCTCGAAACCTATTTAAAGCCAAACACCGAAAGAGCTTTTTTCAGTTTGTGGCATCCCGACAACATTCTTCTAAGCATACCTGCCAATGCAGTCGATACTCCTGCTCCTCTTCCTGGGGATCCAGGAGACCCTAGCAAGCCAGTCGAAAAGCCTATAGATAGAGAAATTTCAGTAGATGATGTAGTCAAAAGAGATTGGGCTGTAGATGCTGGCTTGCGGTGGCAATACTATCAGGACAATTACAGATTAGCGGTTTTTTATGCAGCAGATGTTTCCAGTGTTCACAATGGCTTTTATGCCGGATTAAACGTTATTGTTCCTTGGAGTGTTTCGAATTGGCGTTTAGCATCCAGCTTTGGCGCCACTTATAAAAATGAAGATTTAATTAACTACTATTATGGTATTTCTGAGCAGGACACTGAATTTCAAACTAATACCTACACAGCAGATGGAGGTTGGCAGTATAACTTTTCTACAAGTGCTTTATATCCGCTTTCAGAAACATGGCAATTCTTGGTTAGAGTAGAAGTAACAAGACTTCACGATTCGATGTATGAAAGCCCTTTGGTCAAAGATAAGCATGTCACTAGTTTTTTTAGTGGCGTGGTTTACAGGTTTTAGGGGCGACAAAAATGAAGAAATTACTATTGTTAGGATTCATTATTATCTTTAGTCGCGCTACTGAAGCTTCGGTTTGGACAGTAGAGCCTAACGAGTGCCTAGTTACAAATGCCGACGAATTCTGCGAAACCAACCTTATTTTTACCCTTGAGAATGAAGTTGCAACAGAGTACTGCATATTTGAAGGCGAAGAAAAGATTGGCTGCTTTTTACCTTCTATGAGAACCATCGTTGTTAGAAGAAAAATAGACAGAACGTTAACCTTTACCTTGTTAGATAACCAACAGTCTATTGTAGACAGTGCAGAAGTTGAGCTAACTATTTTGCAGGCTCAGAGAAAACGACGAAGAGTGAAACTGCCATGGAATATTTTTTAGATGACTAAAGAAAATAGTTTGGTCTTAGTTGAGGACGATAAGCGATTAAGAGAGCTAGTTTCACAGTTTCTTAGTGCTAATGGGTTTAACGTTATTGCCCTTGAGAGTGGGCGAAAACTCATCACCACCTTACAACAGAAGTCCATTGATATTGTGATTTTGGATATCATGTTACCAGGCGAAGATGGGTTTGCCTTGTGTAAGAAAGTTCGGCAGTTTTACTCAAATCCAATATTGTTTATGACTGCAAAAAATGACGCTATAGATCAGATTTTGGGTCTTGAGATTGGCGCTGATGACTACGTCATCAAGCCCGTGCAACCTAGGGTTCTGTTGGCTAGATTACAAGCTTTATTGAGGCGGCATAATCGTTTAACTGAAGCGACCAAATCCCGAAGTCTTTCTTTCGGTAACTTAATTATTGATCAACCTTCTAGAAGCGTAACACTGAATGATGAACAAATTGAATTTACCAGTCATGAATTTGACTTACTCTGGATGCTTGCAGAAAATGCGGGCAATGTCGTGCACAGAGATTTGATTTATACTAACTTGATTGGAAGAGAATATGACGGTCTAGATCGCAGTGCTGATGTTCGTATTTCAAGGATCAGGAAAAAGCTTAATGACAATGCACAAAAACCTTATAGAATAAAAACTATATGGGGAAAAGGGTTTTTCTTTGTAGCTGATGCTTGGGATGAATAGGCTTGGGACGTTTATTTTTCAGTCTTTACTTTTTTATTGTCTTAAGTTTAGTCTTACTCACCACAGGGCTTGAAAGCCTTGTTTTTTCAACTAAAGCTAGTTTGTCTGATGTCCAACAGGGCTGGCTTAATCTAATTAAAAGCAGGCAAAATCAGCCGACTGAGTTAAAGGCGCTTCTAAAACAAGGCAACATTCAATTTGTTGAACAACATATTTCTACGTTAGCAACTAGTGAACAAATTTCAAAACAATTAGACAATCGCAATGTCATCTCGAGCTTTGATAATGAAGTATGGCGACTGATAGTCCCCCTTAATAATAATCAAGTTTTGTCGGTTGAGTTTAAAGATCAAGCTTATTCTGGCTCTAGCTGGTGGTTGTATTCTAGTTTGTTCTTTGTTTTGCTAGCAGGACTGATAGCAATCTGGATTTATCCTCTATACAGAGATTTAAGCCAACTTATAGATGCTACTAAACAGGTAAACAATGATGGCAGCTTTGATATACCCACTTTTTCACCAAGCTCTCCTCTTCTAGGAATCGCTCAGTCCTTGAGAGAGCTAAGGTTTAATGTTTCAACCTTAGTAAAAACACAGCGAGAGTTGACCAGCGCAATCACTCACGAATTTAAAACGCCTTTAGCAAGATTGAAGTTTGCTTTGGCAGAGTCTCAACACCTGGATGAAGATAAGTTACAAGCCATTCACCAAGACATCGACGAAATAGACCACCTAGTTCAAGAAATGCTGGACTACACTAAGTTGAATATTCAATCTCCTGAGCTTCACATGGAGTGTATTCCTCTTTTGGATTTATGCGCCTCAAGAGCCGATATATTTAAGAAGAATACAGGGAAACATATAGAAGTGCAGGGAAGTCAAGTGGACTTAATAGCAGACCCGCAACTTATCGCAAGAGCTTTAGATAATCTCATTAGCAATGCAACTCGGTATGCGCAGGATTCTGTGTCTGTATGTATTGAAGCGGAAAACACCGATGTAAAGATTCATGTAGATGACGATGGAATCGGACTCGATCCCATTCACTATGAGAAAATCTTTGATCCTTTTTACGCAGTTCATCACTCAAGAACTGAAATTGATTGCTCACAGGCATCGAATAGTGGATTGGGTTTGGCAATTGTAAAAAGGATCATGCAATGGCATGGCGGGCAATGTGAGGTGTCAAGTTCAGCGCTCGGGGGCGCACGCTTTTCTCTGGTTTTTGAGCGTGTTGACACAGATGTTCTATAATTGGTATTGAGCCCAATACATGTCAAATTAGAACAAACAACAAAGAGGCTTAAATCACTGTACAAAAGGAGTGTCATGAAATTCTCATATCTAAGTATATCTGCAATAAGTTTTTGGTTAATTGTAACGACGTTATTTTGTCAAGCTGCTGTCGCCCAGCAAAATATTAATGGTCAATTAGTGGTTGGAGTAAAAGAGGCACCGCCGTTTGTAATTAAAGAGGACGATGGCGAGTATAGCGGAATATCAATAGAGTTATGGGAAGCAATTGCTGAGACTAACCAGTGGCAATTTGAATATCAAGAAGCCGATCTTCCTCAATTATTAAGCGGGCTTAAAAATGCTGAGTTTGACGTGTCTGTTGCTGCATTAACTGTGACTTCACAACGCGAAGAATTAGTTGATTTTTCACATCCTTTTTATTCGACTGGACTGGCGATAGCTACCACTTCAAAAGAGTCGAGCTGGGTTAGTATGATATTTCGTTTTTTTTCATGGGAATTTATAGTCGTATTAGGAGGCTTGTCGTTACTCTTATTAGCAGTGGGTCTGGTGTTATGGGTATTTGAGCGCAAACAAAACTCAGACATGTTTGGTGGTACAGAAGCTCAAGGCATTGGTTCTGGATTCTGGTGGGCTGCGGTCACTATGACTACTGTGGGTTATGGAGACAAAGCGCCTGTTACGTTAGCTGGACGCATTGTAGGTCTAATTTGGATGTTTGCGGGTATAATCATCATCAGTTCATTTACCGCGGCCATCGCATCAAGTCTAACTGTAGATAAACTAGCGGCTGACATCGAAAGCGTTGATGATTTGTACAACGCCAATGTCTTATCTATTGACGATACGGCCAGCGCGGTATTTTTAAATCAACAAAAAATCAGATATCGACACGTGAACTCTCTTGACGATGGGTTGATTCAATTAGACAGAGGAAAGGCCAATGCGGTTGTATACGACAAGCCGATTTTGCAGTACTTAATTAAGCAAAGCAATTCCAGCCACATCCACTTGGTACCTGGAAATATCGAGCGGCAAGACTATGCGTTTGGATTGCCAACCAACAGTCCAATTCGAGAAGCAATTAATACGCAATTACTGGTGCAGATTGAAAGTGAAAACTGGACCCAGATAAAAGAAAAATATTTGGGTGACACTGAATAACACACTATTTGCCAGTCTGGTTTTTGCGGAATGTTTTATTGCTTTTATAGGGAAAACAAACTTTTCCTTTATCCCCTTAATACAGGAAAGGTTTGTCACCTACGCTCTTTTTAAGCATTCTTTTTTCCATTCCGTTAACAATTTTAACCATTAATAAATTCATTATTGAGTCGATACATAAGATGAGACAAGTTTCTTCTTTATTGTTCTTCCCTTATTTTAAATCGGCTATGGTGATTATTAATGGATATAATGCGCATATTTAAACCAAAAAAACCACAAAATGAAAAATCGACGACGCATATGTCAAACGATGAATTATTACTCGAGCAGGCGACAGTCTTCTTTGAGAATAACCTTACACCTTCAATAATAGTCAATAAGCAAGGTTTGATATTAGCTGCAAATAGGGCTATGAATCACTATACAAAATCTAGCCAAAATCGAATTGGCGCCGTTTTCCCAGAAATATCCGGACCCGATATTGTCACAAGTACGATAAGCTCTCTGTCCAGCGTCATACAAAGCTCAACAGGGTCTAGTCCTTTTAAATTCGAAAAACCAGGAATATGCATTCATATTGTTACCTGCCCAATCTTTAATAGTGAAAAAGCAACGATTGGATTTGTATTACAGTGGAATGATCTCTCAGATATCAAGAATAATCAGGGCGTAATCAACGCCATTGATCGTTCTAGAGCTTCCATTGAGTTTTCTATGGACGGCACTATCTTGAAAGCAAACAGCAACTTTTTAACCATCCTAGGCTACTCAATGGACGATGTCGTTGGCAAAAATCACGATATAATGGTACCTAAGGAACCTCATCTACTTTCTGAAACTCAGTCAACTTGGCAGACGCTCAAAAAAGGAACTTTCGTTGGGAAAGAGTTGAGATCTATAAAAAAAGACGGTAGCGAGATATGGCTTTCAGCCATTTATAATCCAGTGCTAGACGATCATGGGAACGTTTTTAAAGTCGTCATGTTTGGTACGGATATTACGTCGCAAAAACTACTAAATAATGATTATATAGGACAAATTAAAGCCATTAGACAAGCTCAAGCGCATATAGAGTTTGATATGCAAGGTAATATTTTAACGGCTAACGACGCATTCTTAGCAACCACTGGTTATTCTTTAGATGAAATTGTCGGAAAACACCATAGAATTTTTGTAAAGCCTGAACTGGCGAGTTCTGAAAAATATCAAAAGCTGTGGGACAATCTAAATGCTGGAAGCAGTTTTGTTGACGAGATAGAGCGCGTAGCAAAAGACGGCTCGACATTGTGGTTACAGGCTTCCTACAATCCTATCCCAGACAGCCAAGGTAGACCTTTTAAGGTTGTTAAATATGCGGTCAATATTACCGAACGCAGAGTTATGTTTAGCGAGTTTGAGTCAATTCTAACTAAGCTGAGTTCGGGTAATTTAAGTGCATCGTTGAATTTGTCTAAAGATAGCGAGTTTTATCAACTATCTGTGGTAATGAATCAATTCGTCGAACATCTTAAAGAGATGATTTCTAATATTAGCGATGCGGCTTCTTCTACCAATAGCTCTGCCGAAGAAATTGCCCAAGCGAACTCTGACCTGTCTGTAAGAACTGAACAACAAGCCTCCAGTTTGCAACACACAGCCACTATAATAGAAAGGTTGGTTGACGCCATTAATGCTAATTCATCTCATGCAAATCAGGCTAACACTTTGGCCAGCGATGCGTCTTCTGTGGCACAAAGCGGAGGAGAGATGATAGAAAACGTCATTACCAAGATGGCGGCAATTACTGCTTCTGCTCGTAAAATATCAGATATAATTGGAGTGATTGATGGGATTGCTTTTCAAACTAATATTTTGGCACTTAACGCAGCAGTAGAAGCCGCCAGAGCGGGCGAGCAGGGAAGAGGTTTTGCAGTAGTTGCATCCGAAGTAAGAACATTAGCGCAAAGGTCTGCTAATGCAGCAAAAGATATTAAGCAATTAATTTCAGATTCCGTGAGCCAAATTGAAGATGGTAATAAAATTGTGATGAATTCGGGTCAAACCATGAGTCAGATTGTAACTGCCATTGAAAATTTAAATACCATCATTTCACAAATCGATGAATCTTCACAGTCACAAACATCGGTTGTCAATGAAGTGTCGAAAAATATCAATGAAATGGATAATATGACTCAACAGAATGCCGCAATGGTCGAACAGGCTGCCGCTGCCTCAGAAAGCATGCAAAGCCAAGCAGCAGGCCTTGACCAATTAGTCTCGAAGTTTCACTTATGATAAGGGTGTAAGCGACTGCTAACGTTTTAAATGACTACATTAAAAGGATAAGTAGTTCTTCGTTTTCCCAATGTTTTTGGTTAGATTTGCTTTGACCTTGAATCACGGTATGCGTTTGTTATGCTTACTCAATAAGGCATTCCATAGTGTGCGATACTTTTTAAGTCCGGTTTCTTCCAAGTTCATCATGGCTACTTACCCAGTCACCAGCTAATACAGCGCTGCTTAATGAAAGCTCTCCAGCCAAAACAACGCCTCCAATGATCTCGGCGAGCTTTTTGGCCTTGCCAGTTCCATTACAGCCTAGCATCTTTAAACATTCTTGTTGCGTAGCCAGTCCTGTGCCACCGCCAAACGTCGCGACAATCAAAGAAGGTAGGGTAATTGAAATGTAATAATTACCGTCATTGTCAATGTCGGCATAGGTAATAGCGGATGACGACTCAGACACATTTGCAACATCTTGGCCGGTGGCGATAAACAATGCGGTAATGCCATTGGCAGAGTGAGCGCCGGTATTTGAAGTGCCGGCCATAAAGCCTCCCACCTGGGCAATCGCTCTATGCTTGTATAGCACCTCTGGAGATACGCCCATTATCGATGTTAGTGCCTGTGCGGATATCGTCGCCTCTGCGATTACTCGCTTGCCGCGGGAGTGCAAAGTATTTAGTTGGGAATGTTTTTTATCGGTGTCCATAGAACCCGACAGCACATATCGAAGGGCAGATGTTTGCTGTTTCATTATCCATTCACATGCCACAAAGGTTGCTTTACCTACCATATTTTGGCCAGCAGCATCACCAGTGGTGAAGTTAAACCTTAAATACAGCATCTTAGCCGCGGCATATTGTTCTATATTTCTCAACTTTCCTTGGCTAGTGGTGGACTCTGCGACGGATTTAATAGAATCAAAATTTAAATTTACCCACGTACCAAATTCTCTAGCATCTCTAGCATTTTCAAAAACGAAAACAGGCGCTCTTTGCATGGCATCGTCCACTACTGAAACCGTTACACCTCCAGATTCATTCAACAGGCGCATCCCTCTATTATAACTGGCGACCAGAGTGCCTTCTGTTGTGGCCATTGGTATGTAGAACTGCCCGTTTGCGTGTTCACCATTTACTGTCAAAGGCCCAGCTAATCCGATCGGGACTTGTGCAACTCCTATGAAGTTTTCAATGTTGCCCACGGTGGATTCAGGAGCAATTGAATAGGTTTTAATGTGTTGTAGCTTTTCGCCTATTTTATCTTCTATAACATCATATCGCGCAGAAATAATGTCTTTAGAAGTATTGTTTACATTATCTCGAGGGATTTTTTTTATCATTTTTATATTCCTTCGCACGCTTGTATCGCATTATCAATAAGCTTTCTTTCAGTCAATGTGTCAAAAGCCATTTTATAATGATCAGACCCAATTACATCTACGTGATTTTTCGCAAGCGTTAAATATAGTTGTGTGTTACCAGTTTGAATTATCTTAGCTTCCAGATCCCAAAACGCGCCAGCAGCGGTTGGTATATTAAGTTCTTGAAGTTGAGACCATATGGGCTTATCCATGTCTCTTACTACTCCAGTCCATGCAACAATCTGGTTCCTAGGAATACCGGCTTTATCTAAGGCGTTTAAATCTGAAAGATCATTAATTGAGATTGAAAAACTTAAATCTTTATTCACCTGTAAAGCATTTACCGCGTCTTCGATACGATAAGCTATGATCAACACCGAATCAACTGCATCAGCTTCAACCACTGCGTTAGCCACTTGTTTATAATCAACACCTCGCTTTACGTCTAATTGAATGATCGCTTTGTTATCAGCCCAGGCCAAAACCTCATCTAGTCTCGGGACCGAAAAGTCAGTTAACGCGCCATCATTGTCCTTAAGTTTAACGGCCTCAAGCTGTTCCCAAGTATAGTCAGATAGCTTGCCCGATGAATTTGTTGTGCGCTCGAGATTGCTGTCATGCAATAAAACTAATTCACCATCTGCGGTTTCTCTCACATCCACTTCAAGTAACATTGGACCATAAGCAGTAGCAGCTTGAAGCGACTCCAGCGCATTTTCAGGTAAGCCAGGCAGTGGACCGCCTCGATGGACGCTTACAAGTGGTATACTCTGTGAATCAAAACAGGCAACATAAGGCGCTACTGTTGTTTTAGGATCAAGATAACTAGGCACATCACTATCAAGCGCGTTATTTTTGTCACATGCGACCAATAGGACTACAACTATTGAAAAACTGATGGAGAAAAAAACGTGTTTAAAGTTCATGTTAAGCATATTAATGGTAAGGCGTGAGTTAAAATCTAGTTTCTTTTACTTACCGCCAATCGTCATTGTTCACTTCGTCGATGGTTTTTTCTAATTTTTAAACATTTAAAATAATGTTTTGATTTGCTTTGAAGTGGTTTTAAAAACAAATATCACGATTAAATTTAACCAAGAAAACCTGTTAATCACAGTTAATTTGTCTCACTGGCGGGTTATAAGAACCATTTGAGTTCCAGCCACATTCTATCCCTATCTGAGAATTGCCCAAACAGTTCGTTGTTGGTACCCCATACTAGATCAAGACCACCTAAAATAAATAAAGCATCGGTCACTTGCCATTCAATTGAAGGTCTCAAAGTACCATCTCCTTCTAAACTGCCGAGTAACTCCGAGGCTAATTTAAGTCGGTCGTTCATAAACCTTCGCTGTATTTTCAAGGTGTAGATCACATCTGTATTAGGGCGAATTAAATTGTCGCCTTGGACATGATCAATACCAATCTGGGCGTTTAAAAAAGTACTTTTTGGCAAATCCCAATCCATGCCAACACCTGCTAGCCATCTGCCTCTTTTATCCACTTTTGGGGTTAGATTTTCAACGTTAATTGGTTGATCAAGTATATGCGCAACCTCGATTCTCCAAACTCTCGCATTTTCTGATGTCTGCCACGTGGTTCCAATTAGAGTGCGAGGTTTGTAATTTAAGGATATAGCCGACTCGCCAAGACTAAAAACAGGTTCGGTATCTGGCCCATGTATGGATAAAAAGGATAAATCTCCCAGTCGTGTGCGCTTTGACACTTTAACTCCAAAGGTGGGTTTGTTGCTCAATTCCACGGCTAAATTATCTATTGAAACCGCCTCTGTAAACCCTGCGCGAAATCTTCTTGCTTTTACTTCATAAGTGCTTTTTGTCAATGCAAGCTGGTCAGCCGTGTTATCAGTGATCAAAGCAAGATCCCAACGAAGTTTGCCAGACCTAAACTCGGTCCTTACACTCCAACGCGAGATTCTATCTGGGCGATTTGTAGTAAAGACAGACTCCCTTTTTCGCGACGCATCTAACCTATCAGTCACTTGCAATCCATCTAATACTCCCCAAGCAAATGTCTGCTTACCAAAAGTAACTCGGGTAGAACGATTCCTATATTGGATGGTAGCGTCTTCAAATTCGGAGAAAAAGTGTTCACCTAGTTCCCACCTTTTGGAATGATCATCAAATGTGTCTTGTGTGCCTCCTTTAATATCACCAGTGAAGTACTCAAACCTCATACTGATATTAGCCTGCCACCGATGATTAAATTTATATCTGAATTCTGGAATTAAATTAACATTCAACATATCTGAATTTGATGCAGCGTCACCCGCAGCCAGTTTAGTGCTAGAAGTAAAGTTAGTGGATAATTTTCGTGCATCGGCATTTCCGATCATCACTGCGCATAAACAGAAGACGAGTGAAGTTTTCAACATATTATTCATTGAGGTTAGGCACTCCAAATGCCAGCGAATCAGGTTCAAATATATCTGTATGCAATGTTGGAACATATCTCATGTTTTTAAATTGCACATGCGTTTGATGGCCCGTTTGTAGATTTTCAACCGAAAACTCAATCGCCGTATGTGCATCTCCGATTATGTCAATTTGTGATACCTGAACCACTTTAAGAGGGTCACCGTCTTTATCCGTATATTCTATCCAAATTGGAAAAGCTGTTTCTAAATCGACGCACGCAGTAAAACTTTGGTAGCCAGTCTCTTCTCTTATTTTTTCTGATTTTGCTTTGCCAAAAAGTTTAGGAGTGTTATCGAACTCAGTGCATGAGTCTATTAAAAGCGAAAACTCCCAGTCGTTCAGATTGAATTTAAAGTTATCTTGTATATCGCCATAGGTTAAGTCTGTTCCTAAAAAATAATCGCCCCTATCAGACGCAGGTAATCTTCGGATTCTTTCTGTTGCAGGTAAATATAACCAATTTTCATCTTCTTTATTTTTATGATTAAAACTTAAAAATGCGGTGTCAGAAATACTGGCAGGACGCTCAAAAAAAATCGCTATACGTTCTGTTGAGTCAGAATCAGAGTGAATCATCAAGGCTTGTCTTTTCCTGACTTTTTTTGCACTGTTTATCAATAAAAAGTGCATCTCTCCTACACGACCCTCGTTAGCTTTTCTATTAGCTATAATCTTTGCTATCTCGTTTGCTTGACTTTCCTCGTAAGCATCAGCGGTGTGACAAAGTGAAATTAAGAATATTAAGAACACAAATACTAAATACGTTGTTTTATACGGCATGTGCATGTCTCCTTTTTGCTTTTATACTCTCACTAATGGAACAGATTGCGGGCACTACAAATAACGCGCCAAGTAAAGAACCGAAGGCGCCTACAGATACTAATAATCCGAACCAACGCAGTGGTGGAGCTGATGAAATACATATCACGGCCAGTGCTGTGCCTAAAGCGATTGCCGAGTAAAAGCAAGCTTTGGTAACTAAGGTATAGTTTCCTTCAAATAGCTTGATACCATGTTCACCTGCCTGAGTTTGTTTTTTGATATGAGCGATAAGGTGAATGCCAAAATCAATCCCTAAACCAGTCGCGATTGCAGTTGTCATTGAAGTTGCTGGCGCAATGTCTATGTCTAATAATCCCATCGTCGCGTAGACGCAAATCACTCCAATTAGAACAGGCACTGAAGCAAGTAGAGCGAGTTTTAATGATCGAAACATCAAAACAGTACACAGAAAAACAAACGAAAATGCTAATCCTATTCCTCGGAAATGATTGTTAGCCAGTTCAGTCATCCAGCCATTATTCACTGCGACTCTTCCACTCACGTCGGCTTGAAGGCCTGATATTTGAATCCATTTAGCCGTTAGCGCTTCTAATTGATGCAACGTCGGGAGCGTTTTTGAATAACTGTCGGTAGTCAACTGGGCACGAATGAGAGCTATTTGATGATTAAAATCAATTTCCTGTTTGAAATCTTCTGGAGGGGCGGATGCTTCATACAAAAACATGTATTGAGCGGGTGCTCTATCTTTAGTAGGTAACTTAAGCTCTTCAGAATCGTTTAACACTTTGTGCATCAAAGATATATATTCATCAATGCCACTGACTTTTGTTACATATGGCAATGCTTGGATGTCTTCCCTAAGTGCTTGGATACTTTTTAAGGAAGAAGGGGTCATGAGCCCACTTGGCTCTGTGGAAGATACGACGACATCTAAAAAATTGATCCCACCTAAATGGTGATTTATGGAATTATCAGCCTTTTTTACTGGGTCGCCGTCAGCAAAATAAAGCGGCCGCTCATAATCAAAATTAGCTTGTAAAGCGAAAATAAATAACACACCGCTTAAGCAAGCCAATAAGATTAAAGCGGTAATGGGTCTTAAAAATACCCATTTTGTGAAGGTGAAAATGCGTTCTTCGATTTGATCTAAATAACCTTTTTTACTAGCCTGGCTAAGGTTTGGAGTGAGTTTCGTAACTGTTAAAAAGGCAGGCAATAACGTTAGACTGAATAACCAAGCAGCAGCTACACCAACTGCTGCAAAATAGCCAAATTCACTGATGGGTTTCATAGCGGCACCAAAAGACAAACCGATAAACGCCGCTATGGTCGTGATACTGGTCAAAGTAATCGGTAACCACGACATTTGGATGGCATACATGACTGACTCTTTCGAGGTCTTACTAGGATGTTTTTTGCGATGATTAAAATAGTAAGAACATAAATGCAAAGAATCGGCGACTGCTATTGCCATAATCACCACAGGTAGAGCAGTAGTGATTAAATAGTACTTGGCGTCGAAATGCCCCATTAAGCCAATAGCTATGGCTGCAGAACCGGCTACAACGAGTAATGGCCCTGCTGAAGCTGATGCGTTTGACAACGCAAATATTAATATCAACAGAACCGTGACTAAAGCGACTGGTACTAATATTCTAGTGTCTGAATTTACCATGTTGGCAAGGCGTGCATTCATAGTTGCGACACCTGCTACCCTTACGTCAAAAAACTCACTAGCGAGATAATGAGTTTCTTCTTTTATTTGCTCTACCGTTTGATAGGCATGATTAGGATCTTCAACAGGCACAATAACAGTAACCATTCTGTGGCTGTTAGAAATTAACAAGCCAGTTAACATTGGCATAGCGTCGATTCGCTGATGAATGGCGTCAATATCAGAGCGAGATATTAAGCCTCTAGGAATGATTGGTTCGACGAGTAAGTCTCCGTTGTTGCCTAAAATTGCATTTTGACTTGCAAGACTGATGACGTCGTTTTTCTTTACACCTTCAATTTCTCTCATCCTTTCATCAACTAAGGAGAGTATTTGCAGGCGCTCTGGGGTAAGGATAGTTTCACCAAGGGGCGCTTCGAGCCCAATAATAACTGGATCTTCTAAACCAAATATTGTTTTTGCAAGTTCTCTATTGACTGCTGCAGGATGATTGGTTGGAACAAATGCATCTACAGACGGGTCTTTTGTAACTTTGCTCAAACCAGTTGATATGGCCAAAATAAATAACAAACAACAGGCAATGACGATTTTTGGATAGTTCAACAAGCCATTGAACAGCCTATTCACAAGGCCTGATGACTCTATGCTTTCTTGATTAAACTGATTTTCCATCAACCCCCTCCATTTTCTCTATTTGCATCCATTTCATTCGAACGCTAGTATCAATAACGAAAACTATTCAAGAATCCGGACATTTTTTTTAGAGTATGTGAGTTTTTATGCCGCGCAATGAAGCCGTTATGTTGAAATATGCTGGATATTCTGAAGAAGAACGAGCTATAGCTCATGGATTTATCAACGATTCTTATGACGTTTTACTGGGTCTTGCTCGCGCTAATCGACGCAGAGCGGGGTTCCGCGACACTATGATGACCGAAGATATTCTGCATGAAAGTTTTATCAAATTAAGTGGTAAAACCGTATGGCAATCGCAAGAGCAATTTATCAGAACGGCAAGCCTAGCTATAAGGCAAGTGGTGGTTGATCATGCCCGAAAAAACCTTGCCCTTAAAAGAGGGGGGTCAAATATTGATGTTTCTTACGATGAGCAATCAGAGTTTCTGCCTGAGTTTAATGAGACGCCTGAGCAAATAGTTATATTGGATAATTTACTAAAGAAACTTGAAGAGAAACAGCCTCGATTGTTAGTTATTGTGGACGCTCGGTATTTTGCAGCTATGTCTGAAGCAGAAACTGCTTTAGCTCTCGGGATCTCAGAGCGAACAGTTAGGCGAGATTGGCAAATCGCGCGCGCGTGGTTAGCAAAAAAGATGGCTTAATGCTGACCAAATAGCTATCAACTTACATTTTCATTACGTTTGCCAAAATGCAGGCGCTAGCCCTTTCATTTCCAATTGTCTATAAAAAAAGAATATCACCAAATTGGCGCTGACGTCTGTGTGTAAAGTGTCTTGTTGTAACCATTCCAGCTCCTCTTTACTTGCCTCTTCGGTAGTGCTTCTCAGATAAATGTCTATAAGCTTTAAACTGTCTAATGTTCTCTGATTCGCGCCATTAGTTACTGCAGCATTTTGCGCTTGATTTAAAATAAATTTAGCGTCATCGGTGTGCGCAGATTGTTGGCGAATGTATGCATAAACGCCTTTTGCAACGAGAAGAATATCACTATTAATACCGCCGAAACGCTCGAATAAGGCTAAAGATTCTTGCATGTGTTCAATTGCTTTATCATGCTTTTGTTCTAAAGAGTAAATCAAAGCGTTTAGCATATGGGCTCTGGCTTTCTGTATGCTCTCTCCCTTTAGAGGCACATCTTCTTCAAAAATTGAAGTGATAAGTTCTTTGGCTTTTCGCAAATCTTGTTTCCAAGCAAGCGTGATACTTGCGTAGTTAAATCTTGCAATGTCACGACCATAAATGGCGTAAGCTGGATTTTCTTCCATAATGCGAACCGTCTGTCCATATGCATAAGTTGCGTCTTCAAAATTTTTCTCTAACGTTCGCATGCCGGCGAGTTGGCTGTAGCTAAATAGTCGTTCGAAAGGGTCGTCAAGAGATTCTAGCCTACGTTCAAGAAGTTTAACTGACCGAGCTATATCATCTGGCGCACGTGTTGCCCTGGCTAGTCGATTTGCATAATTAGAAGCATCAGCTTCGCTAGTCTGAGACCCGTCTCCAAAGAAGGAAACAAGTCGCCTAAATATTTCTATAGATTCTTCAAAGCGTCCAGCATCAGAAAGCATCATGGCATACACTTCTTCCCCTAACGATACTAATTGCTCAGGACCAAATTTTTCTTTCATCCACGGATCGAAAATGCTTAAAGCGGCTGCTGTATCTCCTCGGAAATAAAAGTTTCTGCCTATAGCATAACTTAATGCAGCCGCTGTTTTCGAGTCAGATTCTTTTTCTGCAAAAGCTTGTTCCCACCTTTGCATCAAGAGTTTACTCAAGCGCTCGACATCTTCTTCACCACCAAACGCTCTCATTAACACATCAGAATAGGCTTGCTGAGCGGCAAGCGTTGCCTCGATTCGACCAAATTGCCAATTGGCTTTTTCCAGTGCAAGTTCAGCTCGAGTTGCCTGAGCAGTCGCATCGTTAGCAAATTTCAAGCTACTTGATAAACCGATTGTTAGTGCTAAAAAAGCAGTCGTCGCTAAAGCACTAGAAAGCGGATATCTTTGTAAAAATTTGTTTGCCTTATAGCGCCAGTTCCCTTTTCTTGCAGTTACAGGCCTTTTATCTATATATGCAGATATATCTTCGCTCATTGCGGTTGCTGACGCATACCTTTGTTTAGGGTCAAACGCTAATGCTTTGCATATGATCGATGTCAAATCGTGCGAAAGTAATTCTTTGTCTTGTGAAGAGACTTCCATACCACCATTACTTTGACGAATGGGTCGTTTTGCAGTCAACATCTCATACAGTAAAACCCCAAGCCCAAAAACATCGGTCTGAACGGAAATCGGTTCGCCTTTTAGTTGTTCCGGTGAAGCCGTTGCCAAGCTTAGTGCGTTGCTGACACCTTCAGTATTTTCAATGCTGCTTGCAATACCGAAGTCTATCAGGCGGGGCGAACCATCTTTTGCTACTAACACATTGTCTGATTTTATATCTTTGTGAAGAATTAAATTTGCGTGCGCGTACTCGACCGCTTCACATACTTGTTTAAACAATTCAAGCTTGTGTTTTTGAGTAGAGTTCGCATTTAATGCGTACTGATTTATGGGTACACCATCAATAAATTCCATAACCATATATGGTCTTCCATCATGCGTGCTACCTCCATCAATGATGCCAGCAATCCCCTTGTGATTCAGGGAAGCCAATCGCTGGCGTTCATTTTCAAACATAGTGGCACGGCTTAGAGAAAGTCCTTGAATTATCTTTAAGGCGACAGTTTGTTGGTATAGGCCATCTGCTCTAGAGGCTTGATACACAAAACCCATGCCTCCGATTCCAATAAGTTCATCAATTCTCCACGCGTCTAGCCGAGTGCCAACTTCAAGCAACTCAGACTCGTTTGCACCCTCGCTCGCAGAGGTTGCTAGAAAATCGGTTCGAGGCTTTATACGTTCAAGCAAACGAGCTATTTCATCCGATTCGCGGGTTTCAGGAAGTGATTCTATAAATGATGTCAAATCGCTTCCGTCTAAAGTCATGGCGTATTCAATATCAGAAGTAATCTTAGCCCAATCTAACACTTATCAGCACCTCTCATTTACGATGGTAACCTAATTAAATTAATCTAGAACAGGTGAAAAATCAAACGCAACCTGTTTGATAATTAAACGACTAAAAAAGATGGTTGTAAGACACTTTAGAGGTTATTTTTGTCAAAGAAATGTGGACTCAAATTGTGATAAAGCTTAACCTTAGGTTTTAGTATCCATTTTGTTTATAGTTTTATAACGTTGAATAATAACAAGAATAAGGGTTTCATCATGCAAATTCGCTTGCACCAAACTCAATACATGAAATTCAGTTTTGCTTTGATCATACTGTTTGTAACCTCCCATTCACTCGCAACTCAATTGTTAAGGGAGCCCGATTTAAGCAATAATCAATTGGTATTTTCGTATGCTAATGATATCTGGGCTGTGGGACTACAAGGCGGTGAAGCAAAGAGGCTGACTAGCTTTCAAGGTAGAGAGTATGGACCAAAGTTGTCTCCTGATGGCAAACAAGTCGCCTTCACTGGTCAATACGCTGGCAGCAATGATGTGTTTATTGTTAACTCATCAGGTGGGGAAGTTAAGCGTTTAACGTACCACCCTGGTGATGATGAAGCGGTAGGATGGACACCCGATGGCAAATCTGTTCTATTTAGATCGACTAGAAGTAACGCACCACGAGGCTGGGCTCGTTTGTATACTGTATCGGTAGATGGAGGTAACCCCAGTCGTTTGCCCATGAATAGAGCTTATGCAGGTTCTTTCTCTGATTCTGGCGATAAACTTGTTTTCCGTCGTCCAGGATATTGGGATAAAGGCTGGAGAAACTACAGAGGAGGGCAAAACCAGGCGCTTCGAATAATAGACTTATCTAGCTTAAAAGAAACAGATTTACCTTTCGACAATAGTTTCGATATTGATCCTGTTTGGTCTGGGAACACCATTTATTTTCTGTCTAATCGCTCTCAAGTAACCAACGTTTTTAAGTTCAACACTTTATCAAATTCGGTGGAGCAAATTACTGACGCAAACGATTTCGATATCATGAGCTTTACTGTCGATGGTGATAATCTTGTTTATGAATACTTAGGCGATTTGTACTTAAAACAAGGCGATAGCGTACCTGACAAAATCAACATTGAGATAGACGCAAACTTTTATTGGTTGCGTGAGCAATATGTAGACGCATCGAAATTTATCGATTCATACGCACTTTCTCCAAATGCTAAACGAGTCGCATTGTCAGCTAGAGGCGATATATTCACCGTACCCGTAGAACATGGAACTGCCAGAAACTTGAATAATACTTCTGGCACTCGTGAAGTGTCTCCTGCCTGGTCGCATGATGGGCAATTAATTGCTTATTTCAGTGACGGCTCGGGTGAATACCGATTAATCATATCTGACCAATACGGCAACAAACAAAAAGAAATAGAATTAGCGGAGGAGGGCTTTTATCAGGACCTTCAGTGGGCCCCAAACGATTCTAGACTAATCTTTACCGATCATAAGCAACAATTGTGGATTGTAAACGCAGACAACAGCTCTTACAGAATAATTGACCAAAACACTACGACTCATCCTGAACCTGATTTGATGGCCAGCTTTTCTCCAGACAGTAAGTGGGTTGCTTACACAACTCAAAACTCAAATATGTTTAGAGAATTGAAACTCTATTCTGTCGCTAATAGAGAAACCTATAACATTACAGACGGCATGGCTGAGATAAGATACCCAGCTTGGGACCAAGGGGGTAAACATTTGTATTTTGCCGCCAGTACCAATTACGGCCCCAATGCGGCTTGGTTGGATATGTCCACAATATCGTTCGATCCCACCTATCATCTTTATTACGTGTTATTAAACGATAGCGAGCAACCGCCTCTTCCAGTTCGCTTAGATGAAGAGCCGATGCCTGAAAATGACGAAGAGAAAGAAGCAAGCAATGACAACGAAAATGAAGTTAATATTGATTTAAGTTTGCAGGCATTTACTACCCGCATTATGCCTATTATGTCTAAAGAAGGACATTTCAGTCACCTTCAAACTGGCCAATCAGGTAATGTATTTTATTTATCCCGATTTACAGATGGCACTGGGAAAACTCAAACAGACTTGTATCGATATGAGCTAGAAAAACGCAGCAGCACCATGATTGCGAGTAATGTTTCAGACTACAAAATATCAAGTAACAAAGAATCTATTTTGATCAAAAAAGGTAACAACTGGCATGTGTTTGCGGCATCCGGAAGCTCTTCTCCAGACGATAAAGTAGTCTCTTTAAACTTACAAAAGCGCGTTAATTTCGCACAAGAATGGCAACAGATTTTCAGGGAAGCATGGAGATTTCAGCGTGATTACTTGTATGTTGATAATTTTCACGGTGCTGACTGGGATAAGGTATACGAAACGTATTTACCAATGGTGAGTTCAATAAGCCACCCAGCGGACTTGACGTATTTGCTTGACTCTATGGGTGCGGAAGTGGCCATAGGTCACTCCTATACTAGATTTGGTCAGCTACCCAGTATTGACGCCAATAAAACTGGTTTGTTAGGAGTCGATTTCACAATTGATGATAGTGGAGTTTCTTTCAGTAAAATATACGATGGAGAGTCATTTTTTCCCGCTCAGAACTCTGAAGCGCCTTTATCCCACATAGCTCATTTGATACAGGATGGAGACTACCTTTTAGCGATGAATGGTAAAAAAGTTGATCCCACCAAAAATATTTATCAACAATTTGAGGGTACGTTGGGACAACACATAACTATTACTGTAGGGAAATCAAATGATGATACAAGCCCAGAAAAGTTTGTTGTTAAACCTATCGCGTCAGACATCAATCTACGAAGAAATGATTGGGTTGAAAGCAACATAAAGTACGTTCATGAAAAGTCTGACGGTAAGCTAGCTTATGTATGGGTACCTAATACGGCGGAGGATGGGTATACCAGTTTTAACCGGTATTTCTTCTCTCAATCGGATAGACAAGGCATTATTATTGATGAGCGATTCAATCATGGGGGCTATATTGCCAATTATATTATCGATGTGCTTAGACGAGAATTGAATGGGTTTTTCAATAATCCTTTTAATCAATCTGTGCCAATGACAAGCCCAGGTTCAGGTATTTGGGGCAACCAAGTGATGCTGATAAATGAGGTTTCTGGCTCTGGCGGTGACATGTTGCCGTACATGTTTAAACACTATAATTTAGGTCCTTTAATCGGCAAAAGAACTTGGGGTGGTTTAGTGGGTATTTGGGGTGTGCCTAGCTTAGTTGACGGCGGATATATCACCGCTCCTCGCTCTGGATTTTATGATCTTCAAGGAGAATGGAAAGTAGAAAATGAAGGAGTTGCGCCAGACATAGTCGTCGAGCAGTGGACTGAGTTAACTGCAAAAGGAATAGATCCTCAGCTTGATCGCGCAATTGCGGAAGCATTAAAAGGTATTGATGACAATAAAGACCTAATTAAGCCTCAGCCTAATCCGCCCGTTCGAGTGCCAAATATTAACTAGGAAAGAGATTGCATGAAAATTAGCATGATTGCTGCCATGGCAAAAAATAGAGTAATTGGTATGAACAATAAAATGCCATGGCATCTACCAGCAGACCTTAAGCATTTTAAAGCGGTCACCTTAGGTAAGCCGGTCGTCATGGGGCGAAAAACCTACGAATCAATTGGTAAGGCCTTGCCAGGTCGGACTAACATAGTCATTACATCGAATAAATCTTATTCGCTTCCAGATGCGAAAGTAGCTGATTCATGCGATAAAGCAATTAAATTGGCCGCTGAGCAAAGTAAAGAAGTAATGATAATCGGAGGCGGAAAGATTTATGAAACCATGCTTCCTAAGGCCGATAGGCTTTATTTAACCTTCATAGACTTAGCTGTAGACGGAGATACCTATTTTCCTGATTACGAATCTGTGGCCCAATGGATTAAGACAGATAGTCAGCAAAACTTGAAAGATGAGAAAAATATTTACGATTATGAATTTGTTACGTTAAATAGAAGCGCAACCTAATCAAGTGTGTTTTCTTGGCTCTCATCAGTCAACGATTAGGGTTCAATGTTGGATTGAAGATTTTGCTAATGAAAAAGAATAGAGATAACCATAGATGGCACTAAATATAATCGAAGGGGCGATTGTTAAAAGAATATTGGGTGTATTAAATACAATATTTATAGCGGTGACCGAGATCGCTTGAATGAGTAATGCGGGAATCGGTGAGAGCATTCGGCCTGGAATGCAATGACCTTTACACTTTTGCTCTGATAGCCTTAGGCCCCTCTTGAACGTCTCTTTTGTTGCACAAGGTTCTTTGGTAATGAGATTTTTGTTTAAAGTAGGCACTATTAGCGCTAAGCAGAAAGTGGATGAACCATAGCGCTTGTAAAAGTATTCTAATAAAAAAGTAAACACTAAGGTTATGCTTCCACTATAAGCGCCTTGGACTAAAGCCGCCCTTATCAGCAGGTATTGATCATCAGTGACGAGACTATTCGCATAGTAAGCCCATAACGCATAGCATATAAAAGCGACCAAACCAGAGAATATAAGCCTAATTAAGATTTTTTGATTCATACTACTCAAACATAAAAAAGCCGACTTTTGATGTCGGCTTTATTTGAAACCGTCAACTTATTTTAGGACGGGACAATACTTAGAATTTTAGCTCACTTGATTAAAAACTGCCTACACAAGCGCTAACTCAAGTTTAAAACTGTGAAAAAATCGACTCTATATTAAGACCTTCATGTTTAAGAATTTCTTTCAAACGTTTAAGAGCTTCCACTTGAATTTGGCGAACTCTCTCTCTAGTGAGGCCTATTTCAACACCTACATCTTCAAGGGTAGCAGGCTCGTACCCAAGGAGTCCAAAGCGCCTAGCTAATACTTCACGTTGCTTAGGGTTAAGTACTTCTAGCCATTGGACGATATCAGTTTTCATCGTAGCAGTTTCGAAATGCGTCTCTGGTGTATTGTCTGTTTCATCGGCAAGCATCTCAAGCATTGCTTTTGCGCTGTCTCCAGCTACCGGTGTATCGACAGAGCTAATTCTTTCGTTTAATTTTAGCATCCGGCGCACACTGCTTACGGGCTCACCTGTTGCTTCAGCTATTTCTTCAGGTGTTGGTTCATGGTCCAACTCTTGAGAAAGCTTTCTTGCGGTTCGAAGGTATAGATTCAGTTCTTTCACTATATGAATAGGCAAACGTATTGTGCGGGTTTGATTCATGAGTGCGCGTTCTATCGTTTGTCTTATCCACCAAGTTGCATAGGTAGAAAATCTAAAACCTCTTTCTGGGTCAAATTTTTCAACTGCTCGAATTAGACCTAAGTTACCTTCTTCAATTAAATCAAGTAACGCTAAACCGCGATTGTTGTATCGACGAGCGATTTTTACAACTAGCCGCAAATTGCTAACAATCATGCGTTCACGACTTTCCTTAATGCCAGATAAAGCCTCTCGTGCGAATTTAACTTCTTCTTCCGCGGTCAATAGAGGCGAAAAACCAATTTCATTAAGATAGATCTGGGTTGCATCCAATTGCTTGGCTACTGGTTGCTCTTTTGTCGCTTTACTGAAGTCTTCTTCGTCTTTGACGGTAGTGCTACCGCTAAAATCGATGTCTTCGTTGAAGTCGCCATCAATCTCCTTATCGGCAGATTCGACTTCAAGTATCTCTGAAGCGTTATCTTTGCTGCTTGTGTCGGAATTGTGACTTACCATGTTAATATCCTTGCCTTTATGGGCGATTAGAATTTACCCGAGATGAGTATTCATTGTTTGGGTAAATAGATGAAAGGATTGACAGATTTGCCTTTCTTACGAATTTCAAAATGCAACATAACATCACTCGCGCCTGAGTTACCCATCGTTGCGATTTTCTGTCCTTGCTTAACATAATTCTGTTCACCAACTAAAATAGTCTTGTTGTGAGCATATGCACTTAGGTATTCATCACTATGTTTCACGATAATTAAATTGCCATAACCTTTCAGTGCGTTTCCTGCGTAAACCACTTTGCCATCAGCAGCTGCAAATATGTCTGTGCCTAAGGCACCTCGTATGTCCAAACCTCTCGTAGTGCCATCGCTACCAACAGTTGCAATAGTACTCGATCCGCTTGCTGGCCAATCCCATCTCAAACCTTTATAAGGTTTTGTCGAGCCTTTGGTTTTTTTGAGTTGTTTTTTTCGATGATTTTTTGCCCTATCTCCACCATACGCTTGCTGTGTCCCATGGTCAATAGCATTTTTGGTTGAAACTTGGTCAGTTTGTGCTATGTCAATGTTTTGACTATCATTATTTTTTGCATGTTTTTTATCCAAAAGTATAATTTGTCCGACCTTTATATTGTACGGAGGTCTGATATTATTAAGCGAGGCAATCTCTTTATAGTCATTTCCACTGTAAAATGCGATTGCAAAAAGAGTATCTCCCGGTTCAACTGTGTATCTATCACCGGTAATTTCAGTCAAGTTTTGTGGAGTGGCTAACTTGGTCGACAGAGTTTCAACAGGGGCAGGCTCATAGCGATGAGAGCAAGAAAGCAACATCAACGACGCAAAAAATATCCATATACAGTTGACGTTTTTATTCATTAACTAAAGTTACCTCATTAATAAATAGGCTAATACGCCAGCAACCACTATGCCCCAGCCAATAAATTCAATGTAGTCTTTTAATTTGGCTTCCATAGGAGGACCACCATACTTCATAAACGCGGCGACTAAAAAAAACCTTGCGCCGCGACCAATTGCTGAAGCGATGACAAAAGGAATAAATGCCATCGAAAGAGCCCCAGCACTTATTGTAAATACTTTATACGGGATGGGTGAAAAGCCTGCAATAAAAACGACCCAAACCCCATATTTTGAAAACCACTCTTTAGCGAGTATTAGTTTCTCTTGGTAGCCCCAGTCAATGACCAAAGGTTCAATAAAAGATTCAAAGGCGTAGTAGCCTAAAATATATCCAAGTATTCCCCCTACCACAGAAGCGACCGTGGTTACCCATGCAAACCGCCATGCTTTATCTATTTGACCAAGCACCATGGGCGCTAACATAACATCAGGTGGAATAGGAAAAAAGGTGCTCTCGGCGCAACTCAAGCCCGCTAGATATTTTTCAGCGTGTTTGTGTTTTGCCCACTTTAGACTTGTTTCATACAATGACGTGAACAGCTTCATATTAACTCTCCGGCGACCAAAGGCACAAAATTCACGCTGGCGACGGTATTGTCTTCAATTGAATCTGCGGTATGTTTATCTATACATTTTAATGATTGTGACTGACTCCCAACAGGAATAACCAAACGTCCTTCAACTGCTAGCTGGTCTATCAAGGCTTGTGGTACTTCACTGGCCGCTGCCGTTACGATAATTGCGTCAAATGGTGCTTTACTAGACCAACCCTGCCAGCCATCACCGTGTTTCATTTTGACATTATGCAGGTCAAGTTGGTTTAACCGGCGTTTTGCTTGAAACTGCAGCGACTTAATTCTTTCTACACTGCATACTTGTTCAAAAATTTGAGCCAGTATAGCGGTTTGATACCCTGAACCCGTGCCAATCTCGAGCACCGTTGCGTGGTTATCAATCTTTTCTAATAGTAACTCTGTCATTTTTGCCACAGTATAGGGCTGCGAAATTGTTTGACCTTGACCAATTGGAAGTGCGGTATTTTCATATGCTTTATGAGCTAAAGCTGAGGGCAAGAACACGTGCCTTGGTGTCTCTACTATTGCCCTAAGAACTCTTTCGTTTGCAATTCCCTCTTGCTCGAGCACAGCGGCAAGCGATAGACTTTTTTTAGTTATCATAGTGTGTTACTAACCAATTTCTAATAGGGGCTGACTCATCGAGCAGCGTTGTATCATTTGCTAATTGTATGGTCGAGGCGCTTTTTAAACATAAAACTCAGTTCTTAAAGCAGCGTTTTGTTTTTTCTAGAATTACCTAGCCAATCATCTATATTTACTTAGTCAATAAGTGGTATTACTGAACTTACTTAAGTATTTTACCACAGTATCATCGTTGTGACGCCTGCCACTTTTGACGAATACTGTTATAGGTAAGAAATTTAGGTTTATACTCAGTATCTGAACAAAGGTTAATAATTCCTCATACTTAAACGCCTAAATACAACTAGCAATCTCTCTTATCACACTGGTTGCATAGCAGCCAGATGGCAGACTAAACGAAACAAAGATGGAGTCGGATCTCAGTTCGTAGTTTAAATTCTGCGGGAATACTAAGATTGGGCGTCTTTCCTGTGATAATCCTAGTTGAACCAGTGTGTCGGAAACGCAAGCATACTTTTTTGCTAGGCTAGCTTCGTAATGTCTCGCATCTAATGTGCTTGGTAACGGTCCTTCTCCCCAGAGCGGGCAAGTTGTTAAGACGTCTTTATCAGATAAACGCTGCTTGACACGATCGTAATCAATTTCATTATCGAAAACAAAAAAACTATTGCTTCCCGCTAACATTATCACATCTCCGAGCAACAGCGAATTTGCCCCATGTAGGTTAATTCGATGACTAACAAACTCATTAAATAACCAGCTTCTAAGCGCAGAAATGGCCATGGAACGCTTATTGCGATTTCGAATGGCTTCTCCCTGGATTAGTTTTTCTGCTAACATCAGATTGCCGCCAAGCTGCTTTGTGCCATCGCTTTTTATTTGTTCACCGAACCTTTGGAGGCCGTAATAATTGGGCACGCCATTGATTTTGATAGAATCAATTCTCGAGTGTAGGTTCTCTTGAATTACGTCGGATAAACCGTGGTCAAAACGAATAATGATTTCAAACGAATTTTCCTTCATACCGGAATGTCTGAGCTTTTTATCGTTTTGGATTTGTTGCAATATGGTGGCGCCTTCAAGTGAGAAGGTGCTCCAGTCGGCACGCGGTTGCCCGGCTTTATTGCCGTAATACACGCCAAACCATTGAGTGGTTTGCGCAAACTTGTCTTTTCTTCCTGCGTAACTGATTGCTCTTAGTGGTAACTTGGCATGTTGTGCAAGTTGCTCTGCAAGATAGGCGGTATTCAACCCTGTTTTTTGGATAAGTAAGAAAGTATGTTCGCCTTCACCTGAAGGCTCAAAGCTTAATTTTTCGTAGACTTTAAAGTCGCTTAAATATTGTTTAATTTGGCCGGTAAAAATAGGAGGGCCATTTAAATGTGCCCAGTCGGCGATTTTTATTTGCATCTTTTTAAGTCCGGCTTTGCTGAATTAACACCACAGCATGAGCAGATATGCCTTCTTTTCTGCCGACATAACCTAGTTTTTCCGTTGTCGTCGCTTTGACGCTAACTTGATTTAAGGTAACCCCTAATAATTCACTAAGATTATTTCTCATGCCTTGGATGTGCGGAGCAAGCTTGGGCGCCTGAGCTATGATAGTGATGTCTGCATTGGCAAGTTCAAACCCTTGGTTTGTAATCAGGGTATAGACATGCTTTAAAAGCACCATTGAATCCACATTTTTAAAATCGTCACTGGTATCGGGGAAATGTTTACCTATATCACCTAACGCCAATGAACCTAAAAGAGCGTCGCAAAGCGAGTGAACGGCGACATCGCCATCGGAGTGAGCGATTAAACCCTGTTCATACTCAATCTTTTGCCCACACAGAACAATTGGGCCTTGGCCTCCAAATTTATGTACATCAAAGCCATGTCCGATCCTAACCATAATGCTATTTGACAACCCCCGCTCTCAAAATACCTCGTTATTCATCTAATGCTATTATGAAGCATTGAAAACTACATTGATATGATTAATTGTCGCAAACAAAACGGTAATAAAGGCTAGCCA
>CBFIBG010000018.1:0-57757 GCA_965660815.1 Glaciecola sp.
TCATTGTCTACTCCTTGGGCGCTAAGCATGTCGTGCACTTCTTCAGCAACGTGCTGAGCATTTCCGTACACTGAGCCTGCAAATATACTAATACTTTTCATTATCTCCCCACTAAAATAAAAACCAAACCACCAAGTTCAAAAACTGCCGTTATTGACAAACTGTTCTGTATCGCACTAACACAGCGTGACAGTTTCTTGTATGAGGGTTGTAAATTACTAATTCAATAACAAATAAGCAATCGATTAAATAATTTTCAATAGAATTTTCGTCAAGTTTTATTGGTAAGAGTCAATAGACCTTTAATTGGGGAGTGCAAAAAGCCCAAATACGCGCTTTAGATCGTCGTCAATATCAGTTGTAAATTGCTGGCACTCGTTGCTTGTAGGATGAGGAAAAGACAGCTCATCGGCAATAAGCGCAAGCCTGTTTAGATTCAAGTAGCTTCGAGCGAATTTATTTTGTTTGCCGTCTCCATGGGTTGTATCTCCCAAAATAGGATGGCGTATATGAGCCATGTGCCTTCGTAACTGATGCTTTCTTCCGGTACGCGGGAACAACTTGACTAAACTGAATCTTGCGCTGGCATATCGACCTACCGGTTCCGGCACTTCCACAGTATCTATTAGCTTTAATTGTGTCACGGCGTCTTGAGCGGACTTATCTTTATCTGCAAGATGATCAGTCATCTTGTCATGTAATTCTTTTAACGGATAATCAATAACTTGGTCGTTAACGTACCCTCTAACAACTGCCAGATAGCTTTTTTTTGTTTGCCTCTCGGTAAAGCTTGACGTCAGCCGAGTAGCAGCTTGCTTATGAAGGGCTAGTACCATTAAACCAGAAGTTGGTTTATCAAGCCTGTGGACAGGATAAACGTGCTGTCCAATTTGATCGCGTAGCATTTGAAGCAAAAATCGGGTTTCGTGCCTATCAATTGCGCTCCTGTGCACCAAAAGACCTGAAGGCTTATGCACAACCACGACGTCTTGATCCAAATAAAGTATTTTTAGCATTTATGTAAAACTTATAATTAAATGTCGTATAATGCACGTTTCTCGTTAAATCACTTAAACATGCTCAATCAAAATAGCGTTGAATGTCTAAGTTAACCGAACGATTGTCGTGCGTTATTTATTGGAAAACATACAGGCAATAGTATACAGATGTTTTCTGTTCTGTGATTAACGAAGTAAATTTTATGTTTCAAACTGCAGTGTTTTCAAATCAGTATTCAACGACAATAAGTCAACACACTGTTTAACAAATCAAGAGAAATCATGACAAATAACCCCTCTATCAACACACTCAGCGAATTTCTAATGCAAGCACAAACTCAATACATGGTTTTTGATTTGGGCCGCGGTATTCGAAAACTGGATAATCAAGTCTTTTTCGAGTGGGAAAACCAACAATCTCCTTGTTTGTATCCAAGACAAGAGCATGGATGGTTTTGCATCGTATTTTATAACGAACACATGAGTGATGAGCGGTTTATTTGGTTTATAAAATTGCCGTTGGACGAGCACGGCTTCATTAATCAGGCAGCTCGAAACCAGTTCCTAGAAATTATTGTCACTGCATTAGGAACTCAGCTTGAACACAGTGCAGATAAACAAGCACAGTTGCCAGAAAACCCTTATGTATTTCAACCTAGCCAGCAACAATTGGCCGATTGCAACGCGCACATCAAGGCCAATTTAGAAATACCATCTTCCGATCCAGAAGCCTTGCAATCGGTTTTGGCATACTTGCAAGCGCCTCAAATGCAAGCCAATGAAGATAAATGGACTGAATTTACTCTACAAAACATTTCTGACCTAATAATTAATCCTGTCTCTGGTAAAGACTCGAAAACATTAAATAATAAAAGTGGTGCTGACAACTCATCACAAGCGACTTGTTTAAAAGCGATCACTGATAACATTAAATTCTATCCAACTCCTCTTACAAATTGCATATACGCAAGCTTAGAAACCATTCCTCTTTCTGATGAATTGACGCAGAGCTTAATGGTACACCACTCCACAATTGAAGATCCTAATACCTCTGCTTTGTGTCTGAGAGCTATCAGTCTGCAACCTAACGATGAGGCAATTACATACATCAATCAAATCATTACGAGTAAAGACCCGTTAGATTTGGAGACTGGCGTTGTTATCGCTGGCCGATTTTGGTCGGTGTTGAAAAATGAACTTATTTTGCAACGGTTTATGGAAAAAATAGTCGAACTTGATGACGAATATTCTATTTTTAGAGCTATTTATAGCGATCTTGTTAGGATCCCTGAAATAAGGCGTAATATGTTGACATTTATACATTCAGAAGAAAAATCAGACGATGTAAAAAAAGCATTCAATAGCCTATTTCAAAGTTAATGACATTATGGATTTACAGTCTTTTATACTCATCGCCGTGGTCTTTTTGATTTTTTACCAGTTTTGGCATCTTAGGGCGATTGCTGAAAAAGCAGTGGACTATGCTGTAAGATATTGCGACAAACAAGATTTGCAATTCATTTCTTTGGCAAGGGTAAACAAACAATTCAAGGCTTATAAAGGGAAGTTAGATTGGCACATAACTTATCAGCTTGCGTTTACGAGTGATGGTAGAACCGAGTATACAGGCGAGCTGGTGTGTCACGGTAAGCATCTAGTCAGCATTGAATTACCAGCGTACAGAATTGACGATTCTTTGCACTAAGCCAAAATTTAAGAACTAAAAGAAGAAAAGCAGGCGATAAGCCTGCTTTTCTAAGAATTTTGAGCTTCCATCTCAGCGTTCCATTGCCAAAACTTCATCCTAAACAAATCCCTTACGCCCCTTTCCATTTTACCCTACTCTTCCTAAGCAGGCATCACAACCATGTAACGATCCCTTTTCCCTGAATCCATTAAAACAAAGACATCCGTTGTTTTTGTATTGTTAGTCCTTCAACTTGTCCATACAAACTAAGTTTGGCCGTACTTCTTCCTAAAGTCCTTTCGACGGGATTAATATTAACCATTTTTAAGCGTTAAAAATTAAAGTAAACGGAAAAAAATAATTACTGATTTGTAGATAATGATTCAAATGACCGTAAGTATTTGTAAATTAGAGTATTTAATTAGCTTGTAAGTAAATAATAAGAACATCTCTCTCGGTTCACTCACAAGCTTGTACGATATCTCTTACATTATTGATAGCAGAAAGAAGGAGAGTAACTATTGATCTTTATTGCGTGGATGGAACATTACTTTACCTTTAATGTTTCCGACATTAATTTCTTCAATATGTTTGAATCCGCCATCTTCAAAAAAGGAAATGCATTTTGGCAAAGTAACTAGTACCCCAACACCTTCTGATTTTTCATCTTCTAGTAATAGACCTAACACGGCGCTCATTAAAACATGACCAAGCCCAATGTCCTGATGGTCTGGGTGTACACCAATTAAAGACAGCATATGGTAATTTTTTGCTGGGATTTTTTCACGTACTCTTTCTTCTTTTACAATCATCTGCTTGGTGCCAAAATACCCAGCGGTAAGCAACATCTTTAATCGCCAATGCCAGAATTTACCTGAACCAAAAGCCATATCAGGCTTGGTCAAGCAGGTGACGGCGAGTAACCTTTTGCCTTCATACAATCCTATTAGTGATTGACCCGCATCCCAATAAGTATTCACTTCTTCTCTTATTGCACTTCTAAGTCTTGCTTCATAACCCTCTTTTTCCACCTGAAAGATGTCAGTGAATAGTGGATCGTCGAAATAAGCATTGTATAAGATAGATGCCGCAACTTTTAAATCATCAGACTCTAGATAAGTAGCCTTAACTTGCTGTAGGTCGGGGTTATATTGGGCGATAGACATGATGAATTCTCTTGGTAAGTTCTGATAACAAAGCTAAGCGATAACTAATCGACTAATAGCGCATAAATGTTACCTCAAAAACTTCAATTTTATAACACTTATTTAACAATACTATTGGTTTATAAACTATAAGTACACTTTTTTCTAAGACCATTGTCTATACAAACGTTGGGTCATGAATAAAAGACTGAAAGTTTTTAATGTGTTAATTATTCTTAATGTCCTGCTTGATTTGCCAGCTTTGTAGGCTGTCCTATCCTAAAAAAATATGTAGACTGTCCCATCCGAAAATAAGTTGCCGCTTGGTAAGCCAGAGGTTTTCTCGATCGGACACAACAAACAAAAAAGCCCCGAACATTATCTCGAGGCTTATATAATTGGTTTGTCCCGTCCTTAAATATGCCCGCATATTTGACTACGTTGACAAGCAAACTGCTAGACGCTCTTCAAGCCTATCACTTGTAATGCACTATCACCAAAGCCCGCTAGTTCGCCGTTCACAAACAAAATAGGGGTACACTCGTCTTTAGTCGTTACTCCATCGCCCTTCGCTCGTTGTGTTCGATAATAAAGCAAACGATGTTCTTTTCCGTCTTTAACGACCAGTTCGTCAAAGTCAGGAGTACCCATCTTGCCTTTTACGCTGGCAATGGATGAACCCACTTTAAGTCGACTAATTTGCTCGCGATTTTCTTTTTGTCGCTCTTCCCAAGAAGAATAAGATTCGTAGCCATCATATTCCATATCGTCATCAATAGAAATTACGCATCCTGATAGTAAAATGGATGAAAACGCTACAGCAGCAAATGCTTTTTTCATAAATATGTTCCTTTGAGTATGTATTTAATTAGGATCTAACGAAAGAACCCTGTCTTTTCTAAATTATTTGTATAGCAAGATGTTATTTAAAGCTGTTTTACTTGTGACAAATGCACAACTACAGCACAGCGATTACAAACTTCAGATACAAATTTCAGACCAATTATTAATTTTTTTATTTTTCATATAGTTAGAGAAAAATCACTGATAGGCGATGTCTTAAGATTGATAATTTCGCTAAGAAATAAATAATATAACCATTATTTAGTTAACTTTTAAATTTATTAAATGTCAGAAAATATGTCAGAAGTATTAAGGGCGTGCACACAACTCACAGCCGCTAAGAAGCCAATAACGGTCGCTTTGGTAAAGGCGAAATTATCTAAACCTTTACCACTGGCAACCATTTTTTCTGGAATACAACGTTTTAAATCGGCCACATCGTCTAAAGAAATTGAGGCACTAGCGGTCGCTTACCCAGATAACCAAGAAGCACCTACAGACGAGCAGTTACCCATAGAAACACTGAAAAGAATGCAGGCTCAAATTTCTGCACTTCAAGATCAGGTCACAGGGTTACAAGCTGAGGTCGAGGCGTTAAAGTCAAAATAAAATCGGTAAGATTGTCAGATATTTGCTTTTGAGGTACTTTCCCTACTTCTTCTAACACTACCGCGCCCGATGCAATATCAATAGATAATATGAAATCTTCTTCATCCGTTAGAGCAAAAAATAATGTCTCGTCTTGCTTTAATCTGCGTTTCATCAGCACATGTGCAATTAGATTTTTCTGAAGTCGTTCAAAATCCGATAAATTTAATGCCTGCAATATAGTTAGATTTCCGTAGGTCGCCTTTGCATTCAAATCAAGAGAATAATAGCGACTGTACAATTGTTGGAGTTCACTGGGAATAGAAAGCTCTAGAGCCGACTCTAGGTTCGCCAAACTTGGATTGTCTGTCCTTTTTACTGCCTGCCAACCAATCTTTTCACCTTCGACGAAATCATGCTCTTCGAAACTAGATGCAGGAGCACTTGAGTCTAATTTTCTATAACAAGGACTAAACCACCCCTTCTCAAAATAAGTCACTAGTCCTTGATTCTCTGAATTAGACTGTTCATTGTATCCTAGGATAAATTCGTCGAACGCTTCTTCAAACTTCCTATTATCTTGCCCGTTTTGCATGTTGAACTTCTTTAAGATTATGATTTTGAAATAAGCATAATAGTCATTTACTTTAAGAATTCAATTAGTGTCGTGATACAAACAGAGGCTTAGGCTATTCAAAATTAAATGAATTTGACGAAACTAAGACTTTAAATGAGCAGTCTTACACTTAGATTGATTGAAATTACGACAATCATTGACGTTAAAATCAAGCACGCTATGATATTTAACCTTTTTTACTCGGATCAATGTATCAACCCCAAATAATTTTTAATTGGTAAAACAATTTGTTTGATGAACATAGGAGAAGATTACCCTGGAAAATCTAACGTTAGGAAGAGCGACCGAATATTCACAGTTTTATGATGCTAGCCTACTTCAGGCGGTTCCACGCGAAATCAGTCGAAATAGCATCGGCCTTAATAAAACTCTGCCTTTTGATGGCATAGATATTTGGAATGCTTACGAAGTCTCATTTCTAAACCATAAGGGAAAGCCAGTGGTAGGCATTTTAGAATGCAGAGTACCTATCCACTCTCCGAATTTAATAGAATCTAAATCATTCAAACTTTATTTGAATAGTTTTAATCAAACACGCTTCGAAAGTATCGATGAGGTCCTTGATGTGATGCAAAAAGATTTGTCTGACTGCGCAGGCAGTGAAGTCACGTTGTTTCTCACTCTGGCAAGCGAGTTCAAAGACATGGAGATTGGTGATTTAGACCATCAGGCAATGGTATTGAGTGATACGAATATCGAGTTTACTCGTTATTTGCTCGACGACTTGGATATTTCTATTGATGAATATGACGTAAAGCCGGAAACACTTAATTGCGAAAATGTCGAGGTAAACGAAACCCTCGTTAGCCATTTATTAAAGTCCAACTGCTTAATTACGAATCAACCGGACTGGGGCAGCGTCGCCATTAGGTATTCAGGGAAGAAGATCAATCACGAATCTTTGCTAAAATATATCATCTCATTTAGACAACACAACGAATTTCACGAGCAGTGCGTTGAAAGAATTTTTAACGACATCTTGAATTACTGCAAACCAAATCAATTGACCGTATATGCTAGATATACAAGGCGAGGTGGGTTGGACATCAACCCGTTTAGATCCAATTTTGAGGCACCGTATAAAAATACTCGGCTGGCTCGTCAATAAATTACATCTTCAAGAGCCAGGCGTTCTTTGCCGATATAAATTCATTAAACGTACATGTTACAGTGAACAAATACCAAAGTAGCTTTTTTGGTTCAACTCAAAGGAAACTCAATGAGTAATAAGTTTCAATTAAACCCTGTTGGTTGGATTTCTCAGCTATCACAGCTTGAACTCAACTTGCTGGAAAAATCAACCACAGATGATTTATACAAGATTTTTAGAAATTGCTGTTTAGCGGTTTTAAACTCAGGCGTCGAGCAAGATGACGCCGAAGCACTATTTGCCAAGCACGAAGACTTTGAAGTCAAACTTGTGCGGCGTGAACGAGGAGTTAAAATTGAGCTCATTAATCCACCCGAAAGCGCTTTTGTTGATGGAAAACTAATAGCGGGTGCGCATGAACATATCTGCTCGGTGTTAAGAGACATGCTTTACATGAGCAGTAAGCACGGCGCTGAATTTGATTCTTCAAACCATAGAATTCGCACCTCGTTTGATGCCAGTGTTACCTCTCATGTAGTATTTGACATGATGCGTCACGCCAATGCATTAGGTGACTCTGAGCCTGCAAACATGGTTGTATGCTGGGGAGGACACTCAATAGTCCCGGAAGAGTATCAATTTACTAAAGAAGTTGGATACGAACTTGGTCTGCGTGGAATGAATATATGCACAGGGTGCGGCCCCGGAGCAATGAAGGGTCCTATGAAAGGTGCAGCAATTGGTCACGCCAAACAAAGAATTAAATTAGGGCGTTACTTAGGGATCACCGAACCGAGCATCATTGCAGCTGAGCCTCCCAATGCGATTGTTAACGAACTCATCATTATGCCCGACATTGAAAAACGACTGGAAGCTTTTGTTCGGATAGCCCATGGCATAGTGATCTTTCCAGGAGGGGTCGGCACCGCGGAAGAATTATTGTATCTGCTCGGCCTGCTACTAGAGGAATCGAATCAGGCACAAGTTATCCCTTTAATATTAACCGGACCAGAAAGTCGTCGGGAATACTTTGAAGCCATTGATGACTTCATTGCCAATTCGCTAGGTAAAAAAGCTCAGGATAAATATAGGATCGTACTAGGTGACGCCAAGAAAGTCGCTAGCGAAATGTCGAAATACATGCAAGACGTGCGCAGGTATAGAACTGAATCAGGCGACTCGTTTAACTTCAATTGGTCTTTAAATATTCCAAGAGATTTTCAGTTGCCATTCATACCCACTCATCAAACCATGAGCGCGTTAGATCTTAGCCTTTCACAACCAATTTCATCATTAGCCGCCAATCTGCGAAAATGTTTTTCTGGCATTGTAGCAGGGAATGTCAAAGCCGAAGGCATCGAGCAAATTAAACTAAGTGGCCCTTTTGAGATAAACGGAGATCCTAAGCTTATGACATATATGGATACCCTGCTAGATTCTTTTAGCAAGCAAGGGCGTATGAAACTAAACGGGGCGAAGTACGAACCTTGTTACAAGGTAATTAATGCCGACAAAGACTTAGAAAAAGTGATCAACTCATGATCATGTAAAATTGGTCAAACCATTTAACCAATAATAAGTCTAAGTGATAATCGTTATTTAGGGTATATGTTGTATCTATGTTAATGTAAAATATAAGGACAATTTCGCGCATTGTATAAGTAGATTGGAAAGCAGGGCCTGCATTTTTTATTGTTAAGTCCAACAAACTAGCTTACAAGAAATCATACTTTGTAGGTCGCGTAATTTTTACTATTTTTACATCAACTCTAAATTTTCCTATTAACAAGGGACAGAAATGACACAACAACGAATTACGGTAATACCTGGAGATGGTATCGGACCAGATATCGTTTCAGCAGCGATCCAGATTTTAGACAAAGCTGGTTGCGACTTTGCTTACGATTACGCAGATGCGGGGTTAATGGCTTTAGAAAATCATGGAGAGTTGTTACCAGAAGAAACTAAAGAACTAATTGCAAAGAATAAAGTTGCTCTTAAAGGACCTTTGACTACCCCCGTGGGTGAAGGTTTTACATCCATCAATGTGAGTCTTAGAAAACACTTTCAGCTATATGCGAACCTTCGCCCAGTATTATCGTTTAACGGTACCAAAGCGCGTTATGAAGACATAGACATTATCACTGTGCGTGAAAATACTCAGGGCATGTATTCTGGCTTGGGTCAGATTGTATCAGACGATGGCAATGAAGCAGAAGCCAAAAGTAAAATCACCCGCGATGGCGTTGAAAAAATTGTCGTATTTGCATACGAGTTAGCTCGCAGAGAAGGTCGCAAAAAAGTAACCGCTGTTCACAAAGCTAACATATTGAAGTCTACCTCAGGCTTGTTCCTAAAAGTGGCCAGAGAAGTGGGCGAGCGATACCCAGACATTGAGTCGTCAGAAATGATCGTGGACAATTGCTGTATGCAGCTAGTAATGAATCCCCATCAGTTCGACGTCATTGTCACGACCAATTTGTTTGGCGATATACTATCTGACTTATGCGCAGGTTTAGTCGGTGGATTAGGAATGGCGCCAGGGGCTAATATCGGTCAAGACTGTGCAATATTCGAAGCAGTGCATGGCTCAGCGCCTGACATTGCGGGTAAAAACCTCGCTAACCCGACCTCTGTGATTTTAGCATCCGTTCAGATGTTAGAGTACCTTGGCATGGGCGATAAAGCTGAGAGAATTAGAAACGCTTTAAAAGACGTAATTGAATCTGGCGATAGGACCACTCGAGACCTTGGTGGAGAGCATGGCACTACAGACTTTACTCAAGCAGTTCTTGAAAGGCTATAATTAACGGCGACTTCCATCCGAAAGCTCTTGTGGTTGCAAGAGCTTTTTTTCGTCTATCAATTTTCGAAACCCTCATATTTATTCGCCAGATCATCTAAATCGGATGCTGTGTAATCAAAACTGTTAGAAGTTAGTTCATAGCTTACCCTCACTTTATCCCTTCTTTCATAGAGTTTGGCTTTTACCTCATGCTCGCTCCAATGACTAAGCTCATTTAGAAAACGGTTCGCTTGAATGTGATTTGGAAACTGATAAGAAATTGAATTGATCATGAATGTACTCAAACTCATTTATTTACAATAAGATGCAATGGTTAAGGCAGTATCGACAGGAAATCTGTACCAAAATACAACTTATTTGGTTACGAATAATTCGCTATTCTGGCGTTGAATTTAATCAAACCGTAATTTACACGTTAATTCAAAATAGTGTGAAACGTTTTTTTAATTTTTTATAACTAATACATTAAAAGGATTTTCTATGAAACTTTCTAAATTATTTGCAATTGGGACTTTAATTGCTTCATCCGCTTTGTTTATGTCTTCATCTGCCATTGCACAAACAGAGCTCTCTACAGACGAAATGTCTTCAGAACAGGCAGTAGTATCAAAAGCCGCACTGGTTAACTTAAATACTGCAACGTCGGAGCAGCTTTCAAGTCTGCCAGGGTTAGGCAAGAAGAAAGCGGAAGCAATAATTAGCTATAGACAGCTTAATGGTAACTTCAATCAAAAAGAAGAATTAGTCAATGTTAAGGGCATAGGTTCAAAGCTACTATCAAAGCTCAGCCCGCTTGTTACTGTATCAAAACCAGAGTAATTTATGATGCACGAATCAAAAATGACACCTTAGGGTGTCATTTTTGTTCAATCGAATTCAGATTATTCAGCTAGCAATTCTTTGATGAAAGTTTTGAATTCTTCACCAAGCTCTGGATGTCGAATTGCATACTCTATATTGGCTTTCATGTAACCCAGCTTAGAGCCGCAATCATGACTTTTCCCTTTCATGTAATATGCGTCTACCTGCTCATGTTCCATCAAACTGTCGATAGCATCGGTAAGTTGAATTTCACCGCCGGCCCCAGGCATGGTTTTACCAAGAAGATCCCAGATTTTTTCTGAAAGCACATATCGGCCTACGACCGCAAGGTCAGATGGTGCATCTTCTAATGCAGGTTTTTCTACCATTTTATGAATTTTTGCAGATTCGCCTTGAGCTATGGATTTACCTTCAAGGTCAACAATACCGAACTTAGAAATGTCTTCCTGAGCAACTTGCTCTACCATTACCTGAGAGACTCGGCTGGTGTTAAACTTTGCTACCATATCCGCAAGATTATCTTTTTTAGGATTACTGGTAACATCGTCAATAATAACGTCGGGTAAAACGACCGCAAATGGGTTGTCACCGACTAACGGCAGAGCACATAATATCGCGTGCCCCAGCCCACTGGCCACACCTTGACGAACGTGCATAATGGTGACATCTTTAGGGCATATTTGTTGTACAGCTTCAAGCAGTTGACGTTTAACCCTTTTTTCTAAGGTAGCCTCTAATTCAAATGAGGTATCAAAATGGTTTTCGATGCTATTTTTACTGGCATGAGTCACTAAAATTATTTCTTTTAGACCTGCTGCCACACATTCATTAACAACGTACTGAATAAGTGGTTTGTCAACAACTGGCAGCATTTCTTTTGGAATTGCTTTCGTTGCTGGTAGCATTCTAGTTCCCAACCCAGCTACCGGTATGACTGCTTTTTTTACTTGACTCATATTTATCTTCCTAACTTTATGATTATTTTACAACTGAACAATATGGCTGTTTGGTCAACACAGCAATTTTATAATACGGTCTATATCACTGGATTAATAGACAAACCACGACCAATGGCGTAATAGCTTAATCCGTAATCGGACACAATGTTTGGCTCAAACAAGTTTCTGCCGTCGAAAATGACAGGATCTTTTATAGTATTTTTTATTTCTTCAAAGTCTGGGGCTCTGAATGACTGCCACTCGGTGCAAATCACCAAACAATCTGCGCCGTTTAACGTCGCTTCCTTCGTGCCCATTAGAGAAAGATCTGGACGACTTCCGTAAATACGCTGAGTTTCCTCCATCGCTTCAGGATCGTATGCTTGAACGCGAGCGCCCTGCTCCCAAAGTTTTTCCATTAACACTCTGGAGGATGCTTCACGCATATCATCTGTATTGGGTTTAAAAGATAAGCCCCACAGTGCTATGGTTTTACCGCTTACATCGTTGTCGTAGTGACGCATTATGTAGTCAAAGAGCTTCTCTTTTTGCTGATAGTTCACCGCTTCAACCGATTGCAATACTTTTGCTTCGTAACCAACAGAAGTTGCGCTTCTGATAAGCGCCTGTACATCTTTTGGAAAACATGAACCGCCATAACCACAGCCAGGGTAAATGAACTGATAGCCAATTCTAGGATCGCTACCAATGCCTCTTCGAACATTTTCAATGTCTGCGCCAAACTTTTCGGCTAAATTCGACATTTCGTTCATAAAACTTATTTTTGTCGCCAACATGCAGTTGGCTGCGTATTTTGTGAGCTCTGCGCTTCTCACATCCATCACGATTATTTTGTCGTGGTTACGATTAAATGGGGCATAGAGTTCGCGCAGCTTTTTCTCTGACTTCTCGCTTTTTGTGCCCAGTATGATTCTGTCAGGGCGCATACAGTCATTCACCGCAGCACCTTCCTTAAGAAATTCTGGATTTGATACGACATCAAAACTCACTTCTTTTCCAGCGTGTTTCAATACTTCGTTCACTTTGGCAGTAACTTTGTCAGCCGTGCCCACAGGTACGGTTGATTTATTGATGATGATTTTATGCGATTGCATATGGGTTGCGATGCTACTGGCCACTGTTAATACATATTTTAAATCGGCAGAACCGTCTTCATCTGGCGGCGTGCCGACCGCTATAAATATAATTTCCCCATGCTCAATACCCGCTTTGGCATCTGTTGTGAAAGTGACTCTTCCCGCTTCAAAGTTAGCGTTTACTAAAGGCGTTAAACCTGGCTCATAGATAGGAATGATCCCTTTTTTTAAGTTATCAACTTTGGCTTGGTCCACATCAACGCATACTACGTCATGACCGACTTCTGCTAACACCGCTGCTTGGACCAACCCAACATATCCAATGCCAAAAACCGTTACTTTCATGTATTTTTCCTTTAAAACTAATTTGATAAACAGGTGAACATCTGGCGCGCATGAGAAACGGTACACAAATCTCGAACACAGCCTTAGAGTTTACTATTTAAAAAAATTAATAGAAACCATCAATTGTATAACATTATCGGTTTTTTAATCGCTTCCTTGATTACGATCTAATTAGAGTCCATGCAAAATGTTTTAAATTGTCAATTAAACCTGAACACAGGCATAATGATGGATTGGTTGATAATAAAAATAATAAATGAGAAGTATTATGGAAATAGAACGCACAAACGATACACGCTTTGTTGGACATCCTATGGGGTTGCTCACCCTAGCTGGCACAGAAATGTGGGAGCGCATGAGCTATTACGGTATGCGAGCTTTGCTTGTATTATTTATGGTCTTGGCATTAGAAGAAGGCGGCCTTGGATTAACGGTAGCCACCGCATCAGCAATTTATGGGCTGTATACGGGCGCGGTTTACTTTTTTGGACTTCCTGGTGGTTGGATTGCTGATCGGCTCATAGGCGGACAAAAAGCCGTTTTTTATGGTGGCATAATCATTATGATTGGCCATATTATCTTAGCCATTCCATCGTATTCAACGTTCTATATTGGACTTATATTCGTCGTAATTGGTACAGGCCTGCTCAAACCCAATATTGGCGCTATGGTCGGGCAGCTTTATTCACCAACCGATTCTCGTCGCGATAGCGCCTATACCATATATTATATGGGCATCAACATTGGCTCCCTGATTGGCTATGGCGTTTGTGGTTATTTGCAAGTCAATATGGGATACCATTGGGCATTTGGTGCCGCAGCGGTAGGCATGGGGATAGGATTAATTCAATACAAACTCACTTTAAAGAATATCGAAGGCGTTGCGGATAAACCCGTCGTTCCTTTATCCCCTCAAGCCGAAAAAAAGGCATACATAGCAATCATGGGCTTCGTAATTGCCCTATCACTCGCGGTAGTATTGATTTTTGCAGGGGTATTGGCATTCGACCCAGTGGTTATTGCCAAACAAGTCGCTGTCGCCATTACCGGAATTTTCCTCTTATACTTTGCCTACATTTTTTTTGGTGGGAATTTAGACGATAACGAGAAGCGAAGATTGGGCGCTTTATTTCTAATTTGCATTGCTTCCACCTGTTTTTGGGCCGGCTTTGAACAAGCGGGATCATCATTAAACCTGTTTGGGCAAGATTATACTCAGCGAATGATAGGCACCTTTGAAATTCCGCCAGCTTGGTTTCAATCTGCCAATTCAATTTTTATCATTATTCTTTCCCCTTTCTTTGCCTATATGTGGATGGCTCTAGGTAAACGCATGTTAGAACCTAGTTACAGCGTGAAGTGCGCTGTAGGCCTTATCATTATGGCCACTGGCTTTATCGTCATGTTTTTTGCTGCCCAACTTGCTGCTTCTGGTCTTAAAGTCGCGCCCTATTGGCTGGTAGCGACATACTTTCTGCACACAGTTGGTGAATTGTGGCTCAGTCCGGTTGCATTAAGCGCAGTAAGCAAATTGTCTCCTCGGCGCTTCTCAGGTCAAATGATGGGCGTGTTTGTTCTTACCTATTCTATGGGCAGCATCATTGCAGGAATTTTTGCAGGAAATTTCGATCCTGAAAATGTTGACCAAATGCCGGGATTGTATTTGCAAATTACCTATTTCAGCATTGCGGTCGGCATCGTCCTTTTCTTGCTTTCATTCAAAACCAGTAAATGGGAAAAACTGGCCGAAAAGACCGAGTAAACTATTAGTACTACATAGCCTTAAATGTAAACAAACTCTTTTATAATGTTGCAGAGTGCTTCTCGTAAAACAGAAGCACTTTTTCGTTCGAGAATAAGTATAAGAGTAAACAATCTAACTTAAATCCCATGATAACGTTATGCTTTTAGTTAAGATTGTCTTGTCAGTTTGATAAAACGGCATTAGATAAAATAAGATGGCAAAAGAGAGATATATTTTATGTAAAGCACCAGATTAAAATACTTGTACAGCCTTTATTTCATTGCGCACATGCTTTCTGTAAGAGATGAGCATAACTCAAAAATTAACTTCCTCTGATTCACATACGAGAAAATTTTGAAAATATATACTTCCACAAAAAAAATTCCTGGTTTAGAAAATATGTCTATGACCGATAGAATGAATGTACTTGAGCAGGCATCAAACCGCATGACGGTACCCGAAAAAACGCTTTTGAATATAATAAAGCTTCTTGTGATTGTACCTGTCTTTGCATTGTTACTCAGAGTAGTCGAGTCATGGTGGTCATTAGCGTGGGCTGCTTTGATCTTATTACTTTACCCGTTGTTCGTAAAACCCATGCAATACTCGCTAAGTGCAAAATATATAAAGTTAGACAACGACGTTAAAAAGGATAAAGAATGAAGTGTATATTGGTAACCGGCGGCAGTGGTTATATTGGAAGCCATACAGTAAGGCAGCTAATTGACCAAGACTATCAAGTAGTTGTGCTAGATAATTTTTCAAATTCAACCGCTGAGTCGCTTAACCGAGTGGCCAAAATTACGGGTAAAAGCTGCGATTTAATTGAGGGCGATATTCGAGACACTGCATGCCTCAATAAAATCTTTACTGACTATTCTGTCGATGCAGTCATTCACTTTGCTGGATTAAAAGCCGTGGGTGAATCGGTGGAGCAACCATTAAAATATTATGAAAATAACGTGTATGGCAGCTTAAATCTTTGCAAATGCATGTCCGAGCACGGCGTAAAAAATATTGTATTCAGTTCATCGGCTACCGTATATGGAGACCCGGTAGAACTGCCATTACATGAAAATCTGCCGACAGGAACGCCCACCAATCCTTATGGTATGTCTAAGCTAATGGTTGAGTTAATGCTGACTGATTTGCAAAAAGCCGACCCGGAATGGAATATAGTGCTGCTGAGATACTTTAATCCCGTTGGCGCGCACGAATCAGGAACAATTGGAGAGGATCCAAACGGTATACCTAACAACTTGATGCCGTTTATTACTCAAGTAGCGACTGGTAAAAGAGAATATCTAAGTGTATTTGGAGATGACTACGACACGCCGGATGGGACAGGTGTTAGGGATTACATTCATGTAGAAGATTTAGCTGAAGGTCATTTAAAGGCATTGGCAAAAATTGAACAAAAAACTGGTTTATTTACTTGTAATTTGGGCACCGGACAAGGATACAGCGTACTTGAAATGGTAAAAGCCTTTGAAAAAGCAAGCGGCAAAGAAGTCCCATACAAAATCGCACCTCGACGCAGCGGTGATGTTGCCTCATGCTACGCGGACCCAGCACTGGCCGCGAATGAACTCAACTGGACAGCCAAGAAAGGTCTTGACCAAATGTGTGAAGATTCGTGGAAATGGCAAAATAACAACCCAGATGGCTATCCTAAGTGATAGCCATTAGCGATTAAAGAGCGCCGCCGTTGAGCAGATCCTCAAAATCTGAAAAATCGTCCGCCTCTTCTTCCAACTCTTCTTGCGATTTTTCCTCAACTTTGCCGTCGCTGACTTCAAACGCTAGTCGCTGAAAGTAGGCATCACGCACGAATAAGTATTGATCAAGAGCTCGATTAAGTTGCTCTTCTTGGTCTAATAGCATTGCTCTTGTTTCAAGTATGCTAACCACTGCCGCCCCAATCACAATTGGATCTCTTAGCACCGTTGCTGGCCAATAGTAATTATCTACGACATTGCCTGTAAAACTTCTTATGTCACTGGGTCCTAGTGCTGGCAACATCAGATAGGGTCCAGTGCCGACTCCCCAAACCCCTAGAACCTGTCCAAAATCTTCTTCTTTTTGCTCTAATTCCATGCCAGAAGCAACATCAAAAATGCCAAGTACGCCAACAGTCGAATTTACCGCAAACCTAGCTAAACTCGTCATACTGGCTTCCACTTTACCTTGCAATAAATTGTTGATTGAGTTGGCTGGTTCTTCAATATTTTCAGAGGCATTTACCAACCCATCTCGAATAGCCTGCGGGGTATAATTTACGTAGACTTTAGTGATAGGTTTTAATATAAATCTATCCAACACTTCATAGTTAAAGTCCCAGACGACTCTGTTAACAGGCTCGAAAGGATCGACGTTATGCTCGTTTTCGGCTAATTCTAGGTCGTTATCTGTAGCGTTTGGGTCAGCTGTGGATGGCTGTGCTTGTTCATTTTGTTGATTGCTTGGACTTGACGCGCAACCCACCGTAAGACTCGTAACCAGCAACAACATCAGCAGACTGTGTACTCTCATCATAAGTTTAATTCCCTGTCTATAGTCACAGCTATATTTTTAGCGCTTCCTTTCACAAGTTCAATGCCAGCCACTGTGCCTTCCAAGTCTCCGCTCTTCGGTGTGACGTCTTGATCTTTAGATATTCTTGCTGTGACATTAATTAAATCAGCGCTGCTTAAATTCATATTTGCAATCATAGCATCGTTATCCGATAACTTAACGCTGGTCGGTAACTCTGATAGGTTCATTCTAGTAACGGCTAACGGCGCTCTGGACTCTGAGTTTGTATTTTGAGCAAAGACAACCAAGTAAGCATTAGCCGGTATTTTTTCTCTTAATGCACTAGACACATTAATATCGATTAAAATTTCACTTGTCCCTTCGGCTACTGAATTTTGAATATTCCCCTGAGCGGCAACACTGCTCGACGCGATTTCAAGATCAGCTCCAATGTTATTTAAACCTGAAACCAGTGACTGGTAGAATTGCTGGTCTGCACGTAGCTGATCTTTTATCAGGTTAAAATTTGCCAATGCCAATTCAAGCTCTTGGAGCTGTATGGCAACCAATGTGATTAACAAACGATAATTTCTATTTTCTGGTTGCTTGTTTATCAGATAGCCAAGCTGCCTCTTGGCGTTTTCGAGGCCGTTGTCTGTGCCCGATAACATCAGTGTTTCAGCATATTTAAACCGTAGCGCGTCGTCTTGTGGTGCTAGGTCAAGCGCTTTCTCGTAAGCAGCAATGCCTTCATCAACTCTGCCTATGGAAGTGTTTACCAAAGCTAGATAACTCCAGCCCTGTGCATCATTCGGGTTCTCTCGCAAAGAACTTCTTATCGACAGCGCTAATTTTGCAAAGTCGTTTGGGTCGAGGTTATTCCCCCCATCTTCTTGCATTTTTGTACGAATTTCATCGACGTCTTGCATAGACTGCTTATATTGCACCAAACCACCGAGTTGATTGGAATCGTAATATACCCACGCCCCAACAACCAACGCTGGTATGCCTAACAAAATTAACCGTTTGCCACTAGAAGCAGATGAGATTTGTGGTCGGTCATCGACATCGGGAGTTTCGTCAATCAGCGCAAGCTTAAGTTCTTTTATAGTGGCGTCTTTTTCTTCTTCATCAATAAGTCCTTCTTCTACTTCTTGCTCTAATTCGCGCATCCTTTGCTTGATAACATTCGCATTCGACAGTTCAATTTTTTGCTGCTTTCGAGCTTTGAAAAGAGGAATGACGATAAACAGTAGTGCTACAAAAACGAGTAACAAAGCGAAAATATAAAACTGTAACACTTAGTCTTCCTTCAATAATTTATCAGCGCGAGCAAGTCGCTCTTCTAACTCAGCTTCAGATAACGATTGCTCACCCTTTCGCCGTTTAATGAAGAATACTAGCATCATCAATGCGAACAATACGGGTAATAACCAAAGCCAGACGGTAACCGCATTGACCGGGGGTTGATAATAAACAAAGTCGCCATAGCGCTGTTTCATCCAATCAATGACTTCTGGCTTTTCTTTTCCCTCTTGCATCAATTCATACACTTTTCGACGCATATCATGAGAAATAGGCGCGTCTGAGTCGGCAATGTTTTGGTTTTGACATTTAGGGCATCGAAGCACTTCGGTGAGTTCTAAAAATTCTTTGCGTTTGTTTGGATCGCCAAACACATAGTTCTCGGCATACTCGCGCTTGGGCTGTGCATTTTGTTCACCTTCGGCCATAACCAGTCTTGCAGTAAGCATATTAATTATGACACATATAAACACTATGGTTACTTTACTCACTTGGTTTTCCTTTTGCTCGGCTTGCCTGCTCTAGCTGAGCATTGAACGTATTTATTTTATTGGATAGTTCAGGCGACAGTTCCGCTAACACATCTTTAAACTTATTGCGCCAGACTCTGGGATTGATGTCGCCCAAATGATGCACTCGGATCACACCATTTTGGTCGACCAAAAACGTTTCGGGCGCGCCCGTTACGCCCAAGTCCAGCGAAGTATTTCTATATACATCAAAGATATTGAACTGGTATGGGTCGCCAAATCGATTGGTGGTTTGCAGGACTTCTCTGCGAACGCGGTTAATGGTTTTTGTCCCAAAATCTGGGTCGAGATCTTGGTCGTAATACAATCCAACAATTCGCAAACCCTGTTGTCTGAGATTAGTCAAATATGGCAATTCAACTGCGCACGTCTGACACCACACTCCCCACACATTCACCAAGGTGACTTCGCCGTCGAAAATGTCGTTGGTGTATACAATGGTTTCATCGTTGAGGTCGGGTAACTCAAACGCTGGAAACGGCTCAGATAAGACTTCCGATTCACGTTCAGTCGGATCGGAGAACAAGCCTTTGAACAAGAACACCGTTACCATCAAAAACAAGGCTAAAGGCAGTAAGAAAGTAATAAATTTACTGGTTTTCATCACTGTGACCGCTTCGCTTGAATTAAAGGACTTTGCACTGGCTTTTCGGGCTCAGGCTTCAATTTTTGCTTAATAGTGGCGATTTTATTAATCCGATAGCGCTTATCTGCAATTGAGAAAATACCGCCAATACACATAATGAACGCACCGCCCCAAATCCACACAACGAAAGGTTTATAGTAAAGCCTAATGGCCCAAGCGTCGCCATCAAGAGGCTCGCCCATGGCTACGAATAAGTCTCTGGTTAGAGTAGTGTGGATCCCAGCTTCCGTCATTGGCATTTGTTGGACGATATATAGTCGTTTTTCAGGCTCTAGATGGTTTACCAATTCCCCGTTTTTGAAGATATCAAAGATCCCTTTATCTGAAATATAGTTAGGGCCATTGACTTTCTCGACACCTGTAAACAATATGTCATAGTCTGCTATTTGAATAGTCTGACCAGGTTGCATCTTAACATCTCTTTCAATTTCATAATTACTGACCAAAGTGATGCCAATTAAACACACCGCAAACCCTAGGTGACCCAGTATCATTCCCCAATGGCTTCGTGTTAATTTTCTAAGAGATGAGAAAATAGGTTCATCTTGAGTGGACGATGTTACTCGTTGTCTTACTTCCATAATAGAAGTTACGAGTATCCAAAACGCCAAAAGTAACCCTAAGAGCGCCATGAAGGTTTGATTGTCGTAACTAAAGTTAACCAGAAGTGCTGCTGAGATTGCTACAAGAAAAGCCACAACAAGTTGGTTCCTTAGGGCCGACGGCCTTTGAGATTTCCATCTAGTGAGTGGGCCCACGCCTAAGAAGAACACAAAAGGCACTACCAATAAAGTAAACATTTGATTGAAGAACGGAGCGCCTATAGAAATAGTGCCCAAGCCTATCTCTTTGTGAATGAGTGGAAACAAGGTTCCTAATAGCACTACAATTGTGGCCGCACACAGCAATACGTTATTGCCCATCAACATCATCTCTCTGGAGAACAACTCGTATCTACCAGCACTCTTTAATTGAGCCGCTCTAAAAGCGTACAACAACAGAGAACTGCCTATCACAAGCACGAGTAACCCAAGTATGAATAACCCTCTTGACGGGTCGCTAGCAAAAGAGTGAACAGACACTAACACGCCTGAACGGACCAAAAATGTGCCCAATAAACTCAATGAAAACGCAGAAATTGCGAGTAAAACAGTCCACGATTTAAAGGCTTTTCGCTTTTCCGTGACCGCTAAGCTGTGCATTAATGCCGTTCCGACTAGCCATGGCATAAATGATGCGTTTTCAACGGGATCCCAAAACCACCAGCCTCCCCAGCCTAATTCGTAATACGCCCACCAGCTGCCAAGCGCAATACCTATGGTCAAAAAGCTCCAGGCGGCAATGGTCCAAGGTCTTGACCACCTTGCCCATGTTGAATCTAGTTTTCCGCCAATTAACGCAGCGATGGCGAAAGCAAAGGCGACAGAGAAACCGACGTAGCCCATGTACAACATAGGCGGATGTATGATCATGCCAAAATCTTGCAATAGTGGATTTAAGTCTCGGCCGTCTACCGGAAAAAATGGAAGCATGCTGTCGAAAGGATTTGAAGTAATAAGCATAAACAGATAAAAGGATATGCTCACCATTCCCAATACAGATAGCACACGAGACAACATTACCTGAGGAATGCCCTTAGAAAAAATTGCAACAGCCAATGTCCAAATGGCGAATATTAGCACCCAAAGCAAAAACGAGCCTTCATGTCCCCCCCACACAGCAGTTGCTTTGTAATACCATGGAAGCTGGCTATTTGAGTTTTGAGCCACATACGCGACGCTAAAATCGTCTGTCATGAACGCATACGTTAAGCAGATATAGGCAACCAACGTAAAAGCAAACAATCCATAGGTTAAGGGTCTGGCCAAACGCATCAGAGTAGCATTATTAGTTTGCGCTCCATATAAAGGATATACGGACAATAAGATTGACAATATCAATGCGATAACGAGTGTAAAATTACCAAGTTCGGGGATCATGGTTAGTAACCTGCCTGTTGAGGTGGGATATGCTTAATGCCTTTCATTTTTTCGGCTAATTCGGGCGGCATGTATTCTTCATCGTGCTTGGCTAGGACTTCGTGGGCAACTATAAGTTTGCCGCCTTCTAGTATGCCTGAAGCCACAATGCCCTGCCCCTCTCTAAATAGATCGGGCAAAATACCTGTGAACTCAACAGTTACAGCGGGCCCTGTATCAACTAAGTCGAAACTAACCGCTAACGTTTCGTTATCTCGGCTGACGCTGCCAGGCACGACCATGCCTCCAATTCGAATACGCTGTCCGATTTCGGGTTTCACGCCCGTTTTATCTTTTCCATTGACGATTTCACTAGGCGTAAAAAAGGCATCGACATTATCGCTGAGGCTGTACAACATTATGCCAACCGCCGCAGAGACTAATATGATGATACTTGAAACGGCAAATAGCCGTTGTTTTCTTCTAGAATTCATAATGTTACTTAATACTCAATAATTAAAACTATTTAAAATGATAAAACCGATCAATTAGAAGATACTTGCGCCTGCACGCTTTTATTCTTTCTCTTTTGCTCTCTTGCTCTTAAAATTCGCTCTGCACGCTGCTTTTGTTTTTGAGCCGCTTTTATTATGCTCTTACGTTCAATGATGCTCAGCACCAGCACAAGCAGTAAGGTTGCTAAACTCACGGAGTAACTTAGCCAGACAAACAGTCCTCTGCCTCCCATATCCCAAAATGCAGACATGTTTTCAAATTTAAACCCCTGTGAACTTGCCCAAAAAATGCCGAGACCAAGCGCAATAACGATGCCTAACCACCAACCTTTAGATATGACCGCTTTCGGATTTAGTTGTTCATTTTCCAGCGTATTTATCACCCAAGGGCGGTGACCATCTCTTTTAATTAATTCATTTTTTAATCTAATGAGAGTTACCAGGCCAATAAAACCGGCCATGCCTACCATTCCGGTAAGCAGTGGGACAACCATCTCCATTGGCATGGAGGGTTTATCAAGCTTGCTGATGGTGGCGGTTTGATGCAGGGTGTTCCACCACTCAACCGAATACTTAATAATGGGGATGTTGACAACTCCCACCATGGCCATAATCGCCGCCGCTTTTCCGCCTTGTTGTTTGTCATCAAACGATGAATACAAGGCGATAACCCCAAGATATAAAAATAATAGTATCAATTGCGAAGTAAGCCTTGCATCCCATATCCAGTAAGTGCCCCAAGTAGGTTTGCCCCATACTGCGCCGGTAAACAAAGAAATAAACGTAATTGCGGCGCCTATCGGCGCAATGGCAATCATGGTCATTAATGCGCTTCGCCATTGCCATACCATCCCTACGAATGCAGCCACCGCCATGGCAACATAGGCACTTAAGGAAAGAGTAGCCGTTGGCACGTGTATATAAATAATTCGATACACATCAAACTGCTGGTAGTCGGTTGGGGCGAATGCCAAACCCCAAATGATAGATACAGGCAGACAAATACAAAATATCGCAGCAAAGTATGGCATTAGGCTATTGCAAGCCCCGTAGGCTCGCTCGGGTTGAGCAAATGAATTAATCCACTTCCACATTATTGCTGACTCACTTTCAATGAATAAGCAATGACCATAGGGGCCAAAGCTAGTACTAATAATAAAATTCCTGACATAATACCAAGTTGAAAGGTAAAAGGTAAATTCATAGCGGCCGAATCTATGGCCGATGTGGCAAAAATCAGTAACGGAATAAATAACGGGATCAGCAGTAAACTGACCAATACGCCACTGCGTTGCAACCCTAATGTAAGTGCTACGCCTATCGCTCCAATAAGACTAATAGTAGGCGTGCCTAATATTAAGGTACATAATAGCCCTACATACATATTTATCGTCATGTTTAAAAATAACGCCAGTAACGGCGATAATAACAATAACGGCACAATATGAACGATCCAATGCGCAAATACTTTCACCAACACAATTAAGTATAGTGGCGCACTAGTGAGCGTAATTTGCTCTAAACTGCCATCTAAAAAATCGTCTCGAAATAGTCTGTCCATGCCCATTAAAAGCGATAGGATCGCCGCGACCCAGAAAACCGCGCCGCTCACCAACTGCAAAGTTTGAGGGCTTGGGCCTATTGCCAGCGGAAATAAGGTGACCACCATTAAAAAAAATACGAGCGGCTGCATAAGCTCTGCTCTTTGCCGGTAAGCAAGCGATAAATCCCGTTTAAATACAGCAAAAAGCTGATTTCTAGTGGAGCCCATTACCAATTGTACTCCAATTCAAACACTCTTAATCCTTGCTCAATGGACACCGCTTGATGTGAGGTCATAATAATAGCGCCTCCGTTTCGAGAGAATGCTTCTATTTTACCCTCAATGAGCTTTACCGTTCCCACGTCAAGTGCGGTAAATGGCTCATCTAGAATCCAAAGCTTGGCGTTAGGTTTTATCAATAATTTAGCCAAACTGACCTTGCGTTGTTGGCCTGCTGACAGGTTTTTAACCGGCAAATCGTCAAGCCCAGTTAAGCCTAACTCTTCCAAATAATGAATAATCTCATGCTTTTTGGTGTTTTGACCTTGCAACTGACTCCAAAACATTAAGTTTTCAGTCGCAGATAGTAGGCTGTTATGGCCTAATTTGTGACCACAATATACAAACTGAGAAGCGGCAAAGTCCAGTTCTGTGTGCACACAATGATTGTTTATCAATACCTTTCCAGTTATTGGCTCACTAAGACCAACAAGAATACGCAACAAACTCGTTTTTCCCGCGCCATTTTCTCCCTTTAATAGCACAACCTCGCCTGTATCTACAGACAAATCAATGTTACTGAAAAGAGTCCTATCTTGCTTTTCACAGGTTAAATCAGTTGCTTGTAAAATCGACAACGCGTTGCTCAGGTTACTGAAAATTCGGCGAATACTAGCACAATTTGAACTGCGATAGTATGGACATAAGACTGATTTTCATCAAAATTAAGCTCGAAAAAACCAAATGTTTGATTCGAGTCAAGTTTACATTCAAGGGTTGAACTGAGTACTAATTATCGATCATCTTCTTTAAGTTTCACTGCACCATTCCGATATCAAATAGATGCCAGAGATTTCTAAACACCCAGTTAACAACGTTCATAGAACGTCAGATTCAATGCAAAGCGCTTATCTTAGCCATAGTTTAGGCAATACTACTGTGCCTACTTCTCGCACACCGCCTATTATTCTTACTGTGATGGCGTTTACCAACGATTCGGTCATGCTACAAGAACAAAGTGGTCGAAAAAACATACAAATCAATAAAGAACAAATACACGGGATTAACCTCAATCAAATTTCTAAGGGCGATAAATTAATACTATTGTCTAGTGATGCGACAAGCGCGGTTTTTGAGTTAACAAAAGGAGACAGCAATGCTTCTTCGCAGGGTAAATTAATTAATTCCGGATTAGCCGATGCGTTAAGAAAAGCCTGGCCCGACATACCTGCGGATGTGTTGCGAAGAGTATCACCAGAAGTGTTGAGTAAGGTACAATTCGAGGTCGGCTCTCAAGTTGGAGTGAACTTCGCAGACGCATTGGTCAAAATAGCAAAAATAAATCAACAACCTATCTTAGACATTAAATTCAATGCCATCGTCAAAAAAGTATTGAGCAATTCATTTTTAGTGCAGGTTGAAGCGAGTAACAAACCGGTAAACATCAAAAATCTTCAACTTTCTTTGCCATTAATTTTTGAGTTGAAACAAACCATCAGTAATGGAGCCAAACTTGATATTCAACTCGATGCTTCTTCGGACAAGAAAACTGCTGTTAAACTGGTCAATAAAGGAGTAAGCCTATCAAACAATGGAATATCTGAATTAAATAAGGTGATAAACACTAACCCTCGTTTTAGGAATGATCTTGATTTGCTGGTTTCAAAACTGTTGTTTTCAAATGTAAATGTAAAACATCACGATGTGATCATTGATGGATCAAATGGCAATATTGCACGTCTTCCTGCCGGGATCCAGAATGTCCTTAGCGAGCAGAGTGCTAATCAACCTTTTCGCAAACAAGATTCCCAATTGATCGTTCAACCAAAGTTGGCTTTGAATAAAAATACAGTAGACATTACTTGGCTAGCAAAACCTCTAATACTTAAAATCGATACAGATTCTTTGACCAAGCTAGGGGACGCCTTTGTTAATCTAGCAAAGCTTGACAATATCAATACTAAACAAGATGTATCCCTGAGTTTTGAACAAAACAATCGTACGAGTTTAAAACAAGAAAGAACACTCTCTACTGATACTTTATTAAGACGATTTTTGTCAGATCCATACAGCATTCAAGACTCCGCTACCATACGAAAACTCATCGCCCATGGAACAGGCGTAAATGAATCGCCCGATGCTAGTATGAAAATAGATGTAAATACAGCTCAACACAAAAAAGCTTTATTGGACGCACTTTCACAAATAATTGTTCAGGAGAAACGCAGTGCTGTTTTGGGCAGTGATGGTTCAACTTCTTCTTTGAGTAAAGTATTAGAGCAAGTATTCACCATTAAGCAGCAAGCTCAACCTCAGCTAAAAATGATGTTGGAAAAAGCTCTCCCCATATTAAATACGCTAGACAACAGAGGCGAACTAGACGTAAACCAAGCTATCAACGAGCTAATTAATGCCAAGACTATAAAAGACATTATATCCGCCTCGGCGACCCAGCCTCTTGTGCAAAACCAGACCAACAGCCTTATGATCCAATTGCTTGGTCAGTCGTCGTCTTCAGGCATAATTAACGGCCTAGTAAAAGTGCTCACCGCAACATTATTGGCAAAGTTAAATTTGTCATCATCAGAACTGGGAAGCATGTTGTCATCGTTTTCAAATATCAGTGGGGGTGATAAAAAGTCAAACACAAATAAAAATGTAAATAATAGTACGAAAGCTATTCAAGAGTTAAATCGCTTGGATCCCCAAGGGAAATTGTTTGAGCAAATTAACGCCTTGCTCAGCAAGCACAGACTGCAGAAATTGACATCCATTGAGTCCACTATCCAAGGTAATGAAAGCTTGCAATACTCTTTACCCAATCCTTTATCTGTCGAATCAAAGGATATTGAGATCGTCATTAAAAAAGAACAAGACCAACACGAAGAGCAAAAAAAGGAAGAAACGCAGACACAGTGGCATCTGAGTATGAAATTACCAATAGGAAAACACGGCGATGCATTGGCTAAAATAAAAATAAATAATCAAAACATTGCGCTTAACTTTTATGCTTCAAACGCGGTATTAAAAAATAGAATAGAAAAATATCTTCCTTTACTAAATCAACGACTGGAAAAAGCAGGATTGAAAATACAAACACATTGTTTTGTTGGAGATATTCCAAGCTCGCTCATCAAAACTAACCTTCAAATGGTGCATACTTATGCCTGAGCAACACCCAAAGCACACTCCCAGTCAAAGAGCCGTTGCACTTAAATACTCTCAGTATCAGAGCAAATCTAACTTAGCCGGTAAAAAAGATGCGCCTAAGATCACCGCTAAGGGAACCCATGAGGTCGCTCAAAAAATCATTGATCTTGCGCAGGAGCACGGAGTGCTTATCCATAAAGATGATGAACTAAGTGAAGTGCTTGCGCAGTTGGATCTTGGACAGGAGATACCTGAAGCCTTATATCATGTCATTGCAGAATTAATTGCGTTTTCATATGTGTTGCAAGGAAAGTTCCCAGACCACTGGGACAATATGCACGAGTTAATAGATTTTAAAGAGTAACTTTATTTCTGTTAGTTACCCGAATGTTCAGTACGCGCAAAAAATAGTTTTTGTGCACAGTGCGTTCAATTTTTGAATTAGGTCAAACTACTCTAATCGTGGGTTAAAAGCGCGAATAAATACTAAGTAAACGATTCCTAATTGCTGTAAAGACCATTAATCTTATTCAACAACTAGGAATGTCCAACCTTTAACTGAACAGGTGATATTATTCAGTTAGCGCTTCAGCACCCTCTGCTGGCGCTTTTGACTTGCTCAATAGAAGCTCACCGCGAATTTTGGTTTCCAATTCGTCCGCCAACTCTACGTGTTCTTTAAAATATTTGACGACGTTTGCTTTGCCTTGCCCAATGCGATTGCCATTGTAGCTATACCAAGCACCTGCTTTTTCAACCAGCTTAAGCTTTACGCCTAAGTCAATGAGTTCGGCCTGCTTGCAAATGCCTTCACCGTACATAATTTGAAACTCAGCTTGTTTAAATGGAGGCGCTACCTTATTTTTAACGACTTTTACGCGTGTTTCGTTGCCAACGACTTCATCGCCCTCTTTAATCGCGCCTATTCTGCGAATGTCTAGCCTGACAGAAGAATAGAATTTAAGCGCGTTACCGCCTGTTGTAGTTTCTGGGTTTCCAAACATTACTCCAATTTTCATACGAATTTGGTTAATGAAGATACACAGCGTATTAGAACGCTTGATATTGGCAGTAAGTTTACGCAGCGCTTGCGACATAAGTCTGGCTTGTAAGCCAACGTGTGAATCTCCCATATCGCCTTCAATTTCAGCTTTTGGCGTTAATGCCGCGACCGAGTCCACAATTACTACATCGACTGCGCCTGATCGCACAAGCATATCGCATATTTCTAACGCTTGCTCGCCAGTATCCGGCTGAGATACAAGCAAATCGTCTATATTAACGCCCAGTTTTTCTGCGTATACGGGGTCTAATGCATGCTCTGCGTCAACGAATGCGCAGGTTTTACCGACTTTTTGGGCTTCTGCAATGACTTGAAGTGTTAACGTGGTTTTACCCGACGACTCTGGTCCGTATATTTCGACCACTCGACCACATGGTAATCCGCCTATTCCTAAGGCTATATCAATGGTGAGAGAACCCGTAGAGACAGATTCAATATCCATGGCTTGATTGTCACCCAAGCGCATGATTGCACCTTTGCCGAATTGTTTTTCAATTTGCCCCAATGCTGCGTTTAATGCTTGATTTTTTTTATCACTCACAACTGAGTTCCTCATGGTTAAACAGATGCTGGCGCTTACCAACATCTAATCATTTATATCGCAAGTATACTGTATACCGATACAGTTTCAATACCTTATTTGATAAATCTTATATATCACTGAAATGTTTGGATTTTTAATCCAATATACAACCACACGCCAAAATACTAGTGAATTCATATGACCGCCGATATACTGTAACTGCTAAGTGAATGTTATTCAGCTAGGCTTGAGATCAGTTTTTGCAATGTTTGCAAAGATAGAACAATTGCCTGTTCTCTCACTTCATGACGGTTTCCAGTAAATCGACGACTAAATGTCATAGGTTCATCAGTGTGACTAGACGCAATAGCAAACCAAACCAAGCCAACGGGCTTTTCAGAAGTGCCGCCAGCCGGCCCTGCAACTCCGGATATAGCCACACAATAGGTAGAACCAGATATAGCTGCGCCGTTTGATGCCATAGATGCCACAACCTGTTCTGATACCGCACCATGCTCGTCTATAATAGACATAGGCACGTTAACCAGTGTGTTTTTTGCATCATTAGAGTAGGTTACCCAAGACTGTTTGAACCACTGTGAAGAGCCTGCAACTTCAGTAATGGCGTATGCTAAACCGCCTCCCGTACAAGATTCAACAGTTGCCACCGTACTGTTATTTGTAAGCAACATTGCGCCTAGCTGCTCACAAAGTTTGGATTTATTTAATTCTGAATAATTTATCAAAATGACTTCTTATGTTGTTTACTCTTCCCGTCTTATTATACGTTAAAAAGGTTAGGCTCAATACCCACATTGATACTCTGAACAATCCGTTTTCGATTCATTCTAATTAATTTATGTGACTTAGATTGCTCAGACCCTTTACCATGTATAAATACAAAGAATCGACGTTTATCAGGGTCAACACTAGGCAAATTTAATGCTAAACTCTTACTGGAATATTTAGGCGGTGAAATCGTACGTTTTAACGACGATTATGTCATTCAATCAATCATTTTTAGTCAAATAATAATAAGAAAAATGCCAAACAAACCTCAACACACTCCTATGATGGCTCAGTATTTAAAAATAAAAGCTGAGCATCCAGATACCTTACTGTTTTATAGAATGGGAGATTTTTACGAGCTATTTTTTGACGATGCAAAAAAAGCCGCTCATTTATTGAATATTTCTCTTACGGCAAGGGGAAAATCTGAGGGCGAGCCGATACCTATGGCAGGAGTGCCGTATCATGCAGCTGAAAATTATCTAGCAAAATTGGTCAAACTAGGCGAAGCAGTGGCAATCTGTGAACAGATTGGAGATCCGGCTACATCCAAGGGTCCTGTCGAACGCAAAGTTGTGCGCGTAATAACACCGGGTACCATTACTGACGAAGCCCTTCTAGAGGACAAAAAAGAGTCTATTTTAGCGGCCGTTGTCGATAATTTTAGCATTAGAAAAAATTCCAGCAATGCCGCGAAATTCGGTATCGCATATGTTGAGCTGGCATCAGGGCGGTTCAACGTACTAGACTGTCAATCTGAGCAAGCACTGCTAGCAAGTTTAGTTCGAATTAAACCCTCGGAAATTTTATACCCAGAAGGAGCGACGTTTACCCATCTCCTTCCTCAGGGCATAAGCAAACTCAAACGGCCCGTGTGGGAGTTTGACAGAGATACTGCGCTTGCCAAACTAACCGAACAGTTCGCCACGCAATCCCTCGATGGATTTGGCATTAATCCCAATATTTTGGCCTTACAAAGCGCGGGTTGCGTTCTGCAATATTTACAAAGCACACAAACCAATCAACTCGTGCATATTAGACGCTTAAAACAAGAAGATAATTTAGATTACCTTCGAATGGATAGTGCCACACAAATCAACTTAGAGTTAACCAGAAACTTATCTGGAGGGCAGACAAACACCTTATTGTCAGTCATTGATCGAACCAGCACCAACATGGGCGCAAGACTGCTTCAAAGGTATTTACATCGTCCCACGCTAGATAAAAGCGAGATTGAAAACCGACAGCTTATAGTGGCGTTGTTACAACAATCGGAGATTAATGAGTTACAAACTTTATTAAAACAAATTGGAGACTTAGAGCGAATATTAGCTCGAGTCGCACTACGAAGTGCCCGACCTAGGGATTTTGCTCGCTTGAGCATCGCATTGAATTCACTGCCAGAATTACAACGATTGTTGGACGATTTATTACAACAAACAGACGATGAAAAAGTAACAAGTATCTTACAACGCTATAAAGAAAAAATCGGAGAGTTCCCGCAACTCAGTGAGCTATTGAACGACGCAATCGTCGATAATCCTCCGGTGGTAATAAGAGACGGCGGCGTTATCCAAGCGCAATACAATGAAGAACTGGACTATCTTAGAGATCTAGCCGAAGGTGCCACAGACTATTTAACTCAATTGGAGCTACGAGAGCGAGAACGCACTGGCATTCAAACGTTAAAGGTTAACTACAATAAAGTGCATGGATTTTACATAGAGGTCAGTCGAGTAAACTCTGAACAAGTTCCGCCAGAATATATCAGACGGCAGACCCTCAAGAATAATGAAAGATACATCATTCCTGAATTAAAAGAACATGAAGACAAGGTCCTTACCAGTCAAAGTAAAGCGCTTGCCTTAGAAAAACGCTTATATGAAGAGTTGTTCGATCTTATTTTGCCGCATATTGACGCGCTTCAAACATCCTCTAATTGCATCGCAAAATTAGACGTACTTGGGAACTTTGCAGAAAGAAGCCTATCATTAAATTTGAATTGTCCCGAATTGGTAGACGACGTCGAATTAACTTACGATGATGGAAGGCACCTAGTTGTCGAACAGGTAATGAGTGGGCCTTTTATAGCCAATCCTTTGCATTTAAATTCAAACAATACCATGTTAATTGTAACCGGACCCAACATGGGCGGTAAATCAACCTATATGCGGCAAACGGCGCTTATCGTTATTCTTGCGCATATAGGCTGTTTTGTTCCTGCGCTAAATGCAAAAATTGGAAAAATAGATCAAATATTTACTCGCATTGGGGCATCTGACGACTTGGCATCCAACCGCTCCACCTTTATGGTTGAAATGACCGAAACAGCCAACATAATGCATAATGCGACAAAGCATAGCCTTGTGTTAATGGATGAAATTGGGCGCGGAACCAGCACCTTCGACGGCATGTCTTTAGCATGGGCCTGTGCTCAAAATTTAGCGCAAGAATTGCAGTCTCTCACTCTTTTTGCGACTCATTATTTTGAATTAACTGAAATTGCAGAGCAATTTGAGACAGTGTCAAATGTCCATGTCACTGCAGTGGAGCACGACGACGATATTAGGTTTATGCACAAGGTTGAACAAGGCAGTGCCAGTGGCAGTTTTGGGCTACAGGTAGCTAAACTCGCTGGGTTGCCAAAGCCAGTATTATCACTTGCTAAAAAGAAACTGCTGCAGTTGGAGCAAGACGCTGAAACACAACCCAATAATGAAACACATTCAGTGCAAGCTCCAAAACACTCTGTAGATTACGAACACGTGCAAATGAGCATCGATTTAGCTGAACCCAGTTGGCTGGTGACCGAGTTAGAAAAAGCAGATTTGGATTCAATGTCACCAAGAGATGCACAATCGTTCTTATACGAACTCAAATCAAAATTATAGACTTTGTATTGGGCAATCACTGAATTTTCATTTTAATAACCGAGTAAAAGTGAGTATACTACTCACCCAACTAAACACCCTGTTCCCAGAGTGTAAAACCTTACTGTAAAATAACACAAGGCCGCTCGTTTTAGCCGTTATAAAATCAAAATAGCATCAACTTTAAACGTCAGTTTGTTTTGCTTTTTTTTAGTTTAACATTTTATATCAAGTTGCTATCAATACTCGACGCGTGCCAGATTTTTATCACTAGGATTTGAATGACAAATTATATTTTCGTGACAGGTGGAGTGGTTTCCTCTCTTGGTAAAGGCATCGCAGCGGCTTCACTGGCAGCCATACTTGAAGCTCGTGGGCTTAACGTGACTATGCTTAAGCTCGACCCCTACATAAACGTTGATCCTGGCACAATGAGTCCAATTCAACATGGTGAGGTGTTTGTCACCGATGACGGCGCAGAGACCGATTTAGACTTAGGCCATTATGAGCGCTTTATCAGAACCAGAATGACTCGCCATAACAACTTCACCACCGGCCGAGTATACGAAGAGGTAATAAAACGCGAACGTCGAGGCGATTATTTAGGCGCAACCATTCAAGTTATTCCGCACATAACCAATGAGATAAAGCGTCGAGTCATTGCTGGCGCTGAAGGCCATGATGTCGCGATAGTCGAGGTTGGCGGCACGGTAGGCGATATTGAGTCCCAGCCATTCATTGAGGCCATAAGACAGTTAGGCGTAGAGGTTGGCCGAGACAGAGCAATGTTTATGCACTTGACGCTGGTTCCCTTTTTGGCTGCTTCGGGCGAAACCAAAACAAAACCCACTCAACACTCAGTAAAAGAGCTTAGGTCAGTTGGCATACAACCTGATATTTTAGTGTGTCGGTCAGAAGTGCCATTACCTCATAATGAGCGAATTAAAATAGCGCTTTTCACCAACGTAAACGAAAAAGCCGTTGTCTCTTTAAGAGATGCTGACAGCATATACAGGATCCCTGCGGCACTTAAAGCTCAAGGTATGGATGAGCTCGTAGTAAAACGATTCGGTTTTGATTGCCCTGAAGCCGATCTAAGCGAATGGGAGCAAGTGCTATATGCCGAATCAAACCCAATTGGTGAAGTGAGTATTGGTATGATAGGCAAGTATGTTGAGTTGCCTGACGCCTATAAATCGGTGAACGAAGCCTTAAAACATGCAGGGTTAAAAAATCGACTTACCGTTAACATTAAATATATAGACTCGCAAGACATAGAGGCTAAAGGTGCTCAGCAGTTATTAGGTGAACTCGACGCAATACTTGTTCCTGGTGGGTTTGGTGAGCGTGGCATTGAAGGTAAAATAGCGGCTGCAAACTTCGCAAGAGTCAACAATATTCCTTACCTAGGCATCTGTCTGGGGATGCAAGTGGCTTACATTGAATTTGCTCGCAACGTAGCCGGAATGGCAGACGCCAACAGCACCGAATTTAATCCAGATACGCCCTATCCAGTCGTCGGCCTTATTACAGAATGGTTAGATGCAGACGGCAGCAAAGAAGTCCGAGATGTTGACACCGACTTAGGTGGTACCATGCGAGTGGGTAGTCAACTTTGCCATCTTATCGAAGGTTCAAAGGTGGCTCAAGTATATGGAAGCACTGAAATTTACGAGCGTCATAGGCACAGATATGAAGTCAATAACAACCTTCGAGATCAAATCGAAAAAGCCGGTCTAAAAGTCAGTGGAGTATCTACAGACAAGCGATTGGTCGAAGTTATTGAGTTGGAAAACCATCCATTTTTTGTGGCTGGGCAATTCCACCCAGAATTTAATTCAACTCCGCGCGATGGACATCCACTATTTGAAGCGTTTGTAGCATCAGCGGGCGTTTATAATAAACAAAATCATTAATTAGTAATAAAAAGGAAAGTCAATGGCCAAAATTAGCCGAATTGTTGGACGCGAAATACTTGATTCTCGCGGCAACCCAACCGTAGAAGCCGATGTATTCTTAGAGTGCGGAGCAATGGGCAGAGCCGCTGCTCCTTCTGGCGCATCAACAGGTTCTCGCGAGGCACTTGAGTTGCGCGATAAAGATGCAGGTAGGTATTTAGGTAAAGGCGTATTAAACGCGGTGAGCGCCATTAATGATAAAATAAGCCAAGCACTCATTGGACAAGATGCCGCCGAGCAAAGCCAAATTGATCAAATTATGATTGACCTTGACGGCACAGAGAACAAGGAAGTGCTTGGAGCCAACGCCATTCTTGCAGTGTCATTAGCGGTCGCCAAAGCGCAAGCAATCAGCAAAGGTGTTCCTTTGTACGCCCACATAGCCGAGTTGAATGGCACACCGGGTCAGTATTCAATGCCTGTCCCTATGATGAATATCATTAATGGCGGAGAACATGCTGATAATAACGTTGATATTCAAGAATTTATGGTACAACCGGTAGGCGCTGCAAGTTTCTCTGAGGCGCTAAGAATGGGCGCTGAAATTTTCCATAGCTTGAAAAAAGTACTCAATTCTAAAGGATTAAATACTGCAGTAGGCGACGAAGGAGGTTTTGCGCCTAACCTAACCTCAAACGCAGAAGCGCTCGCGGTTATCGTGACAGCAGTAGAAAACGCTGGCTATAAAATGAATGAAGATATTACTTTAGCACTTGACTGCGCAGCTTCAGAATTTTACAAAGACGGTCAGTATGTGCTTTCTGGAGAAGACAAATCTTTTGACTCGAAAGGCTTTAGCGATTACCTAGCTGAATTAACCAATCAATACCCAATAGTGTCTATCGAAGATGGATTAGATGAAAGTGATTGGGACGGGTGGGCTTACCAAACCAGTATATTGGGAGACAAAGTTCAGTTAGTCGGCGATGACCTGTTTGTCACCAATACAAAAATCCTAAAACGAGGCATTGAAAATTCGGTTGGAAACAGTATTTTAATCAAGTTTAATCAAATCGGCTCATTAACCGAGACTCTAAACGCAATTAAAATGGCAAAAGACGCTGGCTTTACTGCGGTAATCTCGCATAGAAGTGGTGAAACTGAAGACGCAACCATTGCCGACTTAGCGGTGGGTACGGCTGCAGGTCAAATCAAAACGGGCTCGTTGTGTCGTTCAGATCGTGTTGCTAAATACAATCAATTACTTCGCATTGAGGGTGAGTTAGGCAGCCAAGCTAAATATAATGGTCGAAGCGAAATAAAAGGCCAATAGGTTTTAACTTAGCGGTCTTTTGCATAAGTATCATCATCTAGCCGAGTCCGAACTCACTATTCGGGTAAGGTGGGGTTAAATTAAATGGGGATCTCATAAAACAGATCCCCTTTTGCTTGAATCGTGTTAAAAGGTCAACTAAGACAAGCAAAGGGATGGTATTATAAACGTGAATAAAGAAGTGAAACGGCACATGTTAGGCTGCAAACCTCAACTGTTGAAAGGCTAAAATATTGAACCATCACACAAGCCGAGTTAAATAATCCAAGCATATATGGCCACAAAAGAAGCAGCGCATCAAACGAACATATTTAATCTTAGCAGTAAATATCCAAATTTTGCTGAACTAAGTAATGCGTTATATGAACGAGAACTTCAAGTTCTTGCCAGCAGCAAAATAACCGACCCAGATTTGCTTAAACGAAAATTAAAAGGGCTTAGTCACCACGTAAAAAATGCGACTATGAATTTATTAAGCGGTAATGCCCCAATAGAAGTAGATGTGCATAACGGCAGTTGGCAAGCAAAGCAAAGCGCAAAATGCCCGTTGAGCTCTCAAACCCCAGACAAAACCTTGCAGTGGTACTCTCAAGTGGTTCAGCAAGCGAGCATAGTGCCGGTCTACGTAGAGGTGCTGGGCGAGCAGCATATTGAATTAGACTGCGTCGACATAATGTCTTCAGATAGGCTGCACTTAAACAAATTTGGCTGGTTTTCAAAAACTGGAGAATATTTCGATATTGTTCCTAAACAAGCTAAGTATCGGTTATTAAAGCCCACTAAAAGCATCATGGTAGCAGCCTGCGCTGGACACAGATGGACACCCAAAGGCAGAACTATGCCAAGGGCATTATCCCTTCGAGAGCTTCTTCTCTCAACCGAAATCAATTGGAAAAGCTTTCAGTAAATATGTCAAAGAACAATACGCAGTCTCATACTAGCCGCCGCATATTGCGCTGGTTATTTTTGCACTTATCACCCTATAAAAAGCAGGTTTTCATCGCTTTAACCGCATTGATGTTAAGCTCTTTAGCTTGGCTATTACTGGGGCAAGGAATCAAACAAGTAATAGACCAAGGCTTTGTTCAAAACAATAAAGAAGCGCTTACAAATGCGCTAATAGTCGTGCTAGGGGTTGTCGTGTTTGGTAGCGTAGCAACCTACTTTCGATTCTATTGGATGGTTTGGTTAGGAGAAAGAGTGTGCGCAGACATTCGAACAACGCTTTTTAGCCACCTTCTTACATTGCCGCCCAGTTTCTTCGAGAACACGCGCACTGGAGAAATTATTTCGCGATTTACCAGCGACACAACTCTTCTTCAATCTGTTGTGGGTACTGGGATCTCTATGGCACTGCGCTCATCAGTTATGTTTGTAGGTGCGTTGGCATTAATGACCCTGACAAGTTTAACCTTAACTGTATTAGTATTTATTGCGGTTCCACTGATGCTCATTCCGATAAAAATTCTAGGAAAGCAAGTGCGCCATCACAGTAAATTAAGTCAAGACAAAGTCGCTTCGGTTGGAGGGATGATCGACGAATCGCTGCACGAAATACATACGCTTCAAGCATATAATCACGAGCAAAAGAGCACCGTTGACTTTACCGAAAAAATTGAAAGCGTTATTCAACAGGCGCGAAAAAGAATTCACTTTCGCGCATTACTGATTGCTATTGTAATGATGATCAGTCTGTCTGCTATATTTTTTGTTACCTATATCGGCGCCAATATGGTTTTGGAAGGCAAACTCAGTGTAGGCGAATTAACAGCGTTTGTGTTTTATGCTGTCTTAGCGGGCGGTTCAATTGCAACCATCAGTGAAGTAATAGGTGAATTGCAAAAAGCGGCTGGAGCATCAGAGCGTATTTTAGAATTACTGCACCAAGAATCCAGCCTTCAAGACTCAGGCAAAGATTCAATATCCCAGGCAGATGGGCATTCAACAGATACAGCGTTATCCATACAATCGGTCTCATTTCAATACCCTACCCCAGAGACGCACGAGCCGTTTATAGACGCTGATACCAATAAGACCTCAGCACAGCTGTCTGCCGATGTTAATCAAGGATTAGAATTCAATGGACAAGACGCCTCTAATTTAGTGTTACAGGATATTTCGTTTGACGTAAAGCCCAATCAAAAAGTAGCAATAGTCGGCGCGAGCGGAGCCGGAAAATCCACGATTTTTCAATTATTATTGCGTTTTTACGATTGTGATGAAGGCAATATTCAAATATTTGGCAAACACGTTAAAGATCTGCCGCTGAAAACCCTAAGACAGCAGTTTGCGCTAGTACCTCAAGATGCCGTGATTTTCTCCGGAAATGTTTACGACAACATCTCTTTTAGCGATCCTTCGGCCAGCCAACAAGTTATCGAAAACGCAGCCAAATTGGCCCATGTAGATGAATTTGTAGAAAGACTCCCGAAAAAATATGAAACAGAGTTGGGCGAACGCGGGGTAAAACTAAGCGGGGGTCAAAAACAGCGCATTGCAATTGCACGGGCCATATTAGCCGACCGCCCTATTCTTCTGTTGGATGAAGCCACAAGTGCTTTGGATGCCGCAAGCGAGCACTCAGTCAAACAGGCTCTAGACAGTTTAATGCAAAGTAAAACAACCATTACCATTGCTCATAGACTCTCCACAGTAGTCAATGCAAATAAAATCATTGTACTAGATAAAGGCAAAATGATTGCTCAAGGCACGCATCAAGAACTTTATGCACACTCAAAATTGTATAAAGAGTTTGTAGACCTTCAACTGGTCAATGAATAAAAGCCACCCTGTTTTCTTTAAATGAAACATTTTGTGACATTTCATTTGATGAGTTCACATTTCTTTTTGTCTGTTTTATTTTATATTTTCGTAGTAAGCAACGCTTAAACGTTACAAAGCATTATTTTGACAACTTGCTACAAATCAAACACAGGTATTACCTACATGATAATGAAAGACAGAAAATTTATTTTAACCAGTATTGCGGCTGCTATGCTTTTAGGTGGAAGTCACCTTGCTCTAGCAGACGATAACAAAGACAAAGAAGAAAAAGAGCCCACACTCGTTGAAACCTTAGAGAAAAACACGCCATACGAAGGATTTATTGATATATATAGGGATCCAGAAAATGGCGAAGGAATGGTGGTTTTAGAAGAATCGGACCTTAACAAACCCTTTTTATATATTGCGTCAACCGTGGATGGCGTAGTGGCAGCAGGTGCGTTTAGAGGCCAATACAGACAAGCTCGTATCATTGAGTTTAGACGCTATTTCGATCGCATCGATGTGATCGCAAAATCTAATCGCTTTTACTTTGATCCAGAAAATGCAGTAAGCAAAGCGGCCGAAGCAAACACCAGTGAATCAGTGTTGGTCTCTACCAAGATATCAAAGGAAGAAGAAGGCAAAATCGCGATATCTCTACAAGACCTTGTAAAAAATGAGTCTTTACATCGGGTGTCTCCAATGCCACCTAGAGGGTCATCGAACGATGATAACAGATTTGCACTAGGCGGTTTTTCGAAAGAAAAATCCCGGATAGCCACTATCAACAACTTCCCCAAGAATACTCACGTAGTAGTGGATTACGTATTCGAGAACAGCACTCCTAAAGGGTTTGGCGGAGCCGAAATAGCGGATCAGCGATATACTACCTTGAGCATTCAACACGCTTTTGTAGAAGTGCCAGAGAATGATTTCAAACCAAGAAGAGACGACCCAAGAGTCGGTTATTTCACTCAACAATTCGACGATTTAACAACAGAGGAAACAACCAACTATCGAGATGTCATTAATCGCTGGAATCTGGTTAAAAAAGATCCTTCTGCAGAGATTTCGGATCCTGTTGAACCCATTGTTTGGTGGATAGAAAATACAACGCCCGTAGAATGGCGCGACACAATTAAAAATGCCACTCTGGCTTGGAATAGTTCGTTTGAAAAAGCGGGGTTTAGCAATGCCGTTGTGGTAAAAGTGCAACCTGACGACGCCGACTGGACTGCGGACGATATAAGATACAATGTATTGCGCTGGACTTCTTCCCCTAACCCTCCTTTTGGTGGCTATGGGCCTAGTGTTGCTCACCCACTTACCGGTCAAATTTTGGCAGCAGATATTATGCTCGAATACTCATTTTTGTCGGGCAGATGGTTAGCCGGAGAAATGTTTACAGACGGCCACACCCCATTGGCGAGCAGTTTACCTAGTCAAGTAAATGCACACGATGAGCATAAATTTAATCATTGTTCATTAGGACACCACTTACACATGGGCAAACAATTTGCGCACTTTGCCGGTGTGGCGCAAGGCATGAGTGATATTGAAAAAGATCGCCTATTAAGGCAATCAATGTATTATTTAATTCTTCATGAAGTTGGCCACACATTGGGCTTAAACCATAACATGATGGCAACCCAGCTTCATGGTCCCAAAGAAGCTCACAATAGAGAAATTACTCAAGGGATCTTAGCCGGCTCTGTGATGGATTATCCAGCTGTGAATTACGCGCCTGTTGGAATGGAACAGGGAGACTTTTACTCAGAAAAACCAGGCCCTTATGATGACTGGGTCATACAATATGGATATTCCACCGCGTTGGACGACGAAGAACAAGAAGAAGCAAGGCTTGAGAGTATATTGAATCGATCAACCGAGCCAGAACTCGCTTTTGGTAACGATGCCGATGATATGCGAGCGCCTGGAAGACACGTAGATCCGCGCATCAATATCTTCGATATGTCTGACGATGCGGTTCAATATGCGATGGACAGATTTGAGCTGATTAACCACTCTGCTGGCAAACTAAAAGACAAGTTATTGGTGGATGGTCGCTCTCATAACGACTTAGTGGTGGGTGTAAATATATTGTTCAATGAGTTCACCCGACAAGCTGCGGTAGTCAGTCGTTATGTGGGTGGAGTTTATCTCAATCGCGCAATGGTTGGTCAAGAAGGCTACACACAACCTCTTATGCCGGTTCCGGTAGATTACCAGAAAAAAGCCATGCAGGCCTTAAACGATTATTTCTTCTCGCCTACTGCAATTGAATCGATGGAGCCGCTTTATGCATTCTTGCAAAGGCAGCGCAGAGGATTTAGTGGTTGGGGTAGAGATGAGTCTCCGCGTATCCACGATATGTTGCTAGCCGCGCAAAAAAGCGTATTAAACCATCTAATGCACCCTAATGTGACTATGCGCATAACAGACACTGCATTGTATGGCAATGAATACACACTGGATCTAATGATGCGTGACCTTACCGACGGTATTTTTGCTGACGATATTAAAAAGGACGTGAATACTTATCGTCAAAATTTACAAGTTGAATATGTTGAGCGCCTAATTGCAGCATCTGGTTTAGAAAGCAAATCTGAATACGATACTATCACTCAAGCAACAGCAATAAACGAGTTGAAGCGTATTGCAGATATGGCAGATAATTCTAGAGGCAATAATGCCAGTGAAATTCACAAAAAGTACTTGGAAGATCGTATAGAAAGAGCGTTTTACAAAAGTTAACTAATGCAAGTGATAAATCGCGGTTGTCATTATCATAGTTCAATCGGCACAAAAAAGTCAGGCAAATTGCCTGACTTTTTCATGTCAAAATAGGTTGCTTAGCCTTTATAAAACTCTTTGTACCAATCCACAAATTTGTGGATCCCCTCTTTTAAAGAGGTAGTTGGCTTGTAGCCTACCGCTTCTATTAAGGATTCCACATTGGCATAAGTATCGGGTACATCACCTGGCTGCATAGGCAATAAATTTTTCTTCGCCGTTTTACCTAAGGCTTGCTCGATAGTTTCAATAAATGTGAGTAAATGCACAGGTGTTTGAGCGCCGATGTTGTATACGCGATAAGGCGCTTTGCTGGTGCTAGGAGACGGGTTTTTAGGATCCCAATCAACATCTGATTCAGCAATTTTTAACGTCGCCTGTATTACCCCTTCGACTATGTCATCGATGTAGGTAAAGTCCCGTCTATGGTTGCCAAAATTATATACGTCTATCGGCTTATCTTCGCTAATCGCTTTGGTAAATTTGAAAGGCGCCATATCTGGCCTTCCCCAAGGTCCATACACCGTAAAAAACCTCAGACCGGTTGTCGGTAATTCATATAAATGACTATAAGTGTGAGCCATCAATTCATTGGCTTTTTTGCTGGCGGCATACAAAGAAACAGGATGATCCACATTATCGTCCACTGAAAATGGCATTGATTCGTTGGCGCCATACACAGAGCTGCTAGATGCATAACAAAGGTGCTCTACTTTATTATGTCTGCACCCTTCTAAAATATTCATAAAGCCGACTAAATTTGAGTCGACGTATGCATGAGGATTGGTAATGGAAAACCTTACCCCCGCCTGTGCGGCAAGATGGATAACACGAGCAAATTTATGTTCTGCAAATAGCGCTGCCATTTCATCTCTATTTGCAATGTCCATTTTTACAAAAGTGAAGTTCGCTGATTTTGAATGAGATTGCACCCATTCGAGGCGAGCGTCTTTCAGCGACGTGTCATAATAGTCATTGATATTATCAATGCCAATAACTTGATGGCCCATATCGAGTAATTTAATTGCGGTATGAGCACCTATGAACCCTGCCGAACCTGTCACTAAAAACTTCACAGAATTGTCCTTTTTTACGTTAATTTTAATCTTTGTCACTTAGTTTATCCGAATCGATAACTATTAACTGACTATTTTTGCGTGTTTGATTTTGCATTCGCCATATTCACCTCATCTTTAGGCGTAAAGATGTGCTTTCCTAATAAGGCTTCAATCACGTTCCGTCCCGATTTTACTAAGAGATGATACATCAGCAAACCGACAGGCATTTTAATAAAATGCCCTCTCACAATGGCCAAAAAATGCTTAAAGGGAGTTTTAGAGTGAGCCAATAAATCATGCTGTGGCATTAACACATCGTTGAAAACATAATGATCAAAAGCAACCCTAATGGCGCTTTTGTTTAAGTTTGCATCTATGGTCTTTTGTGGAATATCTAGCTTAAGAATTTTTTTCAAGAAACTCAACGAAAGTCCTACCTCGTATTTAAAATCAAGCTCATCTGCCACCTGTTGAATTTGATTTAACATGGAGTCGTTCACCAAGTCCGGATTTTCATCCGTCAGCAATAAGTACAGATCAGTCAAATCTCTATACCCATTACTGTAATCTTCATTTCTAAATAAATGAACCGAACTATGCACAAACTGAGCAGGTTGACTTAACATTTGAATACCTTCGCTATTGGTATTGATGTGCTCTTTAAGTGACTCTACTGTAGGGGCGTCTCTGCTTACAATGGGAATAATATTGTGGTGGACATCAATAATAGTACCTCGCTGTGCATGCTCTAGCGGTGGAATTTCGTGAGCCCACTTTCGATAGTACTTATCGTCATAGTCGTTTATTTCCTGACCAAACCATCCATCTAAAGCCAACGCCTGCTCGCAACGTTTAAGTTGTGATTTATTTACCAGAATATCTATGTCGCTATATACCCTGCCCTTTCCAACCGGCTTGCCAGACAAGGTGTATGCTGCGCCTTTTAAAAAAACCACAAAATCAGAATCTCGTTTGAGCAATTTGGAAATAATACCTGCTTCCAATCGCACTTGCTCTTTTTGCTTTTCCGCTATTTTTAAGGCATTTTTAAGATGTCTTTGAGTCTTCTCATGGAGTTGTTCAAATACGCCTGCTTGTTGAACAAAAAAAGCGAAACGGGCCAGCACTTTTTGATGACGAAGAACAATAATAAGGTCAGACTGATCGCTGACCGTCAACTTGACAACTTCAGTTGGCTCTCGCATTAATTCAACCACTTGCCGATTACTAAGAGGCATCGATTATCTCTTCGGTTAAAAAGGCATCTATTTCGCTTAAGTTGTTATAGTGTATTTCAAAGTTCTTAGTCGATTCAACTAAACTCACTACTGTTTCAAAACTGTCTTTGCCTATTGCAGTAAAGTTAAACGCATTATTTACGAGTTGCATAAAAGTATCGGTCATAGTTAATTGAAATATATCTAACTCCACTTCACGGTTATATTGCGGGTAGACGATACCTACAATTTCAGCCGGTGTTTTGTTGGATTCAATAGCCTCACTAGACGGAGCCATGTGGATCACATCGCCCTTATGAGTGTCTTTGGCTATTGTGGAATATTGATTGTCGGGGAACCAAGTCCTTGCTAAATCTATAGACGCGTTTTTTAGGCATATGGGGCGCACAAAGGGAAGGACTTGCTTGGTAAATGGAACGATTAACGCCATTTCATCAGATAATAAACGCCATCCATTATTTGCCAAATGGGCGGTTAAGGTGCTCTTACCGGAACCAGGGGGAGCCGGAAAGATAATCGCTTTGTTGCGTTTTGCCAACACGGCAGAGTGAACAATGACATACTGCAATTCATGAGCCGCCACTGTCCAATTCATGCCCCATTCCAAAATAGCATAAGCCTGATTGGCATTTAGAGGCTTAAAAGGCTCTCGTTCATCGCATAAAAATCTGGCTTGAGGGCGATAATATCGCCTAATCCCACCTGAATGAGTCACTGTCAATCGATAATCGATAAAGTCGTCATTAGCCATAGCTTCGCTGTAACATGAGCCATAGATCTTCTTTGCATTATCTGACACAAGATCGAAATCGGTTTTTACGTCAAACAAAAATGGTGGTAAAGCTAACCTAAAATGGTGCATGGCGAAGCTTACTTTGTAAGTGCAATAAACCCTTGTTCATGCAACTGGGACAAAACGTGGCGTTTTTCTTCATCTAATTCACTCGGGTTGTTGAGCCATTCATAAAACTCACTCAAAGGAACGTTTACCGATGATATTACCGTACTTAAAGTGTTAAAAAAAGTGACACCCGATTGATCAGAAAAGGGATGCATAAGCATCCCCTTAGAAATGTAGTATTTGCTATTTTCCATTAACCTGTGTGGTTAAGCACGTGAAGCAACTGAGCAGTATAAGTAGCGTTGTTTCCATTGTAGCTGCTGTATAGATACCTTGCGAGTTGTTGAACTGAAGCGAAGGGCTTGCCTGGACCAATCACAGGATAATGAATGCCAAAACTGCCATCACGATAAGCATTCATTGTAACGGCTATCATTAGCCAGTTTATCTCGTTTTTACCTTTATATTTGCCTTTGCTAAACATATCGCCTAAGGCTGCATTTTCTGCGTTAAATTGACCGTTGTTTTGAAAGGGCATGCCACCAAACAACGTCTGAAAATCTACGTTTTGATAGATACCTAAATACCCAGGGTTGTCAGCCCAGAATGACACTGGTCGCAGCGATACCGGAGTAGTGCCGCCAAAATCTGAACCATGTCCAGACGCTACAATACTGTTTGTTAACCCTGTTGCCCAGACAGATTTAGCTGGAATCGTTGATATTAAGGCTCCCGCACTGGCCTTTGCTAAAAACTTTCGGCGACCTGTTGTTTTAACTTCCACGTTTGGGCTCTCTTTTTTATCTTGAATCATGAACTGTACTACCTAAGACTAATGTCACACAGAATCGTTAGCAAAACGCGTCGATACCCGTATTTAATATATTACCATTGCAAAGATAACAAAGCAATTTCTATTCCACTCTATAATAATATGATTTCATTAAACTTTTTTTTGAATGCAACTTTAGTTGGAAAAAATGCTGACACTCACAATTTAATGTTATTTTTTATCGCCAAATCTCTCAAGTGTTTTATCGGAATCGCATAGCTAATCCCACTAGGATTGCTAAGCGCTGCTTCTTTACCTTGCGACACAAACACTTTATTTAAGACCGCAATAACCTCACCGTTTGCTTTATTATAGATCGGACTGCCGCTATTGCCAGGAAAAGCAGTTATATCTAATTGATAAATCATAAAAGGTTCTTTCAACCTCTTTAACATTTGCACTGTCAATTCATCCGCATTACTCGCTGGGTTTATATCTGGAGCCAGAGTTGCCACCACGCCGGTATGAGTCGCGGGATAAAGGCCTAAAATAGCGCCTAAAGGGAAACCCGTCATGGCTATTCCAGTGCCACTATCGACGTAATTATCACCCGCCAGTTTAAGTGCCGGTAAAGTATCTGCAATGGATAAAATAGCCAAATCGTGCACAGGATCGATGTCTATAATTTCCATTTTGTGTGCTTTTGGTGTGCGGCCCTCCCCCGATAATGCAACATAATGTTGAACAATATTGGGGGCTAAGTCTTTAGCAACAACATGGTAATTAGTTACCACGTATTTCCCATTGCCTACTACAAAACCTGAACCTCTTAATTTAGGCGCGTTTGCCTCTAGCGGTGTGAACAAAGCAATCCCTACAATAGAAGGCTTAATTTGTTTGACTAATTCAGGCAGCGAAGGATTCGAGGAGGCAAAAGACGCAGGTGAAAATAGCAAAGCAAGCACGGCTAATTTGGCATAGAGAGAAACCAACAGGCGTTTTACTACAAAGTGAGCACTAAAGTTAGGCTTGTCAGCACTGTTTATGATTAGAGACGTCGGTGATGTATTTCTCATTGATTATCCTCAGTGCCGCAGACTCAATCTTTTACGTGCGGCTTTTAATGATTTTAGCAGGGTTACCGCCCACTATTTGATTATCGGGCACGGATTTAATAACAACCGCGCCAGCGGCTATCACGCAGTTTTTACCAATGTCGGCCATAATTATTGCACCATTGCCGATCCATGTGTTCTCGCCAATCGAAATCTTTGTGAATTGACCACCTTGATACTTTATGGGTGTATCTAAATCGTCTACGCAATGCTGTTTGTTGCCGCTGACAATATTGACCGCACTTCCAATTAGACAATCTCTACCTATTGAACAACTTCCGATGTTACCTTGAGGGCCAATATAGCAGCCCTCTCCCACGTCGGTATCGATTTGAGAGAAAATAGTGGCAAAACAAATGTAAGCGTCTGGTGCACATCGGTTTATGGTAAAACGATAAAAAGCAGACCTTAGGTAGACTCCGAGCTTCCCAGGAAAAATACTGATAAATTGACTGAAACTGGCAAAGCAGTCATTCTTGTTACCCACAAAGCTGAATAAAAAATACAGTGCTATAAAGGGCATCATGGCGGCGGCGCATAGAAAAAAAACACACTTCTTTAAGGTACTTTTCATAGTTTTTCTAATTGCCTTATTAAAGGTTGTAAAACTGATTCCCATGCGTAATGGTCGTTTATTCTAGTTAGAGCGTCGCTGCCGATTTGCCGTGCTTTGGTTTTATTTTGTGCAAGCTCAATGCAATTATCAGCAAATGACTCATTATCGTCTGTAATAATGATATTTCTATCGTGCTCGCACAGTATCCCCTCTGCGCCTAAAGATGTTGACACCACCGGCAGCGCGCACGCCATAGCTTGTAAGATTTTATTTTGCACTCCTCTGGCTATTTTAAAAGGAGCCACAAAAACGTGGGCATTATCAAAATAAGGTTTAATATCGTCTACAAAGCCCGTTACATTAATATTGCCGTGGCTATGTCCAAGCGCTTCAATGCTTTTGGTCGGATTCATCCCCGCAATGATAAAATGTGCGTTTGGCACTTCTGAAGATATCTGAGGCCAACAGTGTTTCACAAACCACAACACGGCATCTACATTAGGTTTATAATCCATTACACCACTGAATAAAAAGTTAACTTGTTTTTCGGGTTTTTCTTGACTTGGATTAAACAGATTTTGGTCAATACCATTTCCTAAAATTTTGCAATTGAAGTCAAAATCAAATTTGTCTTCCAATAACAACTTTTCAGCGTTCGATATTACATACAACTCGTCAAATTGACTTAATGCGTAAGACTCAAGATTGGCTATTTTTTTTGACTCTCGACGATACACTAGTCTTTTCAATAGCTGACTTTCAGAGGCATATTGCGCCCATTTGTCCGAATCCACATCCATAAAATCCATCAGCTTCAACACGTTATTGGCTATTTCTGAATGCGTTACATAAGGAATTAAAGAGGATGCCGTGAGTAAGATTGCATCTGCCCCTTTGGACTCTTGTTCGAAAATATGTGCCAGTTCTGCGTCAAAAAAATTCGCTTCACTGAATGATTGGTTTTTCAACAGCGCTGTAGATAGCCTGATCAGCTTATTAGACAATGCTGCCGTTTTGACATCAATGTTCAAACATTTAGAAAGTTGCTTGCCAAACGTTTCTTCTTGTTTTGATTCTACAGGGGCAATGACACAAATGTCATGTCCTAAGGTTGTTAATATTTCGAGTTGATGAAACGTCCGTAATTTTTCGCCTTTATTTGGAGGATATGGTATTCGGTGCGCAAGCACGACGAGACGAGCCATTCATTCATTCCTTTAGTTTAAAAGTGTATACGTGCATACTTATTTAATCACAAGTATCTTGATGAAACGTACTGCGTGAAAAACTGCCTACATTCACGCATTCAATGACGTTACCGATATATACTGATATAAAGGCAAGCCTATCAGTATAAGTGCATAACTGCCAAAGTATAATAGACTTAAATAGTTATAGGCAATTGCACATATATTTAATTTTTCAATTATCGAGCATTGGCATTGTGATTATAAGACATAATGTCGTTTAACCCATGGCTAATAGACACACGAATACACTATGATAGAGAACATCGCCCATATCTTGATATCACCTATCAACCAATTTTTATGTGGTCTAATACTCGGTATATGCTTATTGAAACTGACAAGCTTCAAAAAGTATGTAGGTCTGGGGATCATCGCATTGAGTTCACTTTGGATTTTGTTGTGCTCTCAGTACTTTTTCAGCTATTTATTAATAAAACCACTAGAACGCACCCATCCGCCAATAAAAGTTGAAGATCCTATTTGGCATGACGCGAGCGGAATTTGGGTGCTAGCTTGCTACCATTTTGAAGAAGTTGGCCTGCCTCGAGTAAGCCAGTTTAACGACTGTTCTGTGCAAAGACTTGTGCAAGCAGCGAATATGTATCGAGTGAAACCAATACCGATATATTTAACTGGTGCAGATTTCGTTGAATCCTCATCTAGGATGCACAGTGACGTTGCAGCTGAGTTCTTAAATGCTTTAGGCGTAGACTCAAAAGACATTATTATTTTACGCTCTGGTACCAATACGATGGAAGAAGCTCAGGCAATTGGGACACATGTTAAGCACGCTAAACTTGCCATTGTATCTTCTGCTACGCACGGCTCTAGAGTAACCGCCATAGCTGATAAGAAAAACATCGATAACGTATTCATTCCTGTGGACTATTGGGCGGTTGGAGAGCTTAAGTATAAGTTGAATTTTCCTGCAGCCCCTTCTCTTATTCGCGCAGAACGTGCGATGTATGAATATGCGGCTCTAATCAGAGACGCATTAAGTGAATAATTGCTATTGATGATTTCAATCTGTATATCAAAGCGAAATAAAATAATGCTAAGATACCAAAATAAAGCACATCGCACACAACATCGAGTATCAAATTAAGGAATTGATGAACAGTGTCTAGAATGACAGTAACGGGAACTTTTAAATACAGTCGTGCAGACATAGACAACTTGTACTCGACGTTATTTCCCAACGACAGCGGTGATAATTTTTTCCTGTCTCCCCTATGGCTTTGTGAATGGTTAGAGCAACTCACACAAAAACCAGAATTAATTACGTTTCAGCTGAACAATAAAGTGTGCGGCTTCGTGTTAGTCGGTTATCAAACTAGTCTATTGGGCCTAAAGGCCTTTGTTAATCAAATAGGAAATAAACTTTTTGATCAGGTGTGGATTGAATACAACGATGTTATATCGCCTCGAAATAAACAAGACTGCCGAGACGCCCTTCTCGCCTACTTATACAATCAAAAGAAAGCCTTCCAAGTGTGTATTTCCAATACATCTGAAGATAAATGGCAAAATGCTAATTGGAAAGAATGGTCTAGCGAGAATATAAAAGCCTATGAAACACGTTTAAAAGACAAGGCAATTATCGACAATTTTTCAAAAAATACTAAACGTCAAATTAGCCGCTCACTTAACTTTATAGAAAATGAATACGGCTCTTTGTCTATAGAGTGGCTAAATCGACATAATTTTGAAGACCACCTCAAAGAAATTGGCAAACTACACATTGAACAGTGGGACAGTCACCCCTACGGAAGTGGTTTTACCAATCAACATTTTGTCGATTTTCATTCCAATATTATAGGCAAAAGTATTGAAGATTATGCGCACATTGCCAAGTTCTCAGCAGGAAGTAACACTTTAGGATTTCTTTATTTTTTCAGTTTCTCAAATAGAATTTATTTTTACCTATCCGCCATAAACTACTTAACCAGCAATAATAAATTCAAGCCAGGGCTAGTAATGCATGAAAAAGCAATGGAGCATTTTAAAACGCTGAACTTCGAATATTATGATTTTTTGGCGGGTGAAGCCCGTTATAAATCGTCTCTATGTTCCCAAGAATATGAGCTCTACAATAAAATTTTATACGCAAACAAAATTCAAAACACCCCTGTAAAGTGGTTAGTGGATGTTAAAAGGCGCATGTTTAATAAGTGAAGTTTGCACCTAAGAGGCACTTACTTATACATGAAGTTTGAACCCAAGTGACATTCACATACCAAGTCACGTTTGCCCCCACGAGACGCTTCGAGAGAAGGCCTGCGCTTTTACTCATATTAATGTATTAAAGGTTAATGAGTTTTGTTATTATTTCAAACTAATGGCACGTTCTCGTTAAGCACGTTTTATTTTTGTAGTTCTGTATCTAAGACTTAAATTGTAAAATTGGCGTAATTATTACAATGATAACCCAAGCTAGTTTTGACCTCATGCACATCTATGGATAATGGTTAATTAATGATATCAGTAAGTTTTATTATCCCCCATATGGGTCGAGAAGAGTTGCTTATAAAGACACTTGAATCAATTGCACAACTTGAACAATCTAAATTTACGATACAAACGGTCATTGTGAGTAAAAATGAAGATATCAGTGCTCAACTGTCCGACTTCTCCAATACGACAAACACTAAATTTATCCAAGTCCCCTTGGATATAACTATCTCAGATCAACGAAACATTGGCGTTGAAAACACTAGCTCAGAATTTCTAGCCTTTATTGATGCGGATATTGCACTATCCACAAATTGGCTGAACGTGATGTTTGATGAGCTTGATCAATCCGACCGAGTCCTCATTAGTGCCATCCAGAAACCTAGCCAAAACCCAACGCAACTTGAGCTAGTAAGAGTGACGCTTAGCAATTTAAGTATTGATTGCAATATGGAATTCTTACCCGGTAGAAACTTGTTTTTGAGCCGTCACACTTTTGAGCAATCTGGGGGGTTTCCAAGCCATTTGGTAACATGTGAGGATTACGTGTTTACCCAGAATGTCGGTAAGCTTGGTAGCTTGTATTATACAAGTCGCGCGGAGTATATTCATCTTGGTGAAGACAAGGAATATTGGTCAATGGCACGCAAAGAAGTATGGCGCGGCCAATCTAATCTAGCCTCAATAAAGGGTCGAGAGGTCCCGCTCTCAGAATACCCCAGCTTTTTCGCACCTCCGCTTTTTACGTTTGCCATTATTGGCGGTTTATTTGCTTATTTATTAGGTTGGGATGTCATTTTAGGATTAGCGATATTTGGTGGGGCGTCTTTGTTGACTATTTATTCATACAGGTTATACAAAAAGCGACACAAGTATCTCAAGTTATTACCGATAATATATTTCTACTGCTTATACTTTCCAGCCAGAACCATTGGTACGATACTGGGCGCAAAAACCACTTTTAAAACGGGCGATTATTGAGTATGAAGAACAAGCCTTTGAAGGTACTACAATTCATTTGCTCTACTGGGTTCTATGGGGCAGAGCGATGGATATTGGCGCTGTGTAAAAATACTCAAAAACAGGATTGTGTATACAGTCTTGCGGTAACAGACGAACCTGAGTCAAAAAATCTCGAATTGGTTAATCAATTTTCAGAATTGTGTGGGGAAACAATTGCCCTACCCATGCGCAATAAGTTCGACCTGGGTGTCGTCAATAAGCTGGCTCAACATATTAAAACCGAAGGTATCGATATAATCCATACACATGGCTATAAATCAGATATTATAGGGGTTCTAGCAGCTAAAAAAGCGAAAATACCTGTGGTTGTGACGCCTCACGGCTTTGAAAATGCAGACGACTTTAAACTTAGACTATTCATAGGTCTTGGTAATTTTATGATGCGTTTTGCAACTAAGGTCGTCCCTTTATCGCCCGCATTGATGGACGAATGTAAAAAACTAGGCGTTGCTAACACCAAGCTCGAATATATTCAAAATGGCGTCGATTTGAGTGAGGTGGAGTACGCCAGAGATAATATTCAGGCCGCCGAAAAGTCAAAATTCAGAGTGGGCTTCATTGGACAAATGATAAGCCGAAAAAATATCAAAGATTTATTAGACGTATTTGCCCAACTTCATGAAACATTCGAAAACGTAGAACTGGTCCTATTGGGCGATGGCGAAGACAGAAAAATGCTAGAAACTTACGCTCAAAGTCTGAATTGTAATGAAGATATTCATTTTTTAGGTTATCGAAATGACCGTTTAGCATTTTTAAAAAGTTTTGATATTTTTGCGATGACCTCTACACTCGAAGGTATTCCCAGATGCCTCATGGAAGCATGTGCTATGGGGGTGCCTGTCGTATCTTACGATATCGATGGCGTTGACCAGTTGATCACCCATAAGGTAACAGGTTTATTGGCTCCGCTTGGCGACAAAGAAAAGTTATCTGAATTATTTGTTGAGGTATATCAAAATCCAGAAAACGCGTTGGAATTAGGAAGAGCTGCGAATAGTTATGTCAATGAGCATTATTCTGGTAGTAGAATGGCAAGAGAATATCTCGCACTCTTTAATAGTTTGATTGAATCAAAAACATAGGGAAGTGTTAATGCAAGAAAAACAGCAAATTATATTTCTACTAAGTGTCGATACTGAAGAAGAATTCGACTGGGATGGCCCTTTTCCAGAGTCAAACTTTGCTGTTGAAAACCTCACCAAGCTTGACGAGTTTCAAACATTTTGTGAACGTAACAAATACCGTCCCATTTATTTTGTCGACTATGCTGCGGCAGAATCGCTGCCTAAGTATCCCGACTTTTTCAATGAACAAAGGCAAGCGAATTATGAAATTGGGGCGCATTTGCACCCTTGGGCAAATCCTCCCTATTTTGGCCCAGCCACGGAAGAAACATCCCACGTCGTCAATTTACCCATAGAACAAGTTGAACAGAAACTAGATGCTCTTATGACACTGTTCGACGAAAACCTGCATTGCAAACCAACGTCCTTTAGAACTGGAAGGTGGGGAATATCAAATGAAATAATGCAAATATTGATTTCAAGAGGGTTCGATTTAGATTCAAGCGTATACCCATTTTATGAAAACCAATATTTCAATTGCTTAGGATCACCTTTAAAGCCCTATTGGCCATCTTTGGATAATGTCTTAACACCCGGTGAGCAATCAAAAATTATGGAAATGCCTGTAACGATTGGCTTTAACAAAACGCCTTTTGACAAGTACTACAACATTTATGAGTTGTGTCAACGCCCTGCTATGCAGTTTCTCAGAGCAACCGCTTTATTATGGCACACACGACTGTTGAGAAAAATTTACTTCAGTCCTGAAGCGGCTAATGCTGCGGATATGATCGATCTTGCTGACGCTTCTATACAGCAAAACAATCAGTGTTTACATATGTACCTACACAGTTCCAGCTTTCTAGATAACACGACCGGTTTTCTAAACGTCGACAATGCGTTTGAGCATATATGTCAACAAATTAATGAGGTCACAACGCACCTTGAGAGTAAATACGAGGTTACTTACATGACCCCTAGTGAATACAAAGCCTACTTAATTAAGCACCCTCAGAATTTAGCTAAATGATAAACGTAAAATTAATCGATCCTCAGCAATACCAAGAGTTTGTGCTCAGCACCGAGCATGCCTCTCCTTACCATAATAATGCGTGGGGTAAGGCTGTTACTCGTGCTTATGGGTTCACACAACACAACCTCGGCTTTTACGAAGGCGATAAGCTTATCGCCGTGCTGCCCGTAGTGTTAATGAAAGCGCCGATGGGAAAAGAGAAGCTATGCTCACTGCCCTATTGTGATTTTGGCGGAATATTGTGCAAAGATAGCTCTGATTTTGAGTCTGTCGAGACAGCATTGATAGCTTATTTGCAAGATAAACAGTTACCCATAGAATATAGAAAAAGTAACGATATTGCTCAACTTGACTCAGATCAGTTAGCGCAGGGTCAAAAAGTTAGAATGATTTATGGCTTACTAGACGATGTAGACGCTCAAATGGCCAGTTTCAAACCAAAGTTGAGAAGCCAAATAAAAAAAGCGGCGAAAAACGGAGTTGAAAGCTGTGTTGTCGCCAATCCGACTGAAAAAGACTTCGCTGCGTTTTACGAGGTATTCGCGACAAATATGCGCGATTTAGGCTCACCGGTACATTCGTTGTCTTGGTTTAAAGAGATTTTTAATGCCTATGACCACAATGCATTTATGGTTCTTGTGAAATACGAAGACCAATGCGTCGGTGGCGGAATAGTGATTCACACTGATTCAAAAGCCGTTATACCCTGGGCCAGTACTTTGCGTAGCCATAATAAACTTGCCCCCAACATGCTGTTGTATTGGGAAGTGCTAAGCGAAGTAATTAGGCGCGGTATCACCAGTTTTGATTTTGGAAGAAGTGGCTTTAACGAAGGAACGTACAGATTTAAGAAGCAATGGGGCGCTGCTCCTAGTTTGCTGCATTGGCAACAAATAGAGGGTGACAAATTCATTGATGAAGTCACCGGTGAAAAGTCAAAAATTCGCGATTCAGTGGAGCAAGTTTGGCAGAAAATGCCAGTTGGCCTCACATCGTTTATTGGTCCTAAAATTAGAAAATACATTAGTTTATAGAGAGAATATGTGCGGAATTGCGGGTTTTTTAAATACAGGTGAACAAGCGTTAGGCGAGCAACACTTAAAAGCAATGGGTGATGCCATAATTCACAGAGGACCTGACGCGAGTGGAGTATATCTTAACGAGCACGTTGGACTATGCCATCGAAGGCTTAGCATATTAGATTTGTCTGAGGCCGGCAATCAACCCATGTTTTCTGAGTGCGGAAACATTGTCATTGTATTTAATGGTGAAATTTACAACTTTCTTGAATTGAAAGAACAATTGGAAAGTGAAGGCGAAACCTTTAAATCGACATCCGATACTGAAGTTATCATCAAGCTATATGAAAAAAAGGGCATTGCCTGCGTTGATGAAATTTCGGGTATGTTCGCCTTTGCCATTTGGGACAATCATCTTAAACAGTTATTTATGGTAAGAGATAGATTGGGTAAAAAGCCTTTCTATTATTACGTAGACCCGGGTAATCCGTCGCAGTTCTCTTTTGCCTCTGAGATTAAATCCATTCTTGCTTTACCGAACATAAAACGAGAATTGCGATTAGACGCCGCTTACGACTTTTTTGCCTATCAATACGTACCTGATCCTAAGAGCATCTTTAAGCACATCCACAAAATTCCTCCAGCTCATTACATGACAATAAAAGATGGGGACATTACTCTTAAACAATATTGGGACGTGTCTTTTGAAAGTTCAGAGCCTGAAAGCGAACAAAAGTCGCTTGATGAACTTTACTCAATTCTTGAGCGCAGCACTAAAAGGCGCATGATCAGTGACGTGCCACTGGGCGCTTTTTTAAGCGGTGGCGTTGATTCCAGTGGCGTAGTGGCCACTATGGCAAATTTAGCGGACTCACCCATTAAAACCTGTACCATTGCATTTGATAATGAAAAATATAACGAAGCCGAGTTTGCTAAAGCAGTTGCAGAGCAATACAAAACCGAGCATCACGAATTTTTAGTTCACCAAAATGTGTCGGATACGTTAGAGCACATTGTGAGCTTTTTTGATGAGCCTTTTGCCGATCCATCTCTTGTGCCCACATTTTTCGTTTCTGAGCTTGCTAGAAAAGAAGTCACAGTGGCTATAGCGGGAGATGGCGGAGATGAAATCTTTGCCGGTTATGAAAAATACACCACTGATTTCATTGAAAACCAGTTAAGAGAAAAATTTCCCAAAGCAATTAGAGAAAATCTGTTTCCAGTGCTTGCAAAGTGCTTTGGTGTTGTCCCGTTAACCCTGTTTAAGAAGGCCAAAAGCTTATTAAATAGCTTAAGTGTGACACCCGCGATGGGATTTTATATCACTAATTCGCAAATGACCGACGAACAATGGAATAGTTTGGTTAAACCAGACGTTAAAAAAGAGCTAGGCAATTACCATCCATCTCAAATAACGCTAGATTTTTATGACAAAGCAGATGGCAATGATCACTTAAGCAAGATCCTCTATACCGACATGAAGACTTATCTTACGGGAGGGATTTTAGTCAAAGTTGACCGAATGAGTATGGCGAACTCTTTAGAAGTAAGGGCTCCAATTCTAGACAAAGACGTGATTGAATATGCAGCTAAACTGCCCTCTCATTATAAATTCAGGGATAAAGAGAAGAAGTACGCCCTTAAAGAAATTTTTAAACCGTTTTTAACTGACGATATTTTGTATCGTAAAAAGATGGGGTTTTCTGTGCCTTTAGCCGATTGGTTTAGAACTGAAATATTCGACATTGGTGAACGTTATTTACTGAAACAAGCCGAAGGAATTTCTCAGTTATTCGACCGCAGCGTGGTAAATAGCATGTGGGAACAACATCAAAATAAAGAACACGACCACAGCTTAGTGCTTTGGTCCATGTTGATGTTTGAAATGTGGTATCAACGGTATATGAAATAGCATGAACGATCCTAAGATTTCTGAAAAAGACATAAATATTCTTCATGTTACCTTTGATATGAGAATTGGTGGGACTGAAATGGTGATTAAAAATATCATTGAAGGCAATATCCAGCCACATCACAAAATGTCGATATTTTGCATTGAAGAGCCAATTGGACCCTGGGGGCAAGACTTACAAAAAAGCGGAGTAGAAGTAGTATCGGTAAACCGAAGCTCAGGCTTTGACCGGAAAGTGATCAGCGCTATTCGCAGTCATATTGCTACTCACAATATCCATGTGGTTCACTGCCACCAATATACACCATGGGTGTATGCCACGTTAGCCAGTTTAGGCAAAGGTGTTCAGGTTATTTTTACGGAGCATGGACGTTTTTATCCCGATGTAAGCAGCTGGAAAAGGCGCTATATAAACCCCTTACTGGCGCTAGCCACCGACCACATAACGGCTATTTCCGAGGCGACTAAGCAAGCTTTGGTAACTTATGAGTTTTTGAAAGCACATAAAATAGACGTGGTTTACAATGGCATAGTGGGTTTAAAAGCCGACTTAGAAAAACTGCCCATTATCAAACAAGAACTTGGATTAGCACAAGAAGACATCGTATTCGGCACGGTCGCACGACTTGATCCGATTAAAAATCACAGAATGATGATCAATGCGTTCGCCAAGGTCTGCGCCGTAAATGCTAATGCGAAGTTAGTGATTGTAGGTGATGGGGAGTTAATGGATGAGCTTCAGGCCCTGGTTACTGAGTTAGGCATTGTTGAACATGTTATTTTTACCGGCTACATCCCCTACCCTAAAAACTACATTGCGGTGTTTGACATATTTTTGTTGTCTTCATTAAGTGAGGGCACCTCTATGACTCTGCTTGAATCCATGTCGTTAGGCAAACCTTGCGTTGTGACCGATGCTGGTGGTAACAAAGAGATTATCGCCCATGAGGTGAATGGGATAGTGACTGAAAATGATAATGCTGTAGAGTTTGCAGATGCAATGGTTCGCGTAGCTGACGACAAACAGCTTAGGCTAGAATATTCAGAGCAAGCTCGTGCAAGGTTTGCTGAATTGTTTGAGGTTGGCATTATGTCTAAGGGGTATGGGCGGTTGTATGAGTGTTAGATTAAACAAATAGAGCGACACATATCAAGGTCATAAGATATTAAAAGCGGATTAAATACCAAATAACAAATAAATAACAGCATTACTTTACATGTTACCGGTGTGAAAAACCTTGCAATATTGGAGGTGACTTTAAAGTGC
>CBFIBG010000019.1:0-41673 GCA_965660815.1 Glaciecola sp.
ATGATGGCGGAGTGGACGGGACTCGAACCCGCGACCCCCGGCGTGACAGGCCGGTATTCTAACCAACTGAACTACCACTCCGCAACTTCATTGAATACTAACAAAGGCCAGCGAACATAACAAAACGTGCTACCCCTCGTCAATTGCGGCGCAGATAATAAGGCTACAAGACAAAGTAGTCAACTGCTTTTTACAAACAAATCGCTTGTTGCTCAGTTTTCAGGCAAATTCATCTTTACTTGGACAATTACGGCGCGGTCGCATCGAGTTCTGTTGCTTTTTTCTTTTTAATCGATATACGTGGCAATTTAGACTTTAGCTGCTTCAGTATATGATTTTCAGGGTTTCTGCGTTTGTCTACTATTAAGACAATGAACAGTGAGCCTACGACCAATAAAATTCCATTTACGACAACGGCGACATAGACCATTGACATCGATTTATCTTTTTCTTCACTCACTGTAGACAACTCGTTGTCCACGCTCACAATTGGCTTAAGGGTGGCTTGGTTATTTTCAGATTCACTTGTTGTTTCAAGCGGTTGCTCGATGACTGGAGCCTCTATTAAAATTGAATATTCGTCAGCATTGAGCACGACGTCGCGGCCATTCAACGTTTTTGCAAATACCGTTAAATTTACCTGGTGTATGCCGTAACGTTTCTGTTGTATGTCGAATGTTTTAGCAGTTTGACTACTTTGAGTGATATAAAATGCTTCGTTTTCACCGTTAGGGTGACGTATATTTCCATCTACAATAATACTGGAAATATCCAACTCATTTCTATCAACATCGATTTCTAGAGTAATTTCATTGTTTAACACTTCTTGACCATTTTGATCGAAACTGCTGGGTATTTCGGTAAGTTGATGCGAGAGCCGCAAAGGATTTGGAAGCAATACTACAGGTTCATCAACTTGCTCTCTTGAAAACAAAGGAGTGCGAATAGTAAAAACAGGTTGCCACTCTCCTTCTACAATATTTAAGTTAAATTGTCCTGTGAAGAAGCCGTCACCTTCGCGCTCATCAAGGCCCATGCCGTTATCTTCAAACATTGCGATAGAACGAGAACCCAATCCAAAATTAGCGTAAGACGGGTTGTTAGTGCTAACAAAATCAATGGAAAGGCTGACGACATCTCTAAATGAATTCATGTTGATTTCATTGCCACCGTTTTCAAGCACAGCAGTTTGCTTTAGGGTCTCGCCTGAATAGATGGGATCAGGGATAGGCTTAGCATTAAGTGTAATATCGGCGATCACCATAACACGACTTTGTGGAAGGATTTTACCGACAGCTTGCCAAGGACCCGGCATGGGATTATGCAGCGAAATCATATCGTAAGTATCAGTTTCAAACCACTGATAACTGTCGTCTGAATTATCGTTCTCAAGAAAAAGTTTACTGCCGTCTGGCCTTACAAGGACAATTGGAGCAGAACCGTATTCCCTAAAAAACACTAAAGTGACCGCTTGGACATCACTGTCGATTCTAAAACGATTGTTCAGTAGTTGAATGCTATTTTGATATTCATTTCCCAAGGGAATTATTTTATTTAGAACTGAGTCCTGCCCTTGTTTGCTCTCTTGATTATATAAATGGTTAGATGGGCTACCTTGAAATGCTTGCAATTGCAGCGCCACTAAAAAGCACAGACAACAGCATACTGCTATCTGAATTTTTTTAAGACGGGATGTAGTTTTACATGTGTTTTCTGTTAATAAATATATCACTGACTTCTGAATATAGCATTTTCTCTTGCTATATCATCGGCCGTTGCTCGAATAATCTTTAAATTTGGTTTCGACTCTAACTTCTTAATTACTTCAAGACCATCGTGACTGCTTTCTTCATTGTTTGAAGCCAGCTTCAAGCTTGTTTGCCCCCCAGTCATGTAAAGATAGACGTCTGCTAGAATTTCAGCGTCTAACAAGGCACCGTGCAACGTCCGATCTCGAGCATCTAAATTATAAACTTTGGCCAATGCGTCTAGATTGTTCTTTTGACCAGGACGCATCGTTCGCGCCATCACAAGTGTATCAGTCACTGTGCACATTTCTGTAATCTTTGGCATCTCTTTAGGCAGCATTCCAAGCTCGTGGTCAAGGAATCCGACATCAAATGGCGCGTTGTGTATCACTAATTCAGCGCCCTCAATAAAGCGAATAAAATCGTCGGCTATCGTTCTAAATTCTGGCTTATCTGACAAAAACTCGTTGGTGATCCCATGCACTTCAATCGCTTCAGCGTCAATTTCCCTTCTGGGATTGATGTATACGTGAAAGGTGTTTCCGGTCAGCTTTCGGTCGATTAACTCAACGCACCCTATTTCAATAATTCGGTGTCCTTCACTGGTTTCTATGCCCGTTGTTTCAGTATCTAGCGCGATTTGTCTCATATTGTCTCTTAAAATATTTAGCAGCGGTATTAGCGATTTAACATTCCAATGCTCTTATATTATCTTTTTGTTGAAAAGACTGATAGCGGTTAAGCAGTCTTTATTTACAATAAAGTGTTATATTTCAAATTTATTCCGTGACATGCAACTGAAACATATACAATAATTACCAAGATTTTTGATAGATTAACTAGAAGATAAAAGCATTAAATGAGTAAAGTCATAATATATACAGACGGTTCTTGCCTAGGCAATCCTGGTCCTGGTGGCTATGGAGCCTTACTGAAATACAATGAGCACGAAAAAGAAATAAGCCAAGGCTACCAACTTACCACTAACAATAGAATGGAATTGCTTGCGCCTATTAAGGCTTTGTCGTCGTTGCAGCGAAAATGTAATGTCGACCTCTATACTGACAGCCAGTATGTCAAAAACGGCATTAATACTTGGATCCATAACTGGAAAAAAAATGGCTGGAAAACAAGCAATAAAAAATCGGTAAAAAATGCCGATTTATGGAAAAAATTGGATGCCTGTTGTGAAAAACACAACGTCAAATGGCATTGGGTCAAAGCTCATAATGGTCAAGCAGAAAATGAAAGAGTAGATGACCTGGCAAGATTAGCCGCCCAGGGAGGCTCATTAATAGAAGATTCAGGATTTGAGCCATTATGAGCGCCAGAATAATTTTAAAACCAGAACGAGAGAAATCAATATTAAGAAAGCATCCTTGGGTATTTGATGGTGCTATTGATACAGTCGAAGGCAAAGCTCACAAGGGAGCAACCGTTGATATAATTGCAAGCGATGGCACTTGGCTGGCCAAAGGCGCCTATTCACCGCATTCACAAATAAGAGCTAGAGCGTGGAGTTTTGATCAAGATACAATCATCGACAATAATTTTTTTAAAACGCGTTTATTACAAGCTAAACAGAGGCGTCAGTGTTGGTTAGACAAAAATATCAGCAATGCTTATCGATTGGTCGCGGCAGAATCCGATAGCTTGCCTGGGATCACGGTAGATGTCTACGACAATGTGGTGGTAATACAGGTACTAAGTGCTGGGGCAGAAAAGCACAAAAGCAAACTGGTTTCAGCGCTCAGAGAGATGTTTCCTGACGCATGCATACATGAACGAAGTGATGTTGAAGTACGCAAAAAAGAAGGTTTGGATTTAGTGGTAAAGACGCACTGTGGTGTGCTACCTCAGAAAGTCACCATTCAAGAATATGGCTTAAACATTAGCGTAGATCTTACCAAGGGTCACAAAACTGGCTTCTATCTAGACCAGAGGCGCAATCGGCATATTATTGGCTCGTTATGCAAAGGATTTGACGTACTCAACTGTTTTAGTTACACCGGTACCTTTGGTTTGCATGCAATGCAACATTATGCCAACAGCGTTACGCACGTGGACGTGTCTGAATCTGCTATAGAAGAGAGTAAACTCAATGTATCGTTAAATGAACAACTGGCTTCTCGCACCGCAATATCACACGTGAAAGCAGATGTTTTCGAACAACTGCGCAAATATAAATCACAAGGCAAATTCTTTGACCTAATCATTTTAGATCCGCCTAAATTTGTTGAAAATAAGCGACATTTGATGCGTGCTGCAAGGGGGTATAAGGATATCAATCGAATAGCATGTGAGATTTTAAAACCAGGAGGACTGTTGGCTACGTTTAGTTGTTCTGGCCTTATGGCGTCTGATTTATTTAGCAAGATAGTAGCCGATGCCGCATTAGATGCACAATGTGAATTGAGCATAGTAGACCGACTGCATCAAGACTCTGACCACCTAGTTTCCAGTGCGTTTCCTGAGGGGTACTATCTGAAAGGCTTGCTGTGTGTGAAAAATTAATTCATTTCGCTAATTTCAACGCCCACCAAGCAACAGTCATCGTTTTGGGTATCACAACGAACCACTTTCGCTTTAGCCACTAAAGAAGGAATTTGTTCGTTGTTGCTTTCAATCACTATCTCTAATATAGAGCCTAAATCAATCTCATTACGCTCCAGTTCTATTGACATGCCAGTTGCGCTAATATCTCTACAGACGGCTTGCAACCCAGTTACTTCTTCATTATCAAGAATGCTCACCGAGCAAGGCGAATTAACCATCATTCGATAAAAGTTTCGCTTATCGTCATAACCCAACATTAGAGCCCCCTTTTTGTTATTTTATTGTTATAAATCTAAGCACAAAAGATGTCAACCATTGTTTACTATCTCATGTAATTTATTGCGAATTCTTTTTAGACTGATCGGGTACTTAGTTCCCATTTGTTGTGCAAATAATGATACTCGAAACTCTTCGATGTATTGTTGGACAACACTCAATTCACTCGTATCCTTATGTAAATTTGCAAACTGATCAAATGCTTTTTGATATTCTGTTTCTGCTTTATCTAACTCTAGCTGGTTGATCCTGTCTCTAGTGGGGTCTACTTTCAGTTTTTCGCAACGCTGCAGTAATGCTTTTAAATATCTATTCCAATCAGTAAGTGCTTGATTAATATCTTCTGGTTGCCTTTTGGCTAATTCGTAAACAAAGCCTTTGTATACCAATTTATTCAAATGCGATTTAATGTTAGCAACCTGATTGATCAAATTCAGGCCAATGTTCCCCTTAACGTGTTTTTGAACATCATTTGCGATCGACAGACCTGATTCTACCTGTTTTGAAATTTCCAGTGCCGTATCATTCAGCTCCATTCGAACATGAGTTTCTACTTCTCGGTACTTTGTTTGTTGTCTAACAACTTGATCGCCGCCTTGATTTTGCACTAGCGCATAAACCGCCGCATCGACAATGTCATCAATTAACAGATTGATCTGGCCAAATGGATTAAAATAAAGGCTTAACTTGGCTTTATTTGGCAATTTCTGTTGCAGAAATTTAATGGGGGAAGGCACATTATTTTTAATCAGTTGGACGACGCCATTTACGTGATATTGTTTCGCCTCTTGCAAACTAGTAAACAACTTCACATCGACCTGTTGTTTATTTTTTACTAACGCTGGATAAGCCTTTATTTCAAAGCCATTCTTAGTTTGAGAGAAAACTTCTGGTAAGTCGTCCATATTGAACGTACTGATATTAACCTGTTCAATATCAAAGGTAGCTACTTTATCAATCGTCTTTTTAAGTTGCCCCTTTAACTTTTGCTTCAGTTCATTTAGCGACTTTTCAATCGCAACCGTTTTTCCAGATGAATCTACGGCAGCAAAATTGAACCTCAGATGATTGGGCAAATTATCAATTTCAAAATCATCCGCTTGTACTTTGACACCAGTCATTCTAAATAGCTTTTCACTTAGTGCTTGCACTACTGTCAATGGAATACCGTTTCTATCTGTCATTGGCAAATCTTCCAGACACGCTGTTGCATAGTCAGGCGCGGGCACAAAATTACGCCGTAAACGTTTAGGCAGTGACTTTATTAATGCAACGAGTAATTCATGTCGTAGCCCAAGAACCAGAAAATCAAAGTGAACATTTTGTACCTGATTGAGTTGCTCAATCGGGATATTGACGCATACCCCATCGTATAGTTGATTCGGCTCAAACTCATAGGTCAACGGCAGAACCAACTGTCCTTGTTGCCAGTAATCAGGGAACTGTTGCTGACTAATGTCATCAACATTCCTTCTGAAAAGAGAGGATTTTTCAAAGTTAAGTAGTTGAGGGTGTTGCTTTTGCTTGGCTTGCCACCACTTTTTAAAAGTGATTTCGCTGCAGACATGAACCGGAATTTTTTCGTCATAAAAATCGACTAAGTCTTCTTCATCGACAAGAATATCCCGTCTTCTTATCTTTTTTTCAAGTGTTTGTACATCTTCCACCAATGACTGATTATCTGACAAAAATTGATGGTTCAGCTTGGTTTCCATTTGCACCAGCGCATGTCTTATAAACAGTTGCCTAGAAGTCTGTATATCTATTTGACTGTAGTTAACCAAACGTCTATTAATTATCGGCAAACCATATAATAAAGCATTCATGTAAGCCATTACAGCCCCACGTTTCTTGCTCCAATGGACATCTACATAGCTGCGCTTTAAAGATTGCTGGGCAATTTCTTCGATCCAATTCGGTTCTATCTTAGCGACTTGACGAGCAAATAAATGACTCGTTTCTACCATTTCAGCTGCCATGATCCATTTAGGACTCTGCTTAAAAAGTGCGGAACCAGGAAAAATTTTAAATTGGCTATTCCGGGCACCTTGATAATTTCTATGCGTATCTTTTAACCCTAACTGAGCCAGTAAACCGCTCGCAATACTAGTATGTATTGCTTGATAATCAGCCACTTTTGAATTAAGCCGTAAATCGACAGAAACCAGCATATGCTTGATTTGGTGAACTATATCCTGCCATTCTCGCATGCGCTGGTAATTTATGAAGTGAACACTGCACCATTTTCTCAACTGGTTTTGCGATATATTTTTTTGTTCTGACTTAAAAGCTTCATACAAGTTATACAAACTGATCAAATCTGAATCTTTATCAGCAAACAAACTGTGCGCTTCATCGGCCTTTTGTTTTTGTTCATGCGGTCTTTCTCTTGGGTCTTGAACACTTAATCCGGCGGTGATTATCATGACCTCGTACACACAATCGTAATCTCTGGCCGCCATCAGCATGCGAGCGTATTTTGGATCTAACGGCAACCTAGCCATCTTTTTGCCAATAGGCGTTAAAAAAAGACGACTTTTGCGGGTCTGAACCGCTTGTAACTCTTCAAGTAAGCGTACTCCATCTTTGATGAACTTTTGCTCAGGTGGTTGAATGAATTCAAATTTATCTATTTCACCCAAGCCTAGCGCTAGCATTTGTAAAATAACACTGCTTAGATGCGTTCGAGTGATTTCTGGATCGGTGAACTCACTTCTTGATAGATAGTCTTGTTCCGAATACAAGCGAATACAAATACCATTTGATGTTCGACCACATCTACCCGCTCTTTGCTTTGCGGAGGCTTGCGATATAGGCTCTATAGGCAAGCGCTGAACTTTAAGTCTATGGCTGTATCGAGACATTCTTACTAGGCCAGAGTCGACAACGTATTTAATGCCAGGCACTGTTAACGAGGTCTCAGCCACATTCGTAGACAACACAATACGCCTCGTCCCCTTCGGATGAAAGATTTTTTGCTGGTCAGATGCGCTTAAGCGAGCATACAAGGGGATGACTTCTGTGTTTCTGTAACGCTTTTTCTCCAGCGCTTTTTGGGTTTCTCTTATTTCTCTTTCGCTACTGAGAAAAACCAAAATATCACCTGGTTTTTCGTTACTAAGCTCATCAACGGCCAACGCAATAGCGTCGATTTGATCTTGAGCATCGGCATCTTCAAGATAGTCTCTGTGTCTTATTTCAACTGGATAACTGCGGCCACTGACCTCAATCACTGGGGCATCATTAAAATGTTTAGAGAATCGTTGTGGATCAATGGTAGCTGAGGTAATGATCACCTTTAAATCTGGTCTTTTGGGTAATATTCTTACCAGATAGCCCAGTAAAAAATCAATGTTCAAACTGCGCTCATGCGCCTCGTCAATGATGATAGTATCGTATTGATTTAAAAACTTATCTTGCTGGATTTCAGCCAGCAACATACCGTCAGTAAGTAACTTAATTAATGATTGATCTGACACCTTGTCAGTAAATCTTACCTTGTACCCCACCTGCTCGCCAAGTTCGGTTTCCATCTCTTGAGCGATCCGAGCAGCCACACTTCGCGCCGCCAACCTTCGAGGTTGAGTATGTGCAATCATTCCGCTGCGCCCTCTACCCAACTGCAAGCACATTTTAGGAAGCTGTGTGGTTTTGCCTGATCCAGTTTCTCCAGCTACGATCACGACCTGATTAGACTCAATGAGTTGAATAATATCGTCTCGTTTGTCAGATACGGGTAAATCCGGATATGTGATGTTAACCCGTTGCTGCAGTCTGGCCTTCAGTCGATTAGCACTGGACTCAACGTTTTGTTGCCATTTAATCGAAGCTTGTTGTTTTTGTTCGGCATCCAGAATCTTATTAATTGCATGCCATTTCTTTTTTAAATAATGCCTGTCACCTGACATACAGCCATTTAATATTGTATTTAGATTATTACTGCTCATTTATTTGTAAATTAGAACCTTTACATTACCGTCCATATCAATACTGGCTCGATACATTCCTGGCGTGTTGAAGGGCATTGCGATATTACCTTTATAGTCTATGGCCACCACCCCTCCACTACCTGCGTCTTTATTTAACACATCAAAAAGAACTGTATTAGCGGCTTCTTGCAGTGTCACTTGTTGATATTTCATACGCGCACATATATCTGCGGCAACATTATATCTTATAAAATACTCGCCATGACCCGTCGCCGATACTGCACAAGACTCATTGTCTGCGTAGGTTCCTGCACCAATAATTGGAGAGTCGCCCACGCGACCAAAACGTTTTGCTGTCATGCCTCCGGTCGATGTGCCAGCGACTAAATTGCCTCTTGTGTCTTTCACCACTACACCTACAGTTCCAAACTTGCGATCTTGAAAATCTTTTTGTTGCAGCGGGCTTAAGTGCTGAGTGTCATCTACGCTTGCTTGTGTGTCTTTAATATTCTGTTTTGCACGCTGAAGTGCATCAAATCGCCTTTGGGTATTGAAATACGAATTGTCCACTCTCTCTAGTCCATTTGCATGAGAAAATCGTTCAGCACCCCGACCGGTTAGCATAACATGGGGGGATTTTTCCATGACCAGTAATGCCGCCTCTATCGGGTTTTTAATTGAAGATACGCCCGCCACAGCGCCAGCTTGTCTATCCTTTCCATGCATAATGGATGCATCAAGTTCGTGAACCCCATCGAATGTGTAAACCGCCCCCACACCAGCATTGAATAAAGGAGAATCTTCCATTATTTTTATTGTTTCTACAACCGCTTGATTACCATCTTTACCTTGCAAAAGCACTTGATACCCATGCTCAACAGCTTTTGTTAAAATTTCGATATATGCCTTCTCCATCTCATCAGACATATTGGATTTTAATATAGTGCCCGCGCCCCCATGTATTGCTATTGCTACTTTGCCGTCCGTTGCTGATATTTCATGGTCGTGCAAAGCAAATGCAGTAAATTGGGTCGCCAATAAGCAAAAAAACAGCAAAAACCACGAAACATAGCGAGTATTACGTGTTTTACAAAAAACCTTTATCGAAGGTTTTAAATGATTGTTAAGACGTAGTTTCAGCGTCAATTTAATTCCCATATTTGACTTTAATTGTTGAATTAGTGCGTTTTTTTAATACAAGGCTGATGAATAATAAAAGGTGAAGATAGCTTAACTACTAATATTTGTATAAAACAATTTAAACCTTCTGTGCCTTTTTAAAACAGCTTTACGATATTACAGCGCATACTCAAATAATATTTGACACATTGTAACCTAAGCTCTCAGTAAGCTTAAAGCAAAGGATTATTGCATCTCGTGTAACTTCTAATGATTCAGATTTAATAGTTTAGACAGCTTTGATTAGATTAAAATAGTTTATTACGTTACATGCAAATACTTAATATACGTGGACCTGTATTGGTGAAAGCGCCAAAAAAAAGCAAGGGTTAGCTTGCTTTTTAAATTTATTTTTAATGATAACGACTATCTACGAGCGGCGATGCCCTGCCATTTATTCAACTCGACCTGTGGAGCCACAGAGTTTAGCACTTGATGTTTGAATGCTTCAAAGTTTTTATATTCAAAGTTAGCATCCCCTATTAATTCATTATAAACCAAGCGTAGTTTTCTCATAGAAAAAAAAGGTGCGACACCTCCTATCATTGAATAAGACATATTGTTATTTTGTTCGTTTTCGTAATTCCCGAAATCAGGAAGAAAAGACTCTCTCATTGCAATACCCTCGTAAATTAAGATTAAAGTTTAGGTGATTTCAACGAAAAACAATTATATCTAAAACAACTAAAAACGTACTTTTATATAGCTAAATTGAAGTTGAATTTTTAACTTGCCCATTAGGTTTAGCACAGATTGACGCGTCAAACTATTGACATCAATCGCTAAGAAAAAGAAATTCTAATAGATGTATAACATGGTCAAAAATAGAATAACTAATCACAATAACAACTTACTAAACACTTGAATTTTATAATTATGTTTTTTCTCGAAAAAGTTCTCCTACGCGTTAGGAAAAAAAGAAGTAATGCTTTATTCGACGCACCTGCCTTTTTCATAAATTATGAATTGGACTAATTTCAAATTAAAAATACGATGAGTCGGTACTATGACTATATTTATTATAAACCCTGCCGATAGTTAGGTGATTGAATTAAATATAGATTACCTTTAACAGTAATTGACAATTAATTTTAAATTGTTCAGAAGTTGATCAACTACAATTTCTTATAAGGTTAAACACTCATTTTTATTACGTACGACAAAATGCATAAGAGGCAGTATGAAAGGCATTACCATCACATTAAGTGAAGATCAGCGAAGTGTATTAGTCAAGCTTGAACCACTTATCATTGAAACCGTAGTAGAGCCCAAGATGCTGTATCAAACATTAATTCGGTCAAACTATTCCGGCTATTTTATGCTTGAACAGAATATTGCAGAGGTATGCGACGTTTTAGATAAAGCCTTATCTGAAAATAACATGTCTGACATTGAATACATTGTAGCGACCGTAAAAGATGCTGAAGTTGCCTTCGTTACATCTCAAGACAAGCTCTCGGCGACCATGATCATTAGCTCACCTTATAAGGGTAAGACCCCTTCAGTAGATGACGTCATTTTATTAGCAAAAAAACAGGGGCTAACGAAAGGCGTCAGCAAAAAAAGAATATCGCGCTTACTGAAGCAAATTGAAAACGCGTCGTCCGGAAGTGTCTTAACCGACGAAATAGCAAAAGGGCTGCCCGCAAAAGATGGGAAAAACTCAAAGATAGAGCCACTAATTCAAGGAGCATTAGACCGAGTGCTAGCACCTCAGGCTCTTGAAGATGGGAGTGTTGATATGAGAGACCTTGGCGATATTTTGTGTGTGGGTGAGCACGACGCTGTTGCAAAACGATTGCCGCCAACGTTAGGCAGAGAAGGTTTCGGCGTCGATGGCTCAACGTTATATCCAGAGCCCGGAAAGTGGCTTCCGTTCAAATTATCTAAAAATTGTTATGAAGACAAAAACGATAATAATATAGCCAGAAGCAAGATTGCGGGACAACCAGTAATACAAGGTTCAAAAGTAGATGTAGATAACACCTTTGTTTCAAAAGGAGTGAATGTCGCCACTGGCAATGTCAAATTCGATGGTGCGGTAATTGTAAATGGAGACATTACAGAAAAAATGCGGGTTTCGGCTAGAGGCGATGTCACGATAAATGGATTTGTTGAATCTGCTTATATCGAATCTGGAGGAGATGTAGTCATTACGCAGGGGGCCAGTGGCAAATTAAATCAATCTGACTGCACCATTATTGCTGGCGGAAACATATTTATACAGCATGGCCAAGGATTGACACTTAATAGCCAGTATGACGTTATTATTGGTAAACAATTGGCGTATTCAGACGTACATTGTAGAGGGAACATGATTGTAGGTGATGTGCGCGCTCCGCGAGGTAAATTGTTTGCTAGCAATATTTTTTGTGCAAAATCAGTAATTGCTGGGCATCTAGGCGCAATCTCGGGAAGCGTACTAACGATTGATTATACCGACCAATTTGAAGAACTTTTTAATAAATCAGAGTCGTTAAGTGATTTGTTGGACGATTTAGCAAAGAAAAATGCTGATCATGAAATAAAGGTATCCAACATTCAAAATCGTAAACCCGATAAATCCTTTGATAAAAAACTAAAACTGCTCAAAAAAGAACTAGAATTAGAAAGAGTGTTCATAAATTGGTTGCGGATTAATAAAAATGAATACAAGGAAAAATTACAAAAATTCTACGTTGAAGCAAAAGTTGTCGCCACACAGAAAATCTTTCCAGGGGTGAATATAAAATTGCAAAACAAACATTGGGCAGCCAAAAAAGAAACAAGTGCTTGCACCATTGTTTTTCAAGATAAGAATTGGGAGTATCAGCCATAGTGTTCCTAGTTTCGTTTATTTGTGTCGTTAGAACTATCTTATAAAGGTAATGAATGAAAGGTGTATCGTTTACAATCGACAATAATCAGTCAACTTTATTGGCTACCGTCGACACACTTTTACTAGAAGAGGTGCCAAGCGTTGATTCGTTTGAGCATTATATAGACGCTTCAGAGTTTCGTGGCTTCAAAATTGATAAAAACGCAGTACTATTGATATTAGAGCAATTGCAACAAGCGGAGCTTGAAGGTACAGATACAATTATAAAGCAAGAAATTGCTCATTTACCAAGCGCTGAAATCAGCATAGCAATATCAGAAGATCAAATGTCAGCCAAACTGACCGTCACCAAAGGCCCAAATAACTCCGTCCCCACAATTAAAGAAATCCAGCAGTTGGCTTTATCGCAAGGCATTAAAAGAGGGCTAAGTAATAAGCGAATCAACAACCTGTTAAGTAGACTGATCGACGATAAACCAGACGCGACTTTGAGTGAAGATGTCGCTTTTGGTTTGCCTCCACGAAATGGGAAGAACTCTTATATAATGCCATTAGTGCCCAATGCGCTTGATAGAGTTCTTGCACCTCAAGCCACAGAGCATGGTAAAGTCGATATGAGAAATCTTGGCGAAGTTATCAGCGTCAGCGCTTCCACGCCAGTAGCCAAACGAATGCCGCCCAGTAAAGGCAGACTGGGGAAAACCATCACCGGACGAGATGTCACGCCAATTGAGGGAGAATGGAAAGATATAAAGCTTGGAGAAAATACACAAGTTAGTAGCAGCGACCCCAATATCATTTTGTCTGTTCTTTCTGGTCAGCCTAGGTTTGATAATGGGGTAATGTCTGTTGACGACACCTACACGTGTAAGGGTGTGAACGTGGGGACTGGAAACATTAATTATCAAGGCTCAGTCATCGTAAATGGTGACGTAACTGAAAGCATGGAGATTGTTGCATCTGGCGATATTACCATTAACGGCTTTGTTGAGTCTGCTATGGTCCGAGCGGGCGGCGACATAATTATCACTCAAGGCGCGACTGGGAAAATGCAAGATGAAGATTGCCGATTGGTCGCCAATGGGAATATTTTTGTAGAACACGGTCAAGGATTAGACGTTATTTGTGCAAAAGACTTAAATATTGGAAAACAGCTTGCCTACTCTAGAATAAAATGCAAAGGCAATATCAACGTTGGCAAAGGTGACAATCCCAGCGGAAATATTTTTGCGAGTAATTTAAACACCTATGGCACTGTCAGAGCGGGTACGGTAGGCGCTGTTTCAGGTAGCGCTCTATCAATAGATTTCAGTGAAGGATTGTTGCTTTTAGAAAAAAGACACGAAAGCTTGGCGGAACTATTGAGAGATTTAACCAAAAAAAATGCAAATCATGAAATAAAAGTCGCTAACCTTAATCACAGAGTTATTCCTGCAAACTTAAAACAGAAACTCAACTCATTAAATGATTATTTAGCCGCAGAGCGAATACTATTAACATGGGTGAAGGACGCCAAGCTTGAATTAGAAAACAAAATTGAGCAATACGAGATTAATGCTAGAGTCATAGCCAATAAGGAATTGTTTCCTGGAGTAACAATTAAACTCAATAAAGCAGTTTTTCGAGCTGAGCGCGAATACCAGCGCGTAAAAATACTATCTCACGGAAGAAAATGGTCTGTAGAACCTTTTAAATAGCCCCATCATTTAGCCGATCCTCCAATGAATTTACGTCAATACAACCCATTGTTGACTTTACGTTAACGTAAACGTAATATTTCACAAACAGTTTTAAGTTGTGCGATATGAAAAAAGAACATTTCAGTATTGGTGAATTGGCCAAAATTTACGACATTACACCTCGCTCCATAAGATTTTATGAAGAGCATGGTTTACTCTCGCCATCAAGAAAAGGACAAACTAGAATTTATCAAACAAAGGACAAAGTTCGTCTGAAATTAATCCTTCGTGGTAAGCGATTGGGATTTTCTCTTTCTGAGATCAGTACCTTGTTTGAATTATACGATAGAAACTCAAATTCCCTCGCGCAACTTAAAACTGTTTTAACATTAACCAAACAAAAGCGTGCATTGCTCAAGCAACAACTGAACGACATTCAAATGTTATTAACAGAACTAGACGAACTTGAGACACGCTGTAAAGACGAACTTGACGAATTAATGACACGAGGTAACAAATGATAACTGCGCCCTATCCTACTCTCAATTTTGGTCTTGGTGATGACATCGATATGCTGAGAGAACATGTCTATAACTTTGCAAAGAACGAAATTGCCCCATTGGCCGAACAAGCAGACGAAGCTAATAGCTTTCCCAATGAGTTATGGCCTAAATTGGGTGAAATGGGATTACTTGGGGTAACTGTAAGTGAAGAGTTTGGTGGGTCTGATATGGGCTATCTGGCTCATACCGTGGCCATGGAGGAAATCAGTCGTGCATCTGGTGGGATCGGTTTAAGCTATGGTGCTCATTCAAATCTGTGCGTGAATCAACTCTACAAAAATGGAAACCAAGCACAAAAAGACGCCTATTTACCCAAATTGGTAAGCGGAGAACATATTGGTGCGCTAGCGATGAGTGAACCAAATGCTGGCTCTGATGTGGTGAGCATGAAATTAAAAGCCGAAAAAAAGGGAGATAAATACATCTTAAACGGAAATAAGATGTGGATCACCAATGGACCAGATGCCCATGTATTTATCATTTATGCAAAAACCGACACAAGCGCTGGTTCCAAGGGCATTACCGCATTTATTGTCGAAAAAGATACCCTCGGCTTTACTCAGGCACAAAAGCTGGACAAACTTGGTATGCGTTCTTCGAATACTTGTGAATTGGTATTTGAAAATGCACAAATACCTGAGCAAAACATATTAGGCGTTGAAGGTGGAGGCGTCAAAGTATTAATGAGCGGACTTGATTACGAACGTTTGGTGTTATCTGGCGGTCCCTTGGGTTTAATGCAAGCGGCCATGGACGTGGTAGTCCCATACGTGCACGACAGAACACAGTTTGGAAAATCCATTGGTGAATTTCAGTTAGTTCAGGGCAAAATTGCCGACATGTACACGCAAATGAATGCGGCAAGAGCCTATGTGTATGCAGTCGCCAAATCGTGCGACAGAGGCGAAACAACGCGTAAGGATGCTGCCGGAGCAATCTTATATTCAGCCGAATTGGCAACTAAATTAGCCCTGGACGCGATCCAATTGCTCGGTGGCAACGGTTACATTAATGAATACCCAACGGGGCGTCTGTTGCGCGACGCAAAACTCTATGAAATAGGCGCCGGCACTTCAGAAATCCGCCGGATGCTAATTGGCCGAGAATTATTTAGTGAATCAAAATAATTCTCATCTACACTTTAATGACTCATACAATAAACACTCATTTTATAAGAGGATGTGTAGGTGCCTATAATTCAAACGACTGTAAATAATGCGTCTGAGCAATACCAGCAGAATTACGATCATATGGTAGCTCAGGTATCCGACTTACAAGCAAAGATTCAGCTAATATTACAAGGAGGGGGCGATCAAGCAAGAGAGCGACACGTTAGTAGAGGCAAACTGTTAGTCAGAGACCGAATAGATGCTCTGCTAGATAAGCATTCAGATTTTTTAGAGATTGGGCAGTTGGCGGCTTGGGAAGTGTACGACGACTTTGTACCATGTGCTGGAGCAGTAGCAGGCATAGGCAAAGTATCTGGCGTTGATTGTATGATCGTTGCGAATGATGCAACGGTCAAAGGGGGCACATATTACCCGCTCACAGTCAAAAAGCACTTACGAGCTCAAACCATTGCCATGGAAAATAACCTCCCCTGCATTTACTTAGTTGATTCTGGTGGGGCGAATCTGCCTCGGCAAGATGACGTTTTTCCAGATAAAGAACACTTCGGAAGAATATTTTTTAATCAGGCAAACTTGTCCTCAATGAATATTCCGCAAATAGCCGTTGTTATGGGGTCTTGCACTGCTGGTGGAGCTTATGTTCCCGCGATGGCAGATGAATCTATTATTGTGCGCGAGCAAGGTACAATATTTCTAGGCGGGCCACCATTAGTCAAAGCCGCGACAGGAGAGGAAGTAACCGCCGAGGAATTAGGCGGTGGAGATGTGCACTGTCGCACATCGGGTGTGGTTGATCATCTAGCCAACAATGACCAACATGCTCTTCAGATTGCTAGAGACGCGGTTAAGCGATTGAATCGCTGTAAACAAAAATATTTATCGAAATCATACAGTTCCCCACCTCGATATCCGGCTGACGAAATATACGGGATCATTCCAAAAGACAATAAGCAGCCCTATGATGTAAGAGAGGTCATCGCCAGAATCGTTGATGATAGTAATTTCGACGAATTTAAACAACTTTATGGCACAACTTTAGTCTGTGGCTTCGCAAAAGTAGACGGTTATGAGGTTGGAATTTTAGGTAACAATGGGATTTTATTTGGCGAAAGTGCGCAAAAAGGCGCACATTTTATAGAACTTTGTTGTCAACGAAATATCCCCCTGATATTTCTGCAAAACATTACTGGTTTCATGGTTGGAAAGCAATATGAAGCTAGCGGCATTGCAAAACACGGGGCCAAAATGGTCACAGCGGTTGCATGTGCGCAAGTTCCCAAGATAACCATCCTGATTGGCGGAAGTTTTGGGGCCGGCAATTACGGCATGTGCGGCAGAGCATACGACCCTAGGTTTTTGTTTATGTGGCCAAACGCTCGGATATCGGTAATGGGCGGGGAGCAAGCCGCGGGCGTTTTATCTCAGGTAAAAATATCTCAGGCGCAAAGAAACAATAAAGAACTCTCGGAGCAAGAAATAGACAACATCAAACGTCCGGTCATTCAAACCTACGAGAAACAAGGGCATCCATACTATGCGTCTGCTAGGTTATGGGACGACGGCGTGATTGATCCGGCAGATACTAGAAAAGTGATATCACTGTCATTACAAGCGGCTAGCAATAAGCCTATACAAGACACCAAGTTTGGCATATTCAGAATGTAATCTACACTGAGTAAACGGTATTGGACGGCGGTAATTGCCTCAAGACAGCGCATTTTTGATTTTGGCTCTCGTTTAAAATCAATTACTGCTAAACAAAAATAAAGAGAAAATTTATGGATCATGTTGTTTTATCTATTGAAGACTCGGTAGCTATGGTTACGCTTAACCGCCCTGAGTTACATAACGCCTTCAATGAAGCTGTAATTCAAGATTTAATTTCTTGTTTTGACGAAATTAATGCCACCCCTTCCGTAAGGGCAATGGTACTGCAAAGTACAGGAAAGTCTTTCAGCGCGGGCGCTGATTTAAATTGGATGCGGAAAATGGCGTCTTATTCTCAAGAGGAAAATCTCAAGGATTCAAAGCAATTAGCATTGATGTTAAACAAACTCTACAACCTAAACAAGCCTACCATTGCTAAAGTTCAAGGCAGTGCTTTTGGAGGGGCTGTGGGTTTAATCGCCTGCTGCGATATTACCGCTGCAAGTAAACTGAGTAAATTTTGCTTAAGTGAGGTTAAATTAGGACTGATTCCAGCCACAATTTCTCCTTATATTATTGAAGCTGTCGGCCCTAGAATGGCCAAGCGACTATTTATGACCGCGGAAGTAATATCTGCTAGGCGAGCAAGAAGGATTGGCTTAGTTGATGAAACCGTTAGTGAAGAAGACTTGGACAGTGAAATAGAAAAACACATTCAGAACATCAAGAAAAATGGACCTATAGCAGTAACAATGGCAAAACAGTTGGTTAATACAGTAAAACATCAGCCTATCTGTAATGATCTTATGGATAAAACCAGCCAACTGATTGCCGATGTTAGAGTTTCCAAGGAAGGTCAAGAAGGTTTGCACGCATTTCTTGAAAAACGCACTGCAAATTGGGTGGAATCAAATGATTAACAAAATTTTGATTGCCAACCGTGGGGAGATTGCTTGCCGAGTAATCAGAACCGCCAAAAAGCTTAACATTTCTACGGTCGCAGTGTATTCAGAGATAGACCTGAATTCACAACATGTAAAGCAGGCAGATGAAGCCGTATGTCTTGGCCCAGCTCCGGCCTCACAAAGCTACTTAAAAGGCGACTTAATTATACAGTATGCCTTAAAACTGAACGTAGACGCTATCCACCCAGGTTATGGATTTCTATCTGAAAACGCCAGCTTTGCTGAACAATGCGCGCAAAATGGCATTATCTTTATAGGTCCAAGCTCAGATGCAATTAGGGCAATGGGCTCTAAATCGGCCGCTAAGTCCATAATGGAAAAAGCAAATGTGCCGTTAGTGCCAGGTTATCATGGTGACGAACAATCAGCGGCTTTCTTGCAGCAAAAAGCGCAGGAGATTGGTTACCCAGTGTTGCTGAAGGCGGCAGCCGGTGGTGGCGGGAAAGGAATGAGGCAGGTTCATGACGACAGTGCCTTCATTGATGCGTTAAATGCAGCCAAAAGAGAAGCTAAAGCCAGTTTTGATGATGAATTAATGCTGGTTGAGAAATATCTTACCCAGCCACGACACGTAGAAATTCAAGTGTTTTGTGATAATCACTCAAATGGTGTGTATTTATTTGAGAGAGATTGCTCTGTTCAAAGGCGTCACCAGAAAATAATTGAAGAGGCGCCAGCGCCTGGGCTATCTGAAGATATTCGAAAACAAATGGGGGAAGCGGCGCTTAAAGCTGCATTTGCCATCAATTACACAGGTGCAGGCACAGTAGAGTTTTTACTAGACAGTGATGGGTCATTCTATTTTATGGAGATGAATACAAGGCTCCAAGTTGAACATCCGGTAACTGAGTTTGTGACGGGTGAAGATCTTGTCGAATGGCAAATTATGGTAGCCAATAATGAACCTCTACCTAAAACACAATCACAACTCACCTTCACCGGCCATGCTTTCGAAGCTCGCATTTATGCAGAAGACCCCAACAATGAATTTCTGCCCAGCACTGGGGTGTTGAACGCCATAGTTGAACCAAAAAGCAGCCGATCTGTGAGAGTCGATACTGGAGTGACGAGCAAAGACGAAGTGTCAATCTACTATGATCCTATGATAGCCAAGCTAGTTGTGCACTCGTCAACTCGGGAGCAAGCTTTACAACTGTTGCTGAAAAATTTGAGACAATACATGGTCTGTGGGGTTACCACGAATATAGATTATTTGATAAAAGTGGCACAATCAGAGCCGTTTAAGCAGGCTGAACTCACTACAGACTTTATTGAAAGACATGCGCAAGTACTTGAAACAGACGCTCATTCTGATGCACTAGCTGACAACAGCCTAGTGGCCGCGAGTGCTGCTCTTAGCCTACTGAGCACAAAGAATCAAAGCGACTTTTCCAATTTTCGGCTGAATCATTTGAAAACTGAAGCCATAAAATTTGAGATTAATCAGCAGCTTATTGAGGTAACACAAACATATAATAAAGATGGAAGTTTCAAACTTCACTTACCTACTAAATCCATCACCTACAGAGCTAATTTAGAAGGCTCTTCGCTTAACATTGCGACTCAACACCATGAGCAAACATATCAAGTCTTTGAAACAGAAGATCATGTATATTTACAACTTTACTTTGGTACAGTTAAGGTAACTAAAACACATCCAGATATTGGCGTTGCAGGTGACGATGCTCATGCTAATGAAATATGCGCCCCCATGAATGGGACTATTGTCGATGTATTAGTGAGCGAAGGTCAGTCAGTAGAAGAAGGTCAAGTATTAGCGATAGTAGAAGCAATGAAAATGGAGCACAGTCTAAGAGCGCCCTATTCATCTACTATTTCAGAGTGTTTTGTGCAAAAAGGCGATTTAGTCGATGGCTCTAAAGTATTAATATCACTGGAATCACCCGATAATCAAAGTATTTAAAAAGGGCTATTATGCACCTAAATTTACCCAAAAGTGTCGAGATTGTAGAAGTTGGTCCAAGAGATGGACTGCAAAACGAAAAACAGGTCTTGGCAGTTGAGGACAAGGTTCATCTTATCAATGAGTTATCCAGTTGCGGGGTTTCTCATATTGAGGCTGGGAGTTTTGTGTCACCTAAATGGGTTCCTCAAATGGCGAATTCAGAACAGGTATTATTGGGTATAGAGCGAACAAGTGGCGTAACTTATAGTGCTCTAACGCCAAATTTACAAGGATACGCCGGTGCAAAGAAAGCTAAAGCAGACTGCGTTGCTGTCTTTGCCAGTGCGTCTGAATCCTTCTCTCAAAAAAACATTAACTGCGATATCGCCACGAGCATACAGCGATTTGAAAATGTATTACGCCAAGCCAAAGTCGATAATATTCCTGTTAGAGGCTATGTTAGTTGTGTATTAGGTTGTCCATATGAGGGGAAAATAAGCGCAGATGCTGTTTTATCGGTCACAAAAACGCTTTTAAAGTTGGGATGTTATGAAGTATCACTAGGAGATACTATTGGGGTTGGCAGTGCGGGAAAAATGAACGCTCTTTTGAATGTACTACTGTCTCAGATCCCAGCTCAAAACCTAGCCCTGCATTGCCATGATACCTATGGTCAGGCGTTGAGCAACGTATTAATTGGCCTGCAACATGGCATCACAACCTACGACTCGTCAATCTCAGGTCTTGGTGGCTGTCCTTACGCAAAAGGAGCTTCAGGAAATCTTGCCACAGAGGATCTTGTTTATATGTTGACTGACATGGATATAGAAACAGGCATTGAACTGGGCAAACTGGTCAGTGTTGGGCAAAAAATCAGTCACAAATTATCAAGACAGAACCAGTCTAAACTTGGCCAGGCAACGCCAACCATTACATAGGCATTAGACCATTATTTTTCTGTTGGCAGAACAAACGTTAAGCATGCACCACCAGATAAAAGCAATATCATGATCCCCAGCACAATTGGCAGGCTAAAAAGCGATAATACAGACAACAGCGCCCCTGCAACCAAAATAAAGCTACCAACATAAGTATTCGATTTGGCAACAAATTCAGTTCTGTCATGCTCCTCAGCAATATCCACTGAATAAATTTTCCGACCCGTTCTGACTCCATTATGTCCTATAATCAATAAAAAGAATAAGCCGACAACGACCCAAGCATCAGCCGCTAAGCTTGGGTATGCAATCAGAATAATAAATAACGCAAACGCGCTTATCCCGGCCAATAAAGCACCGCACCTCATAGACTGAAGCGCACTGCGATCAGCCACTTTTCCCCACAAGTACGAAGACAGAAAACCAGCGCTTGCCTGAGCTATTATGAGCCATGGCAATATAGAGATAGGTTTGGCAGCAAAAGCCAGTGTATACATTGGTGCCAAAAGCGCAGAATTTGACATGAGAGAGCGAGCAATTATAAAAGTCTTAAGGGTTTTAGACATGTTCATCAATTTTTTAGGTTGAATCGACTTTAAGGTCTTTGATACTCGGTTTTGTGACGCCTCGTCATCCTCGTTCTGCTTTAATTTTTGTTCGTCTTGAACGTCTATTACAGTTTTCAATGGCCACATAATAATCAAACAACCCAACTGTATTGATACTGCAATCACGCCTAATATAATGATGGTTGTGGTGTCTGCATTTTTAGACAAATTGCCATATAACAGTATTATTATGCCCATAACAATACTAAATGTACTTGAAATGGTTGCCGCGCTGCCCGTAAGAGTGCCCCTCTGTCCTTTTTTAATGTGTTTGCCTTGAATGTCTTTATTGGTTAGCGAACAAACGGCCCTACTAACACTCCAAATACTCAAACACACTACTACAGCAATTCCGGCAGATTGCCCCTGCAAATTTAATCCCAAAATTAACAGCAAGGTCAACGAAATGATTTGCGAAATAAACCCTAAACGCCATGCCCGATGTCTCTTTGGATGGGAAGCCAACAACTGAGAAATAAACGCTTGAGGAAGTAAAGCACCTGATTCACGCAAAGGAACAAGAATTGAAGAATAAAAATTGGGGGCGCCCGCAATTGACAGTAATGCTGGCAAGGTAGTTTTCGGAGACAATAACAAATCACATAATTTTGTAGTGATAAGCGATAAACCTATTCTCCTTTCAGCGTTGAGCAAACCGAGAACTCCATTCTAATTATTTGATGTTAATACCTTATTTGTAAGTATTCTGATCATATTCAATCATTTAGACATTGACTAAGCTCTGGTTGCTCTAAGCTAAATCTTGCTCATCAAATAGATTTTATTGTTACATTAGTCTAAAAAAAAGCATACGTAGTATAAATATCTATAATGCTTATAAATATAATTTAATGCTTATGAGTAACAGAGCGTTAACACAATAAAAAAGACCGTCTTATGAAAAATGTCAACAATCGCTATATAAGTAATCTTACTCGTGATACCTATGCATTAGTGCTGGCTGGAGGAAGAGGCTCTAGGTTGCACGAACTCACCAATTGGAGAGCTAAACCCGCTTTATATTTTGGAGGAAAGTTCAGAATTATTGATTTCCCGTTATCCAATTGCATCAATTCAGGAATAAGGAATATTGGCGTATTAACTCAATACAAGTCCCACTCGCTTATACGTCATTTGGCGAGGGGATGGGGCCATTTTAAGAAGGAATTAGGCGAATCAGTGGAGGTGCTGCCAGCGTCTCAACGTTTTTCAGAGGATTGGTATCAAGGCACAGCGGACGCCGTGTACCAAAATATAGATATTATACGAGTTGAATTACCTAAGTATGTGATGATCCTTTCGGGCGACCATATCTACAGAATGGATTATGGGCCTATGCTAGCTCAACACGTTGAATCTGGTGCGAAAATGACCGTCAGTTGCATGTCAGTGCCGATCGAGCAAGCGAGAAATGCATTTGGAGTGATTGCCGTGAATTCCGAAAATCAAGTCACAGGTTTCGTCGAAAAACCTAGCGAGCCAGCTCCACTTTTCGACGATCCAAATTCATGTCTGGCTTCGATGGGGAATTATGTTTTTGACACTGAGTTTCTACTGGAGCAATTGGAAAAGGATTCCAAGTGTCCGGATTCTGTACATGATTTTGGTAAAGATATTATCCCGAGTATTATTGATAATTACAGAGTGTGTGCGTTTGACTTTAAAAAGAGCGCGAAAAATGACTCATACTGGCGGGACGTTGGGACATTAGATAGCTTCTGGGAAGCAAACATGGAATTGGTAGCGCCAGTGCCACAGCTTAATTTATATGACAAATTATGGCCTATTTGGACCTATCAAGAGCAACTCCCGCCTGCTAAATTTGTATGGGAAAGCGATAATAGCAAGGGAGAAGCCCATAATTCGTTGGTATCTGGCGGATGCATTATATCAGGGGCGCATGTGAATAGAAGTATTTGCTTTTCAAATGTGTGTTTATACTCTCAATCCTCAGTAGATGAATCGGTTATTTTACCTGATGTCATAATAAAAGCTCGATGTACGATTAAAAAGGCCATTATAGATAGAGGCGTTGTTCTACCGGAAAACACTGAAATTGGGGTTAATCACGATCACGACCGTGAACGAGGGTTCAGAGTGTCTGAAAACGGTGTTGTACTGGTAACAAAAGAAATGGTCAGCGAACTTAAGTAATCACACAGCAAGCCGTTCACGTTTGATTATGACTATGGCAACGATGTGCGTTGACGGTTTATTGAGCCCCTCATTCACTCATAAACGTGCGTGATGGTTTAAGCATTGGGTTGGATTTATTTCTGAGACCCCTTAAACTTATCCTCAAGTTAACTGAATTAAGCGCAGCATATTGTTTTGTCTAATGCTTAACTATCGAGACTAACTCCTTTAGTGCTTGACACTTTTTGGCTTTTTGCGAGCGTAGAACAATGCAGTAAAAAGTGCTGACATAAACAAGTGAGTGTAAAAACTGGATAAAAATGAATCATTAGAAAACTTTGACGCAATATTCCATATGCCCATATTCATGAGAAAAAGAACGGCACTCCCACCAATGGGATGTTGAGCTCTAAAATCGCTAAACTCATCTACAAAAACATTGTACCTACGGTTTAGTTTCATGTTCAACTCCTTTGCTGAGTTAGGCTGCAACATCACACGCCTAAAATACCATTCGCTTTTATTATAGAATTAAATTGTATTCAAAGTTTGCCAATGCGTCGTGAGACTAGTTAAGGATATTTGCTATCCATAACGGTTATATCATTTTCGATAAGTCGTTTAACAATGTCTAAATTAACATCGCTTAATTTATTGATATTTAAACAACTTACACCATGCTTGTGTTTACCTAATTTTTCTAATAATTCTGGATGCTGTTTTACCCCGGCCATGATATACAGGCTCATATACTGTTTTCTTGGAGAAAAACCACACCGAAACCATTTATATGTTTTCCCATTACTATTAACGTAAGTATACTCACCGAAACCTACCATATTTTCACCCCACATTTGCGGCGTTTTTTGAGTCACAGAGGCATACAATTCGAGTAATGTTTGCGAGTCCTGTCGTCTTGTAGGGTGCTTAATGTTATCTATAAACGATTGCACATTTGTTTTTGTCAGCGATGTTTTTAAAGAAGACATTGTCGAGATACCCATACCCACCACTTTTGTAGTTTAGTTCTAAAGTCTTAATACTTCAAGAATCGAAAAAGTCATTTTTTATATCTTGGCTAATTGGTTATGACAAGATTGTTGATAACCTCTGCCAACTGAACTGGATGTTCCAACGGAAACATATGCTTTCCATATTCAAATTGAATATGGCGCATTTTAGGGTTCGCTTTTAAAAATGGTTTATATAGTACTGGAACACAAACGTCTGAATATTTCCCTGTAATCAAAGTTGCAGGAATGGTCAGTTTATTTTTAAATTGCGGAAGATTATGTGGAATGGTTCTAAAGATGTTGGCTTCAGTTTCAACATCAAAGTTTAAATGCAGATTGTCGTCTTGTTGCTTTATTACGGATTGCACGTAGTCTTGTAGGCAGTCTTTGTCAAAGTTTTTAAATAGTGGTTTTTTCGAAAAGTAATCTATCAAGTCAGTGCCTAGCCTCCACTTCCTTACTCTAGCATCAGTGATACCTGCTGGGGTTAATTTATCTATAAATTTAGTTTTCTTCGCCAATCTAAACACGTATCTAGCTAACCCTGTCACTAATGGCGGATCTAGCATTATGAGTTGAGAAAAAATATCTGGACGTTTGCACGCGGCCATATAACTCACTACTGCACCAAATGAGTGGCCTACGCACACACATTTTTGGCCGACTTCTAATTCAGCTTCAGTAAACTCAATTAATTCTTCGACCTGATTTTCCCAATTATCAATCAAAGGAAAACGCGTATTATGCGCAAACTTATCCAACGCAATCACTCTAATTCGATTATCAAAGTGTGAAAATAGCTTTTGGTAACTGCCTGCAGGAAATCCATTGGCATGCGCAAAATGCAGAAGTTGAGAAGTCTTGCTCGTTGTTCTTGGGCTTCGAGTTTCACAGTTCATATTATATTATATTATTTTCTTATTGTTTTTAATAAATTCACTAGGGGTACAATCAAACCACCGTTTAAATGCTCTTCTAAAATTAGCGACATCAACAAAACCTAAACTACTTGCTGTCTGAGACACAGAATAACCATGATTAAGCAGCGACTGCCTGGCCAATCTAGACTGGTGTTCGTCTAGCAACACTTTAAAACTGGTGCCTTCATATTCAAGATAGCGGTGTAAACTTCTACCACTGACGTTCAAATCCTCTGCGATTTGCAACAGACTTGGACGCTTGTGTCTATAGCGCATCAAGACTTGCTGGACTTTACCCTTGTAGGTGGCATATTGTAAAAGTTTATTTAATTCCTGTTGGCAAGCCTGTTGCGCCTGCAAAAAACTTAGTTTATCTACGTGTGGAATACTGGTTTCGAGCAACTTTTTATCTAATTTGATGCCACAATAAGCTTGATCAAAGATTGTCTCGACGTTTTCAAAGCGTTGATATTTATCACTGTAATCGGGAGCTGGATAATCGAATAACATGGTTTTTATCGATAATTCTGGAATTTTTTGTTTTAACGCTAAAAAGATATTAAACATGGCGCCGGTAACGGCTTCTATCACGAACCTGTGTAAGACTCCTTGCCAGTATGTGTCGTTGGCCAGCACCAATATTTCATCACTTTCTTCGATAATTGTTAACTCAATAAATGGAACTCGAATTACGATATATTGACGCACGAACTCCAAGAGTTGAGCAATAGTTTCGCAGTTTAACAGCGCAAGTCCAAAAGTGCCGTGATGGGCTATTTGCAATCTATTGCCTATATCCAACCCTAGCGCCTTTAATTTGGGTTGCTGTAAAGCGTCACTGAGTAAATTGTCTAGTTGATTCGCGTTGATCTGAATATCGGTCTCAACAATCTTATCAATGTTAATGCCCTGCTCTTGCAACCACTGCTCTATTAAAAAACCATGTGACTTGAGACTGGCGACTAAATGGCCTAAATAATAAATGGGTATGGGCTGAGAAAAGTCTCTCATAAACGGTTTCCTAAAGTATGTCGCACACCATTAAAATACGTCATTATTTGTCATATGGCAATAAATGACTCAATATTGTCGTCCTATATGCTCACTGAATCAGTGCGAAAGCACCATACTCATCGACATATTTATAAGGAGTGGGCTATGTTGCATTATCTTAAATTCTTTCACTATTATTTAGTGGCTATGTTTAGCTGTATAAGTTTATTGCTTGCAGATTATTTCATTATTTTGGGTTTCATATGCTTTGTTGGTTTTTATGCATTGGGCGATGCACTGTTAGGCAAAGACGTTACTTGCGCCAAACTTAATAACAAAACATTTATAAATGCCATGCTTTACAGTGCTTTGCCGTTAAGCATGTTATTAATTCTTTGCAATTTGTGGCTGGTATCTCCAGATAACTGGTGGGCAATGGACTATCTTACCAAAACAACTGGCTATAACTTTTTAGAAGCTAAACAACAAACCTCTTACTTCGAATTATTATTTGCTGTGCTTTTATCCGCATTCGTGCTTACTGGAATTGCCACTGTGGTTGCACACGAACTCGTTCACAGAATAGGTAAAAAACGAGACATAACCCTAGGGCGTTGGCTACTGAGTTTTAGTTTAGATGCCAACTTTTCAATTGAGCATGTCTACCACCATCATGTTAAAGTAGCGACCGCAGACGATCCTGTGACCGCTCCTAGAGGTCGAAACGTCTATACACATCTCATATATGCTATTTATGGCACCAATTTATCCGCGTGGAAAATTGAGAAAAAACGACTCATCCGAGCAAAAAAGTCGGTGTATTCTTTTCACAACGCATGCATTAGAGGATACTTAATGAGTATAGTTTACCTCTTATCAACTTTCGGTATTGCTGGATTTAAGGGGCTAGTGCTAATGGTGCTGATTGGCATACTAGCTAAGACCTTATTGGAAGTAGCCAACTATATCGAGCATTACGGTTTAGTCAGAGCTCCCAACCAACCGGTTAAACCAAAACACTCATGGAATGCCAATCACCGTATCAGTTCGTGGGCCATGTTTAATCTGCCTAGGCATTCGCATCATCATGCGCAAGCGTCAGTACCCTTCGAACAATTGCAGCCTATACCAAATGCACCGATGATGATAAGTGGCTACATTTCCACCATTTTTGTAGCCCTAGTCCCGCCTTTGTGGTTCAAGCTTATGAAGCCTAAATTAATGCATTGGGACCAAACATTCGCCAATCAAGACGAATTATGCATTGTTGAACAACAAGCTCAAAAAAAGATGAAGTATGGTGGATTTTATCAATTACTTTATTAGCGTCTGGTCGTGCAAGCGAACACTTTATATTCGTAAGTGTGTGCGTAACTTTAAGGCCTTTTAAATCTTAAATTGTAATTTAGGCATATCCGTTTTTACTGCTTATTGTAGGCGATTTTCGGGCTTGCTTTTTTGCTGTTCCGAGGTATTATCTAACTCATCTGACCAGAAGAGCAAAGCATGCATATAGATAAATATTTAAACCAAGCCAGCGAGTTGGCAATAAACCAAGATCAAACATTTAATATATCAAAACGTTGGTCTCAGGGCCGAACCATATACGGAGGTTTATCTGCCGGTATGCTCTTTAGTGCTGCAAAGGGCTTTGTTGAACCGACTAGAGTGCTGCGCTCTATGAGTACAAATTTTGTCGGTCCGATGTTGGTAGAAGAATCGTTTAATATTCAAGTTGAAACCATTCGTGAAGGTAAAAACGTTTCCCAAATTCAGGCCAGAGCGATACAAAACAATAAAATATGCGTGGTATCTCAATTTTGTTTTGCCCAGGGAAGGCAGTCAAAAGTGGAAGTGAAAAATAATGATATACACAGCTTGCCAGCTCCCATAAAAGCGAATTATATCCCCCAAATACCCAAAATCACTCCTAAGTTCTTGCGCCATTTTGAGCTGTCCATTACTGAAGGCGGGACACCATTTTTAGGCAATAAAAGCAGTCATTATTACGGATGGATGAGATACAAAGATAAACTCGATGTATTTACCGATGCTCATTTAGTAAGCATCATTGATGCGTGGCCCCCTACATTGTTGCAAATGATGAAATGGCCAGCCCCTGCCAGTACGGTAAGTTGGAATCTTGAATTCATTCATCCGCATTTACCCATTAAACCTAACGACTGGTTTGCTTATAAAGCCGATACAAGGCATGCAGCTGATGGGTATGGTCACACAGAGGCTACTATTTGGGACAGTCATGGCAAAGCCATCGCTCTTAGCCGACAAACAGTAGCTATATTTGACTAAATAATGATTAAGCGGCTTCTGCTGAAGTCATATTGAAAATATCAGCAAGTGCTGAGAATTTTTCGTTAGCATCTTCGATCGCTTCATCGAGGGCGCTCGAATCTATGTTTAAACTGGTATAAAGGAAACTTGGAACGTCTTTCTTTATTGAATATAGTTGAGGATACACATTCGCAATAGCTAAACTGTAACTAAGCTGTATTATCTGCGCCTCTTTGGTCATTGCGGGACTTTCATCATGATGTTGCATAGCAATAGTGGAAACTAACGAGTCGGGAATTAACCATTGCTGTAACAGCGCGGCTGACACATCTGCAAACGAAAAACCTAATTCCTCCTCTTGACAGATTTTCGGCAGGTCTAGTCTATTGAGATCATTACACTGTCGGACCACAGAGGGGTCGATTCTAAGCACTGCCAATTCTCCAACATTGTGAAGCAGACCACTGGTATACATTTTAGAGATATCTTTTTCTTTAGTCTTTTTTGCAAAAAATACGGCATATAGCGCACATAGAATACTTTGTCGCCAAAACCTCTTTACATCAATGTGCTTGGAAGTATCTTTTGTGAACATATTCGCCATGCTAAATGCTATTGAAAACTCGTATACAGCCTTCGATCCAATTACCTGTACTGCTTTTTCTAAGGACTCGATTTTTCGCTCAAAACGAAATATTGGGCTATTTGCATATTTAAGTAAGTGAACAGTTAGAGACGGATCGTTGTACACAACATTGGCGATGTCTTCCATTGTGGTGTGTTTTTTATCGTATAATTGTCGCAGCTGATTGGATGTTTGAGGAACGGTAAACAATTCGTTTGCTTTTTGTGCATAATCGATAGCATTCATAATTAGATAACTACTCTTTTTACTTTTAGTTTAACGAAAGCCTATAGTTGAGTAGGTATGGGAAGATTGAGGTTTATACCATATTTAGCATTTTATGAATCTGTGCAATAAACTGATCCGACGACGGTCTATTTCCATCTTCTGCCTGCTTTATTGCTTCTACTACAAATGCATTACAAGGTGTCGCTATCCCAAGCTGTTTTGCCTGCTTAACTACAGTATTATTCAAGAAATCTATTTCAGTGTTCCTAGATTCATTCAAATCCCACCACATACTAGTCCTGACTTTTGGGTCAACCGCCAACATTTGATGCGCGATTAATTTAAATGCCCAATTTGGCAGACGTAATATAGTAGGTAAATACTTATTCGGCACGTTAGCAATTCTCGGTAGCTTTATTTGTTTTTTTGACGTAATAATGAGCAATTCTTGCATCAACTGCGCTAAAAATAAACGATACACTTTATTTTCTAGCATTTGTTTAACGGGAATGTTAGCAAGAGCGTTCACCGCATTACCTAAATTGAGTTGGAGCTTCGCCCACTGTAATGCCGTCATATCATAACTGATTTCGACGGGAAGAAATTTACTCGACAGTTGCCTAGCTAACCATTTTACATTGTCATCTAAGTTAACAATGGACTCAATTGCCATGCTTCCCTGTGAGCCTCTATGAAAATGCCCAGTGGAGTCATTGACTACGTTAAACGGGATCATGGCCCTGATCACTTTATTATGAGGGAACGCTTGCTTGACCAGCGAGTGAGTTTTGACTCCATTTTGACAACACAAAATAATGGTTTTTTCATTAACTAAGGGTTGTATATCAAGGATGGCATCTTCTAAGGCGGTACATTTAACAGTTAACCAAATAAAGTCAGCTTGTATGCTTATGTTATTTAATTGCTCCGTTTGATAAACATCAGGCAATTGATTTACTGTGTATTTGTGATTCTTATAGTCACTAATAGAATAGTGTTTACCAAGCTGTTCGGTAAATCTTGCTTTACCCACTAAAGTGACGCGTTGTTTTGCATAAATAAAACAGGCACCGAGATAACACCCTATAAGTCCCGCTCCAAAAATCACATGTTTGGTTTGATGTTGTGTTATTGTTTGCCGATTGCGGGCACTCTCGTCGAACTGAGTGTTGACCTGACGCTTTGACATTTATTTGGTATCCATATTTTATTTTTTGTCGGAATTAAACATAATCATGCACATAGTATTTATCGGTTTTGTGTGGCCTGAACCCACATCCTCAGCAGCGGGTCAAAACCTATTAAGTTACATCTCTTCCTGCCAAGAAGCGCACTGGCAAGTCAGTTTTTTAAGTGCCGCCGAACAAAATCAACATTCAGCAAAATTATTGGACATGGGAGTGATGTCTTATACCTGTAAACTTAATTGTAGTAGTTTTAATGCACAAATCATTCAATTACAACCAGATATCGTAATATTTGACCGTTTTCTGACGTTTGAGCAGTTTGCATGGCGAGTCAAGCAAGAGTGCCCTGATTCACTTTTAGTCATTGATGCAGAAGATCTGCATTTTTTAAGGAAAGCACGACAATTGCTCATCAAGGCTGACCAAACTAACAAACAAGCAACTAACGATACATTTATCGATATCTTTGATGATAATAAAGATCTCATTGATTCTGAGTTGCTATATAACGATGTCTGTCTTCGAGAAATGGCGTGTGTCTTCAAAGCAGACTTAACCATCGTGCTTTCTAGTTTTGAATTTAAATTACTTTCACAAGTATTTAATGTGAACGCCAATCAACTTACTCATGTGCCATTTATTTTATCAAACAACGACAATAACATAACGCCACTCACCGTTGACCAAAAGCAAGATTTTGTATTTATAGGTAACTTTCGTCATGCCCCAAATCTTCACGCAGCAAAGCTTCTCGCCAATACTATATGGCCGCAAATAAGAAAAGCCTTAATCGTTAAGCTAGGCAACGCCGCTAAGCAGATTAAATGCCATGTGTATGGCGCTTACATGACTCCTGAAGCAAAACAACTACACTCTCCAAAAAAGCAGTTTTTGATGCACGGTCACGCAAACAATCAGTTCGAGGTCATCAACGCTTCAAGAGTAATGCTTGCCCCAATTGCATTTGGCGCAGGTGTCAAAGGAAAACTAATTGATGCAATGAGGGTCAATACACCATGCATTACCACGCCAATAGGGGCTGAAGGCATATCTGAACATCCCTTTGCTGGAGTCGTTGCAAAAAGCGTCAAGGAGTTTGTTGAGGCAGCGGTAAAAAGCTATATGGATGAAGGTTTTCATAATCAGCTTGTGTCGAATGGATTGGGGATCCTGACGAAAGATTACAAGTTGAATAATAATAAAAGTAAATTCATTCATGCACTGCTGCAAGCTAAAAAGCAACAACATAAAAATAGACGGCTAAATTTTATGCAACAACTATTAAATCAGCAGCAGTTTCAAGCAAGTAAGTACATGAGCCAATGGATAGAAGTAAAAAATAAACCGTTTGAACAATAGATTAAGCATTAAAGTATTGAGATAAAGTCGTGATAATTTTATGTATGCCATCTCTCCTGCCCTGACTGAAATATTGGGTTAATCCAATTTCATGAAAGTATTCAGTAAGATCGCAATTAGGTTGAATATATAGCTTTGCAATAATTATGGCCAAGAGCCCTCTTATTACTTTGCTATTAGAATAAGCTTCAACTCTATAGTTTGCTGGGCTGTTTGAAAAATTCGATATTTTTAGCCACACATTAGCTTCACAACCTTTAATTTCATATTTCGCCTTGCGCTCATCTTTAGTTAACATCGGTAGGTACTTGCTAAACAACAATATCTGTCGATGTTTTTCTGACCATTCATTGGCCTTTAATATGGCTAAATGCGTTTGCTTAAAACGTTCTGAAAGATCAATCGCCTCAGGTGGCAGGTTGTTAATGCTAATTGAATCTGCCATTGTGTCATCAAGTAAGCTCTGTTGAGTGCCTACGGGCTCACTACGCTGAGAGAGTTTGCTTGTTATATGATCAGAATCTTGTAATTTCAGGAAGCTTTTTAGTGCGGTTACCAGCGTATCTATGTCGGTTTTATCATTATAACAAGCCAAAGAAACCCTCACGCAGCCTAGAATTTCTAATGCCTGCATTAAAGGCATTGCGCAGTGATGACCTGCTCGCACTGCCAGTGAACGCTGTGACAAATAGCTAGCCACATCATAGCAATGCGCTTGTTTAATATTAAAACTTAAGATAGGCACACAATTGCATTTCGCAAGCGGGACATGATGCTCGAAATACTGGCTGACATTGCCATACACAATCAGATGCCCCTGTTGATACATTGGCTTAATGCTGTCTAACAAATACTCAAATAGTGTTGACTCATATTGCTCTAAATCAGATAAATTCGCTTTCAAAAATTCCACAGAGCCAGCCATGCCAATTGCGCCAGAAATGTTGCTGGTACCCGCCTCAAACTTTAACGGAGGATCTTGGGTCGAATAGTCATCCCAAGAAACGTGAGTGATCATTTCGCCCCCTAGTTTACAAGCCATTAAACGCTCGAGTAACTCATATTTACCATACAACACACCAATTCCTGTGGGCGCATACATTTTATGACCACTAAAAGCATAAAAGTCACAACCTATGGTTTGTACATCGACATCAAAATGCGCCACCGCTTGGGTGCCGTCAATCACACTTAACGCATTTTCTTTTCTGGCTTTCTCGCAAATAAGATCGACCGGATAAATATTGCCAAGTGCATTTGAGACATGAGCGCACACGACAATAGCAGTGTCTGGCTTTATCGCTCTCAATGCATCATTCAACGATTGTTGACAAAAAGAGCCTGAATGACCCAATTTAATGGGAATAATGTTTAATGACAATCGCTTGGCCAATGCGAACCAAGGAAGAAAGTTAGCATGGTGTTCACTTTCCAATATCAGAATGTGGTCCCCAGAAATACACTCGGAAAATATGCCGTTAGCGATAATATTCAGACTCTCTGTCGCTCCGCTTGTAAATACAATCTCTTCTGGCATTTTGGCATTGACGAAATCTTTGACATCACTGCGAGTTTGCTCATAGTCAATGGTCGCTCTTTTCGCACTTGAATACGTCCCTCTGTGAACATTTGCATTGAACTGTTCATAGTATTGATTAGATCTTTGGATCGCAGTTATCAGTTTTTTAGTCGTCGCTGCAGAGTCTAAGTACACCTCTTCATTACTTGGATAGTGGAATGCTGTTCTAAATTTCAATGATTCATACCTCTGATCCTCTAAACGGTGTAGGGATTTTATTTGTTTTACCTAACAACGCAGTAAAGATCTGCACAAATTTTTCTTTATGGTGCAAGCGCAAATCGTATTTATTGACAAGTTCTTGCTACTCACTTTAACGTGTTTATATTTTTTGAATCCCCAAAATATATGGCTTTGGTCGCCTTTTATTCACGCAAGAATCTATTATCGATAGCCAAATATTAGATAATTTGATAATCGTCGTTACCGTCCTATTTTATATGTTTTTAACTTGCGATACCTACAAAAATTGGAAAAATACAAATATATCAACTTTAGCGAATTATCTTGACCAATATCCCAATGCAATATCGATAGATGCGCAACACATAATTCTATAAAATTTTCTCGTTACTCCCCTTTTCACTCCCTATTTTGCTACAATCTCAACAAACTAAAATTAAAACTAACAAGTTGTATTTATCGAATGAAAATAATGTCGTTTAACATCAATGGGATCAGAGCTAGGCTTCATCAATTATCAGCCGTACTGGAAAAACATCAACCAGATGTGTTGGGTCTTCAAGAAATAAAAGTACACAACGATATGTTTCCTAAACAGGATGTCGAAGCGCTTGGTTATCACGTGTATTTCCATGGTCAAAAAGGCCATTATGGCGTTGCATTTTTGACCAAACAACCGGTTGTAAACGTTCGCTACGGCTTCCCTACCGACCCTGAAGACGCTCAAACTCGAATGATCATCATCGAATATGCAGATTCTAATGGAGAGCCAGTACACATATTAAACGGCTACTTCCCCCAAGGTGAAAGTAGAGACCATCCAATAAAATTTCCTTACAAAGAAAAGTTTTATGCTGATTTACAAACTTACATTGAGACTCATCACAAAAAGAACGAGCAACTAGCGATCATTGGCGATTTTAATATTTCACATACTGACGCAGATATAGGGATAACTGAAGATTCAAGAAAGCGATGGTTGAGAACGGGTAAATGTAGCTTTTTACCTGAGGAACGAGAGTGGCTTGAAACACTAATGTCTTTTGGATTCGTTGATACATTTAGACAAGTTTACCCAGACGTTACCGATAGGTTTAGCTGGTTTGATTACCGTTCAAAAGGCTTCAATGATAATAGAGGCTTGAGGATTGATTTAATAATTGCAACCCAAACGCTTGCTTCTAAAACAATAGAGGCTGGCATTGACTACGAACTGCGAGGGATAGAAAAACCTTCAGACCACGCACCGATTTGGACCAATTTTAGTGACTAGTATTCAAACCATCAGCCTTATAACTTTTATCGTTATAATAGGTTACATAGTCAAGAAAACAGAATTAAAAAGAATTCTTGCTGATAAAAAATGGCAACACATCGTATTTGGCTCCATCGTAGCTGTCTCTTTTTTATGGTTATTCAGAGTCAGTATTTATGACGGTTTAGTGATCCACTTTTTATGGCTGACGACCTTAACATTAGTGCTAGGATTTAGATGGGCAATACTGGCTGGATCGGTCGCACTGATAATATCAACGGCAATCGGCAATGAGTCTTGGTCTATGCTTGGGGTAAATGGAATTATCGGCGTAGCGGTTCCAATAACAGTGACTTATCTGATTTTCATGTGGGCGTTTCACAAACTCCCAAGGCACTTATTTGTCTACATATTTGTGTGTGCCTTTTTGCCCGGCGCTGTCAGTGTAGGCGCAAAAATGCTGTTACTAAGCGGTTATTTTTATATTGATGGCTTATATCCTTGGGAAGTCATTGAGCATAACTACACTATAATGGCAATTTTAATGGTACTCCAAGAGTCATTCTTCAATGGGTTCAGTATTACATGTTTAGTGGTATATAAACCGGATCTAGTGCATACATTTCACGATAAATTTTATATAGACGGCAAGTAATTCAATACTTGCCTTCTATATAATGCTCACTCTTTGAAAAGTAAGGGGAGAATTTCGCTTAACTCTTGTTTTCCTTCGCGTATTTCTTCTTTTGTCAACCCAGACAATTCATGCGGGAACACTAACCACTCGTCGCTCTCGTGAACAAAGTAATCTGGTATTAATTTGTTGAGGGTTTTGTTGTTTGTAGGCTTATAATACGGAGTGGCAATCCTTATGTCTTTAGGCGCATTTAAGCGCATTAAAACATGAATTTGATTGATAAGAGCCTCAATGCTTCTCCCTGAATCGAATACATCATCCACAATAAGTAATTTGTCGCCCGCATTTGCGTTTTCAACTAGGTAGTGTAATCCGTGAACCTTAATTTCTTTGCTTTGTTTATTGATCCCATAGTAAGAAGACGTTCTTACCGCGATATGATCGGTAGGGGCCTGTTTGTATTCAAAGAACTCCTGAACAGCGATGCCAATGGGTGCGCCTCCTCTCCATATACCCACTATAAAATCTGGCCTGAATCCATCGTCATAAGCCATAGAAGCCACCACAAATGAATCTTTTAGCAGTGATGAGGAATTTATAAAAGTTTTGCTCACAGGTTTTTCCTATTTTTATTCTTGAATAAGTTAACAACGATAGGTGTTGGTATTATTCTAAGCTTGTTCGAATTACTCGTCTCAATCGGCGTTTTGCTGTATCACAGCCATCTACCCTATTTATTCGTAGCGAAGGCTTGAAATTGGATTATACGACTGAGCCTTTTTTGCCGGATAATAACTTGCCAGGATGCAAAGAAGCAATGTCGAGACACAAATCAATATAATTTGATTGGCCTGTATTATAATAGGCAAACCAATTCCATCTTCCCCAAATGCCAAATTAGAGCCTAGCAAGCGCAATATATCATTGATAAAAAAGCACGCTATTAGGCCAAAAAACACACCAGCGAGAAGCCCTTTTAAACCATTAAATACTCCGTTATATAAAAATATCCACATCACTTGTTGCGGTAACATACCTTGGGTTTGTAAGATGGCGATATCGGTCTTTTTTTCTGATACGACCATTACAAGCGCTGATACGACATTAAACGCAGCGACGGCAATGATCAATAACAACATTAATGCCATCATATTCTTTTCCATTTTGACTGCATCAAAAAGCGGCCCTTGCCTGTCTCTCCAAGTGTTCGTTTGATATCCCGCATCATTTAAATACTGATTGATGGCATGATATTCAAACGCATCTGTTAAATAAAAACGCTGCTGAACAACGCTCTGTGTTTTTTGTCTCGATAGACGCGCCAAATCGTTTAAATGGATCAGCATAGTACTTTCATCAAGTTCAGAATTGACTGAATAAATCATGGCAACATTGGCTAAGCGCTGACTAGGCAATCTCCCTAGCAAAGTATTAATGCTCGCGCTTGTGCTAATCAATCTAATTTTATCGCCAAGATCAACACCAAGCTTATTCGCTAAAATTTGACTGATGCCAATATTAAATGAGCCAGCTTGCAAGTTTTTCCAATCTCCCATTAGTACGTTCTTTAACACTATCGAGTGTTGATCATCCTTTTGTATGTCAATGCCTTGTAAAAAAACGCCCGTAATATGATTTCTTGATTGGACAATGACCTCACGTTCAGCATAGGGTACTTGTTGCAACACTTTTTCGTTGATATGGTTCGGTATCTCGATACTCTCTGAACTGTTAGCAACTATGTGAGGCACTATACCAAGTACTCTTTTCTTCAATTGCCCTTCAAGCCCGTTCATTACAGATAACACAAGAATTAAAGCGGCTAACCCTAAGGCAATACCAATAATTGAAAATAAATTTATGAAAGCGATAAAACTTCTATTGGGCGATGAACGAGAATATCGATAGGCAATAAATGCAGATAAATTCATGAATAATAAGCTGTGCGATCATTAAGTGGATGTTATTCTGTGTTCAGTTTACTATTATTCACTGTATCTTGTCATATTTGTTAATAAAAGGGCGGACTTTTGGCAACATTAGAAGAAAAGCAAGCGCAATTTAACTCATTTTTTTTAATTGCACACCCCGTAAAAGCGAATCTTTTACCGTTAAATGACCACCAACTTAAGCACAATTATGATGATTTTATCGAGCATATGCCCTACGCGTTTAAAATTGCTGGGGAAATGTCAGAAGTGCAGACTAAAGCGCTTAAACCATTAAGAGAACTCGGCGATAAGCTCCAAGATCTCGTGGATTTTTTAAACTTTCAGTCAAAAAAAATTGACCTAATGATGTCTTATATCCTTCAACAACAAGATGATGAGCAATATAAGGCTCAAATTGTTAAGTTTGGAGGAGGCGGTGTCATCATCAAAACCTTGGAGCCAGTTATTGTAGGCTCTAAATGTGTGCTAAAAATTTTCCTAGAGAGCGAATCAGCGGCTATTTTTTGTTACGCTGAAGCGATTGAATATGAACAAATAGACAGTTTTCATCATACGAGCTTTGTTTATACCCATATTCGCGAACAGGACCAAGAGCTTTTGGTGCGGGCTAGCTTGCATTTGCAGACTCAAGCATTAAGAGCATTAAAAGAAAAAAATTAACGCCAAATATAACCATTCTTAATTGAAACTTGTATAATTCACATGGTGAACTGATTCACCTATCCCCTATTTTCTCTAAATTTAAATTAGCAGTTGGAGCAGATGCTACGTAATGACATCAATTTTAAACCCAAGAATACCAAAAACCAAACGTCAACGTAGCATTCCAGATAGAATAAAATGGCACTCAATTAGTGGTTCAGCAAGGTCCCTAGTACTTGCTAACTGTGCAAAGCAGTTAGATGGGCCACTTATCGTCATTACATCAGACACTGCAGAGGCTTATCAGCTAGAAAAAGAAATCAAGTTTTATTGGTCTAATTCACCAATAGACATTCATCTATTCCCGCATTACGAGACGCTTCCTTACGACCATTTTTCGCCCCATCAAGACATAGTATCCAAAAGACTGGAGACACTATATCTATTGAGCAAAAAACAACCAGGCGTATATTTAATTCCAGTGAATACGTTGTTGCAAAAATTGGCGCCTGTGGAATACGTAGGACAGCACCTGCTGTACCTAAATAAGTCAGAAAAACTGGACCCAAGTGAATTTAGGCGAAATTTGGAAAAATCGGGTTACTTGCATGTAGGACAAGTCATGTCGCACAGTGAGTTTAGTATTCGAGGGTCAATTATTGATTTGTTTCCAATGGGCAGTGAAAAGCCGTTTCGCATCGACTTATTTGATGATGAAATAGACTCAATTAGATATTTTGACCCCAGCACTCAAAGAAGTCTTGATGAAGTTCAAAGTATTCGATTATTGCCTGCTAGAGAGTTTCCAGTTAACAAAGAAGCAATATCACTTTTCAGAAAACAATACTTAGATATATTTTCAGAAAAACTCAGCAATCAACAAGAATCTGTTTTATACCAAGTAAGCAAAGGGACTATGCCTGGAGGAATAGAATATTACCTGCCTCTATTTTTTGAGAAGACTGCTACTATTTTTGATTATTTGCACGAAGACAGCGTATTTACTTATAACGACGATCTATTTAATGCTTGTGAAAAGTTTTGGCGCGACTTAACCAATCGTTACGAGCAATATCAATTCAATCTAGCGCGTCCCCTGCTAGCCCCTGACCGTCTATTTCTGAAGCTTGAAGAACTTACCGCGACACTCAAAAAGTGGCCAAGTGCTAAAATTAGTGAAGGGACAGACATAGAGACAAAAGGCGCAATTAACTACTTAACAAAACCGGTCACGAATATTGGTATCGATACTCTAGCCACTAACCCTTACTCGGCCATACAAGCGGAAATAAAAAAGTCACAGGAAATATCCAGAAAAGTCGTTTTTGTAGCAGAATCGGAAGGTCACAAAGAGAGTTTAATCAATATTCTTGGTAAAGCGGATATTTCTGTTCAGTCAGAACAATATTTCAACTCCGCACTTAAGAGCAAAGCAAACAGTATTGTTATAGGCCCACTAGAAGATAGTTTCGAATGCTCAGACCCCAACCTCCCATTACTTATCGTCACGGAAAAACAACTCTTAGGCCATAAAGTTACTCGTCGCAAACAAAAAAATAAAGCAACAAACATTGACGAAAGCGCGATTATACGAAACTTAGCCGAGTTATCTGAAGGCTCCCCCGTTGTGCATTTAGAGCATGGCGTTGGGCGATTTTTAGGACTTCAAACGCTGGATGCAGGTGGGGTTACTACAGAATATTTAGCGATTGAATACGCCAAACAAGCAAAGTTATACGTCCCAGTATCCTCGTTACATTTAATCAGCCGTTATAGCGGAGGAGAAGCCGAACATGCTCCTTTACATCTTTTAGGCAGCGATACTTGGTCAAAGGCGAAGCAAAAAGCGGCAGAAAAAGTGCGCGATGTGGCTGCTCATTTACTCGATATCTATGCCAAACGGGCCGCAAAACCGGGCTTTGCCTATCCCATTGATTGGCAAGAATATCAGCGTTTTGCCAATAGTTTCCCCTATACCGAAACGACAGATCAAGAAAACGCAATTAATGCAGTTTTACAAGATATGGGTGGCAATAACGCCATGGACAGACTGGTCTGTGGAGATGTAGGTTTTGGGAAAACAGAAGTTGCAATGCGAGCTGCTTACATTAGTGCCATGAATGGAAAACAAGTCGCGATACTTGTCCCCACAACCCTCTTGGCGCAACAACACTTTGAGAACTTCAAAAATAGATTCTCACAGTTTCCAATGACAATAGAAGTGGTATCACGCTTCGTTTCAGCTAAAGATCAAAAAGCCATTTTAGAACGCTTGGAAACTGGTCAGGTCGATATTGTCGTTGGCACACATAAGCTGATTCAAAAAGACGTCAAATTCAAAGACCTCGGATTGGTTATAATAGATGAAGAACACAGGTTCGGGGTAAGGCAAAAAGAGCGATTCAAAGCATTGCGTTCTGACGTTGATGTACTGACTTTAACGGCGACGCCTATCCCAAGAACGCTCAATATGGCACTCAGTGGTATGAGAGATCTATCGATCATCGCGACAGCGCCTGCAAAAAGACTCGCAGTAAAAACATTCGTTTTGCAAAGGCAGTCTGAAGTTATTCGTGAAGCCATTATGAGAGAAATTTTAAGGGGCGGACAAGTTTACTTTTTACACAATGAAGTTAAAACCATCGAAAAAACTGCTGCGGAAATCGCCGAAATCGTGCCTGAAGCAAGGATTGCAATTGGTCACGGGCAAATGAAGGAACGAGAACTTGA
>CBFIBG010000020.1:0-7098 GCA_965660815.1 Glaciecola sp.
TAAAAAAAACGGGAAGTTTAAGGATATTGAACTTGAATCTATGGGCTACAAAAAGATAGAAAATACTAATTGGTACTATTACGTAACTCGAAATTAGCTGTAGTGTACCTTTTTACCATCATAACTTTTGCCAAATTATTCGTCGAACGATCGTTTGATATTTAAGCGGTTTTACCGCGCTTACATCATAACCTTTTTTGATTTTACCAAATTATCGTCGAGTTTCGTGCCAAATTGGCGTCATAACATGATATTTTGCCTGTTAAAAAAGCGCTCAAGGCGCTTTTAAAATGGATTTGAGTATGGTTTACTGCTCGCGTTGCGAGCAGCGAGTGAAACGTGATTTAGCTAAAGAGTATAAGAAATATTAAAGCTATTTACTACCCACTGTGACAGCTGTATTTAAAGCTTGTTGCACGTGTGTCAAATGGGTATTTTTCAGAAATAAGTGAAGTAGTTGTCGTCAAGATAGGCAATTGAACTGGTCTTTGGCACTGAAATCCGCAATGAGGTATGTGAAAGCCCTGACCTCAACATTTTGCATGCTCAAGTGATGGTATGTTTTTATGCTTCATGTGCCAAAATCGAAGTCGTGTTGAATGATATAGTCGCTGAATGTGGCAATGTCCGGGGGAGCTCGAAGTGGCGGCATAAGAGAATCGTTGTCAGCTTCCGGCAAATTTTGCTTGTCCAAATATGACAAGATTTTATTGATAACGCTGGCGTCGGTTATGCAAGCAATGATCTTTACGTTAAATTTCTCACGCACCTCGCATTGCGTGATATCGATGTTGAATACATGCTTAAGGCGCTGCGCCCATGACATACTGCGCGCATGATAGGGTTTATCAGAATCAACCAGATGTTCTGCTAAACGAGGGCTATTCTTTCCACGTTGTGAAGCGGTTACCTCCGCTCGCACATGACTATTCGGGGCAAAAACCCCGTAAAAACGAGAACATAAGATAAAACTCTAACGCTTAAATTATGGACGCTTGGTCCAAGCAAATAATTTAACTGGTCCAACATAATTGATTCAGTGCTCCTACTAAAAATAATATCTAATCCATTTCACCGGAATTAGCACTTGCAAATTCCGGTCGCTCTGAACAAAATACAAAATCACTTTGGACCACTTTATAACATTGCTTGGACCGCGGGATACATCTTGTTGGACCAGGCTTTATCTGCATAGGCGCCAGATTTTTTTACCGCTAATAATTAAATCAATAGCTAATATCAGCCTCGCCTACTTATTTTTTTGTGTTGTGGTTTCCAATAAGTCAGTCAAATTGTTCTGTTCGATAAAATACAGAAATTGGTCTCTGCATTCCTTGTCCACATTCTCTAATTTTCGTTCATTTTTCTTACTCTTGAACAATATAAAGTTTGCAGTATCACTAATTAAAATTTTTGTACTTCTTCGGAGATCCGTCGCAGAGTCGATGAAATCAAATCCTCTAAATGAGGCACCACCAGAGCTATCGATGTTTACGGCCCTATAAAAATTTTCATCTACAGACTGCTTTATCTCGACATAAGTTTCACTTAGTTCGCAAGTTGTGATGATTTTACTGGTGTTATTGCTACATCCAAAAATTGAAAGCAAAGATACGCCTGCAATAAAATTCAATTTAGTAACCTTGTTGTATAGCATCATATACTGTCCTTGGTAGTACAGAAGACGGGGTCCCAGTACTATTTATTAAGCCTACAGAATTAAACGTGTTAAAGGCAGCATGAACGCAACTGTTAGTAAACAAGCCGTAGTCATTGCTACCCGCATAAGACTGAATATAGTTCATCGCATTGTCGTAGGTAGTTTGGTCCACAGAGAAAACTTTCATTTGATAATGTTCATTACCCGACAATGCTTCGTTAAATAAGGCAGTATCATCTTTAACATAACCGCTAAAAGTTTCATTTTCCGATAACATATCCCACGTTCCAAAGTTTTCTCTGTCTGGATAAAAGCCGAATGCTTGAGTATTCCCATCGCCATCTACAAAACCTACAAAAACATGACCAGGTGTTGATTCGGGATGCTTGTCACTCATTGCTACTAAATACATTTTTCTTTGTTTTGTGGCTTCAGCCCTTTCTGCTTGTTGCTCTCCATTAAAAGCTTGTGCAAATCCTGCCGTAATAGCACCATTCGCAAATTTTCCACCTGTAACTTTTGAAATCGTGCCTCCAACAACAGCGGCCGAAACTATTCTTAAGCTAGCGTCTTTAGCAGCTGTGCCAATCATTTTGTTCATATTTAAAGCTTTGGTTAGCCCAGCCGCAAAGAAACCATGACCAAATTTGCCACCACTTAGTTCAGAAATAATGCCTCCTGTCATCGCATGTGAACTAACGTGTCCAAGTCCTCCCTCAGCCCAGAAGCCAGATTTGGCATCAAATGCACCTCCTATTTGTTGGAACGCGGCTCCAGAGAAAGCTCCTATGAGCGCACCTCTTAGACTGCCTGTTGCTATCCCACCGCTAACAAAGCCAATCGCCGCAGCATTGTACCAAGTTGCTGCAGCCCACTGACCGACACCCGGAATTAACATAAGTCCAAGACCAACAAAGGGAGCGAATTTACCGAGTGCTTTGTTTAACTTTTTGAACAATGACTTGAAGAAGTACCCGGATGGATCGGTATAACTTAACGGGTTATTCAACACATAACTATATCGGTTATAGTTCTGACTATTATGCGGTGCCTGAATATGCGGATCGGCCTGAAGGAATCGCCCCAATGTTGGATCGTAGATCCGACCATGCATATGGACTAGTTGTGTCAAATACTCTTACAGACTATCAATATCATGGTATTTGGCTGACTTATAGATTGTTAAAAATGAAGGTTTAATTAAACAATGCACTTTTCATTTATGGATATATGTGCCATTTTGGCACGCAATCTTGAATTCTATTTATATAAGAGTATACTTCACTTATCAATACAGGAGACATAGATTATGGCCATTACATCAGCGCCACGCATTACTGCGCGTGTAGATAACGACACGCAAGCACTGCTTACCCAAGCTGCAGCAATATCAGGGATGTCGAGTATCAACTCATTTGTGCTTAGTGCAGCTGTGGAAAAAGCTAAGCATCTTATTGAGCAAGAGCAACGTATTGAACTTACCGCCCGAGATACAAAGAAGTTGATAACTGCACTGGATAAACCCGCAAGAGCTAATGAGCGTCTAGCGCGAGCATTTGACAAGCATAATGATTGAACATGCACACTATTTTACTAGATAAGCGTGTTCATAATAGACAAAAATTCGACTGTGGTGAAAAGGCTCTTAATAACTATCTTAAATCAATAGCGAGTCAACAAGGTGCTAAGGATAATGCAAGAACTTATGTACTTACTGATACCAATATGACAAATGAGGAGTCAACAATCATAGGTTTTTACACCTTAACATTGACAACATTAACACTGCATGGACTACCTCAGAAACTGCAAAAAAAACATCAATCAGCGCAAACCGCAGGTTTAATCGCGCGTATGGCTATCGATAAGAAGTATCAAAGTAAAGGATTGGGTGAGTGGCTACTTGTAGATGCGCTTAAACGACTACTCGTGGCTAGTAATGAAGTTGGATTTCCGTTGGTTATTGTCGATGCAAAACACAGCGCAATAGAGTTTTACGAAAAATATGGATTTTCTAGATTTTTAGATCAGGAAAATAAATTATTTATGACGATAGCAGATATTCGTCTCAGCTCAAATTAATAATACTTACCGTAAAATTAAAAAGCATACATATTTTACAGATGGATAATTTTGTAAGAATGAAAAGATTTTGGATCATAGCTGTATTATTGCCAAACTAAAAAATTGGCCATATTGTGCGGCATAGCAAGTTTTTAGGAGTATTTGAGACAACTAGTCCATATGGGTGGTAGGATTTACGATCCGACATTAGGACGCTTTCTTCAGGCCGATCCTTTCATTCAAGCGCCGTCAAATACTCAGAATTACAATCGGTATTCTTATGTTCTGAATAACCCCATGAGCTATACTGATCCGAGCGGATTTTTCTTCAAATCTTTGTTCAAAAAGTTAAACAAAGCTCTAGGTGATTTTGCTCCAATAGTGGCCATTGGATTAGCTATAATTGGTCAGGGATGGGCTGCCCAAGGAATATGGCACGCTGCAGTTGTTGGATTTGCATCTGGCGGAATAGCTACTGGCAGCCTCAGAGGAGCTCTTGTGGGGGCTTTTTCATCTGCCGCATTTTTTGGAGTGGGTGACGCATTTAGCCAAGCGAACTGCACTAGCTGCTTCGTAAAAGATGCAGCCGGCAAGCTTACTGATGTACTGAAAACAGGAGCTAGAATAGGAAAGATTGCAGCTCATGCCGCTGTCGGTGGAGTCAGCAGTGTTCTAAGCGGTGGAAAATTCGGGCACGGTTTCGCAAGTGCGGGATTCACTCAGGCATTAGCTCCGAATATAGATGGAATAGATAAAGGTAGTCGTTTTAGTGCAGAAAGAATTATATCTGCTGCGGTAGATGGAGGTACAGCGTCATTAATAACAGGCGGGAAATTCGCAAACGGAGCTGTAACCGGGGCTTTTTCTCGAGCTTTTAATGATGAATTGCATTACCAGATGAACAAGCCTCCTAAATTAGTTTCCGAAAATGTAAGACCTCATGGACGAACATATACGAAATCAGAGGTGGAAACTCTCGGGGTTCTTGAGGCCGGGTACAGAACCATCAGCCCTCCTGACCTCGATTCTATCAATTCAGCTGCCCCATGGTATAAGAAATTAATATCACGTTTGGGATTTGCTGTTAGCGTTGCTGACAATGCTGTCGGAACTGTGGACAGGACATTAGCGATAGAGTATAGCTTCATGGATGATAAATGGGAATACAGTTGGGATGTCTATGACAGTTCAGGTAATTTTTCACATTCAACAATAACTTACGATTACCATATTAACTACACTTCAATTCAGCCTGTAAGTGTTAAGCAAAATTTTGACAATGCAAGGTACATTTGGGAGTAAACATGAATATTAAGTTCTTGCTAATAGTGTCCATAACACTAAATTTTATTTTATTAATTTTTGTTTTTAAAACATTCAACAATTCACAAGACGGATTGCCTAGTGACATTCTCATTGTAAATAGCGAAGAAAAGCAATGCCTCATGGAGAGCGAGAACAACAAAATTCTAACATCTGAAGTTATTTATGGACCTGATGCTCTGCAAGACTTTGAAATTGTAAGAGTTGAAAGCAAATTCCTAAAAGATGACTTTGAATTTAGATATAGCCAATGTTTTCATGATTCGTATTCAATCGTTGGAGCAGAAGAATCAATTGATTCTGTTGTTGCACTTTATAAAAGTCGTGGCTTTGAAAACATCACAATACATAAGAGTGGATTAAATTCTCATACATTTGTAAGTGCCAAAAAAAGCTCTGATCCTTTATAAATTTCAAAGGAGGTATTGAGCAATATTAATCGACTTACAATGTCTCGTCTTTTGCGCCAGCACTGTCATCATTCTTAAATGATTTGAAAAGAAGGCGGCGCAATGGGAATTGACTAAACAACCGCCAACGGTGCACGAGCCAGTGCTGTTTTATACTCCATTATCGAAACGGCAAAAGCCAATGGGCTCATACCAGTTGATTACCTCACGCTCGTATTCGACAACATTATTAAAGATGACTGAAATATCGATGCGCTACTACCGTGGAACGTCAAACTAGGCTAGGCGCTGATCACTAGACGGATACAAATCTACTGTAATTTCCAATATTTAAGCAGTAGTTGATTTCTTTAGAATTAGACACTGACTGAACACATTGACTTTTCTCGCCTACGGCGATGAAAGGGCGACTAGTCCATATGGTTGGTAGGATTTATGATCCAACTCTTGGCCGTTTTCTTCAAGCCGATCCGTTTATTCAAGCACCATCAAATACTCAGAATTACAATCGGTATTCATATGTGCTGAACAATCTGATGAGTTATACCGACCCCAGTGGTTATTTTGCAAATCCTTTAAAAAAAATAGGTCGAAATCTCATACAAGGAGCCTCAAAGGTTTTTGGTTCTAAAATTGTAAGCATTGCGGGTAATGTAGCGTCTATTTTTTGTGGCCCTTATGCCCCAGCCTGCTCTGCTGCATGGAACTATGAATTTGCGAGAGCTCATGATGTATCGAGCAGCGGAGCTCTAAAGATTGCAGCCATTTCTGCTGCAACAACCTATGCTTTTCAACAAATTGGAGAAACCTTTAGCAACATAGGTGCTGATAACATAGACAAACTTATAAATGGTGCGGATTTTGGCGTCAAAAGTTTTGGTGGAAATTTACTGACGACGGGGCAGGCGCTGGCACAGATAACCGCACATGCGATGGTAGGCGGAGTTGCAGCACAATTATCTGGAGGTAGTTTTGGGCATGGATTTATAAGTGCCGGAGTTACCAAAGGAGCTGGAGGGATTTTCTTGCCAGGTGGAAGTAATCTAACATCTAAACAGATTGTCAGTGGGTCAGTAATTTCGGCGGTTATAGGTGGCACAGTATCTAGCCTGACTGGTGGTAAATTTGCTAATGGTGCACAAACGGCAGCTATGCAGTATTTGTATAACCAATTATTTTCGAATTTTATTGATGAGCAAAAAAACAGATGGCATGCCAAGAGAAAAATAAAAGCTCTAAACATTGAAATGAATAGATTATCTTGTTTGTATAAGATTGATAGAAAAACATTGTTGCTTGAGTTTAGAACGTTATATGGTTTTAAAGGTAATGCCAGTGATTTAAGGTCTGCGTATATTACGCTCCACGCTGAATTACAAACAATTTCAATTAATCAATTGTTAGAAGTACAAAATGGTGGTGCAGTAATGGCAATAAAACCTAGTGCTAATGTAAAAGGTGTGATCAAAACAGACATTGGCGCTTTGTTGAAATCTTGGCCACTATTTTTCGAGGTTGGTGAGGTGAGTTACTACCACAATTATTCATGTCCTAAATCAGTTTGCACAGTGGAGAGTTTTGATGTTGAGGATTAGCAACATATTATTTGTTTTATTCTTTTTTCCGCATAATAGTATGGCA
>CBFIBG010000021.1:0-69533 GCA_965660815.1 Glaciecola sp.
TTGTTTTCTTTGAACTACGAAAAACAGGTATAAAAAAACCACCCTGTTGGGTGGTTTCTTTAATTGGCGTCCCCTAGGGGATTCGAACCCCTGTTACCGCCGTGAAAGGGCGGTGTCCTAGGCCTCTAGACGAAGGGGACACATTGTCCAATTTTTGGTGGAGCCAGGCGGGATCGAACCGCCGACCTCTTGCATGCCATGCAAGCGCTCTCCCAGCTGAGCTATGGCCCCGTTCACACAATATAGATCTTTACAGAGCCTGTTGTGCGGCCTAATAACTCGTTGGCTTTACTCTTGTGTGACAGCGGTGCGCATTCTAGGTACCAAGGGCCTTTATGTCAACGCTTTTTTTAAGAATTTTCTCTATTTGTTATGAATTCAATCGCTTTGTCTATTCTTTGAACAACTACGTCTTTATTGATTAGCGCCAACGTCTGATCCAATGATGGAGTGTTTCCAGTTCCGGTTGATGCAACTCTTAGTGGCATACCCACCTTCCCCATTCCTACTCCCAATTCTTTGGCAGTATCGTTAATTGCTTGTTGTATGGAATCTGTTGACCATATTGCTAAATCAGACAGTTTTTGTTGAACAGTAATGAGATTTTCTTTCACCACTGGGCGCAAATGTTTTTTCGCTGCGGCGGGTTCAAATTCTTCGAAGTCTTCATAAAAATATCGGCTTATCTGCACTAATTGTTTTAAATTATCTACGCGATCGGCCTGAACTTTTATTACATCGCTTATTTTTGGACCATGGCTAGTATCTATGAGTTGTTCATCAAAGTGCCATTGTGCATATTCAGCCACTTTTTCTGCCGGTAAAGACTTAATGTAATGTTGATTGAGCCATACTAATTTATCTGTATTAAAAGCACTGGCCGACTTGCTGATATTATCTAAGCTGAAGAGCGCTATCATGTCATTTAACGTGAATATCTCCTGATCGCCATGCGACCAACCTAATCTGACAAGGTAATTTAATACCGCTTCAGGTAAATAACCATCGTCTCTATACTGCATGACGCTTACAGCACCATGACGCTTCGAAAGCTTTTTACCATCATCGCCTAAAATCATGCTCACGTGAGCGTATTGAGGAATAGGTGCACCAAGTGCTTTTAATATATTTATTTGCCTAGGTGTATTATTTATATGGTCTTCACCACGCACAACGTGGGTGATACCCATATCCCAATCGTCAATGACAACGCAAAAGTTATAAGTAGGTGAACCGTCAGTCCTTCTAATGACTAAGTCATCCAATTCTTTATTGGAAATTGTAATGGTCCCTCTAACACTGTCGTTAAAAACAACATCACCATCTAGTGGGTTTTTAAATCTAATGGCGTATGGTTGCCCTTCTGGATGATCGGTTCGATCTCTCCATGTACCAGGATAACGAGGTTTTTCTCCCTCTTTTTCTTGCTGCTCTCTTATTTTGTCCAATTCTTCGGAAGTCATGAAACATTTATAAGCCAAGCCACTGTCCAACAGTTGGTCAATGAACTGATTGTATCTATCAAATCGCTCTGATTGATAATAGGGCCCTTTGTCATGATCTAAACCAAGCCATTGCATGCCCTCAAGAATTGCTTGTTTTGCCTCACTAGTAGAGCGCTCGAGATCAGTATCTTCGATTCTTAATACAAATTCTCCCCCTTTACTTTTGGCGTAAAGCCAAGAATATAAAGCGGTACGAGCTCCGCCTACATGAAGATAACCAGTTGGACTTGGAGCAAAACGAGTAACTACAGACATATTTTATTCACCTTTGAAAAAGTGCGCGTATTCTACATTTTCACCCCACAACACTAAAGTGGTTTTATAGAGTTTCTTGACATAAGTGCCCGCACCTTTTAATTTTTGAGATCTACCGAGCTTCCATTTGCGTTATTTTTACTCAAACGATGATTTTTTCCTAATTTATAGTTGACAGTGATTTAAGCGACTCTATAATAGCGCCCCACTTAAACGAGATAAGTCATCCATGGACTTGCTCGATAGTGATAATAAAACGATGCATAGCTTGTCTTGAAAGACGATTTATCATAAGTGCGCTTTGTAACATGGCGGGCGATGGTCATTGGCGTAAGGCAGTGACTCAAAAAATTGAAAACGAATGTGGTAGCTTAGCTCAGTTGTAAAGAAGAGCGAGCATCACCGCTCTTTTTTCAAGAAGGGCGAGAGTCGCTGGTTCAAGCCCAGTAACTTTACAGATTGAAAAAAATATGGACGCTTAGCTCAGTTGGGAGAGCATCGCCCTTACAAGGCGAGGGTCACTGGTTCAAGCCCAGTAGCGTCCACCACTTTTTCTTCAATCAAATCAGATATATGGACGCTTAGCTCAGTTGGGAGAGCATCGCCCTTACAAGGCGAGGGTCACTGGTTCAAGCCCAGTAGCGTCCACCACTCCCTACCCTCATGTTTTTAAACATCTTTTTAATTTAACATCGTTTGCGCGCTATTGCTTTTGCATATGAATTTACAAAAAATGTGGCGAATCCGTGCCGAATCCGTGCCGAAAATGTGGCAAATCCGTAACTCAGTTTCTTTCTAGCCGTTTATTTATATGGCCTATGGCGTTTATGGATTTGTGCACTAATTTACATGCCAATTTGAAATCAAACGCCTTGCCATTAAAAGGTCCTTTGCAAGCTTTATCGACGGGTGATACGCTATCGAGAGGATCCGTTTGAGACAACGACAATTCAATAAATGAAATTTCTTCATAAAGTCATCGCATGGAGCATTGGGATTTGGTTAGTTCTGGTTTCGCTCAGTGGAACTCTATTACTTTACAAACAAGAATTTTTAATATGGACCTATCAACCACTCTCTGAATTGAACGCTAGTTTAGATGCTAACTCAGTAAGTAATGAAAATTTAGCTCAATTTTTGGTTCATATCGATGCAAACCCAATATACGAATACACTATCCTTAGCTCTAAAGATGCGCCTTGGCACTTAGTGGTAGATAGGTTTGGAAATGAGCATTATTTTAGTGAACAGGGGAGTTTTTTAACAACAAGGACATTAGAAGGTGATTGGCTTAGTTGGCTACGCGAATTCCACATGCATCTTTTATTGCATGACCTAGGTCTAGATATACTTGGGTTTGTTGCAATGTTAACTTTTGTCTTATTAATTTCGGGTATAAAACGCTGGTGGCCCAAGAGATTTACAAAACGAATATTTTCGTTAAGTATGGATTTTAGCAAAACCAAAAGTTATCGACAGTGGCACACAGTTGTTGGCGTAGTATTTTTACCGGTATTGTTGGGAATAATGTTTACTAGCCTAGGTCTAACTTACTTCAGTACTTTCGATAAGGTTTTAGTTAATTGGATAGACGGTTACGAACGAATTCAAGCCCCTATCCGCCAGCAAGTTGGAATTGAAACCGATTGGCTCACAGTTTTAAATACCTTGTCACAGAGATACCCAAGGGCGAAGTTACGTCTTGTAAATTTGCAGCAAGATACCTTGGCGATCCTGTCGCTACAAATAAAATTAGAGTCTGAATGGCATCCTAATGGACGTAGTAATATATCCATTGATAAAGCCTCTAATTTAATTGTTCAAGAGCGGCTTGCAGAAAAACATGGCATAGGAGAATCTATCCTGAATGCTTTATATCCCATACATATTGGGACCGTGGGCGGTTTGATTTGGTTAAGTATAGTGACCTTAGCGGGCTTAGTCCCCCTATTGATGTTTATCCTTGGTTATAGATTAAATCGACGAACTGCAAAAAACATACACAATCAAAAGTAGTTATATAAATATAACAGTAAACCCCTCTTGATAGAGCCTGAAACAATCAAGCCTACTCACTTCATTATATTGGACTGTTGTTACTCCTTCTGGTTGCCATATCCCTAGTCAATTATTAATTCTCTGGCAAAATTGCATATGTGTCGTCAGTTAGCCGTCGGGTGCACCATAACCGCTTTAGGTGGCCCACCCTTGGGCAGTTTGATGACAGAAAGCGAGCCAAATGTACTAAGGACAAATTTGGTCTAAAACCAAGAGATAATAGTTTGAAAAAATACGCCACTGAAAACAGTGGCGTAGTAACTTTTGCTATTTAATTTATTGCTCGGTGACATAACCGGATTCAGCAAGATAGGTTATATATTCCTTGTAGCTCAGGACTTTATCTTCATTGTCATCAATGTAGCCAAAATGCATACTGATGTTATGGTCGTCAGTCTCTTCTACAGACAAACTGCCGTTGTCATCGTCATCAATCTCTTGAAACGAGTGAACAATCTTATCCATTTCGGTGTTCTGTTTATAGCTAGTCTTCTGGCCGTAATTGGTCTTCAGCTCATAGTGTTTTTCACCTAAAAGATCATTCTCCTCCATATCATCAAATAAATACACAGATGTATCCGTATTACTTTTCCGACCATAATTGGTTTTAACATTATAATGTTTTTCACCTACCAATTCCTTATTGCCCATACTTTTGGACGAACTCATTGACGCATCCATCTGGTTATTCTGTTCATAATTCGTCTTAACATTATAGTGTTTTTCACCTAGTAACTCCCTGTCACCAATTACTTGCAAACCATAATTTTTTGCGTAGGTATTTAACTCGTACCTTGAAATTTTTCCATTATGTTCGCCAATTTCGTCAATCTTGTCGAAGTGATGCTGTATATTGTTGTTACTGGCTTCTAATCTATCGATATAGCCATTATTGTTATCGTCTAACTCATCAAAATTAGAAAAGATTTTATCTGTCATTTGTTGACCACTGTGATCAGACATGTCCTCTTCCAGCATATTTAGTAAGTGCTGTATCTTGTCAGTAGCAAATGCTGAACATGTAAATAATGATGCTGAAATAATAGTGGCAATTTTTAACTTGTTCATAGCTTACTCCTTTTTTCAATTCACTAGTGATATATCAACTTACATGCCGTTAAAATTAACTAATTAAATCAATAATTTAGTTTCCGAGAAAAAGTATAGAGAGGGAAAGGTCGGTAAATATTTAAGAGTATTTGAATTATTTTCAAATACTCTTAAATATTTACTAAATTTGTCTAGTGTTATTCTTGTTGATAAATAGATTACCAAACATCGCAGAGAAAGCTCGTTGCTATTACAGGCTTCTCAATAATGCTTACAAAATTTAGATAATCCAATGACGAGTGTGATGGCTCACCTGCTTCACAGCGAACCCGAGTAGCGTCCAACACCTTTCATTTTCGTGCTCTAATCACAATGTTTTCTTCGTTGAAAATCAATAAGCGCAAACCATATCGCAACTTGATTTAGTTGGGTTAACCATAAAGGGGCTAGCTTGACATGTTAAGCGAGTTAATTTGTGTGCATAGAATTATGGAGCAAGCACTTTCCCCGCTTTTCCTTTTATAACATGGTTATGTTTAACGCGTTTGCCATTGACCCAAACATGGTTAAATCCTAGTGCCAACTGGTGAGGATTATCATAACTTGCCGTTGCCTCGACAGCGTTTGGATCAAACAACAACAAATCGGCATAATTACCTTCAGCAATTATGCCTCGTTTTTTCAAAGCTAATATAGAAGCAGGCAGTCCTGTCATCTTATGTATGGCTTGTGGCAGGCTAAGCAGCCTCAATTGATTGACATATTCTGAAATAATCTTAGCAAAGCTACCATGCCCTCTCGGATGAAACATAGTCGGACTTCCATCCGAACTTATGCCTAACCAAGACGCTGACAATAGTTGCTGCTGCAACTCTTCATCCATAATAAAATACGCCGCCGATGCTCCTTGTGGACCAATATCCTCTAACAAAACTCTTTCAAAAGGCTTGTTCAACATTGCCGATACTTGCTTTAATGTAAGTCCAGAGTAACTTCCCGAACCGAGTAAAGTTGCCTCTGGTCCATTGCGCCCCTCTACTCTCTTTTTCAGATAAACAAGCAGTGACTCTCGCTGTTCAGCGGATAATGCGTCGACTAGTTCTTGGGTTTTGGCCCACTTTGGAAACAATAATGCAATTCCGGTATAGCTGGCAGTGTAGGGATACATGTCTGCGGTCATATCGTATTGACTTATGTAGTCGATGATCTCTTTTGCTCTTGTTGCTCCCTTGCCATAAACAGACTTTAAATGTGAAATATGCACTTTGGCATATTTGCCTTGCATAGCCAACTCGTCAATAGAATCGAAAAGTTGATCATCGTCTTCATTGCGCATATGACTCATGATCATCCTTTCGTGCTCCCCTACTTTCTGAGCTAATCTATTTAACTCTGATGGCTTAGCAAATAAAGCTGGAGTGTACTCAAGACCTGTTGTGAGGCCAAACACATATGGTAATAAACTGTCTAATTTACTGAGCATCCACGCCAACTGCTGTTCAGTTGGTTCTGGATTTTGACCAATTCCAGCCAAACTACGAAGAGAGCCATGACCTACAAATGGAATGATATTTACACCAATGCCATCGCTTGAGACTTTTGTTTGCCATGAAAGATAGTCATTAATGTAGTTAGAAAAACCGTCTTGTCCCAAGCTAATACTGGTTACCCCCATAGCAATGAAATTGCTAAATTGACCATGGGTAAGCGGGTCTCCGTGAGCATGTAAATCAATAAATCCAGGCGTTAACACTTTGTTGGTTCCGTTTATAGACACATAACCCGCTTGTTCAGGTAGTGCCGACTTTGACCAAGCTATTGTTTTAATTCTTTCTTTTTCAATAATCACTGAGCCTAATTTTGGTTCGGCGCCTGTACCATCAATAATTTGGACATTATTTATAATGTATCCATTCACATTTGCCCAACCATTTAAACTAAACAACAAAGAGATAAAAAAAACCACCGTAACCATTTTCATATGAAATTCCTTTCGAGCATTGACCAATTAGTGAGCATGTGTTCCTTTCACAAGATTAACACCACCTTTTCCACAAGATTAACACCACCTTTTCAATTAGACTTATCATACAATGACACAAAAATTGGCATTTCTCATTGTACAATTGTTTTTGATATATAAATCAGCTTACTAACTTATGAACAAACTTATTGACCAAATGCAAACGCGTGTAAATTAACCTCAATTTTCAACGCTCAATACAAAACGGTGCGTCAATAAACTATTACCTATGGCCACTGATTTCATCGTTTAAATGCAGGTAACAGCATCCAATATTTTTAATTATTTTAGTTTTGTTGCCTGAGACGGTGTGTATTCAACCATCATTTGCAAATACCTAAAATCTGATGTAAAACACTAAATGATATCTGTTGCCCACCAACTAGTCTGAAAACACATGAATAAACATTCGCTTTTATCCCGCCGTGCATTTTTACAAAACTTAGCTTTAGGAACTGGCTTGAGTTTGCTGCCCACGTCAATGCTTTTCGCCAACAACCAGAAAGCTAAGCCTGACGTACTTGATTTTAGAAAAGATGCCTCATTATTACAGTTGCACTACAATGAAAACTCTCTGGGAATGTCCAAAAAAGCGCTGTATGCAGCCCAAGAAAGCATTGAATTATATGGCAACAGGTACCCCGATACGGCAATTGACGATTTAAAACAGCAGATTTCATTAGAAAACCAAATCCCATCAAATCAATTAATCCTAGGCAATGGCTCCACGGAAGTATTGGGAACAGTGGTTGCCTATGCGGCTTCCATAAATGCAACTTTGCTTGAGCCCAATCCTACCTTTGGTGATGTTAAAAGTCGCGCAAAAGCGAGAAATATGGAAGTAGTTCAAGTTAATTTAGGCAACGACTTTAAAACTAAAATTGAACAACTAGATAAAAAAGCAAAAACGTTGAAAGGCCCAATATTAATAAACGTTTGCAATCCAAACAACCCAACAGGAACCATTGTTGATAAAGAAGAACTTTCAAATTGGATTGTCAATGCACCCGACAGTTACCTCTTTTTAATAGATGAGGCATATCATGAATATGCGTTAACCAATCCAAACTACTCAAGCGTTCTTCCGTTAATTAAGCAAGGTAGAGAAAACCTAGTACTAACTCGAACGTTTTCTAAGATTTATGGCATGGCGGGCATGCGTGTGGGGTATGGCATAGCCGCACCTAACACAGCAGCTAAGCTGGACAACCTAGCCGCTAGTTTTAATTTGTCTGCTGCTGGAGTTGCCGCAGCCAGCGTGTCCCTCTTGGACAAAGAATTTTTCAGACAAAGCGTTGCCTCCAACGAGCAAGCAAAACAAATACTAATAGAAGCACTGGAAGAACTTGAACTAAGTTATGTACCAAGCAACACTAACTTTGTTTTGCACAGAATAAACTCAGACTTAAATACCTATTCCCAGCGAATGTTGGCCAATGGTATCAAAGTAGGAAGAAGAATGACCAAAGATGATAATTGGAACAGGTTATCGTTAGGACAGCCCTCAGAAATAGAACAGTTTGTTAGAACATTAAAAACGTTCAGGCAAAAAGGCTGGGTTTAATTCAATAGAGTTATTTTATTTATCTCATAAAACTCAAACCACACATAAGCAAATATTCTTTAATGTCAAAACATTGTGAATCGTTTTGAAAAGGGGCGTTTTAACTTGTTCAACCGGTTCTTTCACACTGACAATTATCTTGTTTAAGCTATTCTAAAATGTGTCAATAACGGTAAAGTCGATAGCGACTAATTAAGTTGCTTTTAAACTGAATTTACGTCAGTGAAAATATGTATTGATGTGTGTATTTTTACAGTTTTAGTGAACGAGGTTGAAAACTTTCTACCAATTTTTCAGTAATAATAAATAACTCGGAGTATCTGCTAAGGGTTAATTGCAAATGTATATAAATCATAACATCACATACTAATTTATGTTTGCAATACTGGGAAAGATGTCACGAAATTAACGGTAAAACGATAAAGAGGAGTTAAAGGACTTATTACATGAGAAATGCCCACAAAGAAACGGTCACTTTTGTGAAGCACTGGAATGAGACACTTTTTTCATTTCGAACCACAAGAAAATCTTCACTCACATTTGAAAATGGTCAATTCGTAATGATTGGACTGGAGGTAGATGGTAAACCATTGTTACGTGCTTATAGCATTGCCAGCCCAAATTATAGCGATGAGTTAGAGTTCTTCTCGATAAAAGTACCGCATGGGGCCCTTACCTCTCGTCTATTAAACATTAAGATGGGCGATGAGGTGCTTGTTACGTCAAGGCCCACAGGAACGCTTGTACCCGGCTATTTGATACCAGGCAAGCATTTATATTTGCTGGCAACAGGGACAGGCCTTGCTCCTTTTTTAAGTATTATCCAAGACCCTGATATATATGAGCAATATGAAAAAATTGTGTTGGTGCACGGTACACGCTGGAAAAGCGAACTAACCTATCAAGAGTTAATTTGCCAAGAGCTACCACATAATGAATATTTCGGTGATTTAGTGTCCCAAAAGCTCGTTTATTATCCCACGGTGACCAGAGAGCCCTTTTATTACCATGACACTCAACACTGCGGCAGAATTACGCATTTATTGGAATCTGGGCAATTAACCAACAAGCTGGGATTGCCTGATATAGAACCGGAGTTTGACCGATTTATGCTATGTGGAAACGACCCAATGCTTCAAGATACAATGTCAATTTTGAATAAAAAGGGGTTTACCAAAGCAACTTCAAGAAGCCAAGGACACTACGTTATCGAACAAGCATTTATTGAAAAATAAAGAAACAATTCATTGTCTTTTAAAACAATAGTGCAAGTGGTGAGGCCTTTGGCATAAGGTAAAAGACAGACCGTTAATTGAATAAAAAGGGGAAAAGAATGAAAAAAGTAGCCGTTATTTTGTCAGGATGTGGTGTTTACGACGGCGCAGAAATACACGAATCTGTGCTCACTATTCTCGCATTAGAAAACGCTGGTGCTGAATATCAATGTTTTGCACCCAATATTAAACAGCGACACGTGGTCAATCACTTAACAGGAGAAGTTGACGAAACGGATGAACGAAATGTTTTAGTGGAATCCGCCAGAATAACTCGTGGTGCTATTTCGGATCTTGCCACCATCAATCCAGACGATTTTGATGTACTTTTGATACCCGGTGGCTTTGGCGCTGCAAAAAACTTATGCAGTTTCGCGGTGGAAGGAGCAAGCAGCTCAGTCAATGAAGACGTGTTGAAAGTTTGCAAAGCCTTTGCAGAGCAAAACAAAACGGCAGGCTACGCATGCATTGCTCCTGCTATTATTCCGGCGGTTTACCCGAAAGGCGTCAAGCTTACTGTTGGCAACGACCAAGACACCATTGACGCATTAGAAAGTATGGGTGCTCAACATATTCAAGCGAACGTAGAGGATGTAGTAGAAGACGAAAGATATCATTTGTATTCCACGCCTGCTTACATGCTAGCAAAAAATATAAAGGAAGCTTCTGCAAGTATCGAAAATTTAGTTGCCCGAATCCTTGCATAAAAGTAATCAGTCTATACGCAACCCGTAGCGTATTTGTTTTATACTGGCCTGCATATTGATTTTCACGCATACTATGAGTGCAGGCTACTTCTTGTTTGTTTTCGTTTCTCAACTATCCCTAGTCAGTAAATAAAGGACTCAATAAGTGCGATCCAACCGATTTCCTATGAACGAAGAAACCGCTTTTAACTGGCGCGTATTGACCAAACTCTGGCCATTTTTAACTGAATTTAAAACACGAGTTTGGCTCGCAATTAGCTGTTTAGTTGGGGCAAAAATAGCAAGTGTCGCCTTACCTTTTGTGTTAAAGCATATCGTCGACAATTTGAACATTGACGGCGCAACAGCCGCTATTTTGGCCATTATCTTATCATTGATCATTGCCTATGGAGCCTTGAGATTTGCCAATGTATTGTTCGGCGAAATTAGAGATACGTTATTTGGCCGGGTTACAGAAAGAGCAATGCGCAGAGTCGGGTTGAAAGTATTCAAACATTTACATCAATTGGACCTTGATTTTCACTTATCGCGACAGACAGGAGGATTATCCAGGGACGTTGAAAGAGGTACTAGCGGTATAAGTTTCCTGATGCGTTTTTTGGTTTTTAATATAGGCCCTACGCTTCTTGAGATTGGCATGGTAGTTGGCATTTTGCTGTTCAACTATGGCTGGACATTTGCATTGGTTATCGTAGTGGCAGTGGTCAGCTATGTTACTTTTTCAATTAAAGCAACCGATTGGCGAACTAAGTATGTCAAAGAGTTAAATCAAGCAGATAACACCAGCAACACCCGAGCCATTGACAGCCTGTTAAATTTTGAAACCGTAAAGTATTTCAATAACGAAGAGTATGAAGCCAATCGTTATGACGTAGGACTTGCCGATTGGGAAAAGGCCAGACGCAAAAACAGACTATCACTCTTTGCATTAAATGGTGGACAGGCACTCATTATTGCGTTAGCAATGACTTCAATGCTTGCGCTTGCAGCGATAGAAGTCGCCAATGGCAATATGACCATTGGAGACTTTGTCTTAGTCAATGCCTTTACTATGCAAATCTTTATGCCGCTAAACTTCTTGGGCTTTGTGTATAGGGAAATTAGAGGCTCGCTGACTAACATAGAAAACTTGTTCAAGCTTCTTGAACAGACTCCCAAAGTGATAGACAAGCCTGAGGCTGGCGAATTAATCGTTTCAAAGGGTGAGATTACGTTTGAAAGCGTCAGTTTTCGTTATCATGACAAACGAGAAATTATTAACAATATTTCTTTTACGATACCAGCCGGTAACAAAGTCGCCGTCGTCGGCGCAAGCGGCGCAGGTAAATCCACACTGGTAAAATTATTATTTCGATTCTATGATCCAAACGAAGGGAGAATATGCATCGACGGGCAGGATATCAGCAAAGTGTCGCAAAGTTCTTTGCGTAAACAAATTGGGATCGTTCCACAAGACACAGTATTGTTCAACGACACTATTTTTGAAAATATCAAGTATGGTCAGCCGAACGCCAGCGAAGCTCAAATTAAACAAGCCATTGAAATGGCCAATTTGGCCGAATTCATTGAGAACTTGCCCGATAAAGGAGATACACAAGTGGGAGAGCGCGGGTTAAAACTCAGCGGCGGCGAAAAGCAAAGAGTATCGATTGCTAGAACCATTCTGAAACGCCCTCCGATCATGGTATTTGATGAAGCGACTTCGTCTTTGGATTCTCAATCCGAAAGAACCATATTAAGTTCTTTGAAAGATTTGTCGAAAGGCCATACTAGTTTTGTAGTGGCGCATAGATTATCGACGATTATGGATGCAGACAACATCATAGTCATGAATAACGGAAAAGTGCACGAACAAGGGACGCATAGAGCACTGCTGGAAAGTGATGGATTGTATGCGAAATTGTGGAAAGCTCAGCAACAAAAAGAATATAAAGTTAATTGAAGCAGCCAATTAAATGACCGACAAACTAATACATGAAGATCAGGAATATCTCGTCAGCACTATTAATTTAGAAATGCCTTTCGGTAAATACAAAGGCACTAAACTTATCCATTTACCGGAACCTTATTTGGTCTGGTTTCATCAAAAGGGATTTCCAGCGGGCAAGTTAGGAGAACAGCTTGCCCTTATGTATGAAATCAAACTCAATGGATTAGAAAAATTACTGAGTCCTTTGGTTAAAGCCTCTATTACAGATACGTCTGCAGATCGACATGAGCCCTAATAGAATAAGCCAAGCACTGCTCACACCGCCTCCGCTACTAGAATCACTTCCACCGGCTGAGGGCTGACCGTCCCCTCCGCTGTTTATTAGCGTATTGGGTACTGGGACAATATCTGGGTTAGTGACCGTTGCAGCGTCAACCACAACTATATCGCTTATAATAACTAAGTTGTTATCGTCTGGAAGCTTGTTTGAGTTGAAGTCTGTTTGAGTGTAACTTCTAAGTGGTAATTCGTTAAACGGCGAATTAAATGCAAAGCGAGGTAAGTTTGCTATTCTGTCGACCACTTGCATTCCGTCTCCAATTACTTGCCCGAAAACTGTAAATCCCCCGTTTTGCGTATCTAAGTTGCTTGAGTTATTACTTAAATTAATAAAAAACTGTGACGTTGCGCTGTTGGGATTTCCACTCAACTTTGCATAAGCTAGCATACCTCTTACATTTGAAAGCACTGGCTCATTATTTACTGCCAAACCTGAAGGTACTGAGTCTAAAGGGAAATTATTATTGTATTGGAAGCCTCCCATTTGGATAACGAAGTTATTTGCACTTCGATGGACTACGTTGTTAGCATAGGCTCCTGAATTGACGTAGCTTAAGAAATTACTGACACTTTGAGGAGTCGTTTCGTCGAAAAGATTAATCTGGAAGTTTCCTTCAACTGTTCTTATCTCTACGACCGTAGCTTGTGCGTTTCCTAGTATAATCCCCGCAAAGAAGAGACAAACAGCGAGGTACCTTTTATATTTCATGAGATTTTTCCATAGTTAAAACGATTCAAAAGTTAAACCATTATTATTGTTGATTGAGTTTCTATGCTCGTTCTTGTTAGTTTGTTGCAAGCCGTTAACAAGTAACGTTTAAATGCATCTGTTTATACCTCATATCTTCTTTTAAGAATGTAACAGTTTGTATAAATAACAACTGTTTAAACTGTTGACTCAGTACTTTTGACTCAATGCTTTTCGCATTCTTATAAGACTAAGGGTTTGTAAACCAATGTCTAGGTTACCTTCAAACATAAACTTCTATAATCTGCTACCGATGTAATAAACATTGATTACAGGCATTCCCATGTGTTATGCAGTTTACGACATTTTAATTTCTACGCATCTTCGTATAGAGGCATTATTATGAATTATGCAAAAACTTTCATAAGTTTATTTATCGCGCTTTTAGTCGCTATCACTTGCTCAGCATTTGCAGATAAAGCATGGATAATAGATGACACTTATCTAAACCTACTAAAACATACCGGCGTCTTTTTAGCCGCTGCCAGTACTTTTTTGCTGACAAAGTCGAAACTTAGTAGCCTGAATTAACCATTATTGGCTTTTTTAACCCCCTGCAGGACTTTCTTGCAGGGGAATAGCACTACTTCTTTAAATGATCGGCTACTAAAAATGCCATCTCTAACACTTGATCGGCGTTTAATCTAGGATCGCACTGGGTCTGATACGCTTGGGCTAAATCATCGTCACTAATCTCATATGCGCCGCCTGTACACTCTGTAACATGCTGACCAGTCATTTCTAAATGTATGCCTCCAGCATGCGTCCCCTCGCTTTCATGAGCAGCAAAGAATTGCTTTATTTCATCCAAAATTGCATCGAAGTTTCTGGTTTTATAACCGCTTGAAGCTTTGAACGTATTGCCATGCATTGGATCAGAGCTCCACACCACATGTCTGCCCTCTTGTTTAACGCGGTTTAATAATCGAGGTAGATTATCGGCAAGCTTGTTTGCCCCCATTCTGGTGATCAGTGTTAGCCTACCAGGAATATTATTAGGGTTTAATGCATCGATTAACTTTATAAGTTCATCCTCTTGCATTGTGGGCCCAATTTTTACGCCAATTGGGTTATTGATCCCTTTAAAAAACTCGACATGAGCATGATCTAACTGCCGAGTACGCTCACCGATCCACAACATATGCGCAGAACAGTTGTAGGGTTTACCAGTCAATGTATCAACTCTAGTCAACGCTTGCTCATAGTTTAATAACAATGCTTCGTGTGAAGTAAACAAGCTAGTTTCATGAAGAGAAGAAGTATTTTGACTATTCACCCCTAAAACGTCCATAAATGACAGAGTATCTTCGATTCTTTTGGCAATGTCGTGGTATCTCTCTTTAAGTGGATTGTTTTCCAAAAATGCCATATTCCAACGGTTGACTTGGTGAAGGTCGGCTAACCCCCCTTGGGCAAATGCTCTAAGCAAGTTCAACGTCGCTGCACTTCGATGGTAAGCGTCGAGCAACCTAGTAGGATCGGGCTCTCTCGCTTCGGGTGTGAAGTCAATACTGTTAATGATATCGCCTCTGTAGCTGGGCAATTCAACGCCATTAATAGTCTCGGTGTCTGCACTTCTTGGCTTAGCATACTGGCCAGCCATCCTCGCGACTTTGGTGACTGGACATCGACCTGCGAACGTCAATACGATGGCCATTTGCAGTATTACTTTAAATGTGTCGCGGATTTTAGGCGCATTAAACTCATCAAACGATTCTGCACAATCGCCGCCCTGCAATAGAAAACCATTGCCTTGAGAAACATCGCCGAGCTGTTTGAAAAGTTGTCTAGTCTCTTCTGCAAATACTAATGGCGGATAACTTGCAATTTTTTGTTCGACGTCTTTAAGTTTTTTTTGATCTTTATAACTAGGCTGTTGAAGAATTGGCTTTTTTCGCCAACTATCGATACTCCACTGACTCACAATTTTACCTCTAAACAATTAATGATATTTAACGCTGTAATAAAAATAAAATTCGATGCAAACAGCACAGACGATTAACTTTTAATTTAATCTTTTTATGATTTATTAAGGTTAGTATTGAATAGTTACTAGTGTACTGACTTCGAGTGCGTTTACAAAATGTTATTGTTAAAGATTTCACTATTTTAGTTATGTAAGTTCCTCAATGCGACTCTGCTTTGATGAGTCAAACACTAACCGTCCCTGACAAACCGTATGCGTTACATTGAATTCGGTATCTAAACACACAAAATCGGCATCAAATCCTCTCCTCAACGACCCCTTGTGTTTTTGCATATTCAGAAAGTGAGATGGAGTGCGTGAAGCCATATCGATTGCATCCTCAATCGAGTAGTCCAGTATATTTACCGTATTTCGAACAGCTGAAGCCATGTCTAAATGTGAACCTGCAAGAGTGCCATCCTGTAGCGTCAACTTGTCGTCTGTTTTGATAATGTCACATCCACAGAAGGATAATTTGACTTGATCAGTGCCTATATGCGACATCGAATCTGTTACTAACATTATCCGGTCTTTACCCTTCATATTGATGGCGACTTGGGCACTTTGTTTACAGACATGATGTAGGTCTACGATTAAACCCGCATAACTGTGTTTTGCTAAAAGTGCAGCGCCTACCATTCCTGCTTGCCGTCCTGTCAAAGGCGACATAGCGTTGTACAAATGAGTAAAACCAGACGCACCGGCCTCTAGTGCGGCTTGAACAGAATCATATCCTGCATTTGAATGTCCTAAACAGACCGTTACACCACTTTTGACGAGCTCTCTTATAATATCGCAAGCCATATTTTCAGGGGCGACCGTAATTAATACCTTACCAAGATCTGTTCTAGTCAATAGCCTTAATTCTTGGTCTGTAATATTGCGTATTTTTTCGCCCGGATGAATGCCTTTTTTCGCAAGAGATAAATGAGGTCCTTCGAAGTGGACCCCTAAGACCGACGTTATGTTTTCGTCCAGAGCTTGAGCAACGGCATCACTGGCCTGATGCATTTTCTCAAGATCATCTGTGATTAAAGTAGGCAGTAAAGAGGTAGTACCATGCCGTTGATGGGCTGAAGCCATCGTTCGTATAGTGTCTAAACTGGGCTGGTTGTTAAGTAATTTACCGCCGCCACCGTTGACTTGAATATCAATAAACCCAGGAGTCACCAAACCATCCAACATAAAGTCTGCGTCTTTGTGGCTCCCAGATTGAACTGACGTAATTACACCATTTTCAACGTCTATCAACTGATGTTCGAACAACCGATCTCCTGTGTATAGCTTTTTAGCATAATATCTCATGCTTATTTTCCTAATTTGTTTTGGTCACTTTGTTGAGACCTGGTGGATTATCGGGATCTTTATTCAGCGCTTTTGCGGCGGCTTCCAAATCAATATAAAACTTCAACATACTGACTAATGGTGATAGCCGACGATGTAGTTCAGGTAATGAACAAGTCAAGTCAATAGGAGTTGAGCCTCTTTTTGTTACATTACCTATTATTTTTTGGTGAATCGCTTCAGACTCGTCCGGCACATTGATTGAAAAAGTATGCAATTGACTCGTCGTTAATGTTACTGGGCCATGCAAAAACTCTGCTGAACTAAATGCTTCAGCATGAATACCAAGAACCTCTTTCATTTTTAACGCCATTTCTCGAGCAACTGCATAACCGAAACCGCGCCCTAAAATAACGCAATGCTTAATTGTCATCATTATTTTCGGATCAATACTTGACTCAAGATCGAACACCTTTGGCAATCTATTAGGCAAGCTGTTTAAACTTGATAAAAATTGTGTATCGCGCTTCCAACAAGCAACTAATTGTGCCAATGCAGACAAAGTTAACAGATAGCTTTTCGTCGCAGCTACTGCATTTTCATCTCCTGCGCCAATGCTTAACTCTGCATCGAGCTCTTTACTCAGTGGTGAGTTAGGAACATTGACAAGCCCAACTGTCATTGCGCCGCTAAGCCTGGCTGACTTTGTCTGTGCGATGATATCTGGGCTGCCTCCAGATTGTGAAATTACAAATACTAGGGCCCTAGAAAGGTTTAAGGCACTATTAAAGACACTGAATACTGAAGGTGCGGATGAACTCACTGCTAACCCCAGCTCAACCTCTATTAAGTATTTAGCAAATACGCCAGCGTGATCCGAAGATCCTCGACCAATAATGTACACATATTCCGGATTAAATCGCCTAATCGCGTCTACCAAATATTCACACTGGGCCTGATTGTTAGCCAGTTGCTTTTCCATTAACGTAGGAGTTTGACGCGCTTCTTTCGCCATTAAACTTTGATTCATTGTACATCTCTTTAAGCTTACGATATTGCCCGTAAAAACTTGATATCAGTTTTCCAGTTGTTTGATCGTTAATTATTTTTCGCTTGATTGTATTAAAAATTGTTTATTGACAATTTTCCGTCTAGCTCAGAAAAGCTCACATCAAAAATATATGACAAGCGTTCGCTTGTTAAACATTGACTTGCAGTGCCAATTTCAACCGCATTTCCCCGTAATAATAAGATAGCATGTGAGGCATATTTCAAACTTAAATTTACATCATGACAACTCATAATGACCGTATTGCCTGCCCGACAGAATTCCTGAAGTAAATCTAACACTTTGAACTGATGTTTGATATCTAGCCCTTGAAGTGGCTCATCTAAGATCAATACACCCTGCCCTTTTTCTAAATTTTGCCAAATTTGTAACACGCATCTAGCAATGTGAAAACGCTGTTTTTGTCCTCCAGACAATTTATTCAAAGGCTTATTTAAGAGTCGGTTGATTTCAAGAGCATGGTCAATTTTATCTGGTAAATATTCGAAGCGGGTAAAAAAAGACAACAGTTGTTTGATGGGTACTTCAAATTCGCTTGTGTGCTGCTGGCTCAATAATGCTCGGACTTGCGCTTGTTCCACCAAACTAAGTTGCTCGACATTGATTTGATTATACGATAATTGCTTGCACGGAATTAATCCACACAGAGCTGAAAGAAGCGTGCTTTTGCCTGACCCATTAGCCCCTAAGACATGCCAAAACTGGCTATCCTCGCAATTAAGCACACAAGGTTGAAGACGACCTTTTATATCGCATCCATTGAATGATAGTCTGTTCGAGTTCAAAATAAATGATTCAGCCCCTGCCCCTCTATGGATATAATATTGAAAATTAGCGAATAAATCTATGTTGAAAAAATTAATCTTCTCAAACTTGGACTAATTTTTCGCTCGTTATTGCCGATAACATACAAAAACGTAATAAAAATGCGAGCGAGTTAAAGAACAACGTGATTAGAAAAAAGCATATTATCTCTTATTTGGCTAAGACGATGTTGGTGTTGGCCGGCATTGGTCATGCATTTTTCGCTTTTGGCAGTTCCTGTAGTGCGTATTTCCCCTCTCCATTATCATCAAGAATTTTAGATTCATCAGTAGATTTTGATGAAGAAGCTCAGGTTAAAGGCACCGATGGCAGTGTTGCCATAGGCATCGGGAAGGACAAGACTGAAAACGAAATGCCGAGTTGCACCACACAAAAATGCACGGATTCAGGACATAGAACTCCCTCGCTAAATTTGCCCGTATTCCAAACTCAATCTTCAAACGACGACAGAGACGTAAAAAACAATAAAACCCTATTGTTGAGTCAAGGTGCCTATAGAGAGATTACTCTTGGTAACAGCTCAGAGTTGCGATTCCAAAATAATAACCAAGTAACCTATGTGGAAAAATTGGAAGGTAAAAATAATGTTGAAATTATTTTTGAAGAAGGCGTGTATTGGATAGACAATTTTGAGGTAGATAATAGTGCAGACATTATAGTCAATGGAAATGACAAAGTTCTGCTTTTTGTAAATAATGCTAAGTTCTCTAAAAGTGATGAAACACAGTTTAATACGTTGGGCTTGCCCGAGCAATTGACTTTTGTGTTTTACGACGACGCGAAGTTTGAAGAGGAAACAAAGCTAAACGGGTTTATCTATTCTTTGGGCAAAGTTGAATTTGACAATGAAAGCGTCATAAATGGCGCAATCAATGCAAATGAAATATCCCTCTCTGAGGAGAATGTTTTAAATTATGCAAGTTCAAGTGTAAATGACGTATATATTGACGCTTACTGCTCTGGCACGGTGAGTGTACCCGAACCAGTTGTGGATTTAAGGTTTGACAGAACCTACTGGACAAATGCTGCTAACGATGTGCTAGATTCATCAAGTAATCAAGTACATGGAACCATTAACGACGACTTAGCCACTTTTGAATCAGGCCAAATATGCCGAGCAGCGACATTTGATGGTATCAATGACTATATACAAACCCCTGGCATTGATGATTATCTTCGCAACACCGCCACCTTGGTGTTTTGGGTAAAAACAACGCAAACCGGAAACAATACAGCGTGGCATGCGCCTGGAATAATAGGGATTGAACAAAATGGCAGAGAAAACGATATTTTTTGGGGCATTATTGATGCCTCGGGCAGAATCGGATTTCAAAAGGGAAATGGAACACGAGTACAATCTTCTGATCCAATTAACGATGATACATGGCGTCAAGTTGCATTTAGTTGGGATGAGCAGACCGGCGAAGCCAAGGTGTATATTGACGGTGTACTAAATCAAACAGCTAATTCTGAAGCTGGTGAAGTCACCACCAATTTTTCGAACATCGGTCAAATTTCTAATAGTTATAGCGAAGAGCAGTTCACCGGCCAATTGGATGAGTTTACAATATACGATAAAGTATTGACCGCCGAACAAGTCAAGCGTATTTATGACCAGCAGGCGCAGGGTAAAAATACGGACGGTAGTAGTCGCATATGTCCTATTGAGGCTCAAGCCGGTCAAGTAACCCTAGTTGATACAAGTATCAACCCTACATTTACCAAAGTATGTTTTGACAGGGAGTTTTCAGTGCCTCCCAAAGTATTTACCATTGGCCAGACTAATAATGATGACAGGTTAACGTTACGCATTAAGAATGTGACCACACAAGGCTTTGAAGTCGCCCAAGTAGAATCAGAAGAAAAAGCGGCTCCAAGCAATGAAAAGCCTGCCGGGAATATATCTCAAACCATCGATTTTCTGGCAATTGTAGAAGGTGATTATCATTTAGCAGACGGCAAATCTCTTAGGGTCGGAACCCATAACACGACTACCATTCAAGGTAAGCATGCAAGTGGAAATAGATCTTGGGATAAGGTTTCATTGACTGATATGGGGTTAACTGACACACCTTCGGTTTTGGTCAACATACAAACTTTGAGCAACGAAACCGATCCATTCCCTTTTTCAGAGCCGTTTATGGCAACCGCTATGCGCTCTCTTAATAGCAAAGGATTTGACATTGCGTTAGACAGAGCTGAAACAAATAGTGGCACAGTATCCAACGCTGAAAGTATTGCTTATTTAGTCACTAATGCAGACAACAGTGGCCAGTTAAATAGAGACATACAATTCGAATCGTTTTACGTAGAGCGTGATTTTGACGGCATCGGCAATAATAGATGTAATAGTTACACCTTCAATAACTCGTACGCCGATGCGTTGCCATTAGTTTTGGCGAGCCAAAACTCTAGACATGGCGGTGACGGGGGTTGGCTAGCACGTTGCTCTTTATCTTCCAATGCAGTCGGGTTCACTGTCATTGAAGATAAAGATAGAGATACCGACAATAGTCACGTAAAAGAAACCGCAAGCGGTCTCATTCTTGCTGGGAACTTTAGTAACCAAACCTGTGGCGGTGTGCCTCAAGACATTCATCATTATCGAATTGAACATGATGGACAAGGGTTAACCTGCGACTCAGAAACAGTCACTGTTAAGGCGTGCTTAAACGTAAATTGCGACGTGCTTAGTAGTCGTAACACAAGCGCGGAATTAACCCTTGATGGTACAAGTAAATCTTCGTTTGCTTTTACTGGCTCTACGGTCGTCTCCTTCGAGCACACTCTTGCCGAAACCGCGTCTTTGAATTTGATTAATGCGTCGGTGGCGGCGTTAAACCCTGTGATATGCGACACAGGAAGCAGCACATCATGCGACATCACTTTTAAAGACGCAGGATTCAGGTTTTTAGATGCTACGGATAACTCCACGATTATCAAAAATCAAGTTGCAGGAGTGCCATTTCCTGAAGGGATCAAGGTACAAGCAGTAGAAAACGAAGCTGGCGTTTGCAAAGGCATTTTTAACTCTGATCAAACAATAAAGTTGGCTCAAGAGAACGTCAATCCAGGAGGAGGGGCAGGCCTAAACTTTGAAGTAGGTGGAAATTCAATCGCTAAATATATGAATAACAATACCACAGAGATAACGCTTAATTTTGATAGCGACAGTAGCGCCATTTTACCAAATGCCCTTTACAACGATGCCGGACAAATTCGGCTCCATGCGTTTTATGATAACAATAACATTCAACTGCAAGGCGCAAGCAGCAGCTTTTGGGTGGCTCCGGCTAAATTGGTTTTAAGCGCTGAAAAATCGGGCATAGCAATAAACGGTTCAAGTGCCAATTCACCAATAATACAGCCGGCCGGAGATAATTTTGAATTCATTTTGCAAGCAATCAACGGCGCCTCACCTGCACAGATAACGGAAAATTATCAACCGGGCCAAATTCAGTTGAGCGCACAAAGAGTGCTACCTGATCACGCTGGCAGTGTTGATGGACAGTTGACCTATTCTACTAATAGTGCAATTAATTCAACCCTAAATCCTTTGTTTCAAAATGTGAATATATCAACATTCACTTCAGGAACTTACGCCTTCAATAACGCTAAGTTCTCTGAAGTGGGGATTTTAGAATTAGATGTAAGAGATTCTAATTATGCCAATACCGGTATAACTATAGACTCAGATGCCATACCAGTGGGCAGATTTACCCCCGCATATTTATCGCAGCAAGTCAAAGATGCAGGTTCATTGATAGCCTCGTGTGACAGTCGGTCAGGGCTATCAGCATTCAGTGGACAAAAACGAGAAAATAGCCAAACTGAAGGCGCAATTAGTTACCTCAGCCAGCCTGTATTAAATATAACCGCATACAACGCCCAAGGCATAGTAACTCAAAACTATCACCAAGATTCTGAAGGGAGTAATAATGACTTCATGAAGTTGGACGCCAGCCACATAAACATTAACGCCCCAAGCAATGACACAGTGGCAACCGGTATAGATGGAAACTTACTTCCTGTCGTATCGAATGTCAGCAGTGGGACTTTGAGCCAGAACGACCTAACTTCAATGGCAACAGTTCCATTGGAACGAGGCGTTTTACATTATCAGTTATCCAATAATGATCACTTCTATTTTGTAAGATCGACAAATTCAAAAGTAGATCCATTTCAGTCAAATTTACAATTCTCTTTAAGCAATAGTTTTGATAGCGATAATATTCCAATTTTAAATACTCAGCCGTTCTCACCTACAGGTCTAGAAATCAGGTTCGGGCGAATCAGTCTTGAAAATATGTTTGGTCCTGAGACGCATAGCCTAGCGGTAAATATGTCATTAGAACATTATGAAAATGGGAGGTTTGTGAAAAGTAGTGACAATAGCTGCCCCAGTATATTTACCAGTAATTTTTCATTGAGCACTATGAGTTTAGATGCCACTTTGACTGAGTTACTCGGCAATACAACTCACTTTTTAAATGGCGCAGTATCCGAACTTTATTTAAAAGCGCCTGGAGAAAATAACACGGGCAATATTTCATTAAGCTACGACAGTTTTGATTGGCTGGAATATGACTGGAATAATACTGGAGTTCTGGATCAGCCCCCGTCAGCAGAAGTCACCTTTGGAATTTACAAAGGCGACCAAAGACTTTTACATTGGAGAGAAGCTCAGTGATTACTTTGTTCAGATTTTACCTTATTCACGTATTCATTTAGCTTAGTTTCAGCTTGATCGCCAAATAGGATTTCACACGCCTCAATTATGCCTTGAGTCTTGATAATGTCCGACTTACGCAAAACCATCTCTATTTTTGAGCGTCGCCTCAGGAAATCTTCAAGCTTAGTAATCATTTCTCTACGGGCCGCATAATGTAACTCAGCTCTAATGTACTCGGCATTTTCCATTAACTGCTCGGCTTGTGTTGGATCTCTTTGAATTTCGTCTAAAATTTGTAGGGCATGCATGTCGTATCTACGCCATAACCTTACCGACAGTTTTTCAGATGAGTAATCTGGGGTCATGCTGTCCAAATCTAACAGTTTCGCCCTGTAGTCAAACTCGTCTTTAATCGCTTTATTAGACTCTCCATACCAGATAGCGTTTGCATTTGGCAAAGAAATGCCGAGTTTCCCTACAAGTTGACTCACTTCTTCACCTACATTGATACAGTCGGTCAATTTTCCGCCAAAAATACTCATGCATTTGTCAGTATAATTTACGTCAATCGCATGTTTTCGAGAAAGAGCCACCCAATCAGCATCTCCACCCTGCCCTTTCACCGCTAGCGGGCGAACTCCCCACCTTTCTGAAATAATATCATTAGTGGTCAAAGGCGTTGGCAAATCTAACAACGCATTTACATTATCTAGGATAAATTTCCTGTCTTCATTTGTGACATAAGTAGTTGGGTTTTCGACTTTGTTATCGGTAGTGCCGATGCAGGTTTTTTGCCCCATTGGAATAACAAAGAAAAGGCGACCGTCAGAAGCAAAAAAGGCCAGCACTTTATCCACTTTTGTTAGCTTATCTACAATTAGGTGAACGCCTTTTGAAAACAGATGAGTATGCTCTGTAGCTTGACCAATGTTAGTATTAAATTTATCAACACTTGGCCCACAAGCGTTTATCATCAGTTTTGATTTAATGGTGACATTCTTTTGCGAATTAACGTCGTAAGCGAGTGTTTCCCAATGGTTTGAGACTCGTTTACTTTCCAAAGCTTCTACATAATTGGCGATGATCGCACCATTGTCCATAGAACTGCGGATAAAATTGAAAACAAACCTAGCGTCATTATCATGCAGGAAAGCATCAGAATACTCAAACCCACCTTGGGCATTTGATACATCAATTACAGGCTCTATCTGTTTGATCTTTGTCTTTTGTAAAAACGTGGGTTTTTGAGTAAAAAATCGTCCCATCACCCAATATGTTAAAGTGCCTAAGTACACAAACCACGCAGGGAAGCGAAACCCTTTTTGAAGCGTGGTTAAAAACCGTATTTCTTTAACGGTCGATGGATAGCTCTTCATCAAGTGGTTTCGACTTTTGCATAGCTTATTGACCAACAAATATTCGTGGTTTTCTAAATATTTTATACCGCCCCAAGCCAAGTTAGACGAATTTGAAGACGTTTCGCCTGCAAAATCGCCTTTATCTATTAATGCTACTTTTAGCCCTTTGCGAGCTAAGCTTGCAGCAGAGACTGCTCCATTAATCCCAGCTCCTAAAATGAGTACGTCAAATTCCTGAGAAGCGAGTTTAGCAACGTTTGTTTCTCTTAATTGCATGATTTTCTACTTTCTACCATTTGATTGTTTGAAGTATAACGGATGTTCGCAAGATGACATACTTAATCGTTTAAGTAAATAGTATTAAAAAAAAGTTAATGCTATTTCTTGTATTCTTGTTTTTACCTCTTTTTTGCACGTACATACAACACTTTTAAGTCAAACGTCAATTGACATAAAACCCCTTCGCACAAAAGGAACTGTTCTGTTTAGTGACTCTAACGAGCCAGCATTCTTAGAATAAATTGCGTCCTACAGGAAGAATTTTCGGCAAAACTGCATAAAAATCAACGTAATTTGAAATGACGGCATAGCCACTGCGATGCATCACTGTGAGAGCGCTTTAATTTAAGCGAATAAATTTTTACGGTTACGAACGGAATAAATTATGTTGCAATAACCTATGAATAAATGTTAAAAAAATCATCTTATCCGTTTAAGTTAATTTAAATTCATTGGTACAGACAATGTAAACGTCTAGCGTATTCATCAAAATAATTTCCCCTTTTTTGTAGGGCGTGGTAATGAATTGGCGACGATTTGCAGTGAAGGAATCAACTTACTCAACTATATTGACTAATCATAAAAAGGGTTGTGAGCATTATGAAACAAAACAGCATTTTAGCCATTGATCAAGGAACCACATCCTCACGTGCAATTGTTTTTGACATTAACGGGAAAAAAATTGGATCATCGCAACAAGAGTTTAAACAGTACTACCCAGCTAATGGGTGGGTTGAGCACAATCCAGAAGAAATATTAACAACTGTCATCGCAACCTGCAAAGCAGCGATAAGTGAAGCAACCAGCAAAGGCTATGAGATCAATTGTATTGGTATTACCAATCAACGCGAAACCACCTTAGTTTGGGATACACAAACTGGACAATGTATCTATCCGGCCATCGTGTGGCAAGATGGAAGAACCGCTGCGTTTTGCGAGAAAAACAAATCGTTTGAGGCGACGCTCCGAGCGAAGACTGGGTTATTGCTCGATCCATATTTTTCTGCCACAAAAATAAAATGGATATTGGATGAGGTTGATGGCGCAAGGAACCTAGCAAATAAAGGTCGCTTGGCTTTTGGAACCATTGATACTTTTCTGATATGGCACCTTACTGGACAAAAGGTACACGCAACAGACGCGACTAATGCATCGAGAACGAATTTATTCAACATCAATACTCAAGAGTGGGATCCTGCGTTACTTGATTTTTTTGACATACCCATTTCAATGCTTCCAACCGTATTAGATTGTTCGGACAACTTCGGAGTGACGTCAAAAGAAGTATTGGGGACTGAACTTCCGATTACAGGCGTAGCGGGCGACCAACAAGCCGCATTATTTGGTCAATCTTGTTTCAATGCTGGCGACCTTAAGAGCACCTATGGCACTGGGTGTTTTGCTCTATTAAATACAGGAGAAAAGGCCGTGATTTCTTCTCATAAGCTGTTAACTACAGTGGCGTATCGTCTGAATTCAAAGACTATATACGCGTTGGAAGGCGCAATTTTCACTGCAGGAGCAAATATTCAGTGGCTACGGGATGGTATAGGGGTTTTGCAACACGCCAAGCAAAGCCAAGTATTAGCAGAGTCTTTGGATTATGACCATGGTGTATTTTTAGTGCCGGGTTTTGCTGGCCTAGGCGCTCCTCATTGGGATCCTAATGCTAGAGCCAGCCTATTTGGAATGACTCGAGGGACGACGGCAGCTCATTTTGCTAGAGCCGCTCTTGAAGCCGTTTGTTATCAAACTCATGAACTGTTAGAAGCTATGCATAATGACGGCATCCGTTCGAATAAAGTGTGGGTCGATGGTGGAATGGTTGCAAACGATTGGCTATGCCAATTTTTAAGCGACATTCTTCAAATAGAAGTCCTACGCCCAAAAATGATGGAATCAACAGCATTAGGAGCGGCGTACCTAGCCGGACTGCAAGTGGGCCTTTATTCAGACCTAGATGAAATCGCTAAGTACAAAAGTATTGAGACTAATTTTAAACCTGAACTTGGGGATTCCATTAGAAATCGCTTATTAAAAAAATGGGATTTAGCAGTTCAGTCTACTTTGGCTTTTTCACAGAAATAATGGTTAATTCATCATTCTAACCTTGTTTTCAATGCTTCTTGGCTCTTATCATTGACTTGATATAGAGCCAATACCCACCTTGTCTTAAATTGCATATGTCAAACGTATTTGATTATGAATCACATTATTCTAATTTGAACAATTAGGCTCTATTTCTGGTGAGCAAAACGTAAATAAACAAAGGAGCGCCAATGGTGGCTGTTAACATGGAAAGCGGAATGGCTGTGTCGGCAAAGTACTCATTGATCAAAGCGCACAACATCATAACTATGCTCCCTAATACCGCTGAATAAGGAATAATGTGTTGATTGTCAAAGCCATGCACTCGCCTGACAAAATGCGGAACTAATAGACCCAAGAAAGCTATGCCACCTGCAACTGACACGCTTAATCCAATTAATAACGCCACCAAAATAAATACTCTATTTTGCAAGTGTTTGGAATTTATGCCAACTGACGCTGCGGCATGCTCCCCCAGATATAGTAAATTTAGAGAGCTTGCAGATGTATACAATAAGTAAAGCGCAATTGATGCAATAGGGACAACCAGCATCAAACTTTTGTAATTAGTGTAGTTCAAGCTACCCATTAACCAAAAAGTGAGGGTTTGTAGTGCCTGTGGAGGGGCTATTAGATATATCCAACCAATAATTGCGCTGAACAGAGTTGAAATAGCAATACCCGCCAAGATTACATTGCTCACCGAACCACCGGTTTTTTTAGATAGTATATATATACAAAAACCGCTTAAACTAGCGCCAATGAAACACAATAAAGGCAAGTAATACAACGTGTAAGCTTGCAAATGAGATACTGTTGCCCTAGTTTCCTCTGTGGCAGAAAAGTTAATCCCCACTGAACTAATAAATACTAGAAATATGGCAGCTATCAAGCTAGCTCCGCTTGAAATACCGATAATACCAGGGTCTGCTAATGGGTTGTTTAGTGTTGTTTGCAATGCTGCAGAACCAGAGCATATGCAAGCACCCACCAAAATAGCCGTGAGACACACAGGCGCTTTAATATAAACGAGTATGTGCCACTCGGTCTTAAAATCACCAAGAAACAAATAGGGAAGCAAATACAAACCGCAAAGAGATGCCAATAAAATAAGATATTTAGTTAATCTTGTCACTCGGTTGGCTCTAACATAACACTGAAAAGCCGTTAATTATTGCGATGAGATAGTTCACGAATTAAACCATCACAACCCTGCTCAATTAGATCAAGAACCAATTGAAACCCCTTCCCACCGCCATAATAAGGATCTGGGACTTCGTCGAATTCAGATGAAGTAAAACTCAGAAGAAGATGAATTTTATGTTGCAATTCCTCAGGGCACTTTTGCTTGAGATCGCGAACGTTGGCGTTATCCATCGCAATGATATAATCAAATTCTTCAAAATCTTTTTCATTGACTCGCCGACATTTAAACTTGGATAAATTGTACCCTCTAGCGCTAGCTGCAGCCTGAGAGCGCTGATCCGGGGGCGATCCTGTATGATAACCCGCTGTGCCAGCTGAATCTATTTTACATTTAAAACTAGCTTGCTCCACTTTATGCCTGAACACCCCTTCAGCAGAAGGTGAGCGACAAATATTACCAAGACACACGAATAAAACAGAAGTATTTTGTGAAGACATATAATAAAAGACTGGTAGTGATAAAAGCTGAATATCGGTAGTATACAATAGCTTATTCAAATAGGAAGTAAACCAAAGACTAATTTGCATGGTGCACAAATTTGTTTTGCATTGTATTTGTTAAAACGCAATATGAATTTAATTTTAGAGCCTATGGCACACAATTCGAAGGCGCACTTTAATGGAATTCAAAGCTTCAAACGTTGCATTACGCCTATTGATTGTTCTTGGCGTGATTGCTCTCACTTTCATGAGACATTTCATTTTCACGATTTACCAATACAAAAGTTAAATACATTTTTGTAGGCAAAGACATGATCATACCAATGGCAACGAAACACGCACTAATTACAATTCCAGTTACGCCCATACTGTGTAACGTCTCGCTGTAAAGATGACCATAAACCCCTATGGCAATGAAACATAGCCCTACTGTCATAACGGTCTTAAGAATTAAAACAATTTTGCGATCATTCATGTTATGCCGCCTCTGTTAGTAAATAGTCGACTTATAACCGATGTTTGAGCAATACTAGAGCCACGCAACTAGTTAAAAGTCATTTGACCATTGAGCCATTCAACATGCAATTGCGTAAACGTTGACTTGGCTTAAAAGTTATTGTTTTATCTTAGTGTATTTTAGGCGAAAAATAGTTGATTCAAGTCACGATATCAAAGGAAAACGAATGAATATATTGATGTTGAGCAGTTCACGATACAAACATTGTGAATTTTTAACTTATGCAAAAATATGGATAGAGAATCACTTACATAATGTGGATGAAGCTATATTTATTCCTTACGCAGGAGTGTCTGTTGGATGGGACGCCTATACTCAAAAAGTACAGGATGCACTGGGCAATATTAAAATTACAGGAGTGCATCAGTACGAAGATCCTAAAGTCGCACTAAATCAAGCAAAAGCCATTTTGGTTGGAGGTGGAAATACGTTTAACTTACTGCATTTGCTTCAAGAAAATGACCTTATAGACACCATCAAGCATAAGGTAGAAAAAGATACTCCTTATATTGGTTGGAGCGCAGGCTCTAACATTTGTGGCTTATCTATTCGCACAACCAATGATATGCCTATAATTGAGCCAGAAAGTTTCGCCGCTTTGGGATTTGTTAACGCTCAACTCAATCCTCACTATACTGATTATGTAGAACCAGATCACCATGGAGAGACAAGAGATGAACGATTAGCGGAATTTTGTACATTAAACCCAACTACCCCTGTTTTAGCCATTAAGGAAGGCAGCGCACTTTTGATCAAACATAACAAACTAAGCCTTATTGGAGACCGAGAAGGATTTGTGTTCGAATCTGACCAAAAAATACAAATAAATCAAGAACAAGATTTAAGCGAATACCTCTGAAAATCTGTCGGTTAGATGGATTTTATTTACACCAGTTGGTTGAAACGGCACCTCTGCCAGCAGCGGACAGTCTAATAAACTGTGCAAACAGTCGAGGTTTTCTTGATAAAACGGCATATCGCTGGATAATTGGTTGGCTACCCAACCAATACAATTGAGACCATCAGCCACTATTGCTTGGTGGGTCAATACCGCATGATTTAAGCAACCCAATCGCATGCCTACTACCAAAATAACTCTCATCTGATTTTGCAAAGCAAAGTCAGACAAAAAATTACCTCGATTGTCTAAAGGCAATCTCCAGCCTCCAGCGCCTTCTACAAGCAAGCGGTCAGGTTGTGTTTCTTTTGCTTTATCCAGACAATCTTGCAACCGATTTAAATCGATTTTATCGTTGTGTATTGTGGCGGCAATATGCGGAGCAATCGCTTCTTTATATGCAATCGGGTTTATGATGTCATAATCTACGTCTATGGATGAGGCTTTTTGGAGCTTTAATGCGTCACTGTTTCTTAAGCCAAACTCTGTATTTTCACAACCAGCGGAAATAGGTTTAATGCCTAAAGTGTGGTCTGAAATCTTATTGAGTTCGTTTAAAAGTAATACCGCACATTCAGTTTTACCCACGTCTGTATCAGTTCCAGTAACAAAATATGTATGCATAAACTTCCTATTTTTGAATAGACAAATACAACACACGATACTCCAATGGAAATTCGGAATGGTCGGGGTACTTGCGCTTGAAGTATTGGTCCAATTTTTTTAATTCTTGTTTCGATAAATACGCTTTTGATGCAAAAGAAGATGACCCAAATGGGTGATTTGTTTTCGCTCCTTTATCCTGATTGGATACCAAAGTATTGGCGCCAATTTGTTTGATAGAACGCAACATATCCAGTGTTGATGAATGATAGCTTATATATTCGTTCAATTGAGGTTCAACGCTCCAATCATAGGCACCACTGGCTTGCAGCCAAGCGTTTGTTGAGTGAAACTGATTCACCCTTGATGGTTGTCCAAGCGACATAAAGGCATTATGTAAATTGGAAAATGATTCTCCGACCATTATTGCAAGTAACGCTGTACCTTTAGGTTTAAGAACTCTGTAAGTCTCTTGTAGAGTTAATTCGGGAGAAATGCACCACTGTAAAGCCATTGAAGAATAAATAACGTCAATGCTACAGGACCTTATGGCTAGCTCTTCTGCATCACAGTTTGAAAACAAGAATGACCTAGCCTGGTGACTCTGGTGGCTGACCGCCTCTTCAGGAACCTGCTCAAATGTGTTTTGACCAAGATTGCGTTTTGCTTCTTTAAGCATAGCGTGGGCAATGTCAATGCCAATAGCATTATCACAAAACGCAGATAATCGCTTTGAATTCGCTGCCGGGCCGCATCCAATGTCTAACAACCACTCTCTTTCAACACCATTATCTCTACTTCGTTTGATCAATAATTTATCAGAGAGTATTGCCAATGCTTGTTGGCTAACTTGCTTTTGAATATGAGAGTGATAGTTGTAACATTTTGCAGCTTTATCAAATCCCTTAGCCACTCTTTGTTTATCAACAGAAAGATGGGAACAGTCTTTAAAAGTTTGAAGACGGGCAGTATTCATCACATGTCTATTCCAATATTTCGTTTTTTGATAGTACCAAAACCAAACTATCAACTAAGGCGTCTATGTCTTTTTGGGTATGTAGTGCATTAATAATTATCCTCAACCTGTCTGTATTGGGCGGAACAGTCGGCGTTCTTATAGCCGGTATCCACAGACCCAACTCAGCCAATTGCTCAGAACAAGTTACTGCTAATTTGGGATCACCAATAATTAACGGTTGAATGGGGCTTAAAGAAGGTAAAAGTGGCAAAGCGTGAATCTTGGCTTTTTTCACAAAGTAATCGATGTTTTGGTGTAATTTATCTCTTTCCTCGCCTTGTGCTATTAATGCAAGGCTGGCTCTAGTTGCTCTTAATTGAGCACCACTTAACGCAGTACTATACACATAGTGCTTGCTCATGTTGACCATATATTGAATAAATTCGTAACTGCCAGCCACAAAGGCCCCAGACGTTCCCAATGCTTTTCCAAAAGTACCCATAACAACGTCAACTAGTTGTGCGTCTACCTGTGGAGTATCCAGGCTGCCAAAACCAGACTCTCCAATGACCCCAATAGCGTGTGCTTCGTCAACCATTATCCAAGGTTTGATACCTGAGTTATTTGTATGCTCTCGAGCCATGGTAATCAGGTTTGAGACTTGGCCATTATCGCCATCCATACTGAAAATTCCCTCAGTCGCAAGGAGAATATTTTTTTGCGTAAGAGCCGACTTCTCAAGAAGCGTTTTAGCATGTTCAAAGTTGTTGTGCTTATATCTGTTCAGTTCCGCTCCACTACTTAAGGCACCATCGACAAATGAAGCATGCATTAATTTGTCGCAAATAATATTGCCTTTAGTCTGATTGCTCCTAATACTAGGGGAACTGCCAGGAAATAGAGCGTGACATATTGCTTGATTAGCTGCAAAACCACTGCTGAAGAGCATCGCGGATGGTTTGTTTAACACTTCGCATAAATCGTCTTCTAACGCTTTATGCTCTGCAGTATAACCGGTAATGACAGATGAAGCGCCACTGCCGCATCCATATACCGCTAATCCCTCGACATAAGCTTGTGCAACCTGAGGATGCTGGCTAAGCCCCAAATAATCGTTAGACGCAAAACTAATATAATGATTTTGGTTAATCTCAAGTATGTTGTCTCGATTACTGACGACACAATACCGCTCTCTAAGCAAGTTTTGCTGAGCGCGCTTTTCTATGGTGTCTGCAATAAAATCAAAGGCCATAGCTATGTATCAGTTGAGACAAGTGATGCTTTGTGCTTCAATGAAGATTGTGTTGCATCAATAAATAAATCTTTAGTCGCTTCTTGTTGTATTTCTTCCTGCAAGGCTTGTTCGTATGCTTCGTCTGAATAATTGCGCGTTTTTTCAGTATTAATGCCTAGCTTGTTAAACAACTGCACGTCTTCATGGGTATCAGGATTAGAAGTGGTAAGCAATTTGCAACCGTAAAAAATAGAGTTCGCTCCAGCCATAAAGCACAAAGCCTGTATCTGTTCATTCATAGATTCGCGACCCGCAGACAAACGCACATAAGATTTGGGCATAATAATTCTAGCAACCGCAATAGTTCTTATGAATTCAAAAGGTTCTAAATCATCAACACTGTCCAGCGGAGTGCCTTTCACTTTGACCAACATATTTATTGGGACACTTTCTGGATGGTGAGGTAAATTTGCAAGTTGGCGTAACAGCCCAGAACGGTCATTGGAGCTCTCACCCATACCAACAATTCCGCCTGAACAAACGTGCATTCCCGCTGCGCGGACATTGTCTAGAGTATCAAGCCTGTCTTGGTAGCTTCGTGTGGTAATTATGTCTGAGTAATACTCAGGTGACGTGTCTAAATTGTGATTATAATAGTCTAAACCTGCCTGTTTCAATGCAAGTGCTTGTTCTCTGGTAAGCATTCCCAATGTCATACAGGTTTCAAGCCCAAGTTTTTTAACTTCTTTCACCATATCAGTGACGTATGGCATATCTTTGTCTTTCGGATTACGCCAAGCCGCCCCCATGCAGAAACGAGTTGATCCAGCCGCTTTAGCTTCTTTTGCTCGCTGAATTACTTTTTCAATCTCAAGTAATCGTTCTTTTTCTAAGCCGGTATCGTATCGAGCGCTTTGTGGGCAATACTTGCAATCTTCAGGACAAGCGCCCGTTTTAATTGATAAAAGTGTGCTCACTTGAACCTGGTTTGGGTCAAAGTATTGGCGATGAACAGTTTGCGCTTTAAATAACAAATCGTTGAAAGGCAATGCGAATAAATCGTTAATTTCTTTTATGGTCCAATCATGACGGATACCTGAATCATCAGCGCTAGACGGATTATCTATCATTGAAGAATTATTTTGTATGTTGGACATGCTTAGCTCGCTTAAAAAAAGGTTTACAGATATAAAATTAATCCATAGTCTATGTCGACCTGCATAATTGTCAATGCAATTAAAGTTTCATCATTTACTATAGGTTATATTTTGAGCAATACTGACAATGATATTGAGTTTGACAAACGGCATATTTGGCATCCTTATACTTCATCCACTAACCCGCTGCCTTGTTACGAAGTGACCCACGCAAAGGGGACTAAATTAACCTTAGGCGACAACAGACAGGTGGTGGATGGAATGTCGTCTTGGTGGGCAGCGATCCATGGCTATAATCACCCAACACTTAATCAAGCAGCGCATGCTCAAATTGAACAGTTTTCTCATGTAATGTTTGGCGGCCTAACTCATCAACCCGCCATTCAATTATCAAGGAAATTAATTGACATCACACCTGAAGGGTTAAACCGGGTTTTCTTAGCAGACTCAGGCTCAGTCTCGGTAGAAGTCGCAATTAAGATGGCCATTCAGTATTGGGCTTGTCAGGGGCGTGCAGAAAAATCTAAGTTAGTCGCACCTAGGAATGGGTATCATGGAGATACGTTTGCGGCTATGTCGGTTTGCGATCCAATCAATGGTATGCATTCACTATTTAAAAAGAGCTTAATTCAGCACTTTTTCGCGCCCGCGCCGCAAACTCGCTTTGGTAACAGTTGGAATCCTGATGATATCGCTCCAATGAGAGAAATATTTGAACGCCATCACCATGAAATTGCAGCCTTAATTCTAGAACCCATTGTTCAAGGCGCAGGAGGCATGCGTTTATATCATCCACACTATGTAAAAGCATGCAGAGAGTTATGCGATGAATTTGATATTTTAATGATTTGCGATGAGATTGCGACAGGATTCGGGCGGACTGGTGAACTATTTGCTTGTGATCACGTGAACGTTTCGCCTGATATTATGTGCTTAGGAAAAGCATTAACCGGTGGCTACATGACGCTTGCTGCCACGCTATGCACTGATGATGTTGCACAGGGAGTTTGTGAAAACTCTCCTGGTGTGTTTATGCATGGCCCTACTTTCATGGGCAATCCCCTTGGCTGCGCGGTTGCCAACGCAAGTATAGAGACATTATTGGCCTCAAATTGGAAGGAGGATGTAGCCAATATTCATGACCAACTTTTTCAAGAGCTAGGAGAACTTAAACACCATAAAGCAGTGGCAGACGTCAGAACTTTGGGAGCGATTGGCGTAGTTGAAATGAAGCAAGCCGTCAATGTCGGCAAAATTCAAAAAGTCTTCGTTGATAATAATGCTTGGATCCGCCCTTTTGGCAAATTGATTTACCTTATGCCCCCTTTTATTTGTTCCAAAAACGATATTTCCACATTAACTTATGCCATTAAAAAGGGCATCGCTGATTGTTATTAAACATTGGCACTCAACCTCATCTAACCTGTTGATTTAACCAAACTGTTTAATAACAAGATTATGACCACACTTGATGTAAACCTCCCACTAGCAACACTACAGCGTCGATATGTACGTTAATTTCAATTTATAAGCATGGGCAAAGTTTGTTTTATGACCCTGATCCAACCTGCTACACTATATACTATAGTTTAAAAAACGAACTGAACAAAGAAGGAGAAAATATGAGTAATCGCCCCGACTTCTTAGAGGGTATCTCTCCACATCATGGTGAAGTAGTCCCTAAACTGTTCGATGACGATATGTTGAAAGCCTTAACAAATAAACTCCATGCTATGCCAAATGGAGAAACTTGGTATTCAGATATTTATAAAAAGGCAATCTATGGCCCTATGTTGTTTCGTGATAAGAAACTGAATATTCAGGAAAAAATAGAGACACTATTACCGAATTATTATGTTTTGGCGGACCTTTATTTGGAAAAGACGCCAGATGATCGAGGCTTTCCATTTCACACTGATTTTGACTCTATAGGCTTTATGGAACGCCCGGAAGATATGTTGACCGTATGGATCCCACTTGTGCCGGTCAAAACTGCAGGCAGCGGGCAGTTATCAATTGTGATGCAAGAAGGTGCCATTAGGTTGTCACTGATAAGAGAAGCCATACAGCTTCATAGTTTAGTGCGTATAACAGACCCATCAGTACCTGCACACGGACAGTTTCATATATCACAACAAGAGTTAGATTATCTTGAAAAAACTAAATTTACACCTTCCCTAGATGCCGGCGATGCCTTGTTATTTTGCAATGCCTTTTTTCATAAATCGGAAGATATCACCAAGGGTAGTCGGGCCGCCTATATTTTACGTGTTGTCCCCAAAAACGCAAAATTCAGCAAGACTCGCCTGCTCGCTTTGAAAAAGCTTGGGCAAAACTTAGACGTGGTAAATGAATTACTTAACCGCCATTTTCCTGAAAATTGACAAATTTTCATTTGCATTCGAACTTGCTGTTATTGATTTAATCAATCAAAAACTCAACTTATTGAATGATATGCGCAGTATAACATTGCGAACAAATAGGTTAATGGGTTACTACACCGACATGTAAATGGTGACCAAACTAGTGATCGATATGACTAAGAGAATTATGATGTTGATACCAAACCTATCGTTTTTTCTTCGGTTTCGTCTACTTCTCAAGACTATAGTCACTATAGTAACTAACAAGCAAATTTGAAGCAGCATAAGCAGTTCATCAAGCAACTCTTCTGACCACGTTTCGCGGCCTTCAATGCCCCAATAATTCTGCACGCCTGCAATGAAATCTGGTCGTGCATAGTGCAGTAAAATAATCGCTATAATAAGCACAATCCAAGCAAAAATATTCAGCCCAACGACCACTCTATAAAGCGCGTCATTCTTGCGAGACTTTAAGCGACGTTCCGTGATCCGCTGTGGCATAAATAATTCAGTCTCATCAAGTTTTGATTGATCATTTAACTTATTTTGCATAGTAATATTCTTTTTTTCTTCGACTTATTAAGTATAGCCTAGTGTCATAGTAGTTTTAGTACAGTATACTATTGTTAAAAATTCACAAAAAATAAATTAGTTGGCATAAAAGTGAATTTCACTAAATTCATAAACTTAAATTAAGCACACTGGAGAATACACATGAGCATAGCGCCAGTCGCCGATGTTTTGGCTGGAAAATACGAAGTGGGAAGTACGGTAACTGTTAATGGTTGGGTGAGAACAAAACGCGATTCTAAGGCTGGATTATCTTTCGTTGCATTACACGACGGCAGTTGCTTCGATCCAGTTCAAGTTATTGCATTGAAAGACCTTGCTAACTACGAAGACATTACAAAACTTACTACTGGCTGTTCGCTAAGTGCTACGGGTGTTGTAAAACCATCTCAAGGTAAAGGGCAAGCCCTCGAAATTGAAGCTACCAATGTCAACATTTTAGGATGGGTTGAAAATCCAGATACCTATCCCATGTCTGCAAAACGTCATACTATCGAGTATTTGCGAGAGTACGCTCATTTACGCCCACGAACCAACTTGATTGGAGCCGTAGCAAGAGTCAGAAATACTGTATCGCAAGCTATTCATAGATTTTTTCACGAAAATGGCTATATGTGGGTGCCTACTCCAATACTAACCGCCTCGGACACCGAAGGGGCGGGAGAAATGTTTAGAGTGTCTACTCTTGATATGCAAAATCTTCCGTTGACTGATGATTCAAGCATAGATTATTCAAAAGACTTTTTCGGAAAAGAAACCTTTCTTACGGTTTCAGGACAACTCAACGTGGAAACATATTGCTCTGCAATGTCTAAAGTATATACCTTTGGCCCTACTTTCAGAGCTGAAAACTCCAACACCAGTAGGCATTTAGCTGAGTTTTGGATGATCGAGCCAGAAGTTGCCTTTGCTGATTTGTCTACCATTGCCGAACTATCTGAGAAAATGCTCAAATACGTAGTACAAGCATTACTGGCGGAAAGAGCGGACGACATGGCGTTCTTCCAACTAAGAGTCGATAAAAACGTGATCGATCGTTTAACTAATTTGGTGAATTCAGAGTTTGTCAGAATGGATTACACCGACGCCATTGATATATTGCAAAAAAGCGGTAAAACATTTGAATTCCCTGTTGAATGGGGGGTCGATTTATCGTCAGAGCACGAGAGATATATTGCAGAAGAACACGTTGGTGCTCCAGTAATTATGCAAAACTACCCTAAAGACATAAAGGCATTTTATATGCGGATTAATGACGACGGTAAAACCGTCGCCGCCATGGACGTCCTTGCTCCAGGTATAGGTGAGATCATCGGAGGCTCACAGCGCGAGGAACGCCTCGATGTATTCGACAAAAGGTTGAAAGAGATGAACTTAAGTCCTGAAGACTATGCTTGGTATAGAGACTTACGACGTTACGGAACCGTCCCTCATGCTGGGTTTGGTCTTGGCTTTGAGCGTTTGCTTGCATACGTAACGGGCGTTCAAAATGTGAGAGATCTTATTCCATTCCCAAGAACACCTGGCAATGCAAACTATTAACTGAAAAATATGTAAAAGTAGGGCTATTTACAGGATAGATTTGAAATTCAGAGCTCGAAACTGTCTAAAAATAGTGTTGCTTTATGCTAACTTTGGTTGAAATAACAATTTCACGCTTACACTGAGTAACCATAGAGTTTGCCTCCCTACTTTTATGGTGCTGTAGTGAACGCATCTGCCCCAGCTATGTTAAGTCTTTTAGTTCTTGGCGGTCTTAGCCTAGTGGCAAGAAAAAAGCTTTCATAACTAGCAATTGAATGACCAGTCCTAAAGTAAGTTGACGCTTATTTTAGGATGGGTCAAGGCTAATCGCACTGAAGTGAAATTTACAACAAGACTCTTATTGTCTGCTATTATATTGAATTCACTTCTCTGGTTTTAAAAACGCATTATATACAACGGTTCTCAATCAATATCGCTCTGTCTAAAAGTAAGCTGTAACAAAACAGTACTTTATGACCTTAATTCCTTTATACTGAACCTGTATGATTTTTTAAAGCGAAAAGTTTATGCATTTAGGCATTCGTACAAAACTGGTGTGCTTGTTTTTCTTAATATCAGCGATCGTTGCCGCTAATTTTTTGTTAATTAGATACATAGAAAACGAGACGTCTGAGCACCTTAAACGGGTAAATCGTAAGCATGAAGTCATCTTTTCTAGTGAGCGGTTTTTAGGCGCTATTCGCGATGCTGAAACAGGACAACGGGGCTATCTACTTACTCAGGATCCTAAGTATCTTGTTCCCTACGATTATGGTGTGCAACTGGCATTCGAGGAATTTACTGCTTTATTAACCTTGACTCTAGAGAATTCAGCGCAACAACAATCGCTAAAGCGCATAGAAAATTTAAAAAAAGAGAAATTTGCCGAACTCGCTCAAACTATCTTATTAGTAAGTGAAGGTAAGATTGAAAACGCGCTAGCGATCGTTAAAGGTGATGAAGGTCAGCGTTTAATGGAGTTAATTCGCGCCGAAATGGACCAGTTCCAAACACGAGAAGCGCAGTTGCTAACACAAAGCAAAAATGAATATCAACAGAGTCAAGAGTTGCTCCGTTTTTTGTTTGGCTGTGAAGTATTACTGCTTATATTGCTCATTTTGTTCATGTCGTTATATATACAGCGAAAATTAATTATTCCCCTATACTCGATGGTAAAAGCAACCAAAGGTATAGAGTCTGGCGCACAAGAATTGACGCTTAACCCTAATAAAATGACGGATGAAATGGCTGAGTTGGCGCAGTCAATTATTGTGATGCATGAATCAATTAAAGAACGTACAAAAGATCTACAGGACTTATCCGAAGAATTAGAGAAAGAGAGGGATATAGCAGTTTTATCATCAGTGACCGATTCATTAACTGGGCTTTATAACCGACGCCAGTTTCAAGAAATTGGGAATAACGAATATAATCGGTCACGTAGAGAAGGCAATTATTTCCATTTGATTATTATGGATATTGACTATTTTAAAGAGATCAATGATCAATATGGGCATGCTTACGGAGATGAAGTTTTACAAAAGGTCGCTAAATGCTTAAAAACCAGTGCCCGTCGTCCAAATGACTTTGTCTTTAGAATTGGTGGGGAGGAATTTGTTTACCTTACGTCAGACGAAAATAAATACGCGGCTGATTATGCACAAATGATACGCACGGACGTGGAAGCACTACTTATACCTAATCCGGCAAGCAACGTCAGCGATTTTCTTACTATGTCGTTAGGATTAGTTACTTCAGAGCCTAATGGGAGTGAGAGTTTTAAGGAGCTTCTTATCAAAGCGGATAAGCGTCTTTACCTAGCCAAACGCTCAGGCCGTAATTGTGTTGTGTCGTCTAATAAAGAGTGAGTCATACCTCATTTTTAATTGATACAGACTCGCCATTAATGGCTTTCTTGGTCTATATATGGGCTTAATAATGACCATTGCCAAGCCTCTATTTAAAGTCACTCATCATGGCTTAAGCATTAAATGGTGACTTTGTTCGAAAAGTGGATGCTCAAATGTAATATTATCTTGCTTAAATTAACGAATCAAAATAAATAACATTTATTGTATATTTTTGTTGTCCCTAGGCTCATTATGATGATTGTTTTTTAAGATAAAAATCTTCTACCTTTTTTCTAGCCCAAGGAGTCTTACGTAGAAACTTCAAACTCGACTTTACGCTTGGATCATGAGTGAAGCATCGGATATTTATATGTTGCCCCAATAATTCAAACCCGTAATGTTGAACGAGTTCTTCTACTATCGTTTTAAGTGTGATCCCATGTAAAGGGTCTGCGCTACGAGTTTTTGAAGCTTTATCCGTCATTTAATTATAAAGTCCTGTTTAGATTTTAATGAATATTTTGGAACTAAGATGTAGGCGAACCAACATGCTAATATTAAATAAAAATGGCACATTAACCGAGCTTTTCTGATGATACTTACCATGCGTGATTTTGAACTATTATTACTTATCTTGTTTATACTGTTCGAGGGAAATTACATTATTAGAATAGAACTCACTGGAATGCCTACTTTTATTACGCACTATCGAATACAAGGAATCTGATGGAGAACAAATATAAGGTCCATCCATTTGAGTGATGACATAACATTTGTCTCTGATGACTAAACCAACCAATAGGTTAGGCACGTCTACTAGAGTCCACTGGCTGCTGTTGGGTTTCATGTAGGCAGTAGCGCCATAAAAGTAGGTCAAAAATGCGGTGCCTTTTTGATGCAAATATTTTGCAGTATATTCTTCAATTTCGCCATCAAAATATAGATGCTTGTGATTGCCTTTGGTATCTATCACACCTACCGAATTTAAATGAGATTTTGTCAATACTTTAACTGTGCCAAACTTAGATGACAAGGAATAGTGATAATCAAGAGCATCGTTCATACGCCCTCCTATTTAAGCCAGAATAGAAAGCGGACATTAATAAGTATCTACATAAATTTGAAAATTACCGCTTCTTTTTTGATGATAAAACAAACAATTCAGTATTTATATTAGTCGGTAATATGACCGATTGCTTTAATTTGAGGATAAAAAATGAAGGACAAGAGTCAATAATATTGCACTTATGTCTTATGTTCTTTTTGCAGGCTCCTAAAGGTTATTTGCTGGGATTGATAGTTTCAGCTATTTTTCAAAATAAATATTTCGTTACATTTGGCACATACATTAGTCACACAACAGATGTATAGTAGCGTCAACAAAATTTGCATTGCTGTCTTTATATAGGGTTGTAAACATGAAATCTTTTTTTGCGAAGCTTGGTGTATTAGTAGTCATGCTCGGCATAACTGGGGGGATAATCGGGATTATTCACGCCTCTTCAGAAGAGACTGAAGAAAAAAAACCAGTTGATTCGCGCCCCATAGTGAGTGTTGAAACACTAATACCCATCGACCATACAGTAAAAATTACCAGCTACGGTGAATTAACGCCATTGGAAAGCACCGTGTTGGCCGCGCAAGTCAGCGGAGAGGTACTGAGTTGGAATGAGAACTTCGTTGCAGGCGGTGTCGTTAAGCGTGGCGAGGTATTATTTACGATTGAACCTGATACATACGAAGCTGCCGTTTTACAGGCCGAGGCTCAAATATCATTGGCTCAGGCCACCCTTACCGAAGAATTAGCTAGACAAAAAGTAGCCGAGCGTGAAGCAAGAAATCTGCCGCGTAATCAGGTCAGCGATTTATATTTGAGAAAGCCTCAAGTAATTAATGCAAGAGCCCAGTTAAAATCCGCTGAAGCCAGTTTGCGAATCGCAAAGAGAAATCTTGAAAAAACTAGAGTGAAAGCACCTTATGATGCACTTATCGTATCCAGAGACATTGGCTCTGGACAGTATGTTACTACAGGTACGCGTGTAGCCGAGTTAAATAACATAGAAACCGCAGAGGTGACTATTCCAATTGCGGGTTTCGATAGCGTATTTTTACCTAGTTCACTCGAAAACACTGAGGCGTTGGTTAGCACTCAGGGGAATAATAGTGTTCAGAGAATGGGTATGGTCAATAGAAATCTAGGCTTAGTCAACCAAGATACTCGTATGCAACACGTAGTCATCAGGATTGATGATCCATATGGCATCGAAAACGGTTTGTCGACACTTAAATTCGGCAGTTATGTCAAAGTTAGGTTTGCTGGCAAAACACTTAAAAACGTATATAAAGTACCTCAGTCACTAGTCAATAAACGACGTATCTGGTTGGTTGGCGAAGACAATAAGTTGAGTTCCCATGACGTGCATGTAATACGAGAAGAAGGTACTCATTTTTTCATCGACAGCGGCCTAAACCCACGTGATAGATTAGTTAAAAATTTACCAGAGTATCCGCAAAATGGAATGGAAGTAAGGATCAAAGAAGATCCTAACGCGCAACTTAATGCCGTTGTTGCCGCTAAAAGCTCTGCTAAATAAGCGAGATAGACAATATGAATAATACAACTACTCCAGACTCGTCAAGAAACAACCCCACAAGCGGCATCATTGCTTATTTTACTCGTAACCCAGTTGCTTCCAACTTGATGATGTTTATGATTATTTTACTGGGAATCTTTAGCTATTTTACCATCCAGAAACAAATGTTTCCGAATGTGGAAATAAACTACATTAATGCTTACATTACCTACCCTGGCGCGTCTCCTCAAGAAATAGAAGAATCAATCACCATAAAAATAGAAGAAGCGGTTAAGGACTTACCTGAGATCAAAAAGAGCATTGGCCGTTCGTGGCGAGGCGGTGGTCGAGTGACGATGGAGATACATCTCGACGAACATTTACCCGATGTTTTAGATAAGGTTAAATCTCGTATTGATAGTGTCGCCACTTTCCCAGCTGCAATGGAACCCATCACAGTTTCTCAACTTGAATTTCAACAAGAGGTTATGAGTCTTGCGCTTGTGGCAGATTTACCCTTAACGGAATTGAAGCCTATAGCGAAACAAGTTGAAGATGAGTTGCTAGCGCTTAACAACGTACAACTAGCAGACGCTAGTACGCCCAACGATGAAATCGGCGTTGAAATATTGCCAGAGATGCTAAGAAAATATAATTTGACCATCAATGACGTAACTCAAGCGATTAGAAGATACTCAGCAAACTATTCAGCAGGTCAAATCCGCACAGACGCAGGTACAATAGCAGTCAGGGTTGAAAACCAATTTTACAATGGTGAAGAGTTCGCCAATATCCCAGTCAAATTGGGAGATGGGGGTTCTAAAGTTCTATTGCGAGACGTCGCGACAATCATTGATGAATTTGAAGAAGGCGAACGTTATTTTAAATTCAACGGCCTAAACGCAATTTGGATTGAAGTAAAAGCAACGAAAACTCAAGACATTATACCTGTCGCTAATTCTGTAAAGGCCTATCTCAAGCAACGCAACGAAACCTTACCCCAAGGCGTCGAGTTAGAAGCGGTAGTAGATTTTACATATTATCTAAATGGACGTTTAGATATGATGCTTAATAATTTAATGCAAGGTGCGGTGCTTGTGTTCTTAATGCTCATGCTATTTTTGCGATTTAAGCTGGCATTTTGGGTAATGATTGGACTACCGGTGTGCTTTTTAGGCGCAATTGCACTTATGCCTGTGGTAGGCGTTACCATCAATATCATGTCTTTGTTTGCATTCATAATGGTATTAGGTATTGTGGTAGACGATGCCATTGTTATTGGTGAAAGTGCTTATACCGAAATTGAACAGAAAGGAAATTCGGTTCACAATGTTGTCATTGGTGCGAAAAAAGTAGCGGTGCCTGCCACCTTTGGTGTGTTAACCACTATGGCCGTATTTGCCCCCGTTCTCTTTAGTAGCGGACCGTCTGCCGATTTCTTTTTCAATATTTCCGCAGTCGTCATTTTATGTTTGGCATTTTCACTCATCGAATCAAAATTGATATTACCTTCGCACATTGCGGGTTCTACGATCAAACCTCTTCCCACCAATAGTTGGCGACATAAATTCAATGAAAAGTTTTTTGGTTTTGTGAACGGCCCGTATAAAAGGTTTATTCGTTTCTGTACTCAATATCGTTGGTTTACGTTACTATTTTTTATCGCAATGTTAGCGATTGCACAGGCTCTAATTGCAGCTAACTTCGTGCGTATGGTTCCTGAGCCAAAAGTTCCTCATGACTTTCCAAGTATTAACATTGAAATGAGCGAAACCATTTCAGATAAAGATACCATAGCTGCCCTTCAAACTATTGAGCAGGTAATATTAGAGGTTGAAGAAGACATAAAAGCTGAGTATGGAAGCGGCATGGTCGCCGATATTATGGTGTTTAACCAAGGTCGAAACGAAGGTCAAATAATGGCTCCGCTGGTAGACGAGGACTCTCGTCACTTTAATACGTTTGAACTGGCTCGTAGATGGAGAGAAAAAATACCCGATATTTCTGGTATGAAATCTTTCACTATTAGAGACGATGTTAACGGTGGCGGCGATGGTGGTGAATTTGGCTACTTAATATTTGGTTCAGACCTAGCCACCTTGAACGAAGCCGGGCGCTATTTGATAAGTCAATTGCAAGAGCAAACTGGCGTATTCGATGTGAGCTCAACCATAGATCCTGCTAGCAAAGAAGTGCAAATGTCACTTAAGCCTGTGGCTTATGATCTAGGATTAGATTTGGCGACTATTGCCAGTCAAGTAGGTTCCAGTTTTTATGGTGGCGAAGCCCAACGAGTTCTGCGCAACGGCGAAGAAGTGAGAGTGATGGTGAGATATCCTCAACTAACACGTGAACGCTTTGCAGATCTGAAATATACGGTTATTACCACGCCTTCAGGCAGAGAGGTGATGCTGGGCGATGTAGTTGACCTTACTGAGGCACCGGGGATCAGTTATATCAGACGCGAGGGGGGGTTCAGAAGCGTATATGTGTGGGGATCCATTGATGAAGAAGTGATCGAGCCGAATGAAGTTGTCGAAAATATAAAAGACAACCTACTACCAGAAATGACGCAATTGTTCCCAGGTGTTAAGACTGAGCTAGGTGGAAAAATTGAAGAGCAACAGGCTCAAGAGTTAGAACAGCTGATATTTTTCTTAACTGGGTTAGCGTTTGTTTATCTTTTACTTGCCATCCCTCTGAAAAGTTATGCTCAACCTTTGATCATCATGTCGGTCATACCCTTTAGTTTTACTGGAGCCATTTGGGGCCATTTCATGTTTGGGCTTGATATTAGCTTATTCTCATTCTTTGGCCTCATAGCAGCCGCTGGTGTTGTCGTAAACGACTCGTTGGTTATGACTGACTTTGTGAACACTCGCCGCTTAGAAGGGTATAGTGTTAAAGATGCAGTGATTGAGGCAGGTTGTGCACGTTTTAGGGCAATCACGCTAACGTCCATAACCACGTTCGTGGGCGTACTACCGATAATGTTTGAAACCAGTTTGCAAGCGGCTTTCGTTATCCCAATGGCAGTAGGTTTGGGCTTTGCGGTGATGTATGCAACCATTGTAACCTTAATACTGGTGCCTAGTTTATATATCATAGGTAATGATATAGGACGAGGTTTCAGCTTTGTATTTGGAGGTTTTCGCAATAAATTTAAATCGAATAAAAAGCCAGCCGAGTTGGCTACAAACCGAGAAGAAAATGCCTAGAAAGTAGGTAAGACAAAACAAGCAAGCCCTTATTGTTAAATACATAAGGGCTTTTTTATTTAGCAGTGTTTGCCTATCACACTTTTTGATACACTTTTATTATGTCCTACGCAGTGCCTAACAACCAGGTGGAAATCCTGTATGAAGTCAAAAAGAGCAAATTTATCGCAAGGGCTCAATTCGCCAGTTCTCGAGACCAAGCGATGCAGCATTTAAAATCTGTTCAATCAGAATATCCAGATGCGAGACATCACTGTTGGGCATACGTTTTGGGTCACCCAGATTCACCTACCAGTGCAGCTATGGACGACGACGGTGAACCAAGTGGTACTGCAGGAAAGCCTATACTTAATGTGCTTCAGCATAAACACATTGGCGATATTATGGTGATCATTACTCGGTATTTTGGCGGCATAAAGCTAGGAGCTGGAGGCTTGATTCGCGCCTACTCTGCTGCAACACAACTTGCCATAGATGAACTAAGTTTAAAAGAAGAGATAGTACTACAAACGATTGATTTAGTGATTGATTATCAACATGAACAGTTCGTTCGCCATTTAACTGGCAAAGCACAAGGACTAATTGCACAGTGCTACTACCGAGATAACGTGTTGATGCGCATAAAATTACCTTTGCCGAATGTTGCAGATTTTGTAAGACGCGTTTCTTCTTTTGCCGTTATCAAAGACGATAAGAAACTGCCCTAGTGCCTTTGGCTTGTTAGTTTCAGCAAATTTAATGGTCCCAACACAACAATTTGATAAGACAAGGGCTTGTGCGCGTTTAATACCGATAACTAAGCCATTAACTTTCCAGTCACACACTTTTATTCACTTATATGTAACTTTTGTCTTATTTAATTGTTAACTGCAGCCGATACCCATTTATAGAATTATTTATCAACGCAAAGTTTTCACCTAGAGACCTATCCACTATGGAAAAAGCACTTGTAGTTGATGATTCAGCGCTTATGCGCAGGTTCATTAAAGACACTTTACTAAAAGCAGGTTACATCGTTGAAACGGCGAATAACGGACAAGAATGTTTGGAAAAAATGGTAAGTTTCCAACCAGACGTGGTGACGTTAGACGTTAACATGCCAGTGATGGATGGCATTGAGTGCTTAAAGCAATTGATGCACACAAAACCAACACCGGTCATAATGTGCTCATCGTTAACCAAACGAGGGGCTGAGGAAACTATTACGGCATTAGAGCTTGGAGCAATAGACTATCTCCCCAAACCTAATTCACTCTCTTCTAACGAGCTATTGGAGACTAAAAGTGTTCTCTTACAGAAAATAAAAAATGCGTTGAACTCCAGCGTGAGGTTTCGAGCTCTTAGCCAAAAACCGACGTTTGCTACCCAAGGTTATAATAGATCAGATAACACAACTCTGACCCCAAATAATATCGCTAACCGAGTGGAGCCAAGAGCTGCAGATATAATCGTTGTAGGTGTCTCTACTGGAGGCCCCAGTTGTTTGCAAGAAATTTTACAAAAACTGCCCAATACATTCAAAGTGCCTATTGTTATTGCGCAGCATATGCCTGCCAGATTCACAGAAGTATTTTCTCAGCGATTAAACAAAATTTGCGCTCTCAGGGTGCATGAAGTAACTAACCATATGCTCTTGCAGAAAGGTCATGTTTACGTGGCAAAAGGCGACAAAGATATCAAGCTTAGTAAACAAAATGGGAAGTATGCCGTCATGCCTATCGAATGTGATACAGAGCATTTATGGCACCCTAGCGTTTCTAGATTGGTCGACTCCGCATTAACTACTTTCAATCCCTCTAATATTATCTGTATACAACTAACTGGCATGGGCAACGATGGGGCGTCAAGTATGGCAGAAGCAAAACGGCGAGGCGCATTTTGCATTGCAGAGTCAGAACAGACATCGGTGGTTTATGGGATGCCCAAGTCGCTAGTTGATTTAAGCGGTGCAAACGTGAGCTTACCCAACGATAAAATAGCGGATTATCTTGGAAAACTTATTTTATAATCTCTTTTTTATGAATAATGACAGGGGCAATGTGAATTTCGCTTTTTTTAGTCGCAGAATTATCATTAAGCCGTAAATGTTAGGATGAGCTCACCGATAATACCGAATAAAAAACAATAAAGCCGTATCACCAGAGCAACACGACTTTAAATACAATCAGTTAATATTACACATTCATTTCAGGTACATCGTCTGGAACCACAAGCTCACCAGCAGTCAGTGATTTTATTTCCTCAACAGTCACGCCAGGTGCGCGTTCCCTCAAAATAAATTTCCCATCTGCAATATCCAATAGCGCTAAGTCGGTTAATACACGCTTGATACAGCCTTTACCTGTGAGTGGCAAGGTACATTCAGACAATAATTTTGACTGTCCAGACTTAGAGGCATGCGTCATGGTTACAATAATGTTGTCCGCACCGGCCACTAAGTCCATTGCGCCGCCCATACCTTTGATTAGTTTTCCAGGGATCATGTAAGACGCTATATTGCCTTGGCAGTCTACTTCAAAAGCACCTAATACGGTTAGGTCTACGTGGCCTCCACGTATCATGGCGAAACTTTCTGCGGATGAAAATAAGGATGCCCCTGTGGCCATAGTAACCGTTTGTTTACCGGCATTTATTAAATCTGCATCAACTTCGTCCTCGGTCGGAAAACGCCCCATTCCTAATAAGCCGTTTTCTGACTGAAGCATAACTTGCATACCGTCAGGAATATAGTTAGCTGCTAATGTTGGGATCCCTATCCCTAGGTTAACATAAAACCCATCTTCAAATTCTTGCGCAACGCGCTGAGCAAGTTGTTCTCTTGATAAAGCCATTTTTCTTCTCCTATGCGCTGCGAACTGTGCGTTGTTCTATTCGTTTTTCAAACGTGCCTTTGATAAGTCGATTTACATAAATGCCAGGCAAATGAATTTCATCCGGGTCTAACTCACCTACTTCAACAATTTCTTCAACTTCGACCACTGCTATTTTTCCTGCCGTGATTGCCATTGGATTGAAATTACGAGCCGTTTTTCGAAACATAAGATTACCATAACGATCTGCTTTCCAAGCTTTGCCAATAGAAAAGTCACCGATGATCGCTTCTTCTAAAATATACTTACGACCATCAAACTCTCGCTCTTCTTTACCTTCTCCAACAGGAGTGCCGTAACCCGTTGCAGTATAGAATGCAGGTATGCCTGCTCCGCCAGCACGCATCTTTTCGGCTAAAGTACCTTGGGGAGTCAACTCTACCTCTAGCTCGCCACTCATCATCTGTTTTTCAAACAATGCATTTTCGCCTACATAAGAGGCGATCATTTTTTTAATTTGTTTATCTTCAAGCAAAATGCCTAAGCCAAAACCGTCTACGCCAGCATTGTTTGACGCAACGGTCAAGCCTTTGGTGCCTTTGCGTTTTATTTCTTTAATCAGGTTCTCTGGAATACCACATAAACCAAAACCACCGGCGACTACCGTCATGTTGTCTTGAAGCCCGTCTAACGCTTCTTCGTAACTGGATACCACTTTGTCAAATCCCGACACTCTGTTCTCCTAAAAGTTATCGTTAATCCACTATTTAAATAGGTGTTTAAATTAATTGAAAAATGCAACCAACTTCGAACTAAGTTACTACCAAAGCGGTTACTGATAATGGGTTTGTGCTGCTTGGTACGAAGAATGTTCTAAAAATTTATATAAATCAAATTGTATTTTTAAATTGATTGATAAATTTTATTTATTAATTTATTGTGATTGAGATCGACCTTATTTAACATATTATTTAACTTTTAAAAAACAATTGGTTACAACATTCACAATGAGCACTGTGATAGACGAGTATCATTTTTTCACTAATGGCGTATCAAAATATTGATAAGGCATCTTCAGCCTTAATCGGTATTCCAAAGTTTTAATGATGAAAACTTATACAGAAAGCTATGCTCGAGTTGAGCGTGTTTTCGACGGTAAAACTTTCTTTTTTGGTTAACCGCTGAACAAAATTGACATAAAATACGACTATGAATATACCTATTAATCAAGTGAACGCCTTTTGCACGGTCGCGCGCACTGGCAGTTTTGCCCAGGCAGCTTTGCAACTGCACCTATCGCAACCAGCGTTGAGCATTGCTATACGCAATTTGGAACAATCCCTTGGCGGTAAGCTTCTAGATAGAACCACGAGAAACGTGGCTTTGACGCCAGAAGGGAAAGCATTTTTTCCCGTTGCAAAAAGGTTACTGTCAGATTGGGAACAGTCACTGACCGATGTTAAAAATCATTTTACATTGGCTCGAGGCAAACTAGAAATTGCGGCAATGCCTACCTATGCCACCAATTTGTTACCACATATTCTTTCCAATTTTCACTCTCAATACCCACATATCAATGTTACTGTGCACGATGTCATTGCAGAGTCTGTTATTGAACTGGTAAGAGAGTCCAGATGTGAACTCGGTATTACCTTTTTGCCAGCCGACGCCCCAGATCTGATATTCACCCCTCTTTACGAGGACATATTCGTCGCCATCTTGCCAAAGAATCATGATTTACTAAAATATGATGTTGTTACTTGGAAGCAGCTATTAAAGTTTCCCCAAGTGAGTTTACAAAAGCCTGCAGGCACAAGAGCCTTGATTGACCAGGCACTGAAAAAGGAGTCGTTAGAGTTACTGCCTGTATTTGAATCACATCAACTCGTAAGCATTGGGAAAATGGTGTCTCAAGGACTCGGGCTTAGTGTGGTACCAAGCACTAGCAAGGCTCAAATGCTTGAGATGGACCTAGAAGTGAGAGCGATTAAACATCCGAAAATTACACACAAGGTGGGTTTGATTGAAAAACGTCAACAAACTGTCTCCGCCGCATCTCAAGCAATAAAAGAATTAATTGTATTCAGCAAAGAAAATACCGTGGCAAATTAATTTGTCATTGCTCAATGTCTTTGATGAATTTACTTTCTCATCATCGCAATACGCAAGTCTGAAAATTGTGCAAGAAATATTTTATATTTGCCTGCATCGCTAGGGATTTTTATATGGCACTTTGATCGTTATTATTATAGGTTTTATGAACAAATTAAACCACTGAGAGTTTTTATGCCTTTATCGTATGAGTTGCTAAAGCCTAAACATTTTAAACAAGTGATTGAATTAGGTAATTGGGTGCATGGTGATAACTACATGGATCAAGAGACTTTGCATGATATTTACGAAAAAAGCTGGGATAACAGTATTAATGCAAGTTGGGTTGCATTAGATGACCAACAGTCTCTATTAGGCTTTAGACTTACCCTTGCCGCCAAAAATTGGGAAATAGATAAATGGTGTACACCCTCTTTATGGGGCGTAGACCCATCACATATTTGCTATTTCAAATGCAATACTGTTTCTCCAGAGGCAAGAGGGAAAGGTATTGGCTCTGCTTTATTACAAAAGTCTATAATGACGGCCAAAAAACAAGGCGCTGCAGGCGGACTTGCGCATATTTGGTTAGCTAGCCCAAATAATTCTGCGTTCAAGTATTTCAGCCGTAATGGTGGGGAGCTTGTGAAAGAGCATCCTAACAAATGGCAAATTCACAGCATCGAAGACGGTTATGACTGTCCAGTATGTGGCACGCTTTGCACTTGTAGCGCAGCTGAAATGCTCCTGACTTTTGATTCATAACATGTACGACCCGTTAATAGACAAGGCTGTACCCAACCATTTCCAAAAGCCTGATGGGTATTGGGCTAAGGATTTAGCGCCCGCTATCTACCCTACTTTGGATTGCGATATAGAATGTGAAGTGGCTATTGTCGGTGGAGGGTTTACAGGCCTTTCAACCGCCTACCATTTGAAAGCCATGTACGATGTGGATTGTGTAGTACTAGAAGCTAATCAACCAGGTTGGGGAGGCAGTGGTAGGAATGGAGGTTTTGTCTTGCCGGGAAGCGGGCGGTTAAGCGCAAATACAATCCTTGCAAAATTCGGTAATAAAATAAGCACCTCTATGTTTCAAGAGTTTGAAACCTCGGTGCAGACCGTTAATAGATTTATTGAGCGAGGAATAGATTGCGACAAAATTGAAGGGGGCTATTTAAAACTCGCGCACAATTCTAAGGCTCTTAAAAATTTGCATATGCAACCTAACCTAGCCCAGAATATCAGTCCTTTCATTGAATTATCAAAGGAAGAAGTAACCGATAAATATCTACGGGATGTCAATCAATATGGTGGGATTTACTATCAAAATGCGTTTTCAATCAATCCGTATATGTTATCTCAAGGACTTGCACAATTAGCGCAAAAAAAAGGCGCAAAAGTCTACGGCAATAGTCCGGTCATAGATTCTGTTTATCAACAAACGGGGCACGTATTAAGTAGTCTGCATAATAAAATACGTGCAAAGACAGTTATCATTGCAACCAACGCTTACACCTCAAGGCGATTATTTCCAATATTACAAGATAAACTTTTTCCAGTGATCTCTAGCATTATTGTGACCGAGCCTTTGACTGCACATCAATTACAAACTCTGGGGATGAAGCGAGGTTTAATGGTCATGGACACAAGAGCTTTAAAATATTATTACCGGCTTTTACCCGATAATAGACTTTTGTTTGGTGGCAGAGGAGCGATTGATGGCAAGAATGCGAGCGATCCAAAATACGCACATCATTTGCTGAACGGATTGAAATCGACGTTTACATGTCTTCATGACATTAAAATAAGTGAATTTCACAGTGGCTGGGTCGCCATCTCGTTAGATAATTATCCTAGAATCTTTCACAATATATCTTCGAATACATTGTACAGCGCAGGATATTGTGGAGCTGGTTTAGCCTTCTCAATACAAGCGGGGTTAAGACTTGCTCAACTTTATAAAGAGCCAGATGCATTACCTAATTTGCCTTTTTACCACTCGCCTCTAAAAAGATTTCCATTAGCAAGTTTTAGACGATTAGCATTAAAAACGTTTTACGCGTATGAAGGTATCAAGCATAAGTTTAATTCTGGATGACATTGCCTTGTGATGTTACAGTTTTAATTATTTACCAGTGCTTTAATAATGACTGTACAAGAAATAACCCCGCAGCAAGCAGTAGCAATCTTTCAAAAAGAAAACGCATTATTTATTGATGTCAGGGAGCCATTGGAGCATTACAACCAATATATCCCCGGCTCTAGCTTGCATCCCCTCGGTAGCCTATCAGCGCAAAAATTACCTGAATCAGACCACTACCTTGTTTATTGCCAAAAAGGCGTCAGAGGTAAAAAAGCCTGTAAAAAGCTACTGCTCGAAAAACCCGACATAACCCTATATAACGTGCAAGGTGGCATTGAAGCTTGGCAAAAAGCAGGGCTGATCACTCAAGCTTCAGGTCAAGAAGTATTTCCTATCAAACGGCAAGTGCAATTATTGCTTGGTTTTTTAATTTTATTTTTCAGCCTTTTGGCTCTGCTGGTATCGAACGTATTTTCATACCTAACATTATTGATAGGCGTCTTTTTGATAATAGCCGGTGCTACCAACACAAATGTTTTGACACTAATACTTGCGAAAATGCCATGGAATAAAAGCGGTTAAATAATACGTTCACTTAACTGACCTGTTTCAATAATAACACTTCAGATCATTTTCGCTGTTCGGATGTTATAATAGGGGTGGAACCAAGGACAAAATTCTAATTATAATTGGCTAATAACTCTTAAGGAGACGTACATGCCTCAAATACGCCTTATTGTTTTCTCATTTGTCGGCGCTTTTACAATATTAGGTTGCCAAAGTCTTCCCAAAGAAACCGCAAAACAAGCTGCCAATCGTATCGTACAAGAAAACATGATTGTTGATGGTCACATTGACGTACCCTATCGAGTAGAGAAAAAATGGGTGGATGTAACAAAGGCTACAACGGGAGGAGACTTTGACTATCCAAGAGCGATTCAAGGCGGTTTAGACGCGCCCTTCATGTCTATCTATGTACCTGCAAGTTTAGATAACTCTGATGCCTCAACTAAACTTGCACATCGTTTGATTGATTCTGTCGAAGCCATTGTGGGCAGAGCGCCAGACAAATTTGCGCTTGCTTATTCGGTCGCTGACGTTAAAAACAATTTTGCTAAAGGACTTATTTCACTTCCGATGGGCATGGAGAATGGCTCGCCAGTGCAAGGCTCTTTAGAAACTCTTGAAACGTTTTACGATAGAGGTATACGCTACATTACGCTTGCGCACTCTCAATCAAATCATATAAGTGATTCGTCTTATGATTTAAGAAGGCAATGGAAAGGCTTAAGTCCATTTGGTGTTAAAATGGTGCAACGCATGAACGAACTGGGCATTATTGTTGACATCTCCCATGTTTCTGATGACGCATTTTATCAAACTTTAGAAGTGTCAAAAGCGCCTGTGATAGCCTCACATTCATCTTTACGTCGTTTTACTCCTGGATTTGAACGTAACATGACAGATGATATGGTCATCAAATTAGCAGAAAATGGCGGCGTAATTATGATTAATTTTGGTTCAGGTTTCATAAGCCCTGCCGCTCGCTATTGGAGAGACAACAGAGGCAAAGAGCGCCAAAAATTAATTGATAGTTACGGCGCCGATTCAGAACAAGTCGCTTTATTTAATGCCCGTTATGCAGAGGAAAACCCATATCCGTTTGCCACGCTTGAAGACGTATTAGATCACATTGATTATGTTCGTGACCTTGTCGGCATTGATTACATCGGCATAGGCTCTGATTATGATGGTGTAGGTGATTCACTTCCCATTAATTTGAAAGATGTTGCCAGTTTCCCCAATCTCGTACAAGGGCTTATTGAGAGAGGATATTCAGAGTCCGACATTAAAAAAATATTAAATGAAAATGTTTTAAGAGTGTGGCAAGAGGTTGAGAACGTAGCAAATAAGATGCCTTAAACAATAATTAACCGACTCTCAGTTTGAATTAACCGGTCTAAGAGTGACTAGCAAGAGACCATGTCGGTATAAGTACCAAACGACTTTGTCGCAGTCTAATGCTTAAAGACATTTAATTGGTTAATAACCCTAGTACGGTATTTCTTTTATTGGTCAGTTCGATACTCGCTCGAAGCGTTTGTTCACGAGCGAGTATTTTTATATCTGCCTTGGCTCGGGTAATGCCGGTGTATAGTAGCTCTCGAGTGCATCCCTGAGTCAGGTCATAAGGCAAAACCAACAATACTCTATCAAATTCGCTCCCTTGCGTTTTATGGATTGTTAATGCAAAAGCGGTCTCAATTTTAGGTAATCTGTTCACGCTTAATTTGAGTTGACTTGATTGAACGTCTTTTTTGTCCAGATTATCACGCTCAATATGCGCGATTAATTGGCTTTCATCGTTATCGTCTTTCCAGATAACGCCAAAATCTCCGTTACTCAAACCTGTCGAAGGATCGTTTTCGGTGATAATTATCGGTTGCCCATGGAAAAACTCTGCATTTGTATTTTTTCCTTGGTCGGCTAAAACTCTTTGAGCAAACCAATTATTGATAGCTTCCACTCCATGCAACCCTTTTCGTATTGGGCACAAGACTCTAAAGCTCGCAAATAAATCAAAAAGGTCGTGTACTGACACTGCATGTTTTAATACCCTCAAATATTCGTCAGCAAAATGTTTAAGACTTTTACTTTGAAGCATTAAATAGTCATTTAACTCTATATGATCTGACAACAGTCCTTTATCAGAAACGAGTCTTACAACCTCATCCACTCGCTTTTCAATCACTCCATTTGCTATGTCGTTAATGTTTTGTATAGAGCGGTGATTGTCTGCCAAAGTTACAATATGATCGAATTGCGTATTTCCCTCTACAGTCGCATGTGTACCTGTTAACTCAGCAATAAAGCTGGACATTTCAATTGACTTTACATCTTTACTGTTCGCAACAAGATCATGCAACACATTCCCGGGCTCCACAGATGGCAATTGTTGTGCATCTCCAACTAAAATGAGTCTACAGTCTGACTTACACGCATTTAATACCTTTGCAAATAGAGCGCTATCTACCATCGAAAACTCGTCTATCACCAACAGATCACATGGCATAGGATTGGACTGATTTCTACGAACCGCCGCACTGCCTTTTTCCGTGCCAATTAAACTATGAATTGTATGGGCCTTGTTTGGTAATTTGCTGCAAATGTTCGCTAACTGTTCACTTAGCCCTACTCTTTCTAACGTTTGTTTCAAACTCTCACTTAGTCGATGCGCGGCTTTTCCTGTGGGTGCAGCCAATGAAATCTGCATAGCAGGATGCATAAATTTTAGCATGATTAATATTCTAGCCACTGTGTAAGTTTTGCCAGTGCCCGGCCCACCATTTAAAATCAGAAATTGCTGCGCCATAGCACAGGCAACGGCTTGTGCTTGTTTGCTCTTTCTAACCGGCTTATCGAACAATTGACGAAACACATCCCTATGCTTTGCTTCTATTTTGAACATGAGTGTGTTTGTGATGGTGTGTACTTTCTCGAAAATAAATCGCTCATAATCAAAGTAACGTTTTATAACCAAAAAATGTTCGTGTAAAACATATGGAGGTGAAATATTTTGAGTATTAAACCAAGCTTTTAACAACGAAGTAATAATGTCGACGTCAGGTAGCACAACTCCTGTCTCTTCTGTAGTATTAGCACCGTTCTCTAATACGTCGTGTGTAATGTCTTGCAATGAGTCTTGTGCGTTGTCTGGTATTGTTTTGAGCGTTTCGTTTAATTGTTCAAATTCGGTTAACATATGCTCTGGATCATGCAGAGGTTCAACGTCTGAAAAAATACGCTTACCAGCGATGTGATGTAAATTTAAGCCGGTATGCCCCTTTAACAGTGATCCATGCAATTTAAGCAAAATAGTAAATAAGACCCTATAAGCATCGTAACTTGATAGTCCAACGCATTCATTAGGTACGGGATAATACTGTAGAACTTTCCCCACCAGAGCAGCGTCGTTGATATTTGCGCCGGATAAGTCTTGGAAAACGGAACGCCAATATACTTGCTTCATATTTCTGCCTCGTGCAGCCTTATACCCAATATTTCATCGAGTAAGTCCCATGTCGCATCACTGATACTTGTCGAAAAAATCCCGCTGCCTGGAGGGAATGAATCAGACATACCTCTTAGGAAAAAATAATAAACACCACCAAAATGGGTCTCTCGGTTATAGTCCGGCACTCTTTGAGCAAGGTAGCGATCAAGTGCCCAAGAATAAATCAGGTATTGCAAGTCGTACAAATGACTTTGTATTGCTGTTTTCAAAGATGAGCCAAGGTAATCACTCGGCTTATTGCCCAGATAATTCGATTTGTAGTCTGCAACGTAATACTTACCATCAAATTCAAATAGTAAATCAATGAAACCATGCATCATGCCCGTTAGCGAGCCGATGGCTAGTTCTGAGACTAAATCGTTTACTTGGTCAAGGGATACCAGGTCATTCGTAGTTTGTTGCACAAACCCTTGTGATTGACGATGAGTATTTATTAATTTGTTCAACTGATGAGAATGACAGTCTCTTATAGGAAAATAAAACTCAGGCTCCTTAAGTACACGAGACTGATTTAATGTTGAAAGTTGGAACACAGTGGGTTGGTGCATGTTTGGTATGGGAGTCGATAAAACATCGTTTAACCATATTTCAAGCTCCTTTAAGTCGCATTCGCGTTCAGAATGCTCATAAAAACGAATATGAGGATTGTCATGTTCGATTTTAAATGACTGAGTAAATTCATGATCTTCTAATAGATTGTGAAGTAAAGTACCTGTGTCTGCGCTTTTTTCCATGGTAAACCTATATTCACTGAGCATGGAGACTGATGCATCTTGTTCTGGCAGAGTGACATCTTCATCTCGCTCCTTTTTGGTCATGTCAACAAATCGAGGTTTTTCATTATGCGTATTTTGTTTCGCAATATAAGAGAAAGACGCCAGTTGCCAACGCTGGGAACTGTTGCCATTAAAGACACTGGTTTGAACGCCTACTGACTGATAAATGGTTTGATTAGCACTAACCTGTATGTCGTTATTAAATGGGTTGATTGAAAACAGTTCAGGCTCTTTATTTGCCATTGACTCGATAGTTTCAGGCGGTAATTCTTGGTCTATCGCCTGACTTTCAATGACTCGTGCTAAAGGCGTCTTAGCCAAGCTAGTTGGTTTTCCCACTCCCAAGTAACATTTGTATATTGCTCTTGTTATACCCACATAGAGAAGCCGCATTTCTTCTTCGGTGCTTTGTTGCTCTGCTAGCGCCTCAATGTCAGCTGTCGCTCCAACGCTGATTACATTGGATTTTCTATTTTTATCATAATATTTATATAATTGCTGAGTTCGCGATGGTTTTGCAAAACCTGCATACGGAATAAATACAATGGGGTATTCCAACCCTTTTGAACCATGCAATGTGACTAATTTAACCAACGCATCATCTGATTCAAGGCGTTGTTCATTTTCCGTCTCTTGCTGATTTTCCGTATCTACGCCAGTATTTGGCAACTGTTTTTTGAGCCATGTCAGTAACTGGTAAGCATGTTCACTCACTTTGCTTTGTTCATTCAATAACTCAGCTATATGATTATAATTGGTGAGAATGCGCTCTTTGCTAGCATTCGATCTAGTTGTATTAAATTGCGATTTTAACAGTTGCGTCAGCATGACCAACACGCCGTCTTTTAGCCAGGTTTGCTTTAAAGTAGCGAACTGCTGTTTGAATTGATCAAACATGGCAATATCTGATTGCATCCTTAATAAATCATGAACATTTAACCCAAATAACTCGCTACTTAGCGCACGCATAAACTTTCTATTGTCGTTTGAATGCAAAATCCCGTCTAACGCATAAAACGTTGAATTGGCTTCTTCACTTTGGAACACATTAGATTTTTCACTTAAAAATACGTTAGGAATGTTACATTCATCCAACACTTGTTTGATGGTGCCAGCCTCGCTTTTGCCCGGTATTAATACTGCTATGTCTTTTGGTTGCACTGAAGAACCATTAATTGTGGCCTCATGAGTTAAGCGAATAATTTCATTGGCAACTGCGTAAGCTTGTGGCTCTTTAAACTGAGCATTACCGCGACTGGTTGGCCACGTATCCGTATTTATTTGAAAACAGATGGAGCCGTTAACCGTATCATTAAACGGAGAAATATCGACGCCTTCACCTTTGTTAATCCAAGGATAATCTATCAACGAACCGAAAGCTGACTGCGAATCAGCGCGATTGGAACAGCTAGCTTGGTCTTCATTTTCACTTGGCGAGGACTGGCAGGTTTCGCTTGAGGTAGTGGCGCTCTCTTGCAGTTGATTTTTTATCTCGTCTAATGAATACTGGTTCACGCTTTTGCCAGAAAACAATACGTTATAGGCGTCTATCATCGACTCAGAAGAGCGGAAATTGGATTGCATCGACCATATAAAATCAGCGTCTACTCGTGCATTTATGTAGGTATTGATATCGCTGCCTCTAAACGCATAAATAGCCTGTTTAGGATCGCCTATCATCAATAATAAATTCTTCCCTTGAGACGGATAACACCTTGAAAATATACTGTATTGGAGGTTATCGGTGTCTTGAAACTCATCTATCAAAGCAAATGGAAAGGATTCTTGAATATATTTGATCACATTGTCATTACCCGACTTTATGGCGTCCGATAACTCTATTATCGTATCGTTATGATCAATCACTTCGCGCCTTTGTTTTGCCATAGTGGCGTCAGCTTTAATGTTTTTAATGCAATCAACCATTAGTTGGAAATACTTGCCCCGTAATGTTAAGCGCACATCTTCTAACTGCTTTTTTTCTCTGCTGCCCAGTGATTTTAACTCTTTATTTAGTTGTTCAATTCCTTTAAGGATATTTTTCGTGGCAGAGTAAAGTGGCTTAACGTCGTTTGGATCGGTAAAACAGAACGCTAATTTCTTTTGTTGAAATATCGCATTTAATGCTGACTTTGCAGGGGCTTTCAGTGACGATTCGCGTTTAAAAAATTCAACAGCAAGAGTCAAATCTCTTTGTTGTTTTTCTGCAGTATTAGCATTTGAGTGCTCCTCTATGCCTTGTCGATAGCGGGTTTCATTCTTAACTATGAAATCGTTAAACTGTTCGATAGAGGTCTGATATTGTTCAAAGAACAGATCTATCTCACATTTTTTTAACGCCGAAAACTGTTCGTTTAAATCGGACAGACTTGCGACACTATAATCCGTATCATCTTCATTACTGTGTTCAGCTACTCTTATGGCGCATTCCACATCATCCGTACCTTCAAAGGCAAGATAAAAATAATGATAAAACTCATTAGGCGATTTAATCTTCAGAAACTCAAGCGCACTTAATACGTCGCTGTTGTTCGCATTTCTTCTAAAGAAATCTTGTATAGCTTGTATATAATAGGGTTCTGATTGATTGATTAAATCGAACGAAAAGCTTTTCTGCCGCATAAACGCAGATTGCTTTAATACTCGTTGACAAAAACTGTGGATAGTAAAAATTGAAGCTTCATCAAGCGAAAGAGATGCCGCCTTTAAGAGTAATTTGGCACGCTGCTGTTGTAGCCGAAACATTGATTTAGCGTCGTTAGATTCAGACGGCTCATTAACTTGGGGGGAATCTGGCGTTAGATTTGAAGGTTCTGTCGTCTCAAGCTTTATGTTAGCAATAAACTTATTGAACAGGGTTTCAATTTTTTCTGGAGTCTTTTCAAGGTAATGCAAAAGCTGGTTTATTTCTTTGGCAATTCGACCTTTTAATTCTTGAGTAGCGGCCTTAGTAAAGGTCACAATTAAGATTTTTTTTAGCTCAACTTGCTGTTCCAGTAATAAGCGGATCACAATCCGAGTAATGTTGTAAGTTTTTCCAGTGCCTGCGCTGGCCTCTATAATATGCCTGCCTGAAAGATGCATATCAGCTACGTTTAATGGCTGTATTGCAAGTGCCGACGTTGGATCAGTCGCAAGATTGTCGATGCAGTTGTTAGTCTCTTGCTCTAACGAGCTATTTGAGTCGTTTATTGTCATTTTGATTGACTCCAACCACTCGGTAAATAATCACAATACACTTTGGTAAGCTCAAGAATATTCAATGTATTTTCGATTACATCATCTTTGAAAAATAAATCTGTATATTCGTCAAGAACATACAGTTTTTCGATCTGTTTTATAATATGTTCCTTAAGTCCATCTATCTCACTAGCGTCACTGGATAGACATGCCGACATCGTCGTATTGTCAAAGCTTTCGTCTAAAGAGGTTTTTGATACTTTCTCGTTCAACACAGCCCCTAGGGCAACGTGCATTAAACTTGGTGTTTGCATGCCAATTTTATACCCACGCAACACTTTGTCTAAGAAGTGTTTGGCGTTCTCTATAGGAAAGTTATTTGCATTCAATTGCAACATGTTGAGCTTGGCAATGGGTTGATTATCTGTTTCACCAGCAAAATATTTCATCAACGCTTTCAGGTATTCTTTTACATTGATAAACGCAAGAGTACTGTTTAATGACTGCCCAAGGCTTAGGCACTTAACGGCGTGATTCATGCAAAATTCAAACATTATTTTAGGACTTGCCACTTCCGCTAAAAAATAATGGCTCGTTTTATTATCACTCTCTAATACTGGCATGTTGCCGGTTAAAAAAACCGATTCATTATCAACGAATAACTCTACTCTAAACTCTTTACTAACATGCGCAGCTTGATACTCTCGCGTATCAAGCTGATTTTTCAATGTGTCGTAAACTTTGCTGTAAGTTTGCATGCTGATTTCGTGCTGTGGAATATCTCCAGACTTTTTAGCTTCGTCCATGCAATGCTTAAAAGCCTGCTGTGCTGGCTCTGCTAAATCTTTTAGCATACTGACATTTAATTGATATTTTGTAAGACCATCCAGTACGAAAGGTTCAACATCACTTTGCACCTCAACAAAGTTATCAAATCTCAATTGCAGGTGATGTTCAGCAAAACTGGCCAGCGGATGTTTGAAAAACTGAGACAAAACACTAACCGAAATGCTGTCAGGTGTATCGAATTGAGCCGATAAAGGTGGGCATTCTTCACGCTGACTGGTGGCAATTTTTAAATAAGGGGCGCTGAACGATGGGCGCTTTGCGTATAGGGGATGTTTCAAATTATTTTGGTCGAACGCTCTTAAACTAAACGGCTGTAACGGATGAACATTGCGAACATCAAGTCCAAATACTGAGTGGATGTAGTCGCAAAACTCCCGCAACACTAAGCTAGGTTCTCTGGCACTATTGTTTTTAATGCTCCTACCTTGAAAGCTCAAATATAAATAGTCTCGGGCAGAAATTATGGCCTCAAGAAACATGTATCTGTCTTCGTTTCTTCTTGATCTATCGGTTATTTGGGGCTGATCAAGCGATAAAAGATCGATCGACAAGGGTTGGCTCACTCTTGGAAAAACGCCATCGTTTAATCCTAAAATGCAGATGACTTTAAATGGTACGCTGCGCATCGGCACCATTGAGCAAAAGGTCACTTGCCCTGTGTTGAACTGATTTAACGGATCTGGCTTTGATAGTATTTGTTTAAGCGCTTCTCTAGCCACGCTCAAACTCACGGTTTCATCATAATCGGCCTTCAACAAATTCGAATTAATTTGTTCAAGTGCTTTTAAAATTGCATCAACAGAGCGCGAATTATTTTTAGATTCAAATAAATTGAGTACGATCTCTGTACGCATATAATTCAACCAATCACTCATATTTCTGTGCTTTTGTGATTCTGAATATATGGTTTGCAAAGTGTCTATAAATAATACCAATTTACCCAAGGTTTGCATGCTTAAACCTTCTACGCTCTGTAGTACACCAAAAGGTAAATTGGCTTTTTCTGAATCGGAATACAAAGCGGATTTAAGAAGGCGTTCAAGCCCCCACTCCCAAGTGTAAGTTTGCTCGCAGCTTTCAATGCCTAAGACGGAAGACTTATGGATAGCATCTTTACCCCAGAAAATATTCGCATTGGCTATCCATTTCTCGCAAACTTCAACTTCATCCTGATTAAGGCCAAACTTAGTCTGCACGCTTTCAATCTGCAAATAGTCAATAATACTTGAAACCGAAAATCGACTATCCGGCAACGCTAGCATATCCATGAACATGGCTACGGTAGGATCAGCGTCAAGTGGCGCTCTATCAGCGATTGAACAAACTAGTTTAGGATCATCTTGGTCATCATCATCGTACGGACCTCTAAATACGCCTTTTACGTATGGAGCGTAATCTTCGACCGCTGGACACAGCACAATGATGTCGTGAGGTTGTATCGCCTCATCTTCATTAATCATATGCAGCAGAAAGTCATGAAGCACTTGGATTTCTCGTAAGTGACTGTGACAATCGTGCACGCTCACTGAGTTATCTAGTTGAATATTATTTGATTGACCTTGTTTCGCCGATATTAAATCATGCTGTATTGCGTTCAATAAGGTAGCGTTTTTCGAGGCGTCATCTGCAATGGTCCGTTCAAACAATTGATTATCGGTGTAGTCTAAATAATCCGTGTCGCTCAATTGTTTGAGTAATGTTCTTCCTTGTGCTCCAAGGTTGGACAACAGAATATTAGAATTATCTTCACGCTCAAACGTACTCAATTCCAACTTTATTTTTTGTTTTAATTGTTGCTTTACTAACGATTTTTCAGAAACTAGATCTCCCCAATACTCTACGCTAGGGTTTAAGTGGAAAAGATAAATTTCTACCTGTTGGCTGATGGTTACCAAAAAATCGAGTTGCTCTTTAGTAAACGCATTTACCACAAATATATAAATTACTTTTGGCAAATCAAACTTGTCTACTTCAAACTTGTTTGTTGCATGCTTTATTATTTTGGCGGGATACCAATCGTCGTTATTGACCAATAATTGCCACAGCCTTTTTTGCCATGGCTCAAGTAATTTTCCAGCTGAGTCATTTTCAGCACTTTCCGTAAAGACCGAACCGCCTTGTTGCCATAATTCAAACCAATATGGGCGAAACTGCATGTATTGTTCAAACACGTCTGCGGTGCTGTGCGCCAACATGAAACGAGCTTTATCGGGATCTTGCGCTTTTTGCCAGTATTCATTTGCGAATTTGGCATCACTATGGTTCGAAAAATCTTCGCTTCGCAACATTTGCTCTATTCGCCAAACCATCACTTCGCGCTTGTAGGGCGACTCTTTGGGCACCTTTTCTTCGCCTAATATTTGGCGGCACAATTGATAAATTCCGCGCGTGACAAGTGGAAAATCAATATTCATGGACACGCGACATTGTTGCGCTATGCCCATATTGACATAGTGCTTCATGCCTTGACTTTCTACCATAACAATAGAGGGTTCAAAAATGTTCAGTGCCTCATTTTTGTAATCGTCATTTATATATGCAATAAGTACTTGGAGCAGAAATTCTTGACGATTCGAAGGCACTAGATTGAACATTTATTCTCCATACAAAATTGTAAATACCAACAGGATGTTTAATAAGTGAGACGCTTAGAGTCTGCAGTTGTCGAGCATATTACATTATGCACTGTTGAGCATCTTGCGCTTTTTCCATAGCTCGTTCAATTAAGGTGATTGCTTGTTCATCTTGTATACTACCAAGCAGTTTGTTTGCAAATTGCTGCGCTTTTGATTCTGAGGTTGCTTCCACCATGCAGGCATACGCGTTTTGCACTTTGTCCTGCACATTACTAAAAGCTTCTGGGTCGTTCAAATTCGCTTCAAGGCTTGCTCTTATACTAACAGCAAGTTCATTAGCGTATCTTGCAGCATCCCCGAAACGTTCTAAATTGAGCTCATTAATATCGAAAGAGTCTAACGATTGCTGAACTGACTCGAGGGCATCATTGGCGGCTTGCTGAGCTTCCTCGATTTTTTGCGATGCATCCTCGCAACCTGTTAACACCAAGGAAAGCAATATTGCGCTAATCACGTTTTTCATTATCAATACCTATTTTGAATTCTCCAACGGTTAGTATGTACCCTAGAGAGTCTAAAGTTCAACAATATTCATTAAAAAAAGGATGGTTTTTTGCCGCTATCTACAATGCAAAAAGGGGTAATGCATTTAGTATATTTGATACCGCATTTGTGATAAGACAAATAGAATATTATTGGTCCCGAAGAAGACCTTACCTGAGTATCAGTCTCCAATCTGAGGTTATCACATGCAAATAATAAAGTGGGCTACTTGAAGAGTTACCGTGAAAATTTAACGCCGTATATCACATTATTTTGGCTTGCTGTATCAGACTGACTTAAATTTACGTTGTAATTAAACATCTCTTCGGCGCCCATCCTGACCACTTCTTTGCGCGCATCTAATTTGGAAAAACTGCATTTAGTTCGTCCTTGAAACTCCACAAGAGCCCATTCGACTAAGTCTTCTGGAAGAAGATGGGGAGAATCCAAAATCAACAGTGTTTTGTGGTCGCATATATCTTTTAAAATTGCTCTTAAGTAGCCTGATATAGGATGTAGCAAGTTTTCCATATTAGCAGAGTAGCAAAGTTCATACAGGTTCAAAATCGTAACTTTATTTAGAGTAAGTGGTGCGCAGTTTCTAATATCGTTTATTGATGTGTAGTGTTTAGACGTAATGGAGCGTTCCCAGCAAAAGAAATCAAGGTCTAATATCACCACATTTTTAGCATAATCGGGGCTGAGGGGGCTCTCAATGGCACCATTAATTAACTCAGACCACCATAGGTTTTGCCCGCGTCCAGAGCGACCACTAACCAACGAATTAATACCAGCGGGTTTAGCCCCTTTCAACTTATTGTAAAGCGAATGGAATTGTTCTTTAGAAGGTGAGTAATTTAGTGTAAAAAACTGCTCCCAACTTTGTTCAAATCTAGCCTTAGTATAAGCATTCAATACGTCTTCTCGTGAAAGTTGAACGTTACATTCTTTGTATATCGTTTCTCTCAACTTACGAGCAAAATCTTCTATTAAACTTATTTTGGATACTAAGTGACTAGAATGCATAATATTTTCCAGTTATTTTGTTGTAGGTTTACGAACACTTAAATTCAACACTTATAATTATTACGCATAAGATAAAAAAATGTTCTAAATAGATGTTAATTATGATAGCAATTTCTACATTTAGCAGGTTTATATCATCTTGAATCAATAAACACAGTCATCATGAAAATAGAGCTATTGGCATACTCGGTTAAACCGTTAAGAAGGCGTAATGGTGGAATATAATCCATTATTGAATAAGCACTCTCCATTTGTTGGCTGCACATTGCTATACTGGTCTTATCGTATCGAATTATATTGAATATTAATGGCGCTCATTGATTACATAATAATCGGGTTTTATTTGCTCTTTATGCTTGGCATAGGATTTTATTATCGCAAGCAAAAAGATCAGTCAGATTACTTCTTGGGTGGACGAACACTGCCTTGGCAAGCCTTATCCCTATCTGTCATGGCCACTCAACTTTCTGCAGTGAGTTTCATATCTGCCCCGGCTTTTGTAGGCCTACGAGAAGATGGTGGGTTAATATGGTTATCCTATGAATTGGCCATCCCTCTGGCTATGCTGTTCTTACTTTGGTTTCTATTACCTAGCTTACATGCCAGCGGGGTCATAAGCGTCTACGATTTTTTAGAAAAGCGTTTTAATCAATTTACCCGTGTTTTGATAAGTGTTGTTTTTCAGATAAGTCGTTCATTCGCCACTGCTATCATGATTTACGCCATCACCATTGTGCTTCAAAGTACGCTTAATCTGCCTTTTTGGCTAAGCATTACGTGTATAGGCCTTATCACACTCATATACAGTACATCGGGTGGAATGAAAGCCGTAGTAATTGGCGATGCCATTCAGATGATACTCATTATTTTAGGTGCGCTCGCGTGTTTGTACGTCGCCTTAAGTCATTTGGGAGGATGGCAAACTTTGTTGGATAATACAGAGCCTGAACGACTCACTGCGATTAATTATTCCGGTTCCGGACTAAACGGCAACGACTTCGGCTTTCTGCCAATGCTTTTTGGCGGCTTAATATTGTATGCTTCTTATTATGGATGCGACCAATCCGAAGCTCAAAGAAGCTTATCTAGCAAGTCGTTGAGCGATTTAAGAAAAATACTCATTACCGTCGGATTATGTCGATTTCCTGTTACGCTTCTTTACTGCCTAAGCGGCCTTGCTATTGGCGCATTGATTAATCTCACACCTCAGTTTGCTAATACAATACCAGCAGAAAATCCGGACTGGATGGTGCCTCTCTTTATTATCGAATACATGCCAAATGGATTAATTGGCATTTTGATTGTGGCTATTATGGCGGCTGCAATGTCATCCCTGAGCTCGGCTGTAAACAGCCTTGCAGCGGTATCCACGCAAGATATTATCAGACTAACTGGCAAAAAAATTAGTGGTCAACAAAATCTTTTGTTTGCTAAGGCTATGGGAATATTCTGGGGGCTTGTTACCATAGGTCTTTCAACGGTTATTGATGATATTGCCCCAACCATTATTGAAGCTATCAATAAAATAGGTTCTGTTTTTTACGGCCCTATTTTAGCGATTTTTATAATGGGTATATACAGCAGAAACGTTGGCTCTGTCGCGGCAAGCACAGGGTTATTAAGCGGTGTAGGAATAAACCTTTTTTTCTGGTTATCTGGCAGCGATTTGTTTTGGTTTTGGTATAATGCTACCGGATTATTAGTCACCGTAATTGTGGCGTATTTAGTAACAACATTTGAAAAGATCAATGACCACAAGAAAACGATAATTACGTTTGGATTGAACAAAAAAGCCATCGTCGTTTTAGTTAGCTGGTTTGCATTTATATTGACAATAATAAGTGCCATCTCTTATTTTTAGCAGGGATTGTTTGTTATGATTGCATTGGCTCAAAGTTGAATCCAACGCTTAGTTTTGCCCCAAAATGTGTATATTCCAACTTGTGAATGCATGAAGGTCAAATTTTAGATAATACTTTAGCTTTATAACATTATTTGACTCACTGAACCTGAGGATAAATCAATTCCAACCAACTACATATTTTATCAAGCAACGCATAAATCTTGACTCCTACATAAATAATTCAAATAGCTAATTCAAGAAATTTTTTGAAGACTACTACACTTCAGTTAGGATGGATATAACCGATAACATGGGACATAAGGTGGAATCGATATATTATTATTTTGAGCTGATTGATTTGTATTTTAATGTCACTGTTTTAACTTAGTGCACAAGTTTCTAAATACCTATTTACCATCTAAGCATTGATTATTCGACATCAAAAAGTATTGATTTCTTTTATGCATTAATGTCATCAAAAACAAGTGGGCTAGCTTTTTGTGAAGCCACATTTTTTCGTTCATTCAATTTATTTTATTAAATAGGGGTAATGCATGTTCAGTCTAAAGGGGAAAAAAGCACTCATTGTTGGGGTCGCGAACGACAGTTCAATTGCTTATGGTTGCGCTAAAGCATTTCATCAACAAGGTGCTGAATTGGCAATTACCTATCTCAATGCCAAAGCAGAAACCTACGTGCGTCCATTAGCTGAAGAGCTTGGTGCGCAAATCATAGAACCTTTAGATGTGTCACAACCCAATCAATTAGACCGGGTGTTTGACAAAATTAAATGTCAGTGGGGTTCGCTAGACATTCTTTTGCACTCTATTGCATTTTGCCCTCAACAAGATCTAAAAGGTCGAGTGATAGACTGTTCATCAGAAGGCTTTGGTAAAGCGATGGACATTTCAGTACATTCTTTTTTGAGAATGATTCACCTTTCAGAACCACTTATGAAACCAAACAGTACTTGCATCACGGTAAGCTTTTATGGCTCTGAAAAAGTCGTAAAAGATTACAATATTATGGGCCCTGTAAAAGCGGCACTTGAATCGGTAACTCGCTATGCAGCCGCTGAATTAGGCGAACGAGGAATTTCTGTTCACGCACTTTCTCCTGGTCCTTTAAAAACCAGAGCGGCTAGTGGAATTGCACATTTTGATGAGATGCTTAATCAAGCTGCAGACAAAGCTCCGATAAGGACACTTTGCTCAATTGAGGATGTAGGATCCTATGCAGTATTTTTAGCCAGTGAAGAAGCAAAACATATTACAGGTGGCGTCCATCTAATTGATGGTGGCTATCATATAATGCAATGAGGTTAATAATTGATGTGTAAAAAGAGCGTAGCAACTTCGTTAGTAAACGATTGGTTTAATCAAAACCTTTTCATATCCAAAGCCATGACAACCCGATTTTTCAACGCGTTGCATCATCAACACTCGTTCATAGACAAGCAAAAACAATCGTTCTCTATAATTAGTCAAGCTATGAATGAAACGGCACAGGGCCTAAATCTTTCAGAGTCGTTTTTGACTTACCTGACTGATCGAGCCCAACGCAGTTGGTTAA
>CBFIBG010000022.1:0-126105 GCA_965660815.1 Glaciecola sp.
TCTTATGGGATTTTTATCCTCATGGGCATAATTGCAGGCGGTTTTTTATTTAGAAGAGCACACAGAAATTCCCTAAAATTAAGAGACTTTGTTGATGCAAGGCTATTAAAGCTGCCCGTCATTGGAGATATTTTAATCAAAGCATCGATAGCAAGGTTCACTCGTACCTTGTCTACTACCTTCGCTGCAGGTGTGCCATTAATTGGAGCTTTAGAGTCTGCAGCTGGCGCTTCAGGCAACGGAGTGTACCGTGAAGCTATAATGTATATCAGAAAAGAGGTCGCCGGCGGAACCCAAATGAATGTGGCCATGCGCGCCACCAATGTGTTCCCTGACATGGTAAACCAAATGGTAGCAATTGGTGAAGAATCCGGTTCAGTAGACGAAATGCTTAGCAAGGTTGCCAACATATATGAGGCAGAAGTAGACGATATGGTCGATGGCTTAACTGCTCTACTAGAACCGTTAATTATGGCGGTGCTAGGCGTGGTGATTGGTGGATTAATTATTGCGATGTACCTACCAATATTCCAAATGGGTGCGGTTGTTTAGAAAGCGGTATAGGATACGAGTGTTTTCTCAGCGAGATACCGTGTCCTATCGTAAACAGTTTAATCACTAATTCATAAATAATGAACTATACCGCTCTTTAAAAACAGAAATTGCTTAATACGTTATTGGCACAAGCATGAAATTTTTGGTGGACCAATGTTCAAGTTAAGCAATTAAACAAATCGCGCATAATTCTTAATGGCATAGATATTACCCTTTAACTCGCTCTCAGCGTTTGTATTAGTGGTCTATTTAGGTTGAAACTTCGGAGTTAAATTTACCCCAAGAATATCTTGTGAACTGTAAATTTATTTTCAAAACCACTTTTTTTCAACCCTGTACATAGTTAGTATAAGCGCCGACTTTAACAAAGTAGACCTACTATGATTGACTTACTTTCCAGCTCTACCCCGTTTTATTTATCCTTCACATTTTTATTGTCTTTGTTAGTTGGTAGCTTTTTAAATGTCGTGATATATCGCCTACCGATAATGATGAAAAATAGTTGGCAAGAAGAGATTGATGCTCACCTCAAGGGTGTCGATGAGTCAAAGACCAAAGAACGGTTCGATTTAATCAAGCCTGACTCAAGTTGTCCCAAATGCGGCCATAAAATTAAAGTGTGGGAAAATATCCCAATAATCAGCTGGCTAATGTTGGCCGGAAAATGCAGTAAATGCCGATCTCCTATTTCTATTCGATATCCTTTTGTTGAGTTGCTCACCGCTTGCTTAAGCGTTTGGGTAGCATATATTTTAGGTTTTAATCTTGTTGCTTTTGCATTTATTATTTGCACTTGGTTACTAGTCGCAATGACATTTATAGATTTAGACGAAATGTTTTTGCCTGATGTCTTAACTTTGTCCATGTTATGGATTGGTCTTATCACTGCTGCATGGTCGCCTTTGCTTGATCCCACAGACTCTATTATGGGAGGTGTATTTGGCTACTTATTTTTGTTTCTCATTTATTGGGGATTTAAACTTTTAACTGGTAAGGAAGGAATGGGCTATGGTGACTTTAAATTACTAGCGGCGATTGGCGTATGGGTGAGTTGGCAACATTTGCCTATTGTCATCCTGCTGTCCTCGTCAATTGGTGCATTTGTTGGTATCGCTTTAATGCTAAAGCAAAATAAAGGGACAAGTCTGGCTATTCCATTTGGTCCTTACTTAGCTGCTGCTGGATTCGTTACCATGCTATATGGAGACGCTATTGCAAACTGGTACCTGTCAACACTATGAACTCAGGCTCTAATAAAATAAAAACTCCTTGTATATTAGGTCTAACAGGCGGAATTGGATGCGGAAAAACGACCGCTACAGCTCACCTAGCACACAAAGGAATACACGTTGTCGATGCCGACATAGTCGCTAGACAGGTGGTCGAACCAAATTCAAAAGGACTGGCGTTACTGATAGCCGAGTTTGGCGAACAAATTCTAACGTCTGATGGCTCGCTAGATAGAGCCAAACTCAGACAAATCGCTTTTAGTTCTAATGACTTAAAAGACAAGCTTAATAGTATCCTGCACCCTCTAATTCGCGAAGAACTAATGAACCAATTAGGACGAACAAACTCTATTTATAGTGTACTGTCCGCTCCATTATTATTTGAGAATAATTTACATAAACTAACAAGGCTCAATGCACTTATTGATTTACCCGAAGAAATGCAAATTGAACGAACTGTCAACCGCGATAACCACAGTGACGAAGAGACGATTAAAAATATTATAAAAGCTCAAATGCCCAGAAAAGACAAACAAAAACTGTCTGATATAATAATCGATAACAGTCAAGACAAGACGTTTTTGATCAAACAGCTCGACGATTTACACGAACAGATGTTGAAATTATGCGCTTGAACGCCAGAACTCGATGCGCAGATTTGGTCACTAAGTCAAATTAACATGTTTCAACCACTATTTTTGTGTAGAATATAAGAAAAACAATTATTCTATTAAAAAAGGAGGTAAAGATGTCAGTCGCACTTTATGAATTTCCACTTTGCGAAAAAGTGAGAAACTACTTGCGACTAGAACAGCTTTGCTCACAGTTATTCGAAGCACGAAATGCTCAGACTGAGTTTCAATATCTCTACATATTAGATACCCTTTTTAATATTATCGATATGGTCGATCGCCTCGATCTTAGAACCGATTTCGTAAGAGATATCGACTCTCACGAAAAAAAGCTCGTTCAATGGTCTCAACATCCAGATATAGACCAAGATGCTCTGACTTTAGCCCTTAAAAACTTGCACAAATACGCTGCGCAAATAAAACAAAACAAGAAGCTTGGCGCCAGCTTTAAAGACGACAAGTTTTTGAATACTATCAAACAAAGGTTCGGGATCCCTGGCGGCGTAACAAGTTTTGATCTACCAATCCTTTTTTGCTGGTTAAAATCTAGCCAAGAAAACAAGCGAACGGACGTAGAAAACTGGATTAGCCAACTAACATTAATATTTGAAAGCCTGCAGCTATTACTGTCTTTTTTACGCGAAAAAACGTCTTTACAATCGATTACTAGCAGTGGCGGCTACTATCAAGGCTCAGCAGAAGAAAGAATTGAATTGGTGCGAATACAAATTAACAATGACGACAATATGTACCCAGTAGTCAGTGGCAGTAGAAACCGATTTGGCGTGAAATTCATGCGCTTTGAAAAAGAAACGGGAGTGAGCGAAGCGGTCACTTCCTCAGTTACCTTTCAACTTGCCTGTTGTTAGTGCTCAATACGAGATAAAAAGGTCATTCAATGAAAGTCAATTGTCCTCAATGTAAAAAGGCAGTAATTTGGTCCTCAGACGCAGTGTACCGTCCCTTTTGCAGTAAGCGATGTCAGCTTATCGATTTGGGCCAATGGGCCGACGAAGAACATAAAATCAGCGATACACCGTCAGTTGATGGGTTCGATTCGGCGTCGCAAGCAAACTCAAAACAACAGATCTCGCCGCAAGATATCGAAAATATAGAAGAGTTGCTGAATAATTTAAATAATAACAATCCATATAATGGGTAATAACAGAATCCACTCATTTCACTTTAAAGACTTATGAAATACGAAGATAAAATCAACAAAATTTTGGTTGTAGGCGGTACTCATGGAAACGAAATGTCGGGGGTACAATCAGTTAAGAACTGGCTGAATGATACAACAGATAAAGCATTGAGTACTATGTTTTCGGGAGATATAGAATTTGCTCTTTCGAACAAAATGGCGATTGATAAATCAGTTCGATACATTGATGAAGACTTAAACCGCCTATTTAGTATAGACAATTTGGAAACACTACGGCGACAAAACACCTTACTTAATAATGAACAATCAATTGCCAAAAGTATGAATGAGCGTTACGGCCCTAAGACAGACCCAAAAACTGATCTTGTAATAGATATTCATAACACCACAAGTAATATGGGTCCTACCCTTATCATTTTGGAAGACAATGGATTCTACAGACAATTAGCTAGATACGTAAAAAATCAAATGCCAGAAAGTGTTATTTTATTTGAAAATAATCTACCGTACTCTGATTTTGGTTACCTTTGTACTCTTGGTAAAAGAGGGATAATGATAGAAGTTGGTCCTCAGCCTCAAGGACTTTTAAAGTCTGAAATTTACCATCAAACCATCACTATGACTCATAAAGTCTTAGAGTTTGTAGAGCTATATAACAGTGAACAATTAAACGAATTGCCTCCTGTTGATGCCTTTCATTTAGCCTCAGAAGTACCTTATCCGTCAATTGAAGTTGAGGGTAAACAAGAAAAATCCGCCATGATACATCCAGAATTGTACAGCAATGATTTTAAGCTCCTTAGTAAAGGGCAGCCTTGTTTTGAAACATTTTCCAAAGAAGTAATAAGCTGGGAAGGCGAAGACACCTATCCACATTTTATTGGAGAAGCGGCCTATTATAAAAACGGATTGGCGTTTGCCACTGCAGCAAAGATTAAATTTTAAACGTCATTCTTGTCTGTGTGCTAGTCAAAACTAGTCGAAACGAAAATTAGCCCGAAAGCGCTGTCAAAATCTTTTTGTTGGCTGTCGGGAAATCCAATTGGAGTAACTCTTCAAATGAAACCCACTTAGAGTCTTGGCCCTCAGCTCCGTGGGCGATACCCGTAAAATCAGACACTAGATATACAAACAATTCGACTTTCTTGTCGGGGTAATCAAAGGCAATCGTGGTTAACGGTTGAGATGATATAACTTCAATGCCAATCTCTTCGGATAGCTCACGGCATAAGGCTTGCTCTATAGATTCATTATCATCGACCTTACCACCAGGAAACTCCCACTTATTGCCTTGGTGTTGCTCGGCGCTCCTTCGGCATACAAAGTAATGATAATTTTCATTATTTGAATCATCGGATTGCGGTCGTCGAATCACGCCAACCGCAACCTTTACTCGCTTAGCTAAGCTTTCCATGACACTGTTTGTATTTCTTTCCAGAACCACATGGACAGGGTTCGTTTCTGCCTACCTTAGGCCCGCTTCGTTGAACGGTTTTTGGTTTTGAAGGCGCTGCGGCTTCTTCAGCTGAAGCGGGTTCATCGGCTTGTTTGTGCTCAAACATTTTTTCAGCTTCTGCTCGCCTTCTTTGAGCTTCAACCGCTTCTACATCCGATTCTTGTCTCACTTGAACTTTACTCAGTATACTGATTACTTCTATTTTTAAGTTGTCGAGCATCTCAGAGAATAATTCAAAAGACTCTCTTTTGTATTCTTGTTTAGGGTTTTTCTGTGCATAAGAGCGTAAATGGATGCTCTGACGCAAGTAATCCATAGCAGCTAAGTGTTCTTTCCAATGGTTATCAAGCGTTTGTAACATTATTTGTTTTTCAAACAATCGTAACACTTCGTTGCCCACAGCTTTTTCTTTTTCTTCGTACGCTTTAACAACTTCCTCTAGAATGAATTCGCGCAACTTCTCTTCGTAGAGTTTATCGTCTTCATCAAGCATCTTCTGGATCGGTAAATCCAGCAGATAGTCACTTTTCAATCGCTCCTCAAGGCCCGAAACATCCCACATTTCTTCAAGAGATTGAGGTGGGATATATTGGCTTATAACCGTATTTACAACGTCCTCTCTGACGTTTTTGATAGTATCCGCAATATCGCCTTCATCCAGTAGTTCATTTCTTTGTTCGTAAATTACTTTACGTTGATCATTAGCGACATCATCATATTCAAGTAATTGTTTACGAATATCAAAGTTACGTCCTTCGACTTTCCGCTGGGCATTTTCTATCGCTCTGGATACCCAAGGATGTTCGATTGATTCGCCTTTTTCCATTCCAAGTCGTTTCATCATACTGCCCATTTTATCCGAGGCAAATATGCGCATTAATGGGTCGTCTAGTGATAAATAGAAACGCGAAGAGCCTGGATCGCCTTGTCGACCTGATCGGCCTCGAAGCTGATTATCAATTCTCCGAGACTCATGTCTTTCCGTACCGATGATATGCAATCCACCGGCTTGCAACACTGCATCATGTCTTTCCTGCCACTGTGCTTTAGCCTGTTCGATCTTTTTGTCATCAGCATTTTGCAAGTCGTTGAGTATGACGTCTAAGTTACCGCCCAACACAATATCAGTTCCACGCCCAGCCATATTGGTTGCAATAGTGACAGCACCTGGCATACCTGCGTTTGCAACAATATCAGCTTCTTGCGCGTGGAATTTAGCATTCAAAACTTTGTGCTTAATTTTGTTCTTTTTGAGTAAAGCGGCAAGCAGTTCTGAATTTTCTATTGAAATTGTGCCCACAAGAACAGGTTGCCCTCGTTTAGCGCAATCTTTAATGTCCTCAATAATGGCGATATATTTTTCTTCTGCTGTTAGATAAATCTTGTCAGCATGGTCTTTTCTGACCATTTGCTTGTTGGTGGGTATGACAACAGTTTCGAGCCCATATATGCTATGAAACTCGAAAGCTTCCGTTTCCGCTGTACCAGTCATGCCACCGAGTTTGTCATACAGTCTAAAGTAGTTCTGAAACGTTATCGATGCTAAGGTCTGGTTTTCATTCTGAATTTTGACCCCTTCCTTCGCTTCAACTGCTTGGTGTAACCCTTCAGACCAGCGACGACCTTCCATCGTTCGACCGGTATGTTCGTCAACTATTACTATTTGGTCGTCTTTTACGATGTAATCAACGTCTTTAGTAAACAGCTTATGTGCCCTAAGAGCAGCATTAATATGATGCAACATAGGAATATTCGCAGCAGCAAATAATGATTCGCCCGGCTGAATTAATCCAGCTTCTTGAAGCAGTTCTTCTACAAAAATTTGACCATTCTCAGTCAAATTTACCTGCTTTGCTTTTTCATCAACGGTATAGTGACCGTCGCCATGAGCATGTTCTTCGTCTTCTTTTTCTTGTTGTACCAGCTTTGGAATAAGCGTATTGATTTGTTTATATAGCTGAGAACTGTCTTCGGCCGCTCCAGATATAATAAGAGGGGTCCTTGCTTCGTCAATTAGAATTGAATCAACTTCATCTATGACAGCAAAGTAAAGTGGTCTTTGGACTCTGTCTTTCGGGCTAAAAGCCATATTGTCCCGCAAGTAGTCAAAACCAAATTCGTTATTGGTACCATAAGTGATATCTGCTGAATATGCTGCAAGCTTATCTTGACTAGACATACCAGGAATATTGCAACCAACGGTCATGCCTAAGAATGAAAATAACTTACGGCTCCAATCGGCATCTCGCGTGGCAAGGTAATCGTTAACTGTGATTACATGAACGCCTTTTCCAGTAAGAGCATTAAGATAGGTTGGTAAAGTTGCGGTAAGTGTTTTACCTTCACCGGTGCGCATTTCAGAGATCTTTCCTTGATGCAAAACAAGCCCGCCTTTCATTTGCACGTCAAAGTGGCGCATGCCGTACACTCGTTTACTCGCTTCTCGTACGACAGCAAATGCTTCTACGATGAGGCTATCAAGCGTGGCGCCATCAGCTAACCTTTGCTTAAACTCGTCGGTTTTAGCACGAAGGGCTTCATCACTCAACGCCTCTAAATCTGCCTCTAAAGCGTTAATTTGATGTACTGTCTTTCGTAACTTTTTTAACAAACGGTCGTTACGGGTACCAAAGATCTTCTTAAAAATACTCACGAACATGCGATGAAGACATCCATTTTCATATAATGTAAAAACACCAATTATAAAATTGGCAATGAATATCATTAGTTAGTTAACTAATGAAATTAATGAAGAGAATTAGTAAGCAGGTTTAATGATAGATATATGGAAGCGGGTCAACTTGCCGCCCGTCTTTAAGCACTTCGTAATGCACGTGCGCGCCTGTCGAACGACCTGTATTTCCCATTAGTGCAATAGTTTGTCCTTTGGTTACGACATCACCGACTTGTACTGTGAGTACATCGTTATGTCCATAACGCGTTTTCAGGCCATTGCCGTGGTCTATTTCCACAAGATTGCCATAACCAAAGCGACTTCCAGACCAAGTAATTACACCTGCGCCCGTTGAAATTACACTACTTCCAGCCTCACCGGCAAAGTCAATGCCTTTGTGCATTGCAGGTTTGCCAGTGAATGGATCTTTTCTAATGCCGTAATAAGACGACAACCAACCTTTACTAATTGGCCTACCAGCCAATTTACTCTCTTGTTCTATATTGAGGCCAAGTAAAATAGATTCAAGTGCAGCGAGCTGTTGTATTTTAAAATCTAACGCGTCTGCCACTTTACTTATTTGTGTGGTTAACTCAGCATCTTTGTTTAAATTTGTTCTGACCTCTTCACTTAATTTGAAGTCGTCTTCGTTCAGGCCACTTTTTTCAGCCAAATTAACTGACATTGTGTCAAGTTGATTTAATTTAGATTGCATTTGGGCCAATTGATTGATAAGACCGTCAATTTTCTGGTCTGTATCTTCGTGGAGCTCGTTGACTCTTTTTGCCTGCTCCTCAAGTCCAGTCTTTACAACATTGAGTCTTATTTGGTTTTCGTACACGGATTCTGTTGTTCTACTGGATACTAAAAATACTAAAGAGACACCCACTAAAACACTCACAGTCTTGCGAATAGACACTTTTTTCGCAAAACGTGTGTTTTTACCTTTTACTAAGATAGTGATGCTCATTGGTGACAGTATTCTCTTTTTATTCAAACTCGTTAGTTTGTTATCGGCAAACATTGGTAAAATAATACCATATTATACCTTAAAATGATGACAAAATAATTTCGCTGCGATACTTAATACAGCGACGCTTTGCTTTTCAGGCAAACGTAATTAGAACCAATGCCAGCAATTTAGAAGGCATTCTCTTCAAATTGATGATTATAATAACTAAAAACTTGTCGATTTTATTCGCTATACCAGATAACAATCTAGTATATATAAACATACTTTGTTGTTATGTTCACACAACAGCTTATTGGGTTATTTTATTATCATTATTGCCTCATGATGAGGCATATTCTTGCCCAATTTATATACAACACTTAATCACTTGACTATATAGCGATTAAAACATAGCAATAAATTAATATTTAGCCTTAACCAAATAATTAGCAATTTTTAAGCCAACTATTACCAACTCAAGAAATTGATGTGAATGAGCAACAAATACATTAACAAAGCCAATATATCATCACTTGGCTGCCCGAAGGACTCTGCTAACTAGACAAAGTAATAAGCCGACTCAACAAAGACGTTATTATTATTTTTATATACTGAGTCAAATAAGATAATTAACTGAATCTTTACGCAAACTTTAAGTCGAATTTGCTCGAACTATCGATATATTTAATGGGCATGCTGTCTTCATTTTCAAATTCTACGTATTCCCAAGCATTCACGTCATCTAATATAGCGTTAAGCAGTTTGTTGTTAAGTCCGTGACCGGTTTTATATGCTACAAGCTCACCAATTAAATTATGCCCACCCAAAAACAAATCACCAACCGCATCTAATATCTTGTGTTTCAAAAATTCATCTGAATATCGTAAACCCTCGGCATTCAATACTCGAAACTCATCAAGAGCAACTGCATTATCCATGCTTCCACCTAAGGCGAGATTCATAGAGTTCATTTGCTCAAGGTCTTTCATAAAGCCGAAAGTTCGAGCTCTACTCACTTCATCGACGTATGAATCTTTCGAAAAGTCTAAAACACAATGCTGTCTTGTTTGAGATATTGCAGGGTGATCAAAATCGATGGAAAAATCTACTTTAAAGCCATCGAAGGGCCTAAACTCTGCCCACTTATCGCCGTCTTCAACCCTTACTGTCTTATTGACCTTAATGAACTTCTTTGGTTTATCCTGCTCGACTATACCGGCGCTTTGAAGCAAAAATATAAAAGGACTCGCACTGCCATCTAGAATCGGCAACTCATGACTGTCAACCTCTACGATGATGTTGTCTATGCCTAAACCAGACAAAGCTGAAGCTAGATGCTCAACGGTATGAATAGAATGCCCTCTCTCATTGGTAATACACGTACACAACATTGTATCGCCAACATCACGAGCATTCGCTGGTATATCTGCAGGGGGACTAATGTCAACCCGCCGAAAAAGCACTCCAGTGTCCACAGGCGCAGGTTTTAAAGTCATAGTGACTTTGCGTCCCTTATGCAAACCTATGCCGGTTTCGGTTATGGATGTTTTTAACGTTCTTTGTTTAAGCATATTTTTGAATTAGCATTCTTAATAGTTGGTATAGTTCAATAGTTTTGGGCACAATGACGCGAGAGAATAGAACAAAAGCCCTTGTATGTCAAAGGATTTTAACAATGCAAGCTTTTTCGGTAGGAAATACAACTGTTCAGACCAGTAAAGCTCAGTACTAATATCTCTAATAACAACCTAGTAGTTTTGATACTGCTTGAGATATCTTCAAAACTACAGGTTTTATTTATTCAAGCTTAGTCTGCTTGTCGTCTCAAGAAAGCAGGTATGTCCAAATATTCAAGTTCGCCGGATTGCTCTTCATCGATTTTAACCGCTTGGTTGCCTTCAACAGAAGGATTTGCGCGTTTTTCGCTTGAATGCATTGACTCTCTTGAAGGTTTATTTGACTCGCCTTTGACCAGTGAAATATCAGGTTTTCGATCTGCTCCAATGCCAGTAGCAACCACCGTAACCCTAATTTCATCTTCTAGTTCTGGGTCAATTACCGTTCCTACCACGACAGTAGCATTTTCAGAAGCAAAGGCTTTAACAGCATTACCAATTACTTCGTACTCGTCGATAGCAAAATCTAAACCAGCAGTGATATTAACCAAAATACCGCGCGCACCAGACAGGTCTATGTCTTCCAATAAAGGACAAGCAATAGCAGCTTCTGCTGCCTCTTCTGCTCTGTCCTCGCCTTTTCCTGAACCACTGCCCATCATAGCAGTGCCCATTTCAGACATAACGGTTTTCACATCTGCAAAATCGACGTTTACCAAACCAGTACGTGTGATTAATTCCGCAATGCCCTGAACAGAACCTTTCAACACATCGTTCGCTGCACTAAAGGCTTGCAGAAGAGGCGTACCTTTCCCCATCACCTTAAGCAGTTTCTCGTTGGGAATGGTGATCAATGAATCAACGTATTTAGATAACTCTGTGATCCCCTGATTTGCAAAGTCCAAACGCTTTTTCCCTTCAAAGGGAAATGGTTTAGTCACTACTGCAACCGTCAAAATCCCCATATCTTTAGCTAACTTTGCGACTTCAGGTGCGGCTCCAGTTCCCGTTCCACCACCCATACCAGCTGTAATGAACACCATATCAGCGCCTTCCAAAGATTGGCGAATCTTCTCGCGATCTTCATGTGCAGCTTCTCGCCCCACATTCGGATCAGCGCCTGCGCCTAAGCCTTTCGTTAACTCAGTGCCTATTTGAATTTTAACCGTAGCTGTTGATTTTTTTAATGCTTGCGCATCTGTATTCATGGCAATGAAATCAACGCCTTCTATGGTTTGAGTTACCATATACTCGACAGCGTTGCCGCCACCACCACCAACTCCTACTACTTTTATTACCGCTTCGTCAGAAGGCGGCTCCATCAGTTCGAACATGATCATTCTCCGATACCGTTGAGTCTGAGCACAACAGACTCGTTATTGTTTTAGCGCTTAAAGGCCCCCTAAAATGCACCTTTAAACCAGCTCTTTATGCGTTTTAAAACGCTTTCGTCGTCATGTCTAGATGACGCTTTCTTATTATTAGAATTTTGTTTACCGTATTGTAAAAGTCCAACCGCGGTCGCAAAAGATGGATCGTCCACATACTCAGATAAACCTTTAATACTATGAGGTTTACCAACTCTTACGGGCATTTGAAATACTTCTTCAGCGAATTCGACAGCGCCCTCCATTTTTGAGGTGCCACCTGTAATAACCAAGCCTGCTGCTATTTGTTCTTCTAATCCGCTAGCTTTTAAATGGTCGTATGCAATCTCTAGTAACTCGTGATACCTTGGCTCGATTACTTCAGCCAACGTATGGCGCGACATGGCCCTTGCCGGCCTACCACCAACGCTTGGGACGTCAATCGTTTCCTCCATGCTCACCATGTCTTTCAAGGCACAAGCATAGTTTACTTTAATTTGCTCTGCATTGTTCATAGGTGTTCTAAATATTTTAGCAATATCGCTAGTTATTTGATTACCTGCCAATGGTATAACTGCAGTATGTCTTATTGCGCCGTCTGTGTAAACGACTATATCAAGTGTTCCGCCGCCTATATCCGCTACGCAGACACCCAATTCCTTTTCATCTTCGGTCAATACGGCATAACTTGACGCTAATGCACTGAAAATGGTCTGATCCACAGACAAACTGCAGGTTTCAATGCACTTTATAAGATTTTTTGCCATATCGTCGGCACAAGTAATTATATGTGCTTGCGCCGTCATTCTCACGCCTGACATGCCGATAGGGTTTTTTATGCCTTCTTGGACGTCAATCGAGAATTCTTGAGGCAAAACATGAAGTAGCTTTCTCTCCGCCGCCATGGGCACAGATCGCGCTGCATGAATTACCATGTCAACGTCTTCTTGAGTCACTTCTTGATTATTAATGGGCACCATCCCAGTCTCGTTCTGACACTGAACATGTCTTCCACTTATTGACATAAACACGCTCGACACGTGGCAATCGGCCATCAATTCCATTTCATTTACTGCATGTTTTATCGAATCCACAACCAAATCGAGGTCGTTTACTCCTCCTTTTTCCATTCCTCTTGACTTGTGTTTGCCTACGCCCACAATGCTTATATCACCATCATCGAGGATTTCGCCCAATACGGCTTTCACAGTGCAAGTGCCTATGTCCAAACCAACAATAAAGTTTTTTTCCAACGTTTTAGACACGATGTAATTCCGTCCTCATTAGGTATTTTCTTTCATTTTTTCTAGTTCAGATTCATCAAAGAATCCAACCGCAAGTCCTGTATCGTAGCGTAAATCCACATATTTTATATTGACGTGTTGCTCAGCCAGTGTGGGGTATACGTCTATGAATCTTTGTAGCCTGTTAATGTACTCTTGACGTCCTAATTTCAGAATAATCCCACTTCGCAATTTTGACTGCCAAGCAAACCTTTCACTCAACACCAACTGTTCAATTACATGCCCGCTTGTATTGAGTAATCTCTGCATATTAGTATAACCAGTAAGCGCTGTTTTTTCACTGCCTCCAGGTCCATAAAGTTGCGCTAAATTCGAGAATAAATCCGCGTCCACTTGCTCATTTTCGCTTTTTGAATTTAATACGCTGAGCCCGTCAAACGTTTCTCCAAATTTATTGAGTAACAGGTCGTCGTTCCAAATGGCAACCGCTTGTTGTTCTTGTATATGAATGTTAAGTTGACTTGGCCATCTCTTTCTCACCGATGCTGATGACACCCAAGCGTTAGACTCCATTAAAGCGTGCACATCATTCACATCTAAAGCAAAAAAACTGGCAGTTAACTTTTGTCTAATTTGTCGTTCCAGTGCTTGCGTATTAAGCATGGTTAACTCCCCACTAAACACAATAGTTTGTACTGGCAACTTTTGCTCATCTTGCAGATAACCATGGATCCAATATATGCCGTAAGCAAACCCAATCATCACAAGAACAAATACAGGTACTCCGACCGATAACGGGGCGACTTCTATTTCTTCTTTATCCCTTTCATTCGAATTGGAGATTTCTTTGGTTTCACTCACACTATTTCAACTTAACCATAAAATTAATTACTGTTTCACCAGTGTTTGTTGCAAAATTGCAATAACAAGTTCGGTAAAACTTAGCCCCGCCTGTTTAGCTGCCTTAGGCACTAAACTGGTATTTGTCATTCCCGGTATTGTGTTATTTTCTAATAAATAAAATTGTCCATTTGGTTTGTTAGTAACAGGATCTATGCTCCCATCGCGCATAATATCGACTCTTCCCCAGCCTTTTGCTTTTAATGCATTGAATGCCTGCAACGCCAGATTTCTAATCTGACTTTCTTCATCATCGTTTAAACCACTAGGGCAATTATACTTAGTCGTATTGGTATGATACTTAGCATGATAATCGTAAAATCCTGACGCTGACTTCATTGAAATGGAAGGAAGCGCCACGCCGTTTAATATACTGACAGTATATTCAGGCCCTTCTATAAAGGACTCAACCAATATTTTTGAATCAAATTTAAAGGCTTTACTAATCTCTTTTATAAAGCTTTCTGGGCTAGTCGCTTTTGCCATACCAAGACTCGAGCCTTCAAGGCTGGGTTTGATCATAACTTGTCCTCCCAGCTTTTCGAGAATTTCAATCGCTTGGCTATCCTTAAATGCGTGCTGTTCTACCACCATATAGTTGGCGGTGGGCAAACCAATCGCATGCCAAATTAATTTACTCAAAACCTTGTCTATCGAGAGCGCAGAACCCGTGACTCCCGAGCCAGTATAGGGAATATTAAGAAGCTCTAAAGCGCCTTGAATGCTACCGTCTTCGCCCCCTCGGCCATGCAACGCAATAAACACTCTGTCAAACGCTCTTAGTCCTTCAATATGTTGCTCACTGGGATCAAAGGGATGAGCATCGATTCCATGCTTGGTTAATGCGCTAAGCACTTCTGATCCAGACGCAAGACTGACTTCTCGCTCAGCAGAAAAACCGCCTAACAGCACTGCTACTTTGCCAAAGAGGTTTGGTTCAAGTAAGTCTCTATCAAACACCATTAGCTCCTTGGATATCCGTGCAATTATTTTGCATGTTTGTTTCGTTAACTTGATTTCTATTAAGATAATTTAAATCGCAATTACTCTCAGCGAGATCAGCTGCAATATTTCCAACATTTCCAGCTCCTTGTAAAAAAACAACGTCCTCATCTTTAAGCAGGTCGTCTAGCACACTGTATACTCGATGCGGTTCTCCGACATAAACTGGATCAACTTTGCCTCGTTGTCTAATTGAGCGACACATTGCTTTGCTATCTATACCATCAATTGGCGATTCACTTGCTGCATAAATATCGAGCAGTAACAGTAAATCTACGTTTGATAGAACCGCCACAAAATCTTCATAAAGGTCTCGCGTTCTAGTATATCTATGAGGCTGATACACCATAACTAGCCGCTTATTAGGCCAATTGCTCCTCGCTGCCGCAATGGTCATCTCCACCTCAGTAGGATGATGGCCGTAATCATCGATAATAGTCACCTTTCGCTTGTCTTGCCCGTGACCTAAAACACTGAAGTCACCGAGAATTTGAAAGCGTCTGCCAATGCCAGCGAAATTAGCAAGAGCTGGTTGAATATATTTATCATCTATGGCTTCTTCTGATGCAATGGCTATCGCAGCGGTCGCATTTAATACATTGTGGACCCCAGTGGCATTAAATTGAACGTGGATAGGATGCTGACTCTTTCGAGCTACGGAAAACGTGCACTGATTCACTCCATAATGTATGTCGTATGCAACATAATCGTTGGATTGTCTCAATCCATATGTCACGTATTTACGCTCTATCTTAGGGATAAGTTCCTGTATATTAGTGTCGTCCCCGCATAGCACGGCCAAGCCATAAAAGGGTAAATTATGCAGGAAATCAACATACGCCGACTTCATTTTTGAAAAATCACCATCGTAAGACTCTAAATGGTCAGCTTCAATGTTAGTAACGACGCTCATGGTAGGCTGCAAATGTAAAAACGAAACATCGCTCTCGTCAGCCTCTGCAATTAAATATTTACTTTCTCCAAGTTTAGCATTGGTGCCTGCACTGTTTAATAACCCCCCAATAACAAACGTAGGGTCGAGATTTGCATGCGAAAATATAGTGGCAATTAGGCTGGTTGTTGTGGTTTTACCATGAGTCCCGGCAACGGCAATTCCATATCTAAAACGCATTAGCTCAGCCAACATTTGAGCTCTTCTTATAATAGGTATACGCGTAGATTGAGCAAATTGTATTTCTGGGTTTGATGGATCAATAGCCGAAGACACCACAACCACGTCCACATCATTAAGGTTTTTTTCGTCATGCCCAATGAAAACCTCGACGCCCATATTAGAGAGTCGCGTCGTCATTTTACTACTTTGGATATCAGAACCGCTCACTTTGTATCCAAGATTAAGAATAACTTCAGCAATTCCCCCCATTCCAGCGCCGCCAATACCCACAAAATAAATATGCTCTACCGAGCGCATTTTATGAATCTTTTGCAAGTTAGATTGAAACTTATGCTGACTCATGTTTGCTCCTGATTCACTGCGCACTCGTCCTCTGGATAAACAGAACCAACAGCTTGATAAATTAATTTCACCGCGTGCTTTGCAGCGTCGGGTTTGGCGATTTGTTTGGCGGTTTTTGCCATGTTGGTACGTTTTTCATGGTTATCGATCAATTCAGCCAGCGCAGGAGAAAGATCGCTTGAAAGTGCATTTTGCTGAACAATTACAGCGGCAGATTGACCCGCTAATGATTCAGCATTTTTTGTTTGATGATCATCTACTGCAATGGGCAAAGGCACAAATACGCCTACTCTGCCAGAAGCACTAACTTCTGCGACGGTTAACGCTCCAGCTCTACAGATAACAATATCAGCCCACTCTATCGCACTTGGCATGTCATCTATAAATTCTTCGACCCTAACATTGCGGTGTGTTTTGTATGCCTCCTTTACGGCCCCTAACTTACCTTTTCCTGTTTGGTGATAGATGCGGATTTGCGATTGTGTTTTCAGGTTCATTAGTACCTGTGGCAAAATCTGATTGAGCGCCAAAGCGCCGAGACTTCCTCCTACAATCAGCAGATTTACCGAGCCAGTGTCAAAACCATTTTGCTTTAACAATATTTGGTTAAATTCTGGGCGTATAGGGTTGCCTATAAAATGGGTTTTATTATCAATTCCAAGCGCTTTGGTCTGCCCAGTCAGATCAAAGCCTGTCAGCACCAGTTTCGCAAATTTTGATAAATATTTATTTGTCATTCCAAATACTGCGTTTTGCTCGTGAATTACAATAGGCACTCCTAACAATTTCGCGGCCAGTGCTCCAGGACCACTGGCATACCCTCCCATCCCAATCACGACATTTGGCTCAAGTTTTTTAATTACCGCCACACTTTGCATGAGTGCAAATATCAATTTAAACGGTATCAATAATTTAGCGATAAAACTTTTACCCCTAGCACCTGATATTTTGATAAAGTGAATAGGGATGTTGTACTTGGGAACTAAGTTGGCTTCCATCTTATCTGATGTACCTAACCAATCTATGCGCCAGCCTAAAGATTTAAGCTGTAAGGCAACCGCTAACCCTGGAAACACATGCCCACCAGTCCCCCCTGCCATAATTAAAGCTTTGTGAGATTTCATATCAATTTTCAACCTCACCGCTTGAGTGTCTCTTTCTTTGGGACTTGATTTTTTGTTCTTTCGACTTTTTCGTGCGAGAACCTTTTGGCATGGCCTGTAAACCATCCACTCGCATTTCAAAGTCTAGCCGAACCAATATTGCAACGGCGACCGTCATTACGATAAGAGAAGAACCTCCGTAGCTGACTAATGGCAAAGTAAGGCCTTTGGTAGGCAATAAGCCAGAGCCACCACCGATATTAATAAACGTTTGAAGGCAGAACCAAACCCCAATGGAGTAGGCAACAAACGCCTCAAATGGCCGTTCATTTTTAAGGCCTAGACTGCCCAGTTTTAAGGCAGTGATAATGATATAAAGTATAATGAGCATAACCACAATTACGCCAAGATAACCAAGCTCTTCTGCCAAAATAGACATGATAAAATCTGTGTGAGCCTCCGGTAGAAACTCCAATTTTTGCAAACTGTTACCAAGTCCTTGACCAAACCATGAGCCTCTTCCATACGCCATTAAAGACTGCGTAAGCTGATATCCAGTGTGAAAAGGATCGTCCCAAGGATTCAAAAAACCTGTTATTCGGGCTTTTCTGTACTCAGAACTAATGATTAAAAATACAATCATGACAACTGCACCAAATATCAGCGCGAAAAACTGCCATAGTCTTGCTCCAGCCAAAAATAAAAGAGCGAGTGTAGTCGCGAACATCACTACCACAGTGCCGAAATCAGGTTGCATCAACAGCATAATACTGAGCACACAAAGCACAAATATAGGTTTTACAAAGCCCCAAATGTTTTCTTGCACCTGCTCATAATGACGCACCAAGTACCCGGCTAAATACAAAAAGAAAAATAACTTTGCCAATTCGGCTGATTGCACAGTGATAGGCCCTAGGACTATCCATCTTTTCGCCCCATTAATAGGAGTGCCTACTATTAATACCGTCAGCAACAAACCTGCCGCGACAAATAATAAATAAGGGTTAAATATTTTCCAAAATCGCATTGGCAGCAACATAGTAACCATGGCGGCGCCCGACGCGATCAAAATATAGATACCATGGCGGATCGCGAAGTGGTAGGGGTTGCCATGCAAACGATCAGCGATCGGAATTGATGCGCTTGTTATCATAATGAAACCGATACTAAATAATGCCAATGCAGCGAGAAGTAAGCCAAGACTGTAAGGCCTTTTGCTTACTTTATCGTGCTTTTTCGCAAATAACTCAGATAAGCTTAATTGTTGCATATCTGACCTACCTTTTTTGCGAGTTCGACGAAGACATCCCCACGATGTTGATAGTTATTAAACATATCAATACTTGCGCATCCTGGCGATAGCAAAACGATGACGTCTGTCTCACAATTAAATTGAGTGGTTAATATCTTTTCATAAGCCGCATCAACCGCCCTTTCCATTGAATCAAAGATACTGTATTCGGCACCCATTGATGCAAACAATTTAGCATCTTTGCCTATCAAGGCTAGGGCCAATATGTGCTGTTTAATTTGGGACGAAAGTTTTTTAACCTCAATACTATTGTTTGAAGTTCCTTTTGCATCGCCGCCCGCAATCAAAATAATCGCTAGAGAATGAGTCTTAGGTTTATTAGAAATAAGGTTGTCAATCGCCGCGCTACATGCCCCAATGTTGGTCGCTTTTGAATCGTTTATCCAAGTAATTGAACGAACCTTATTGGTCACTAAACTGTGTGATTGTTTGAGCTGACTAAAGGGAACTGTATGATGCTGAATAATTTCAAATCTATGCCTTAAGCCTGTATATTCAACAAGGCTTTTTTTAATGGTATTAATATCTATGTGCAATATGTGGGCACAGGCCAGCACGACTTGGATATTGAACATTTGGAAATTACCAGTATTAGCAAACTGGTTATGCTTTACCATGTCTTGTTTGGATAAATATAAACGATTTTTATAATAGATTGCTTCGCCATCGAACCAGATAAGACCGCGTTCTTCTTGCTCTTTATGTCCATCATTAACAGTTGGCGAAGCACTGAGTTCGATTAGGCTGATGTTAGAGCTTTGCTCCGAATTAGGGTAAGTGAGCTTATCATCTTTATTGATTATTATGTGTCTTGCCTGATTATAAACAGTTCTCTTTATCCTCGAATAATTAGATAGACTTACATGCCTGTCTAAGTGATCTTCGGTAACGTTCAGAACACACGAAATGTCAGCGCACAAACTATAGGTTGATTCTAGTTGGAAACTCGATAGCTCTAAGACAATTAAATCGTAAGGCTCTTTTAATAAATATAAAGCCGGAGTGCCAAAATTCCCACCTAAACCTGCATTTATACCGGCTTTGATAATGGCTTTAAACAACATGTCAACTACTGTGCTTTTTCCATTGGATCCTGTGACAGCAATCAGCTTTGCTGGCATTTTGCCTTGGTCAATCTTATGCTTATTTATGGCATTAAACGCCAAGCAAAATAATTCTATATCGCCCAATACTTTCGTTGGTTTAGATTGCTTAAAGTGCGCGATATTCGTTTGCTGTAAATTAACGCCTGGACTCACCACTAAGTAGTCGTAATCAAGGAAATCGATAGATTCATTGAATTGAAAAAAGCTAACTTTGCTATCAAACCTATTGGCAAACTCAACTACAGAAGAAAGTGTTAATTGTTCGTCGTAAATATCGACGAGACCGCCTATAGATAAGAGAAACTCAGCCGCTGATTTCCCGGTGACCCCATAACCAAGTAACGCCACTTTCTTATCATTAAACTCAGTTAAATAACGTGTATACCCATCGTCAGACAGCATGACTGCCTGCGCAAATTGTTGATTATTATTTTGGGTATTTATGCTAGTCATTATTCGTTCAACGTAGTTTCAATGTGGCCAAGCCAACTAGAACAAGAATTAAAGAAATTATCCAAAAACGAACAATAACTCTAGGTTCAGGCCACCCTTTCAGTTCAAAATGATGGTGTATCGGCGCCATTCTAAATATGCGCTTGCCCCTTGTTTTAAAACTCCAAACTTGCAAAATTACAGACATGGTTTCAACTACGAAAATGCCTCCCATTATCAGTAATACTATTTCTTGACGAACCAGAATCGCAAGTATTCCAAGCGTTGCGCCAAGCGATAATGAACCGACATCCCCCATAAACACTTGGGCGGGGTAAGTGTTAAACCATAAAAAACCAAGTCCCGCGCCAACAATCGCGGTACATACGATAACAAGCTCACTGGTCATAGGGATGAAAGGTATATTTAAATAACTTGAAAAATTAATATTCCCTGTGGCGTAGGCGAAAATAGCGAACGCTCCGGCTACCAGTATCACTGGCACAATCGCTAATCCATCAAGGCCGTCAGTTAGGTTTACAGCGTTGCTAGTGCCCACAATCACAAAATAGCTGAGGATCAGATACATGACACCTAACTGTGGCACTACGTCTTTAAAAAATGGCACTATGAGTTGAGTTTCTGAGGCAAGATGAGTGGTCGAATACAGAAAAAACGACACTCCTAACGCAATAATTGATTGCCAAAAGTACTTCCATCTTGCAATTAGTCCTTTGGGATCTTTTCTCACCACCTTGCGATAATCGTCAACGAATCCCAAAATACCAAAGCTGACAATGACAAACAGCGTAGTCAACACATACTTATTCGTTAAGTCCGCCCATAGGACGCAACTTGTCAGCACTGCGGCTAAAATTAATACGCCCCCCATTGTAGGAGTGCCGGATTTTGACAAGTGAGTTTGTGGACCATCGTCCCTTACAGTTTGTCCTATCTGCATTCGCTGTAGCCAACGTATCATGGCAGGTCCAATGAATATTGAGATTAAAAGTGCAGTCAATGTGCTCAATATGGCTCGCAAGGTTAAATATGAAAAAACGTTAAAGCCAGTATCTACTTGAATCAGCCAATCTGTTAGCCAGAACAACATTACTCGTTCTCCCCGTTTATTGAGGTTTGACGGCCTATTTGTGCACCACCTTCTGCGGCAAAGTCACTCACCGTATCTTCAGGTTTAGTGAAATCAAACTCTAAAATTGCATTTACCAAGTTTTCCATTTTGGCACTGCGTGAACCTTTTACCAATATAGTAATAGGTATGGGTTCCTGTGTTCGTGGGACTGGAGCTACATCAAGATGCATTTGAGGTACAGCCTGCTCTTGTGTGAGCCAATCGGTACTGTCATTTACACAAGCGTTCTGGGTAAGTGGATGTGTATTATGTGGCCAGTGAGTTGAAATCAATGGACCAATCAATTGCATTAACGATTGATAAGCATCTTCTTTTGTTTCGCACGCCATGCCCTTTTCTTGCATCGCTGCGCTAGCATGGGCACTTAACACACCACAACTAATTAGTGCGTCTATGTTCTTTTGTGATGCATATTCCCCGATTTGGCTGTGATACATGGTAGCTTGATCGCCTAGCTCTCCCATATCGCCGAAAACGAATACTCGGAATCCTTTGTAGCTAGCGAGTAAGTCAATTGCGGCCTTTACTGAACCCACATTCGCATTGTAGGTGTCATCAATTACCTTAATTTTATCTGACACTATTTTAACTGAAAGCCGCCCAGACACACTTTGCATATCAAATAAACCTTGCCTCACATCTACTATACTGGCGCCGACACTCATGGCTAGAGCGGCAGCCAATACCGCGTTGCCTACATTGTGTATCCCTGGAACTCTAAGTTTAACTGGCGCTTTCCCAATAGGTGTGACTAACTCAAATTCTGCACATCCTTGCTCATTAACAAATACATTATTGGCATGAAAATCACCTTTAATGGATTCATAAGAGAACGATAATATTTGTTTTGTATGGGTATTACTTTGCCAATAATCGTAAAACTGAGAGTCTGCATTTAATATTGCTACTGAATCTTTTTTCAGTCCTTTTACCATTTCACTTTTCGCTCTAGCCACTCCAAACAAGCTGCCAAAGCCTTCAATGTGAGCAGGCGAAGCGTTAACTATGGTGGCGACATCAGGTTGTACTAAGTTAGCCGTATATTCAATTTCTCCTTGATGATTTGCTCCCATTTCTACCACTGCAAAATTGTGGTGTTCTTCCAGCTCTAGCAGCGTTAAAGGCACACCAATATCATTATTCAGATTACCCTTTGTAGCCAAGACGCTGCCACAGCAAGATAGAATTGAGCTTACCATTTCTTTCACCGTGGTTTTACCACTAGAGCCGGTTATCCCAACCGTTTTCACGTTAGCTTTCCGTTTGATAGCAGCGCCCAATAATCCAAGCGCGGCTCGCGTGTCACTTACCGTTAGCACAGGAATATTGGCATCGACTGGTTGGCTCACAATAAGTGCAGAAGCGCCTTTCTGTATGGCAAGTTTGGCATAATCATGACCATTGAAGTTAGGACCCATCAATGCTAAAAATAAATCGCCTTCTTTAAGCGTGCGCGTGTCCGTGCTCACCCTATAAATAACTGTGTTAGCGACTTTATCTAAGTCGTTAAAACTAGCGCTGGTTGCTTTTATTTTTTGCTTTATCCAAGATAAGGTTACACCTATCATGAGCATTCCCTTTTATTACTGTTACCCGAGGCAGGTTTTTGAGTGGTCTTATTCACTTTATTCATCAAGTAGCGTTGAGAGAGCTTACTCACCAAGGCTCTTTCATCATAAAACAGCTTTTCATTGTTTATCTCAACGTATGTCTCATGGCCTTTACCCGCAATTAGGACCAAATCTTCAGCCGTTGAATTTTCTAGTGCGAGTAAAATTGCTTTTTCTCTATCTAATTCTACCGCCACTTTATGTGCACTGGATAAGCGAGTAATGCCCTGACGAATATCATTGACAATACTAATTGGCTCTTCGTTTCTAGGGTTATCGTTCGTCAATACGATGCTATCGCAGTATATATCAGCAACTTCTCCCATCGCGGCCCGTTTTGTTCTGTCCCTGTTACCGCCGCAACCAAAAACGCAAGTAAGATTGCCTTTTGTATGAACTCTGCACGCTTTTAATGCTTGCTCAAGCGCATCTGGAGTATGAGCGTAGTCGACCAATAAGGTTCCTTTGTCAGAAGGATATACCTCCATTCTTCCAACAACGCTTTTTAAATAACTAATTTTTTCGATTAGCTGTTCTAAGTCAAATCCTTGCAAATGCAAGGTTGCAACGCTTGCAAGCACATTCGATACATTGAACTGACCAAGTAAAAACGCCCTTACTCGAAAAGAAGTTAGTTCATTATTCGCTTTGTCACAATTGCAATTTAGTGAAAATGACAAACCATCTGTTTCATATTTTATATCGGTTGCCCAATATCCTTGCTGACCGTCTTTCAGAGGAAATAATGAATACCATCTAATGTTAGTATTGGTTGAAGTATGCTTAGCCCAATTCAAAGATTCTTGATCATCTGCATTCAATACAAGATTGTTTATCTTAGGTTGAGTTAATAGTTTACGCTTGGCCATCGCATACCGGTGCATATCTCTATGATAATCAAGATGGTCTTGCGTCAGATTTGTAAACACGGCACATCTTAGTGGTAATTTGCCTAAGCGACTTTGTTCGATGCCATGCGAAGATGCCTCCAAGCATACTATGTCACATTCATTAGCACAGGCCTGTTTAAGCTGATGCATTATGGTCAACAAGTCGGGCGTGGTATTGATTGTATCTTCGATTTTTTGTGATTGACCACATGTATATAGATTGACCCCCAAAGTACCAATGGACATCGATTTTGAATTAACGAAACTTGCCAGTTGAGGGACGATGGCGGCAATTGACGTTTTACCATTAGTGCCCGTTATTGCGGTAATATTCGGGATATTAGCTTTATCGCTAAAATAGAAGGCCATTGCCAAATCGTATAGCCTAGACGATAACTGATAAACTTTGAGCGTCATGACCGATGTGACTCGAGATAATTGACCATGCTGTGACTTGTCATTTGTCTCAATGAGCGCAAACTTTGAGCCGTGTTTCTGAGCATCGCTAAGAAAATGATCCGCAGAGTAATTAGCTGATTTTATGCCGACAAAAACCGAGTTTTCATCCACATGCCGGCTATCCAAACTCAGCTTTTTGGCATTTGGAATGTCGCAAAACATCTCTGAGTCAACAAAGATATCCAAAGCTGCCAATCCATTTTGTAAATTTAAATTAATGTTTGGCATGTAGTTTCCTCTCGACCACGTAATCAACTGACATAGCATCAGGAGGAATATTTAACATCTGCATTGTATTTGATACAATTTTAGAAAATACGGTGGCGGCAGTGTCACCCGCGTGGTAAAAATCTCCCCCCGGCTCATTTATCAATACCACCACCGCTATTTGAGGATTTGAGACCGGCGCAATTCCAGCAAAAATATTGACATACTCCTCTCCATAGGTGCCTGCAAAAGCCTTAATACTTGTGCCTGTTTTACCCGCTACACGATATCCTGGCACTCTCGCTTTTGGTGCAGTACCGTCCCTCTCTACTACCTTTTCCATCATCAGCAATACATCGTTTGCGACGCTTTCAGACATGACTCTTTCCGGCTCTTCAAATGTCTCCATCTCTTTCACTATAGTGAGGGGCATTTTGATACCACCATTAGCAATGGTAGTATACATCCGGGCAAGCTGTGTGGCGGTGACTGCAATATTATACCCAAAAGATAAACTCGATATTTCATGCTTTGACCAGCGTTTTCTCTCATGAAAAATACCACTGGATTCACCTACCATATTGGTGCCAGAATCGCTCATCAACCCCATGTTATAATAAAAATCGATGAGCACTTCCTTAGGCATTGAAAGCGCGAGTTCTGAGGTTCCCATATTACTGGAATATTTGATTACTTCGCCTATGGTGAGCTCTCCTAAATTCCTGGGATCTTCTATCCGGCTACCTCCAAGTCGGCGCCAACCTGGAGAGGTGTCAATCACACTATCTCGGTCGTATTTCCCTGTTTCTAATGCAGCAATGACAGCCAAAGGTTTAAGGACAGAACCTGGCTCAAATGCATCTGCTATAGCGCGATTTCTAACACTATAACTTGACACTGTTGAACGATTATTGGGATTAAAAGATGGAGTATTGGCGAGAGCCAGAATTTCACCTGTGTGCACATCGACAATCACCACCGACGCCGAGGCAGCTTGAAACTTTATGGTGGCCTCTTTTATTTCTCGGTATGCCAAAGCTTGTACTCTTTGGTCGATAGTAAGCATTAAATCGTTGGCTTTTTTACCCTCTTCTTCTTCGAGTATCTCAATCTGACGGTTTTTTGCGTCTCTTATGATACGACGTTTATCTGGTGTGCCAGATAGCCATTGATTATAAAGGCGCTCAATCCCTTCTATTCCCTTGTCATCAACGTCTGTAAACCCGATGATATGGGCCGACACTTCTCCCGATGGGTAATATCGTTTTGACTCATTACGTAAATACAAGCCAGGAATATCAAGCTTTTTCACAAATTCGGCCATAGCCGGTGTCACTTGTCTTTCCAGATAAGCGAACTGACTCTTTGGGTTATCTACCTTTTGGAGCAGGCTGTTTAAATCAGTATCTAAGACATCAGCAAGAGCTTGCCATTTGCGTGTATCTTTTAAACCATCTTGCTCGTGGATTTTCTTTGGATCTGCAAAGATAGTCTGGGCTGGAACACTTACCGCTAACTGCTGACCATGACGATCTTTTATAATACCTCGATAGCTCGGGATATGTCTGACACGAATCGTTCTATTTTCAGCTTCTTCAATTAAATAATCGGGCTTGATGACTTGAATGTAAGCGGCTCTAGTTGCCAGAGCGACAAAAACAAGTAGCACAAAAAATATCACTACGTAAAACCGCCACTGAACTAAACTAGGCAATACTCGCTTTTTTGCTTGCGTGTTTGACGTTTTCTTTGACCTCTTTTTTGGCTTTTGCAATGTAGCTGAAACTGTCATTGGTCAACCCTCAATAAGACTTCATCTTCTCTAGTGGGTCTACGCATATTCAATTTATCTTTCACGGCGCGTTCTATCCTATTGTGCTCAGTCAGCGCACCTTGCTCGATGATCAGATGACGCCACTGCACATCCAATTCATCTTTTTCTTTAATTAGACGTTCATGCGCGATAGATAACTGCCTATTTTTGTGGGTGCTTACTATCACTGCAAGAGCAGAGAATATTACTGAAAAAAACAGAATTATTAAAAACAAATGTCGGCTCAAGTCCGACATAATTATGAATAATAAATTAAAGTTAGTTTCGGTTTTATTCATAGCTTTTCTGCCACTCTTAACACCGAACTTCGAGAGCGCGGATTTTGTTGCTTCTCTTCTTCCGACGGTTTGATTGCTTTTCCGATGAGCCTTAACTGTTTTGTTTCATCTAAACTACTCTGGGTAATGGGTAATTTAGAAGGGAATTTTTTGCCTTGGCTTTTTAATTTGAAAAACCGTTTTACCATTCTATCTTCTAAAGAGTGGAAACTAATAACCGCTAGTCGTCCCCCCACTTTTAATACATCTACACTTTCGCTTAGACCCAGTTCTAATTGTTTGAGTTCTCCATTTATAAATATACGCACGCCTTGAAACGTTTGGGTAGCAGGATGTTTATGTGGATTTTTATTTTTTATCGGTATGGCTTGCTCAACGAGTTTAGCGAATTGTGCAGTGGTTTGGATTGGCTCTATTGCTCTTTGCTCAACTACTGCATGGGCGATGCGAGTGCCAAACTTCTCTTCACCATACTGCTTGATTACTTTGGCAATTTCCTCGAGACTTGCGCTGTTCAACCAATCGGCTGCACTTATACCAGAACCGGTGTCCATACGCATATCTAATGGCCCATCGTTTTTGAAGCTAAAACCTCTGCTTGCGTCGTCTAGCTGGGGCGATGACACCCCAATATCCATTAAAATACCATCAATCGCACCATAGACATTTAAATCGTTAACCACCACCTTTAAATTTGCGAAAGCACAGTGGTGAATACTGAAACGAGGATCATCTAATAATGGTTGTGCAGCTTGAATTGCATCGCGATCTCGATCCAATGCGATTAGGCGGCCCTTTTCGTTTAATTGTTCTAAGATGGCTCTGCTGTGGCCACCGCGACCGAAAGTGGCGTCTATGTAAATACCGCTGGGATCAATGCTAAGACCGTTTAAAGATTCACTTAATAAAACGGGCCGGTGTTGGAAGAAATGGCTCATAATGAGAAGTCCTGCAACCTTTCCGTTTGTTCATACTGCCCGGCGTTTTCGATTTGTAGATCCACTTCTATTTGAGCGTTCCAATTTTCTTCAGACCAAATTTCAAACCTGTTTCGCTGTCCGACCAGCATTATTTCTTTATCAAGTTTGGCGTATTGGCGAAGCGTCGGTGCAATAAGCAACCTGCCGCTTTTATCCATATCGATTTCGTTTGCATACCCGATAAGCAGTCTTTGGATTCGTCTCTCGTCAGGATTCATGGTGGAGAATTTACTGATTTTCTCTTCGATTATGTCCCATTCGGGAAGTGGGTAAAGCAGTAAACAAGGTTGCCTATTATCGACAGTACATACCAGCTGTCCCTGGCAATCATCCATTAAGGCTTGACGATATCGTGTGGGTATCGTCAGACGACCTTTTGTGTCTAGATTGATTGCATTAGCGCCGCGGAACATCACCCCTAGCCTTCATTTAATTATTAATAGCTCAAATTTCTTATTTTTTTTATTGTTGAAACTGGCTACTGTCGATTTAAGGCGAAGCAGATCCCTTTTTCACCACTTTATCCCACTTTTTGACAGTTTATGTAGAATATTGGGTTCATGTCAAGTTTTTTTACAGCTAATTGTTTAATATTTAGTTAGCAATAATGTCATTTTGAAAATTTAAAAGAGGGATCTATCGAGATATTTTTAATGAAAAGCTCGTTCGACTAATTCAAATCTTTGATGTCACGTGCCTATCGCATTGAGCTTCATTGGATGCTTTCACCAAGCATAAGACACTTGTATTTTGGCAGCTATAGTCACTCCGGCTGAATTTAATAATGTTAGATCAGCAGAAGCAAGATTGAAAACGAAGAATGCCAGCATTGATCGCTGGCATTCTATAAAAATAAGCGTAGCTTTTAAGACTTATTATGCTTGCGGAGGTTGCTCTTGATTGGCAGCTGCGTCTGCACCACCCTGCCTAATTTGAATAGACTGGACTGGATTATCAGTCTTGTTGGACAGTTCTACTAATCGGTTTAACTGCCCTAGAGATAACATGGTGGAGTAACACGCGCCTAAAAACCCAGCTTTGTGCATGGCTAGAACTTTGTCGTCATCAAGTGCCACCAATTTCTTTTCATTAACCGCCAATATACCGGTAACGTTGCGCACTTGACCGCTTGTATAAGTTATGCGGATGCTTATTTCTTCAAGCAGGTCATTCTCAACAAGTTGTTTAATAAACCTTTGATTTTGTACTTCACTATTGGCTAAATCACCTAAAAACTGCTGTCTATTTTTAAGAAACTCAGTGGGCTCTCCCTCTTCAGTAAATAGCGGCTGTCCTTCATCAGAAATCAAATCGCTGTTCTCGTCTATAAATACGCCTAGTTTGTCACCATCAGGACGAATATCAAAAGGATACCGTTGAATATTTAAAGGGATGTGTGGGCTGTTCCAGCGTTCTTCCGAATAAAAAAGATTTTGGCCAGCTTCGAGACCAAGCATTACAACACTGTGAATATTTTTTGTTTTTGGATCTTCAATGAACACAACTGGCATGGAACCAGACAACTGTGCAAACTCTCGGATGGTTGCTGCGGCTAAATGAGTTTTACCTACCAAATCAAAGTTAATTTTTGGAACAACTTTTAGCGCGCCGTGCTCGTTTTTATCGAGAGGAATATAATTTATTGCCATTATTGATTATCTCTTCTTATTGAATTTGGCTATGTAAGCCTTTAGTTTTTATGTTGATTTTCTGGTAGTTCTGTTAACCATCAACAGCTAAGTTAGATTACTAAACGTAAAGCCTCGCATTATCTATTATTCAAGCCTAAAAGTCATCTTCAATTCTCTGATTATGCGATTTCCTAAGAGTCAAATAGCACAAAAGTAACTCCCTAACTGGTGTTTATTTTGTGCTAAATTAATAAGGCAGAAGTTCAGAGCCACGGCCAAGCTAGCAAAAAATTGCCAAACAGCGTATGGCAATATCATACGCAATATATGACTCATACATGCTCACTAAGAAAGACTTTCAGCATTAGCATCATTTGGTCGTGCACGGGGTTAGCTTTAGGCACTGCGCATCTTTCGTTTATGTTCACTTTGGATTTGTCAAAATCTAATGTGACTAATTGAATGTTACTCATAGGCAAATCAGCGTGACAGAGATCGTACGATTCATCAATTTTAAACAGGGTATGATTGCCGTCAATCGCTTGAGTTAAATGTTCAATCCCGCCAAACAGTGTTACCCTATCTGCTAAAGAGTGAGCAGCGAAAATGGGAATATTAATGTCTTGGTCTTTTTCAAGTTTGGCTCTGATATCTTTAATAAGATCCATCAATACTAAACCTGAGTAACTTGCTACGGTAGGATATTTATACGGGTGCCCGCCATCTGTTTGGTATTCACCATCAAGCCATACCGCAAGTGATTTGATTCCCCATATATTTGACATTGCCTCAGCCGACTTTGATAATTGCAAAGCGCCTGAAAACAAAAGCAGTGCATTCACCTTTTCAGGATGATGTATCGCATAATGTGTTGCAAACGTCCCACCTGTAGAAAAACCGCCTACTATTACAGGCAGTTCAAGAGAACTTGCAAACGCCATAACTTTATCAATATGGGCATACCAGCGACTTAAAAGACGCTCGTCCTGCATATCAAAGTCAGCGTCTTTTTTTCCATGACCCGGCGTCAGAGGAGCAATCACTAAATAGCCATCATTTTGCAATTCTTGAGCGATTGAGGCCATAAAAAATGGTGAATCGCTTAATCCATGAAATAAAACGATTACTCCCTGTGGCGTAGTTTCGGGAGCAAGCATGTATGGACCATTGCCATCGTTTCGAAATGATGACGAGCATATTTGAACACGGTCAGGTTGAGCTCGCGGGCAAACTTCTAAGGGCTTGATCTCATCTTTGTAGATACTGCTAAAGGCTTCCACATGTTGCTTATTAATCGCAAACGGCTTTGACCCAGAAGCGATTTGAGGCAGAGCGTCTGATGAAGTCTTCGATGACGTCTGCACTATTTTTGAAGGTTCTTGAGCCTGCGAATGAGATAAACCAATGTATGCCGATATAAATAAAAAAATAATTACTTTTTTAATTGTGCGCATAAAGCTCCACTTATTATTCATTTAGGGGGATAGCACTGCCCATATTAAAAAGCGCCATAAGTAACTTAAAAAAGACTCAATATTCGACAGTGTAAAACATCAATTATCTTTATTTAAGCGTTACCATATTAACCTGAGATATTTATTAAACGCCCATACGAATTAACAATATTAGTCAAAACTCACTTCATTGTATTGATATCTAATGTCAAGTGACTCGCAACGAATTATCAAATTAAAAAAGAGCATAAAGCTCTTTTTAATTTGTTGACGCGTACAAGGACATATTACTGAGGTTATTGAGTTAGCTGAAGTAGGCTGATAGTTCCTCACTTCCCCCAATAAATTTACCGCCAATAAACACTTGAGGTACAGTATCGCGGCCACTCATGGCTTTTAGCGACACTGACGTTGCATCCTGACCTAGCACTATTTCTTCGTATTGTAAGCCCTTTTCAGACAACAGTGCTTTTGCTTTCTTACAATACGGACAGTTAGGCTTGGTAAATAAGGCAATTTCTTCTGGTGCTAACTCTCCTGGAGCAACATAGTTTAACATTGTGTCAGCGTCAGATACTTCGAAAGGGTCGCCTGGCTTATTTGGTTCAATGAACATTTTCTCAACCACTTTATCATTGACTAACATTGAATAACGCCAACTCCTTTTGCCAAATCCCAAGTCTTCTTTCCCCACTAACATGCCCATGCCCTCGGTAAACTTGCCATTGCCATCCGGCACGACCACAATATTTTCAGCTTCTTGGTCTTCCAACCAAGCGTTCATTACGAATGTGTCGTTAACTGAGACGCAGCAAATTGCATCTACACCATGCTTTTTAAACACACCGGCCAACTGATTGTATCGAGGAAGATGAGTAGATGAACAAGTTGGAGTAAAAGCACCAGGTAGTGAAAAAACCACCACTTTCTTGCCAGCAAATAATTGCTCTGTAGTGAGTGTTTTCCAATCTTCTCCATCACGAATAGGCCAACTTACGTTTGGAACCGTTTGTCCTTCCATATTGGTAGAATCTGCTGGGTGAGTCATAAATGCTCCTAAATTAATTATGTAATAGAAAATAGCTTCTCAAGTATTGTACAAATATTAGTTATTTTCTATGCTTGCATTCCAATTAATCACAAAAAAGCCAGAAAACGTATTCTTATTCTGGCTTATTAAATTCATTGTATACGTCTTGGTCGATAAAGTACTTGAACTCAGCTTATAATATCTTAAATCTCATCGACTAATGTTTAATTTTTTAAATCGTCAAGCTGATACTTGTCGATTAAAGAATACAACGTCGGACGAGTCACTCCTAACATTTCAGCCGCTTTGGACATGTTTTGTTCGGCCAAATGATACGTCTTTCTGATCGCTCTGCTTTCGGCTTGTTCTCTCACTTCTCGTAAGTTAAATACTAATTCTTCGTCTTTAGCCGTTGTGTTTAAAAGGCCAAGATCGTCAGCTTCTATATAACTTCCTTCAGCTAATACTACCGCAGACTTAAGCTTATTTTGTAACTCTCTGATGTTTCCTGGCCAATTGTGATTAAGCATGGCGTTGATAGAATTTTGACTAAATCCTTTCACTTTTGAGCCGTATTCTTGCACGTAAATATTTAAGAATGTTTTTGCCAACAGCACAACGTCATCGTCTCTTTCACGTAAAGGAGGGATGAGTATATTTATTTCCCCAATCCTATAATACAAATCCTCTCTAAAGGTTTGCTCTTTCACCATAGCCGATAGGTCTCTGTGTGTTGCACATACGACTCTTACATCGACTGGAATTTCTTGTCTGCCACCCACTCGTTCAATGACGCGCTCTTGCAAGAATCGCAGCATTTTAGCTTGCAATCCGATGGGCATATCACCAATCTCATCTAAAAACAGGGTACCGCCCTGAGCCGTTTCTATTTTACCCAGAGTCGTTTTATTTGCTCCGGTAAATGCGCCTTTTTCATACCCAAATAATTCGCTTTCTAACAAGTTCTCAGGGATAGATGCGCAGTTAATGGCCACAAACGCATTGTCTTTTCTGTGGCTATGTTCATGGATGCTTCTAGCAAACACTTCTTTTCCGGTGCCGCTTTCTCCTAACAACAGAGTGCTGATATCTGTTTGTGCGATTTTTTCTGCTTTTCGGCTTGCTCCAAACAATGCTTCACTATTTCCGACGATCCTGCCCATGCTGACTTTAGCTTTTGAAAGCCGTCTGTTTTCAGCCTCAAGTTCGTATAAATTTAGTGCTCGTTCAATAAGCACATTTATTATTTCACTGTCTATTGGTTTTTGGTAAAAATCGTAAGCCCCTAGTTTTATAGCTTCAAGGGCGTTATCTTTATCGTTGTTGCCGGTAACCACAATTACTTTGGTATGAGACGCTAAGGATAAGATTTCTTGCAAAGCCAAAAGCCCTTCAGAAGCATTAGTAGGATCAGGAGGAAGACCCAAATCAAGAGTCACTACTGCCGGTTCGAATCTACGTAGTTGAGCGATTGCAGACGGGCGATCAGCCGCATATACAACCTCAAAATCGGTTAACGCCCATTTAAGCTGTTTCTGAATACCTAAGTCGTCATCAACTACAAGTACTTTACCCTTACTCATTTCACACTAATCCTGTATTTTTGGAATCGTTAATCTAAACCAACTACCTTCGCCTTCTTGGCTTTTTACTGTAAGACTGCCACCAAGACTTTCTATATATGTTTTGGCATCGTATGCGCCAACACCCATTCCAGCATTGCCTTTTGTTGTGATAAACGGAGCAAATAATCCATCATTAATAAACTCCTGTGACATACCACATCCATCATCCATTATGTCAATAATTACGTTAGTTCGCGTTTCTTCAGTGTTTACATCTATGCTGCCATCTTGTTTACAGGCTTGTTGTGCATTACTTAAGAGGTTATAAAGGATGTTTGACAGTTTATCGGCATTGATGTCTATAAATATAGGGGCTTGAGCATGATAAGTTGGTAATGGTGACAAATTTGCGCACTTTTGCGTAATTACGTTAGTAATTAACTTACTGATATCGGTATGTTTCACGCCTGCGCTAGGCTCAATATTTTTGTCCATAAGTTGTTTGAGCATGTTATCCATTCTTGCTTTTGTATGTTCTAAGGTTTCAAACGTATCGTCGATAAATTCTGGGTTGTTCTTATGTTGTTTTGCATTGTTTAATAACAGATTGATTTGTGCCAATACATTCTTTAAGTCGTGCACAACAAACGCAGACATTCTATTAAAAGCAGCAAATTGAGCATTTTCGGCTAATGCTTTAGAAGCTTCTGCTTGTATCATAAAGCTGGTAATTTGTTCGGTGATGGCGGACAAGTAATCTCTTAATTCCCAGTTTAACGCACGCTTATCCATAGATTCAGCATTTAACAGTACCATACCCCACAGACTTTGCTTATTAAACACTGGTAGTATAATTTGGAAGTTGCAATCTTGAATAATGGCGTTTCTTTTAGCTAGCTCTTCGTACAATTCTGGTTTGATTCGCATTTCATCACAGTCAATAATCCAAGCTTTAGATTGCAAAAACGCTTTAAAATCGTCTAAATACTGGTAAGGAATATTGAGTTCATGGTCTTGGGTGGAAGATGAGGCGACTATGTTGATATCTCCTCCTTGAGTTTTAACAAGTGCCCCTTGATCGTATTTTATACATTGCATCCAGGCGCCAAGCGCTGTCTTGTAGACGGTCTGCATATTATCGTTTTCAACGGCCAGTGTTTTAGTTAAGTTGACCCACTCAACTCGATAGTCAAACTGATTTGCATAGAAGTTTTTGGTAATAAATACCTTAACTCGCGTTCTAAATTCGTGGGACAAGAACAAACTCAGTAGCAATGCAATGGCAACAAGGAATAAAGCTAACTGAATGGGCGCGCTCCAATCTCCACCGAAGTACTGAACCAGGTAGCCAAGTAATGCCATGACAACCAAATAAGCGCCAGAGAGCATCAACAAAGTGCTATGTGTCACTACTTCTCTGGACACAAAAATGTCTATTCCCCAGTGTTGAATTCGCCGGATTGCTAACACTAAGAAAGGCAGCATAGCCAAAAAAACAAACCCCCGAGCCGCAAAAAAGGCAAAATTCAATTGATTCACCATGGCTGCATTTGCATATGTGAAAAAATCAAAGGTAGACAAAGATGCTAAATAGATAACTAAAGGTTTATATTCCCACTTCTGTTTGGCTGATTGACGATAGACTTGCTCTAAAATCACTAACATTTGGATTGTGGTAAGGGTTAATGCCAAATGCTTGAGGTTGCTAGAAATCGGCAAAAATGTAATGGTCAATATTGAGACTGTCGGCAGGACCAAAATAATTAACGTGATCGGTCGTTTAAGGAGTGCCCAAAGAGACGAGAACTGGTTTTGCAGGCATGCGGCTAAGAATAATGTCCAAATCCAAAGTCTTACGCCATCAATGAGGGCATATTGACGAATATTAGTCAACAGCCCTAGTGATTGAATTTGCAACACCGCCCATCCGATGGTGACCAAAGTTGCGGTGATAAGTAGCAACTTGGCTAGACCTTTTTTGCGTACTACAAGCATCAGAAATACTAGGCATAAATATCCTAATGCAGTTAATCCATAACCTATGTCAAATAGCAACTTGTATTACCTTTTTTTAATGAGCAAACTACCAATCGAATATCCGGCACCAAATGAACATAACAAACCATAGTCATCTTTCACTAAATCTTTGTGATGCAAATGAAAAGCGATTATTGAGCCAGCAGATGCAGTATTTGCGTAAGTATCTAATACCACAGGCGCTTCTTCCCTAGTCGCCTCTCGCCCTAACAGCTTTTTACTGATTAATGTATTCATATTGATATTTGCTTGATGTAACCACCAGCGTTTTAGATCGTGAGGGGTCAAGTCGTGCTGCCCCAAATGATCAGCAATGTGTTGAGCGGCCAAAGGACAGACTTCCTTAAACACTTTTCTACCTTCTTGGTGAAAAAGCTTGTCAGCCGCGTAGGGATTTTCGTCGGTGGCATGCGTCATGTAACCAAAGTTGGAGCGGATATTATTTGAGAATTGAGTGACCGCTTTGGTGCTCATTATATCGAAGGCGCTCTCGCTTGTTACTTGGTCTTCCCGTTCTAAGATAGTAGCAGTCGCCACATCACCAAAAATAAAATGGCTGTCTCTGTCGGTATAATTTATCTGTGGAGACACAAGCTCAGGGTTAATGATCAATACTGCTCGTGCAGTACCGGCTGCAATCATTTCATACGCGCGATGCATACCAAATGTGGCGGCTGAGCAGGCAACTAACATGTCAAAACCAAATCCGTCTATACCTAACTCTTGCTGTACTTCAATTGCAATGGCTGGGTAAGATCGCTGAGTATATGCGCATGATACTATAACAGCATCGATTTCGCTGGCCTCCTTATTGGCAGATTTAAGCGCCGCTCTAGCCGCTTTTACAGCTATATCGGCTTGATGAGACAACTCATCGTCCGCGCGCTCTTTGATATTAGGCCGCATTCTATGGATATCTAAGACGCCGTCTTTTTCGTAAATATAACGACTTTTTATACCTGAGGCCTTTTCTACAAACTCTGCGCTTGACTTTGGTTTGGGCTCAATTAATCCCTTATCAATATCGTTTTGGTTATTATGATTGAAAAAATCAGCATAAGCATTGTAGGCGTTTACTAGTTCTTCATTGGTTATCACATGCTCAGGTGTAAATAAGCCAGAGCCACTAAGTACTACCTTTTGCATATCAGTGTCCTTTGTTTGTTATTTTTATTATTCATTTTACCTCTACTTCTGTACTTAGAGTAACACACTCACCAAGTGTTCATAATTTTGTCATTTAAGTATTAGTAATTAATCTATGTTTTATTTTAGCGGTTAAACGTGGGTTCTGGTAACAAGGGTGCAATAATGTCGGCTACATGTCTAAATAATTGCATGCGCGTTGTTCCGTTTCGCCAAACCAAGCCTATTTCTCTGTAGGCGTCTTTTGACGAAGATATAGGTATCACCTTGGTGCCATTTAAAATCCCCTGATTCAAAGCCATAGATGGCAAAAATGTAAATCCCATTTGACTATTCACCAATGAAACAAGAGTGTGTAGACTGCTTGCCGTAAGCGGACTTACCTGCGCCTTGTGTGCCAAACCGCATGCACTTACCGCGTGTTCTGTTAAACAGTGTTCTTTTTCTAACAAAAATATGCTGTTTTCTGGTAGCATATCTATGTTGATATTATCGGGAAACCGCGCTGCGTCGTCTTCGTGCGCTATCAAGTGGAAGTGATCTCTACCAAGTTCTAATTGTTTGCAACCAGGCGTTTTCATTGGCAAAGCTAAAACAAGTAAATCAACGTTCCCCTCCAATAAGCTTTCCAATAAATTCTCTGTGGTGTCTTCGAGCAATTGTAATTGTAACTTGGGCAAATTCTGTTGCATCGACACGATGAGAGGTTCGAAGAGAAAAGGGGCAATTGTGGGAATAACACCAAGCCTTAAAGAGCCTTCTTGCCAATTACCACTAGATTGAGCAAAAGCCATCCACTCTTGAGTTTGGCCTAGTAGGATTTTTGTTTTTTCAACAAGAGACTCACCAAAACTCGTGAACACAAATGTTTTATGCTCTCTTTCTAAAAGTTGCTGACCTAAACTATCTTCAAGGTTTTGAATGGCTGCGCTTAACGTGGATTGACTCACATTACACTTGTCAGCCGCTTTGGCGAAGTGACGCTCTTTGTGCAAAATTGTAAGATAGTATAAGTGTTTTAAATTTGGGAGGCGCAAATGTTTTCCTTACCTTATTTTACATTCAAATCCGATAAGATAGTTTAGCGTTTTTGCTAGAAAAGGGGTAATTTTTTAAACCGATTATTTTGTTCCATCAATAATAGTAATTACAACTTAAAAACCCTTGCTTGTTAGATCATTGGTCTCTGTCAAATCCAACTCTTTCCAATAACGTTTCACAAGCCCTTTGCCAATGAGATGACACATTGTAGGCGGCTATGCTTCTTGAAGCTTTTAGCCTACCTGAAAAATAAATTTAAGTATGTAAAAGAATATGATTGAAAATAACGCACCCGCTGGCAGGGTAATGATCCAGGAGGCAACTATGCTTTTAATGGTAGATAGATTTAAAGCAGCAACACCTTGAGCCAAACCAACGCCTAAGACCGCGCCTACAAGGGTTTGAGTAGTAGAGATCGGGAGCCCAGTACCAGAGGCAATTAGAACAGTGGTGGCAGCAGCAAGCTCGGCAGCGAAACCTCTACTTGGCGTTAAATGGGTAATTTTATTGCCTATGGTTTTCATAACACGATGGCCAAACAGCGCTAGACCCATCACAATTCCAAAGCCACCTAAAGGTAATATCCACCAAGCCAAAGGCGAGTTATCAACGATAATACCATCGTTACTCACAACACTGACCACTGCGGCTAAGGGCCCAATTGCATTAGCGACATCGTTTGAACCATGAGCAAATGCCATACAGCAAGCGGTTAACACCATTAACACTGCAAACACGCGTTCTACGCTAACATTTTGTTGTTCCTGAGTAAGTGACTCAGAAGACTGGTTAGCTTGTAAGCTTTTTGCACTGAGCTTACGCACAAAATATGCACCGATCCCAGCCACAACAATTCCGATACCGACAGCCAGTAAGATTCCTTCCACAAAAGGCAAGCCAAGTCCAACGTGTTTTAATCCTTTTTTGATGGTCACCAAAGACATAATAAACCCAGCAAGGCCCATATAGATGGGTATGTATTTGACAGACGCAGAAAGAGGGTTTTGCTTATCTAAAATGAGTTTTTTAGCGCTTAAAAATATGCCAATTGCAATAATGCCGGATATGGCTGGAGTGACGATCCAACTGCCAACAATGCCGGCAATTTTTCCCCATTCAACCGCTTCAGTACTTACTCCCACTGCGGTGAAGCCGACAATGGCTCCAATAATTGAATGCGTTGTCGAAACCGGCCACCCCTTATATGATGCGATTACTAACCACAAGCCGGCCGCAAAAAGTGAGGAAATCATTCCTAAAACAAGGTATTCAGGTATGTCGGTGAAATATCCCGCGTCTATTATTCCTTTGCGTATGGTTGAAGTAACCTCACCCCCAGCTAGGTAAGCCCCAGCGAATTCAAATACCATAGCAATAAGGATGGCTTGCTTGAGAGTAATTGCTTTTGAACCTACAGACGTACCCATAGCATTAGCAACATCGTTTGCTCCTATGCCCCAAGCCATAATGAAGCCAACTACACCGGCTAATATAATTAATATTAAACCGTAACTTTGAATAATATCCATGAGAAATAGACGTGATACTAGTGAAAATTTGCGTGGAGCATAAACGTATTAGGCTTAGATCGCAAATAAAAAAAAGACCGGTCAAAAATCTACGCTTAAGTTACTTTGCTTAAGCAATTTTTTCACTGTTTTTTTCATACCGCTACTGTTCAAATTTTTGCCATATGTTAAATAAATAATATACTCACAAATGTTTTTACATCTGTCACCTACCCTTTCAAAGGAACGAATAGCCCACAAAACATCCATCCATAAGGCAGCGTCTTCTGGGTTAGATTGAATTTCTTTGGCGGTTACTTGCAATATTTTTTTATAAGCTTTGTCTATGGCGATATCTTGTTGGTAGGCAAGCAAAGCCGCTTTGTCGTCTTGACGGGCGAAAGCATCAAAAGTCGCACGCATCATAGTAACATTGCGATTACCGATATCAACCATCCCCGCTAAAACCTCATCAGAAGAAGGGATACTTTTCTTAGTGACTAATTTGGCCACTCTGGCAATTTCATCTCCCATTCTTTCGATGTCGGTGGCCGTTTTAGAAACCGTCATAATGAGCCTTAGGTCGCCTGCGGTTGGATTTCGTTTTGCAATAATTCGCATGCATTCTTCTTCTACTTGTGACTCCATTGAATCAACTCTAGAATCGTTAAGAGACACTCGCTCAGCCAGACTAGGCGCATTTTCTTTTAATGCCAACAAAGTATTGATAAGTTGCTGCTCAATTACCCCTCCCATAGTCAGCACTGAGTGTTTCAAGTTTTCGAGTTCTTGATTATATTTGGTAGAAATATGAGTATTGAGCTGAATATGTCTTCGCATAAATGCTTATTTATCCGTATCGGCCTGTTATGTAATCTTCAGTCTGTTGTTTATTGGGCATGGTGAACAATGAATCACTATCTGAGAATTCGATCAGTTCACCTGTGTGTATGAACGCTGCATAATCTGAGACTCTAGCCGCCTGTTGCATATTATGCGTCACAATAATTACTGTACACTGCTTTTTTAATTCGACTATCAGTTCTTCTATATATAATGTCGTTAACGGATCAAGCGCAGAGGTAGGTTCATCCAATAATAAAATACTGGGCTCTAATGCCAATGCTCTGGCAATCATCAACCTCTGTTGCTGTCCACCCGAGAGCGTCAGAGCAGAATCGAACAAGCGATCTCTCACCTCCTCCCATAGCGCAGCTTTGTTCAAGGCCTTCTGAACGCTATCGTCAAGCTTTCGCCTGTTTTTTTCACCTTGTATTTTCAAACCAAAACTAACATTTTCATAAATAGACATTGGAAAAGGATTTGGGCGTTGAAACACCATGCCAATCTGCGTTCTCAAGCGTGAAACTCGCTCCCGCCTATCGTATATATTGCGGTTATTTATCCACACTTCCCCAGACATTTTATGTGATTGAACGAACTCATTCATACGGTTAAAACTGTTAAGCAAAGTCGTCTTACCACACCCACTTTGCCCAATTAATGCCGTAATTTTATTTTTTGGGATTCTTATATTGATGTCTTTGAGGACGTGTTTAGAGTTCAACCAAACATTCAGTTTTTTTACATTTATGCTGGTTTGTGCTTCAGAGAACTCATCGACACTTAGCACGTCTCGTTCAAATAATTTAAACATTTTTACGCCTCACACGGCTTAAGATGTCTGAAAGCATGGCATTCTAACCTATTCATATTGTTCGTACTGTCTGCGCAGTTTATTGCGTAGTATTATGGCTGAAATATTTAAAAGCAAAACAATTATAAGTAACAGTAAGCAAGTCGCGAACATTAAAGACGCTACCTGAGATTCGGTTTGATTATGAAAAGCACCGTCGTAAATAAACACGCCAAGATGCATAAACTGCCTCTCTAAATGGATAAATGGAAAGTCGCCATCAACTGGTAATGTCGGGGCGAACTTAACGGCTCCTACTAAAATCAGTGGAGCAACCTCACCAGCGGCCCTGGCAATCGCCAATATCACTCCTGTTAAAATACCAGGACTTGCCATAGGCAATACTACTTTTTTGACCATTTCATATTTAGTCGCCCCCAGCGCCAGCGCCCCGGTTCTAAGATTATTGGGGATTCGATTTAATCCTTCTTCGGTGGCGACTATAACGACAGGTAAGGTAAGGATGCCCATGGTCAAAGACGCCCAAAGCAACCCCGGCGTCCCAAAAGTCGGTGAAGGTAATTTTGAAGAAAACAACAAGCTGTCTATAGAACCACCAAGCACATAAACGAAAAAACCCAGACCAAAGACGCCATAGACTACTGACGGTACGGCCGCCATGTTACTGACGCTAATTCTGATCACTGAGGTTAATTTATTGTTTGGAGCATATTCGTGCAGATAGACGGCAGCAATCGCGCCAAATGGCGTCACCAACACCGCCATTATAATCACCATCAATAAAGTGCCAAATATGGCAGGGAACACGCCGCCTGTAGATGCAGCTTGCTTTGGAAAGTCAGTCAAAAACAGATAAATTTGATTAAAAAAGTATTGAACAGACTCCAATGTGGTAAGGCTATTAGGACGATAAATATCTTGCAACTGGTTAATCGAGAAGCTTACGACCTCTGAATCAGATAACTTTAATTGAATATTGTAGTTCTGAATTTGCTCTATTATGTCATTAGCGCTTAATTGCCAGCGTGTAAATTCGGCCAATTTTTTTTGATATAAAGGCGTAGATTGATCAACGCCTTGTTGATTTAATGCGTAAATTTCTTCGTGCAGAGGTTGCAATTGCTCTACTTGAATGTCGACCAGATTTTGTTGAAGTCGTGCTACTGTCGCCCGTAAGTCCTTCAACATCGACAAGTCGTAATAGGTATTTTGATTTTCTGAAATCGATACAAATTGCCCTAATATACGCTGTCCTGATTTAGTTGATAATAAATAGACCTCGTTAGCCGGTGATATCTCTATGTTGGGCAAAGGCTGATTGGAAAATAAAAACTGCTCTTTTAGCTTTTGTTGTAAGTTTATTGTCAATGTCTCTTGACTCTGATGGCTCAAAACAAACTCATTAAAGCTTAACCTCTTAGCTTGATTACTGGAGATCGAAGAAGACGTTTGTGGTTGGAAAGTAGTGGTTATTTGAAACACCTTTTGTGGGACAAAATACCTAAGCCCTTGCACACTTATAAAAATAGTTATGCCGATAAGCACTAAAACTAACATGGCTGCTGCCGTTATGACTAAGGTTTTAATCATTGAATGATTAAACACGCTGACATAGTCCTTACTCAACTTGGTATCGTCTACATTAATCATTTATTGTGTTCCCTGTTCGAAGTTGCTTTTTGAGCAGTGAGGCACATGTATTTATGAAAAAAGTGAATAAGAATAAAAGAGAGGCAGTGAAAAATAGAATTCGATAAACGGTGCTATCGATTCGAGCCTCTTGTAGCTCTATTGCAAGATTCGAAGTCAATGTTCTTAACCCCGAAAACAAGTCCCAGTCGGCAATTGGCGTATTCCCTGTAACCATCAAAACAATCATGGTTTCGCCAAACGCTCGGCCAAAACCAAGCATAATGGCGGCAATAATTGATGGCAATGCCACTACTAGTACAACATGGTTTAGTGTTTGTATGGGCGTTGCGCCTAGAGCAAACGCGGCCTGTTTGACACCATCAGGGACTTCATATAAAGCATCATCCATCAAGGTGTAAATGGTGGGAGAGATCGCTACGCCAAGCGCTAATGCAACCACTATAGAGGTTTTTGACAGATTCAATTCAGCTAAAAAAGGTGAATCTATAGTTTGTCCTGTAACATTTGTGGTGAATATTAATATTAGATATAAAGCGACTATCAAAAAAGTAAACAGCGTCGAAGAAACAATTAATTGAGCGTGTTTGTAGCGTTCAATGTTCAAGCCGTATTCAATCAGGCTTTTCAGCAGAGCGGTTAGAATTAGCACAAGTGGAAGCGAGAAAACAAACACCAATATTGACAATATATGGCGTTCTGCAAAGGGTGCTAACCAGACCGCGGCAATAAATCCGATCATAACAGAGGGTATCGCCTCAAGCATCTCTATTACAGGTTTAACGCTATTTCTAACACGTTTTGACGCAAAATAAGCCGTATAGATTGCGGCACCTGCAGACAAAGGAATAGCCACAATTAAAGCTAACAAGGATGCTTTAAAACTTCCCATAATTAGAGGAATCACGCTGTATTTAGGCGATTGAAAATCGCTTGAAACAGACGTTTGCCAAATGTAATCAGGTTTTGAATATCCGGAGTATTGGTTTTTACCAAATAAAATATCAGCATTTGCCATGGCCGCTAAATTAACGATGTTATACCTATCCACTTGCTGATCATTAAGCACAGTAAGTACTTCTCTGTTATAGTCTGTGAACGCAACAGCATTCAAATTAAGCATGGTTACATTTTCAATATCACCTGTAACAGAGTTAATAAACCATTGTCGCCCATTTTCAAAAGTTACCATAAGTAAATTATGAATAGGATCATGACGAATAAAGCTAGATTGTTCTGGATTCGGCGTATCAAGTTCTATTTCCAATAGTTTTTTAAAAAGAAAAACACCTTGAACGTTCACCATACTAAATTTGATGATAGAAGGTGGATCATCAGCTTGAATATCGCCTGCCAATAACACGAATAAATCTAAAAAAGAGCTTGAGTATCCCACATTTAAGACGTCTGACGATAACTCAATTTTTTGCAAGATTTTACCATTATTATCAACCACAAATATGTTATCGCTCGAAATCTTTGTATATTGTTCGTTGCCTTTACCCGGCAGTAAGTAATTTACTCTATCGACATTTAACACAGCGGGCTCTTCAACACTGTTTAACGTGTAAGTCACGACAAAGGATGTCTGTTCAGTATGAGCCACTAATATAAGGGCCCCCCCATGCTCAAAAATCTGGTAGTGCTCAATGTCAGACTGTACTATAACCTTAGGAAGTTTGTTGGAATAAGCTAACCTAATAACTGAAGGACTATCAATTTGATAAACAGTCAATGCTTGATTGTTTTGGATATAAGCGAGTTGATCTTTCTTTTTCCCGAGTAACCCTAGTAACTCATTGTCGCAGTTTGGTACAAAAGATTTTACTAGATCGACACTCGTGTCAGTTAACTGACTTATCTTGAGAGCACAGTCGACCCATTCAATTTTAAGCTGTTTTGAATGCAAGTGCGTTATGCCTATATAACTTTTGGCAGTTTGTTTTTCTTTTGATAAGGGCTGATGCAAGCTGAGCGAAGAGCTTTGCTCAACATCAATTGACTTGAGTAAAGGTGCGGCGTTATAGAATATATGTAATATTAATGTAGCAAAGGTGGCTAATACTAGCAGACCAGAAGTGGTAACTACATATTTGAATATTAAATCTCGTCTCAGACGAGCCTTTTCAAGAGCTGTGCTTATGCTTTTCATTAGATAATATTGCAGTGATATTCAACAACATGAGATGATCGAAGTGCGATCAAAACACTATCAAAAGAACAAATCAATAAAAAGGTAATAAAGTTATGCAAGCAATGGTTCTTTCAGTAATTGGAAAAGATAAGCCTGGACTAGTAGATGAAATTGCAACAGTCGTTCGAAAGGTTGAGGGAAATTGGCTTAAAAGTAGTTTTTGCCAACTGTCAGGGCACTTTGCGGGGTTTGTTGAAATAATGCTCCCAGAGGATAAACATGAACAACTCGTTCAAATATGTCAAAACCTGTCCAGCTTGCAAATCACCCCTCTACCAGCCCATAAAGTAAACACTGGTATAGATAAAACTATTACCTTTGCTGTAACAGGCAATGATAGACGAGGCATAGTAAGTGATGTCACAAGTTGCCTAAAGGGGTTTAATTTAAATATTTTAGAATTGCATACCTCTTGTGATAGTGCCCCTAATTGGGGTAGTCAATTATTTAGTGCTACTATGGTGATCGAGGCACCTCAAGAATTTGAAGCGTCCAAAATTATAGAAGCCGTTGAGAATATAGCGGATGATTTAATGGTAGATTTAAAATCAGATTAAAACTAACAAACCAAAGAAAATTGTTTAAGGCGAGGGCAATATTGACATGAGCGCTTTGTATTTTCCCAAAGAAATAAGTTGGTTGGCATTTAATGAAAGAGTATTACAAGAAGCAGAGGACGCCAACACTCCGCTTGTGGAGAGAATTAGGTTTCTGGGTATATACAGTAATAATCTAGATGAGTTCTACCGGGTCCGAGTGGCAGATGTAAAACGCATGATCACCATCTCCCAAAATGAAGAACAAACCTCCCAGGCAGAAAGTCTTATCGAGTTACTAAAACAAATCCAACTTAAGGTGAAAGGACTGTCTGCAAGATTTGATAAAGCGCACAAGCAAATCACTAAAGAGTTGCGCGAATACAATATTGATATATTAAAGTACACCCAGCTCAATCAAGAACAAAAACAATGGGTTGAAGAATATTTTAGAAATAACGTTTTGTTGCACGTCGCACCTATATTGTTAGATAACAAAGTCCAGTTGATCCAGCGATTAAACGACAACTCTGTTTATTTAGATGTTGCATTATATCGACCCGGCAAAAATACCAAGTATGCAGTGGTCGAAATACCCACAAATTCAATGAGCCGGTTCATCGTTTTACCGCCGATAAAAGGCGTCAAAGGCAAGCAAATTATTCTGCTTGATGACGTTATAAAACTCTGTGTTCACGAGATCTTTAGAGGCTTCATTCGTTTTGAAACGGCCGAGGCCTATTCATTTAAAATCACTCGAGATGCCGAATATTCTATAAACGATGAAATTGACGAAAGTTACGTTGAAAAAATGTCCGAAAGCATGAAGCAAAGACTCATTGCTGAACCGGTTAGAATTATTCACGATTTCGGTATGCCCGATGAAATGATCACTGACTTACGCAAGCGGCTTCGTATTTCATCAATTGATACCATTCAATCTGCTGGGCACTATCGGAATTTTAAAGATTTTATTGGCTTCCCTAATGTCGGCCGTCCGTATCTTGAGAACAAAAAATTACCTAAAATAAAGAATAAAACCTTCAGCGAAAACGATACTGTATTTGATGCAATCAGTAAAAGGGATATATTGCTGTATTATCCATATCATGATTTTTTGCATTTCACAGAGTTCGTTCGCCAAGCGGCGTTCGATCCATTGGTCAAACACATACGCCTCAACATATATCGCGTTGCCTCTGGTTCTAGAATTATCAGTTCTTTAGTGGATGCTGTTGATAATGGCAAGAAAGTGACTGTGGTAGTAGAACTTAGAGCCAGATTTGACGAGGAAAATAACATCGCTTGGTCTAAGCGAATGACCGACGCCGGAATTAAAGTAATACTGGGCAACCCAAATGTGAAAATACACAGTAAACTGTGCATCGTGACCAGAGAAGAAAGAGGAAAAGTAAAACATTATTCACATTTTGGTACAGGAAACTTTAACGAAAAAACCGCGAAAATCTATACCGATTTATCATTGTTCACATGCAACGAAGAACTTGCTCAAGAGGGAATAGAAGTATTTGAACTCATTCAAAATCCTTATCGAAAGTATCGTTTTAATCACTTGCAAGTATCGCCTATTAATTCAAGAAGTAAGATTCAATCTCTCATTCGCCAAGAGATTCAGAGGAACACTGAAGGTAAGAACGCTAGAATTTCAATAAAAGTTAATAACTTAGTTGATCAAGAGTTAATTGATGACCTATACCGAGCGTCACAGGCAGGCGTAAAAATTCGAATGATAATAAGGGGAATGTGCGCACTTATTCCCGGTATCCCAGGATTAAGCGAAAATATAAGCATTATCAGTGTAGTGGATAGATTTCTTGAACATCCTCGGATCATGGTTTTTGAAAACGACGGTGAGCAAAAAGTATATATTTCGTCTGCTGACTGGATGACTCGTAACATGGATTATAGAATCGAAGTGGGTTGTCCAATCTTTGACCCTCAGGCTAAAAAAATGATCATTGACCTGCTTGAATTACAATTCAAAGATACTCAAAAAGCTCGGATTATTGATGCTGAACAAAGTAATCGTTATGTAGCTAGAGGCAATAGGCGAAAGCTACGTTCACAAATTGAAATCCATCAATATTTAAGTAAAAAAGAGGCCCGATAATTGAGCGATATTTACCAAGTTTTTGATGAAAGCCGGTCTCGAAGTACAGAGCTTTATGCGGCGCTTGACCTAGGCTCAAATAGCTTTCATTTGGTGGTGGCAAGAGTAGTCGCTGAAGCAGTTCAAATCGTCTCTAAAGTAAAACATAAAGTTAGACTTGCTGATGGCTTAGATGAAAATAATATGCTCTCTCAAGAGGCCATTTCACGCGGAGTAAGCGTGTTAGAAAGCATGTATGAGTCTATGCAAGGCATTGACCCTGCTGCTATACGCGTGGTCGCCACGCACACATTGCGAAAGGCTCAAAACGTTCGGGAGTTTTTACAACAGGCAAGGAAAGTATTTCCTTACAAAATAGAAGTGATTTCTGGAAATGAAGAAGCACGGCTTATTTTCGTCGGCATCGGCAGTAACTCATCTTTTACTGGTGATCGTTTAATTTTTGATATTGGAGGAGGCTCAACAGAGTTCGCAGTAGGAAAAGGAACCGAGCCTAGCATTACTAAAAGTGTGCAAATGGGCTGCGTTAGTTATCAACGACGCTTTTTTCAAAACGGTGAAGTAAGCGCAGAAAAAGTCCGATCAGCGGTTACCGCCGCTAAAGTCGACCTTGAGTTAGCAGCCGGCAATATTATTAGGCATAATTGGCTAAATGTAACCGCAAGTTCAGGCACTGCTAGGGCCGTAATAACCCTGATAAATAGTCGTCAAGGTCGAGGACTTGATGCCCATGTGAGTTATCAAGAACTGTTGGATTTATTGTCAGAATGCATAGACATAGGACATTGCGAGGCTTTTGAATTCGAGACACTGACCGAAGACAGAAGAGCCGTTTTTGTTCCAGGACTATGTATTTTAATCGCTATTTTTCAATCGCTGAAGCTTAAGAGTATGGAGTTCAGTGAATCCGCGTTACGCGAGGGTGTGTTGTATGAACTACAACCAAACCATAGCGCTCAAAGCGTGAGAGTAAGAACGGCTCAAAGCTTAGCTACTCGCTATGATATTGATACTCAATATGCACATAAAGTGTTGACTACAAGTATGCTGGTTTTTGATGAGGTCAAGAACCAATGGGACCTAAAATCACTTAATTTACGACATTTACTTGGATGGGCAGCTTTGTTGCACGAAGTCGGATTACAAATTCATTCAAGAGGAATACAGAAACACTCAAGTTATATTCTGGCAAACAGCGACATGCCGGGGTTCAATCAAGAACAGCAATACTTAATTTCACAATTAGTTCGCTTCCATCGAAAACGAATAAAAGTAGAAGACATCCCTTCTGATATAAACATTACTAAACTTGAGTTCTGTAGATTACTTGCCATTTTACGGCTCTCTGTTTTATTAAATATAAATCGTCAGGCGTCCGCCCTGCCAAGCTTTAGGGTTCAGGCGGATGGTCACAAACTGCAACTAGGATTTGGTCAGGAATGGTTTGAATTATCGCCCCTGTTAGTGGCAGACATATCTCTTGAAAACAATCATTTAAGTACAATAAACATAAAGCTAGAGATAATGTAAGAAAGCACAACACAGCGTTGTGCTTTACTAAAGCATTGATGGCTAATGACGGCTTTTAGGTCGCAGAGGCGTCATAAATTGCTTGGATAGTTTTGTCTAGTTCAGAATTAAACTCATCGTCGCTTTGTTGTGCATTGAGCCCTTGAGTAAGTGCTCTAGAAAAACTCGCAATCATGCCTTTGTTTTCTGATAATCGATTGTTCGCTTCATCGCGGCTATAGCCACCTGATAATGCCACTACTTTGAGCACTTGGGAGTGCTCAATTAATTCTGCATAAAAGTCAGCTTGTTCTGGAAGCGTCAGCTTTAACATGACAAGTTGGTCAGCATTAAGAGTGTTTAATTGAGCAAGAATTGCGTCTTTTAGTAGTGCCTCGGCTTGCGCTTTTTCTGGGCTGTTAATGTCTACTTCTGGCTCAATAATTGGAACAAGTCCCGCGGCTATAATTTGTTTACCTATTTCAAACTGCTGCTCGACTACAGCATCAATACCCGCTTTATTCGCCATTTTGATCACCGAACGCATTTTGGTGCCGAACACATCTTGAGCATTTGCTTTTTCTAGCAAATCGTTTAAATCGGGCATTGGCTTCATAATTTGAGCACCGTTCTCTTCATCGGCTAAACCCTTGTCTACCTTAAGAAAAGGCACTACGCTTTTGTCTTCCCACAAGTAACGTGCAGAAGACTTACCTTCAATATCCCTATCTAACGTATTTTCAAACAAAATAGCGCCCAATACTCTTTCACCATCAAAAGATGGACTGGTGATAATTCGAGTGCGCATGGCGTGGACGCAGGCGAACATTTCTTCATCACTTGAGTATTGGCTCTCGTCAACACCGTACAATTTAAGTGCTTTTGGCGTGCTGCCGCCGCTTTGATCCAAGGCGGCGATAAAGCCCACTTCATTTTTTACTTTTACTAACATACTTTGTTGCGCAGGCGTTGTCATACTTGACTCCTTTTATCTAAAAACCATGCTAGAACTTAGACTTACCAAGCTAAAGTGTGCAAGTCTAGATTCAATCAATATCAAAACTAATTTTCTCTGTCCAAAATCGCTACAGCAGGAAGTGTTTTACCTTCTAAGAACTCTAAGAATGCCCCGCCACCTGTTGAGATATATGAAACTTTATCCGCTATGCCATATTTGTCCACGGCAGCAAGAGTATCGCCTCCACCGGCGATGGAAAATGCTTTACTCTCAGCGATTGCATTTGCGATTATTTTAGTGCCTTCGCCAAATTGATCAAACTCAAATACGCCCACTGGCCCATTCCAAATTATCGTGCCCGCATCTTTGAGTATAGCGGCAAGATGTCCAGCAGACTCTGGGCCTATATCAAATATCATGTCATCTAGCGCTACGCTATCAACACTTTTAATCGTCGCCTGAGCGTCTGCAGCAAATTCTTTACCCACGACTACATCTGTGGGGATAGGGATAGAACCGCCGTTATCTGTCGCATTTTTGATTAATCGTTTAGCTTCGTCAATCAAATCAACTTCTACCAATGATTTTCCAACGCCATGGTCTTGTGCAGCAATAAAGGTGTTAGCAATGCCTCCGCCGACAATAAGCTGATCGACCTTTTCAGATAAACTTGCCAATACGGTTAGTTTAGTGCTGACTTTTGAGCCACCAACGATTGCTACCATAGGTCTTGCAGGGTTATCTAGAGCTTTAGCAAGTGCTTTTAGTTCGCCATCTAAAAGAGGGCCCGCACAGGCCTGTTTCGCATACTTGGCGACACTGTGTGTGCTTGCCTGAGCTCTATGTGCGGTACCAAAAGCGTCCATTACAAAAATATCGCAAAGGGCAGCATACTGCTTGCCTAATTCATCTTCATTAGCTTTTTCACCAACATTGAAACGCACGTTTTCTAATAAAGCAACTTGTCCTGGCTCAACACAGAGTTCTTGGCCTAAGTAATCTTTTATCAAAGGAACTTCTTGTCCTAATTTATCGGATAAGTATTGTGCAACCACTTCCAACGAGTTTTCATCGTCAAGCTTACCCTCAGTAGGTCGTCCTAAATGTGACATTAATATAACTGCAGCATTAGCACTTAGTGCTTGTTGGATGGTAGGTAATGAAGCTTGAAGACGAGCATCGGAGCTGATTTTCCCCTCGTTTATTGGAACGTTGAGATCTTGGCGAATTAGCAAGGTTTTACCATTTAAGTCCAATTCGCTCATTGCGCGAATAGCCATGTTATCTTCCTTTTAATGTTAACTATGATATTAAAAAATAAGGTTTATTTCAGTATTGCTTATATTACTTCTATAGACTTAGTTGGATCGTACATAGATAGCAACTTATGGGTAACCCACTTTGTGCATAACAAGCGTTGTATCCAGCATTCTATTTGCAAAGCCCCACTCGTTATCGCACCAAACCAAGGTTTTTACCAACGTTTTATGGCTGACTCGAGTTTGAGTTCCATCAACAATACATGAATGAGGATTATGGTTAAAGTCAATTGATACTAAAGGCTCCTCTGTATAATCGATTATATTTTTTTGAGTGCGATGCCGAGCTTTTCGTAGGGCTTGATTGACTGTCGCTGTGTTTACTTCTTGCAATAGAGTAACGCTTAAATCCATGGCAGTCACATTAATCGTTGGGACCCTAACCGCTATTGCTTCAAACTTCCCAGCAAATTTTGGCAAAATTCTCTCAATGCCAGCGGCTAGCTTAGTATCAACGGGAATAATAGATTGGCTCGCCGCTCGGCTGAGTCGTAAATCTGAATGATATGCATCAATCACTTGCTGATCATTCATTGAGGCATGGATGGTAGTAATGGTGCCACTATCAACACCAAACGCTGTATCCAGAGCCTCAATAACAGGCACAATGCAATTGGTTGTGCACGAACCATTAGATACGATTATATCCGTTTTTTGCAAAGTGTTGTGATTGACGCCATAGATAATAGTGGCGTCAACGGTATGCTCAGCCGGTTGAGAAAACAGGACTTTCTTAGCTCCGTTTTGCAAATGAACTTCGGCTTGTTCTTTTGATGTAAAGGTGCCTGAGCACTCTAACACCACATCGACTTCGTAAGGGCGCCAATCGATATCTGCAATATTATTCTCGTGTATTAATGGTATTTGATCGTTTCCGATTATGAGTTGATGTGCTTTTCCACTTATCGGTTGATTGAATATACCATGAGCGGTATCGTATTTAAGTAAGTGGGCAATAGCATTGGGCTCGGCAATTTCGTTAATAGCCACGATAGTAATTTGCTCATTGTGGTAGTTTTCGTAAAGGGCCCTTACTATGCTTCGCCCTATTCTACCAAACCCGTTAATGGCAATTCTAACCAATGTATTTTATTTCCAATAAAAATGTAAAACTCTAAAAGTAAGTTGAATGCGTTTTATATATCTAATATTCAGCATTACATTTCTTATTTTGAATGCAGGTGCTTGCCACATTTAGCAAGCACCTAAACCATCAAAGTTGAGAAGCTTTCTCTAAAATAGCGCTTTCGGTAATATTGAAGTGCTTGAATAGTTCTCCTGCTGGAGCGGATTCTCCAAATGTGTCCATTCCAATAACTGCACCGTGTAATCCAACATACTTATACCAAGTATCTTTCGCAAGTGCTTCAACGGCTATTCGTTTGGTGATATTCGAAGGTAACACCGATTCTTTGTATTCTTTCGACTGACGTTCAAACACTTCCATGCACGGCATAGACACAAGTCTGGTGGCAGTCCCTTGTGAGTTAAGCGTTTTCGCTGCTTGGGTCGCCAAATGCACTTCGGAACCAGTCGCAATAATAATTAGTTCTGGTTCGCTTGGAGCATCTAATAAAACATAAGCACCGCGTTCTACGTCTTGTAACTGCTGTGCATTACGCTCTTGTTGTGGTAAACCCTGGCGGGTAAATATTAACGCGGTGGGACCTTGATTGCGCTCAATCGCGGCTTTCCAAGCGATCGCTGATTCGACTTGGTCACAAGGACGCCAGTTATCCATATTGGGGGTCGCCCGTAGTGCAACTAATTGCTCTACGGGTTGATGCGTTGGTCCATCCTCGCCTAATCCAATAGAATCATGAGTATATACGAATATAGCAGGCAGCTTCATTAGTGCAGCCATGCGTACGGCATTTCTAGCATATTCCATAAACATCAGGAAAGTCGCACCATATGGTTTAAATCCACCATATAAAGCAAGACCATTCATTATTGCAGACATCGCAAACTCGCGTACTCCATAATAGATATAGTTTCCGCTGGCGTCCTGTCTAGATATACCTTTACTGGTATTGTGAATAGTCAAATTTGAGCCTGCTAAATCGGCTGAACCACCCAACAATTCTGGCAATATGGGCGCATAGGCATTAAGCGCGTTTTGTGAAGCTTTTCTGGTAGCTGGGCCGTCTGGATTTTGCTGCAAAGCCTGTATATATTTAGTACATGTCTTATTCCAAAGTTCAGGTAGCTCACCTTTTTTACGACGGATGAATTCTGCAGCTAATGCAGGATGAGCTTGTTGATACTCATTAAATAACGCCTGCCATTTTTGCTCCGCATTTTCACCTTTGGATTTCGCATTCCACGCATCATAAACGTCTGCTGGAATTTCAAATGGCTTATGCGACCAGCCTAGGCTCTCCCTGGTCAACACTATCTCCTCGTCGCCAAGTGGCGCGCCATGACAGTCTTCCTTTCCTTGTTTATTTGGCGAACCATAACCGATTGTTGTTTTACAACAAATAAGCGTTGGTTTATTCGTTTCATTTTTTGCTTTTGATATCGCTTCTGATATTTCGTTTGGCTCGTGTCCGTCCACATCTGAAATCACGTGCCAACCATATGCTTCAAAGCGTTTTGGCGTATCGTCGCTAAACCACCCTTCTACTTCACCGTCGATTGAAATACCATTGTCATCCCAAAATGCAATTAATTTCCCTAGACCTAAGGTGCCAGCTAATGAACAAGCCTCGTGAGAGATCCCCTCCATTAGACAGCCGTCGCCTAGGAACACATAAGTGTGATGGTCGACAATATTAAAGTTTTCCTGATTGTACTGAGCTGCAAGCACTTTTTCAGCAATAGCCATACCAACTGCATTAGTGATGCCTTGACCCAATGGACCAGTAGTGGTTTCAACGCCTGGTGCATATCCGTATTCAGGATGACCGGGTGTTTTAGAATGAAGTTGTCGAAAGTTCTTTAGTTCTTCTATTGGCAATTCATAGCCTGTTAAATGCAGCAACGAGTAAAGCAACATCGAGCCATGCCCATTCGATAATACGAAGCGGTCTCGATTTGCCCATTGCGGATTATTTGGGTTATGTGATAAATAATCACACCATAAGACCTGAGCAATATCCGCCATACCCATTGGCGCACCAGGGTGTCCAGATTTAGCTTTTTGTACCGCATCCATGCTTAAAGCACGAATTGCATTGGCTAGGTGACGGCGAGATGGCATAACAGCTCCTTGGAAACATATAACGATAGAAAAGCGAACGTAATGATGACAATCTTAGTTAGTTGCTAGGAATTTAACCGCACCAACGGACGCATATTTTTAGGGCGTGTATTGTGTCCTACCTGTTTACGATGTTCAATAATTAAATAATCATTTTAGCGAAACTGATATAATGCTTTTGGTGAAAAATGCTGTTTCCTGTCAAAATAGTGGTTGATAGACTTTTGAACGTCATTTCAAGATGGCACCTCTTTTGATGATGATACCTGAGTCATCATGCATGCTAAAAAATGGGTAAATTTAATCATCATTTGAATAGTAAGAGAGTGAAGATGAAATTCAAATAAAACCACATCTAAAGAATTTCCGTACATATGGGCTAATAGGGTTTAGCCTTTTAGACGTCTAGAAGTAAAGATTGGTAAATCAGCAAATCCTAGTTATAATTATGGTTGATAGCAATCATAGCTTAATTTTGAATTAAAAGTGGCGCAAAGCGCTTCACCGTTTATTAGGACATTTTATGACGACACGTTTATTTACATCTGAATCAGTATCTGAAGGACATCCCGATAAAATCGCCGATCAGATTTCAGATGCGGTTTTGGACGCTATTTTAGCTGACGATCACAAAGCTCGAGTGGCTTGTGAGACATTCGTAAAAACCGGAATGGTGTTAGTTGGCGGGGAAATCAATACTAGCAGTTGGGTAGATATAGAAGAAATAGCCCGAAGAACAGTGAAGGAAATTGGCTATGTCCACTCTGATATGGGATTTGATGGCGAGTCTTGCGCCGTTCTTAATGCGATAGGTAAACAATCCTCTGACATTAATCAAGGCGTAGATAGAAAAAGTCCTGAAGAACAGGGAGCTGGCGATCAAGGTTTAATGTTCGGTTATGCCAGCGACGAAACCGATGTTTTTATGCCTGCCCCCATTACTTTTGCTCATAGGTTAGTTGAGCGTCAGGCTGAAGTTAGAAAAAACAATACCTTGCCATGGCTTAGACCCGATGCTAAGAGTCAAGTAACCTTTGTTTACGAAAACAATCAACCTGTCGGTATAGACGCCGTTGTTTTGTCCACGCAACACTGTGATAGTATTTCAACGCCAGATTTGAGAGAAGCGGTAATGGAGGAAATAATCAAACCAGTGCTACCTCAAAAATGGCTAAGTGCGAGCACCAAATACCATATTAACCCAACGGGGCGTTTTGTGATTGGAGGCCCTATGGGAGACTGCGGCCTTACCGGTCGTAAAATAATTGTTGATACCTATGGCGGCATGGCGAGGCATGGTGGAGGTGCTTTTTCTGGAAAGGATCCCTCTAAAGTAGACAGAAGCGCGGCATACGCCACTCGATATGTAGCCAAAAATATTGTAGCCGCTGGGCTGGCCAGAAGGTGTGAAATCCAAGTTTCATATGCGATAGGTGTAGCAGAGCCTACTTCAATTAGTATTGAAACATTTGGAACGGGGAAGATTAGCGAAGATAAACTAGTTGATTTGGTAAAAACCCATTTTGACCTCACTCCATATGGCTTGATAAAAATGCTCAATTTAGAACATACTAAATACAGAGATACTGCGGCATATGGACATTTTGGACGGGATCAGTTTCCATGGGAAAAAACAGATAAAGCCGACGCGCTTCGGGAAGCTGCTACACTATAATATTAATATTCACCGATAAACCTATCAAAAGGATTAACCATGCATAAAATACGTTTAAAGTGGTGCTTGATATTATGCGTTGTATTTGTGCAAGCATGTGCTACCTCTCCTACCGGAAGAAGCCAATTGATTCTGTACTCAGACGATCAATTAGCTGACATGGGACAACAAGCTTTTGCTGGTATGAAACAAGAATTAGCCATAAGCGATAAGCGAACAAGAAATTCAATGGTTCAATGCATTGCCAATGAGCTTTTGCGTTTTGTGGATGATTCAGTATTTTCAGGAACCTGGGAGGTTGTCGTGTTTGATGACAATCAGGTGAACGCGTTTGCCTTACCTGGTGGAAAAATTGGAGTATACACAGGTCTGTTAAGTGTTGCTGACAATCAACATCAAGTCGCTGCTGTTGTTGGACATGAAATTGGTCATGTAATAGCTCGGCATGGCAATGAGAGGATGTCTAACTCTGCTGTTTTTAGCTTGGGACAACAAGCCGTCGGCCAGATACTAAGTGCGAATCAAGTTGCTTCAACACCCGCTATTATGCAAGCGCTTGGTGTTGGCACGCAGTTGGGCTCTCTTAAATATAGTAGGGATCACGAGAGTGAAGCCGATAAAATTGGGCTAGAGCTTATGGCCAAAGCAGGCTTTGATCCTCGCCAGTCAATTAACCTTTGGCGAAATATGAACCAGGCTGGCAGTGGAAACCGGCCTCCAGAGTTCTTATCTACGCATCCGGCTCCAGAAACAAGAATAGATGCACTACAGGCAGATATGTCAGCTGCAATGAAGCTTTACCAAAAGGCCAGTAGCAAGCCTGACTGCAGGTGATCTAATTAACTTTTTAAATAAAACATCAAGGTCTTTAATGTAACGTTTTGAAATTGACTTTGTACCGGTGAAGCAACATGTTAAATGTCAAAGACGCTGGGTTTTCGCAGTTTATCGAACTATTGCCGGTAGCGGTCGCCTGCTTTGATAGTGAGCGAAGATATATGGCACTCAATCAAGCGGCTGCTGAACTCAACGGAGTGAGTAAAGAGCTCACCATTGATAAGCCATTTTACGACGTTGTACCCGATCTAAAAGAAACTCTCACCCCTATTTTTGACCAAGTCTTAATCGACAAAGCCTCAATTACCGATCGTCTGATTGAAGGAAAAACGCCTAAATCGGATAATAAACGGTATTGGTTGGCTAACTATCACCCCATTACATTGCCCAATAATGAAGCTGGGCTTATGGCCACTGTTGAAGAAATAACACAGCAAGTGTTTGCCAAAAAGAATGCAGAGACAAATAAAAGACTACTGACTGATGTGCTAAACAGCCTGTTCACCTTTGTCGGCTTGTTAGACAAAGAGGGGGTTTTACTCGATGCGAACAAAGCTCCTTTGGACGTCGCTGGTATTAATATTGAAGACGTTAGGGGGAAGCATTTTTGGGACTGTTATTGGTGGAACTATTCAGAAGGAACCATGCAGATCATCAGACAGGCAGTTGAAAAGGTAAAAATGGGAGAGGCGGTAAGATTTGATATAGATGCAATGATGGAGCATGGGACTTTGGCCATTGATTTTATGATGGAGGGTTTATATGACAAAAGTGGCAAGTTAACTCATATTATTCCATCGGCAATAGATATTAGTGAACGCAAGAAAATGGAAGACCAATTAAGAGCCTCACAGGCTAGGTTTGAAAATGTTATTAATCGAACCGTGGATTCATTGGTTGCGTTTGATGAACAAGGCTATATACAGTTTGGAAATTACAGATTTGAAGAGATGACCAAAACCAAGCTTATCATTGGACAGTCAAACATAAAGGAATTTATTAAAAATAAAGACATAATCAGAACTATCAAACAATTAGTACGGAGTGGTAAGCAAAATGGAGTTGAACGAATAATGGAAGTATCCGCAAGTGAGACTCCCCTACTTCTGGGAAATTTATTGCCCACCAATGTTCCAGTAGAGGTAGCTATCTCACCCTTACTAGAAGCTGACCGCGTTTTATATTTAGCCACTATATCTGATGTATCTGAGTTACATAAAACGAATAAAGCGCTTGAAGATGCATTACGAACGAAAACTGCTTTACTTAATGAAGTCCACCACAGAGTAAAAAACAATTTGCAGATTATGTCTAGCTTATTAAGCCTTCAGGCGAAAGCTGAGAATGTTGGAACCACCACTTACGAAGCGCTCCAAGATAGCCAGAGAAGACTTAAGTCTATGGCGCTTATACATGAGCTTCTGTACGAACGAGAAGACTTTAGTAAAGTTGATATAAGTGTTTTCACTAATAAGCTTATATTGCTATTGCAGGAGAGTATGACCAACTCCGAAAAAATAAATTTGGAAACAGACCTCCCTATCCACAACGTCTACTTGAATTTAAACCAGAGCATTCCTTATGGCTTCTTGATTACCGAATTAATCACCAACGCATATAAGCACGCGTTTCCCGACCATTATGCAGATGATCCAACCATCAAAGTTTCGATTACACGCTCTGACAATTTAGTCAATGTTCATATACGGGACAATGGGCAGGGTATTCAAAGTAATCAAACTGCGTCTTTAGGCTCTGAGTTGATTGATATTTTTGTTCGTCAATTATGCGCTAAATTTGAAACTCATAATAATAACGGTTGCCAACATAGGCTTAGTTTCAAATTCAACCAGTAAAGGCCAATTAATGGCACAGGCTAAAAGCGTCTTTAATTGCTATATTGACCGAAAAGTGAATTGTTAAATTCAATCAGTTAGATGATTGTAAACATGACAAAAGTTGGTCAAGTCTCATTGGCTTATAAAAAAAGAAACCTTGTATATATTCGCATCCAATGTCCTTTAACATTTCAAATTGCTCCGCTGTTTCTACGCCTTCAGCCACACAGATATAATCAAGTTTCTGTAAAAGCTCAAAGATCGTTTTGGTAATAGTAGTTTGCCTCTCGTCTTTCCCTAAAAGTTGAATAAATGATTTGTCTATTTTTATCACTTCAGCAGAATATTCATGCAAACTTGATAGTGAAGAATAACCGGTACCAAAATCGTCAGTAGCGAAGCAAAATCCCATGTCTTTAAGGATTCTAATATTTTTACCACTGTTCGGTTTGTGCATTGTTGATTCGGTTATCTCGAAAATAAACTCGGCAGGCTCAAGGTCTAGCTCTGTTATTAATTGAGTGATAAATTCTATGGTTTTACTATCATTGAGCTGGTTCTCAGACATATTAATGCTAAGTTTTAACATGTCGTTACCAAGTGAGTTTATCTGTTTTTTTGCCAAAAATGCTTCTTTAATAACCTTATAACCTAACTCCGATATAAGATAAGTTTCTTCCGCTAATGGGATAAATTTTTCTGGTGAAATATACCCATTAGTGGCTGAATACCATCGACAAAGAACTTCCGCATACACGATTCTTCCTTCAATATTTACTATTGGTTGAAAATGAACAAAAATTTCACCGTTGGTAATTGCTGATTTTAAGCCTTGTTCAATAGATATTCGATACTCTGTTTCTTCAGCAATTTTTCTATCATAAAAACAGTATCGATTTTTACCCGCTTTTTTAGCTTGATACATGGCGATATCTGCTTTTTTTAAAAGCGTCTTCAAATCAAATTCATCATGACTAGCCGTTACTATGCCTATACTTGCCGTTACTTTTACTTTGTTGTTCGATATTAAAAACTCATCTAACAAAACATCTTGTATTTTCTGAGCCACATTTACCAATAATTCTTGAGCAGTACTATCGGTTGCCAGAATCACAAACTCATCGCCGCCTAGTCTTATCAAATAGTCTGTTTCTCGAACCGCATTTCGCAATCTTTGTGCAAACAACCTAATGACTTCATCGCCAAAATCATGCCCTAAACTATCGTTTATATTTTTGAATGAATCTAAGTCAATAAAGAAAAGTGCGACTCCTTCACATGACGCTTCGAGCTTCTGTAGATAAGGATAGAGTGACGCCCTATTTCCAAAGCCAGTAAGAGGATCCTTGAACGCCAGCTCACCTAATTTATGTTCAGTCTCTATTATTTTTGTCACATCTGTTAATGTTATTAATGTCTTTGAATCTTCCTCTCTCGTCTTTAACAATGACGCAGTTAATAGAACGTGCAACTTCTTGCCATCTTTACGCGAGATAGTCGCTTCGATTTGTTGTGAACTGTGTTTTACTGGCAAGATACGAGCCAATAGATTCTTGTCTTCGCCTCTTTTCGAACACATAAATGAATAGAAAGATTTGCCTCTTACGTCTGTTTTTTCTGCCTTGATTAATTTCTTAAAGGCAAGATTGGCGTGGACAATTTCGTGTTTGCTATTCAAGATAACGACACTTTCGGACATTTGGTTGACAATAGAGCCCGATAATTTAATCTCGTCCAGATATGATTGATGCTCAGATACATCTTGAATAGCGCCGATCTGTATATTTTCATCTTCAAACACGACGTCACTTAAAAAGACATCTAAATAAATTGGCTTGCTGTTTTTAAGCGTTTTTACTCTCGCCCTAAAACTAAAGGGCGCACCTTTTTTTAATAGACGCTCTAAATTTTGAGCATCCTGTCTAACAAATAAGGATACAAATTCAAGATAGCGCATGTTAGAAACAAACCCAACCGCTTGGTATTTGTCTTTGATATCGTGAATATGAATATTGGTTTTTTCTGTATTTAGTTCTAAAACACCAATATCAGCAACGTCTGCAACGATATTTAATTTTTTATTTACATTATTTATTTTTTTCTCATGATCATATCTGACAAGCGCGGTGGATATAACTGCTTTTATTTCTTTGATGTTATAGGGCTTTAAAATGTAGCCATATGGATTGGTCTGACCAACAAGCTCAATTGTTTTATCGCTGGAATAAGCAGTTAGGTAAATAATTGGGTTAGGGCAAAACTCCCTAATTTGTTTGGCAGCAGAAATACCAGAGCCTCCGCTTTCTAAATTTATATCCATTAAAATAACGGTTGGCTTTTCTACTTTAGCAATGGACACAGCTTCTGATTCATTGGCCGCTAAATCTAATACCGTGTATCCCTCGCTTGTCAGTTCTTTTGACAAGTTGAGCGCAACTATCAGCTCATCTTCAACTATCAAAACTTTTATACTTGGTTCTGTTACCATAAATAGTCCAGGATAATTGTAAATCCTACTTCAAATGACACACCCAGTTAACCACTGCAGCGTTAAAACTATAAATTATAAATATTACTAATCACTTTGATTAACATTAGCTCAAAACTATACTTAAGTATAGTTGTAATTTTGTCTTCATGCACAAGTTGGTAAAATAGCGAAAAATTTGCGAACCGACATAATTAAATGATTTCGTCTGAAAAACTATGGATCAAGTCAATAAAAAAGCCCAGTTATATTCAAAACTGGGCTTTATAAAACACATGCGATGCCTTGGTTTTGGTAGTTAAACCATCTACTGGTTAATCTTGTTCTTTGTGCAAGTGAACATCCATTTGTGGGTATGGTATGCTAATGCCTTCTTGGTCAAATCTGAGTTTTACTGCTTCAGTAAGATCAAATTTAACCCCCCAAAAATCGCCAGATTTTACCCAAGGTCTGACAACAAAGTTAACGCTATTATCGCCCAGTTCAGAGACAGCGACCTGTGGTGCAGGATCTTTCAAAATTCTTGGATCATTTTCACACATTTCTTCCAAAATACTTTTGGCTTTTTTTAAATCATCTCCATATCCAATTCCAAACACTAAATCAACCCTGCGAGTATCCTTCGCACTATAATTGGTTATATTATCGCTATAGATTGAACCATTAGGTACAATAATCTCTTTATTATCTGGCGTTAACATTAGAGTTGTGAATATACCTATACTCTTGACTGTACCAGACGCACCGCCGGCATCCACATAATCTCCAGCCTTGAAAGGTCTAAATACCAGCAGCATCACACCAGATGCAAAATTCGACAAAGACCCTTGGAGTGACAAACCAATTGCAAGACCTGCAGCCGCTAAGATTGCAGCAAGGGATGTAGTATCTACACCCAATTGATCTAGCGATGCAATTATGACGAACAACATCAATACAGCTTTAGCAATGGTTTGCAAAAACTCAACGAGCATATTGTCATACTTTGATTTTGATAGTACCTTGCCAAGCAAATTAATCAGTATCCCTACTACAATTTTACCGACAAAATAAATGACAATCGCCATTGCTATATTTATTCCGAATGGAATAATAAATTCATCGAGATACTTAGTAGCATCTTCCCCAGTCAATTCAAACATGGAATCTCCCTTTATATTATTGTTTTTTAGTTAATAGTATTTTCTTATTTTAAAGATGTAGTTGTGTTCGCCATAAGCTCAACGATAGTTAATATAAACCATTTCATTTATCGTGCATAACGATATATGGTAGGCTTTCAAAAGATTTTACATTCCGCGAAACAACAGCATCGTGTTATGACAAATAACCTTTGCGCGTAGGCACTGTATTGCTCTTCGATAACATTATCATTCTGTTCATTAATGCAGATAATAGATCTATAGAATTAAATTACCACATAGCAATTACAGACAGGCTAAAATTAAATGTGTGTAGTGGTCAACATCTAACTTACTTACCAATTTAAGCTAAACTTAATTTTTAAGTTAGACATTCATAATGTGTAAATATTACTGACACTTTAACTTCATGATTTTCATAAAAAAACTAAATTAGTTAAAAAAAAACTTTAAAAATCTGTCATGTTTTGCAAAACTTAATAAGGCAACATGTAAAGATTATAAAACTTTATGCAGTTTTTCAGTTTTGGAATCCATGCACGTTAGGGAGGATAACGCCATATGAACACAGAGTTAGTTTTAATGTTGGGAGCTTTAATCTTACTTGCAATATCAGGTCTTCTGATATTCTGTTTTACTGAATCAAAAGGCGAAAACACAAGACACGCAAGGCGTCAAAAAATAGCGAAGTCTGAAGGGCAACAGCAAAAAGTTATATCACATTAACTTATTGAGTCCATCGAAAGCTCGTAAAACCACATCGACAGCATTGTGTGCTAAAAAGACGAATTCATAGTTCGTCTTTTTTATGCGCAATTCAAATACTATTTGATAGTAAGTGATAAATTTTGTGACATTTTTTAAACATAGCGCATATTAATTTGATCTTCTGTTAAAATTTGTGACATATTCGTTCGACTTTCTATAAGCTAAAATTAATTAAATGAGAATCTCGAGATTTTACATCAATGAGTCACTAAGTGTTGATTCAAAAATAGAAGCCCCTAAAGAACTTTCTCACTACATGACAAAAGTGCTTCGCTTGCCAGTTCATAGCCCTATTGTCTTATTTAATGGTGATGGTAATGATTACCCTAGTGAAATAGTTGAAATATTACCTAAAAAAATTATTGTCCAAGTAAACTCACAATTATCTATCTCAAAAGAATCACCCTTGCATATTCATTTAGGCCAAGGTGTATCTAAAGGAGATCGTATGGAGGTCGCCATTCAGAAAGCGGTTGAGCTTGGCGTCGCAGAAATCACTCCTATACTCACCGAAAACTGCAATGTTAAATTAGACCACTCTAGGTGGGTAAAGAAACACACTTCTTGGAGTAAACTGATTATCTCAGCATGTGAGCAATCACAAAGAAACAGCATTCCTAAGCTCAATATGCCAATATCAATGAATGAATGGCTGGGCCAAACCTGCAAACTTGAAAAACTGATTTTAGCGCCAGGTTCGAAAACGTATTTGTCAAATTTATCAAAGCCAAGCAGAGGATTCAGAATAGTGGTGGGACCTGAAGGAGGTTTAAGTGAACAAGAGGTTTACACAGCTACTGAAACGGGCTATATACCCTGTAATTTAGGCTCTAGAATTTTACGCACAGAAACCGCGACAATCACAGCCATTGCAATCTTACAATCTCATTTTGGAGATTTATAGTTAGCAATACAAAAATGATGGTTTTCCCTTGCTTTTACCTGAAAAGCCCGCACACTTACTTAAACAGTGGTGAATGTTAGACCCCTCATATCTAAAGGAAATGTATGCCCATTAACATTGGTTTCATAATGGATCCTATCGATTCAATTACGACTAAAAAAGATACTAGTTTTGCTATGATGTTAAAAGCCCAAGAACGCGGGTATTCTGTTTTCTACATGCAAATATCAGATATGTATGTAGAACAAGGTAAAGCTCGAGCGTTTATGCAGCAGATAGAGTTAGAGGATAAGCCTACTGATTACTACCATGTGCTCAATGAACGAGACGATCTTCTTTGCTCGCTTGATGTAATTATTATGCGCAAAGATCCACCTGTAGATAGCCAGTTTGTTTATGCGACTCATATGCTGTCTCTTGCCAAACAAGAAGGAACTCTTGTAGTCAATGATCCTCAGGCATTAAGAGATTTTAACGAAAAACTTTTTACGTCTTGGTATTCGCAATTTATCCCTCCCACCTTGGTGACGTCTAAAATCGCGCAAATTAAAGCATTTCACGCTAAACATAAAGATATCATCGTCAAGCCGCTAGACGGTATGGGAGGAACAAGCATTTTTCGCGTAAAGGAAGATGGCGTGAACTTAGGTGTCATAAGTGAAGTTATTACGTCAAAAGAACAAGTTCATGCAATGGTTCAAGCTTATATGCCTGAGATTAAATTCGGTGATAAGCGCATTCTTCTTGTTGATGGAGAAGTGATGCCATATTGTTTGGCTAGGTTACCAACAAAAAATGAGACGAGAGGTAATTTAGCCGCGGGGGGGACCGGGGAGCCTCAAACAGTCAATGAGGCTGATATGCAAGTCGCAACAGAGATCGCCAAAGATATGCCAGATAAAGGAATACTATTTGTTGGTCTTGATATGATTGGCAATAAAGTGACTGAAATAAACATTACCAGCCCAACCTGTGTAAGAGAAATAGAGAACGAATTTGATATTGATATATGTGGAAAACTGTTTGATGCAATTGAAAAACAACTTCAATAACAATGTTTATCACAATATAGATTGATCACTTAGTTGCAGGAGAATAAGTACTGTGTCCCAGATTTTTAATATTGAGAGTTTAAAAAATCATTTTTTAATCGCTATGCCTTCGTTAACCGATAAATACTTTTCTAGGTCCGTCACTTATGTAGTGGAGCACTCTAATGAAGGTGCCATGGGCCTTGTTATTAATTTACCTTCAAATTTGAGTTTTAAAGAGTTAATTGAGCAGTCTCAAGCAGATTCGCAGCCAGACGAGAGTTTAACCGAAAGGGTTGTGGTGTGTGGTGGACCTGTTTACAGAGATAGGGGCTTTATTCTTCATACGACTCAGCCTGGTTGGAGTTCTTCCGTTGAGGTGTCTTCGGAAATAATGCTGACAACGTCAAAAGACATTTTATCCGCAATTGGCTCCACTTCTGGTCCAGAAAAGTCAGTCATAGCGTTAGGCTATGCGGGATGGGAAGCGGGCCAATTGGAACAAGAAATACAAGAAAATGCATGGCTTACAGTGGAAGCAGATGACGAAATCTTATTTGATGTTCCTATCCATAAAAAATGGCAAGCCGCTGTGAACAAACTTGGCATAGACGTATGGCAACTCACTCAAAATGCAGGCAGAGCGTAGTCTTGATCATGTCGAAAGTAACTTTATGAGCTCGATCATCGCATTTGATTTTGGTATGCGGTCGATAGGCGTAGCCATCGGCCAGCAAGTGACACAAACAGCTTCTCCTCTTAGCGCGATAGCTGCAAAAGATGGTATTCCCAATTGGAATTTTATCCAAAAGTTAATTGACGAGTGGGCCCCTGAAGGTCTTTTAGTTGGTTTGCCACTTAATATGGATGGCACCGAGCAAGACATTACGCTAAGAGCGAAAAAATTCAGCAATCGGTTGAAGCACAGATATAACATACCAGTATATTTGCATGACGAAAGGCTATCAACAGTGGACGCCAAAGAAAAGCTGTTCGAACTTGGTGGATATAAAAAACTAAGTAAAGAAAAGGTGGACAGCGTGTCGGCCTGTCTTATTTTTGAAAGTTGGTGTTTGTCTCAGTAATAGAGTGTCGTTATCTGCTGCGTTGACAATTCCAACATATCTTAAATTCTCCATCGTTCTCTTCGTGACACTGAGCGCACTGCCAGATAGTATTATCGAAATTAGACAAATCCTCTTCAAGCTGTTGCAATAGCTTAGTCGCTTTGTTGAGCCATTCACTGTCCTGTAGCCATATTTCAGGTAACGCTTCATGTGGCGGAATTTCTCCGCTAGCGCCCTGAATAAATTCGTTCTTAACGAAACACGGCACGCCAGCGTCATCTAACATCGCTTTTACTTGTTGCAACTTGACTTGATTATAATCGCAATAAAATCGTTTCACTTACTTTCGTCCATTCATGCGTTTTGGCCCATTATGTAATAGTTTTTACCAACACTCCATAATAAAAAATAATGTAAGTTACTAGCTTCGCAATACGAGCTAGAGCGATATAAACTATGAGTAGAGTTCAATCATCCATATCAATAGAAACACTGGCCAATGACCCTAAAGAGCCTGAATCTGACTTCGTTCCCAATTTGATCATTAGACGCAAATCGTTTGGCGAATCAGCGTGATATATCGCCATATCCTTGCCAATTTTATGTTGCATATACAACTCATAAAGCGCCATATCGAATGTTTGCATACCATGCTCTTTGCCTTTAGTCATCGCGTCCTTAAGTGCGCCTATTTCATTACGAGCTATTAATTCACTGATAAATGGAGTGTTGAGCATGACTTCAACCGCAGCGCATCGACCTCCGCCATCAATAGTTGGCACAAGCTGCTGAGCAACAATTGCTCGCAAGTTTTGACTTAAGTCAAACCTCAGTTTTGCGTGGCTTTCTTTTGGTGCTAAATGGAGAATTCGTTCAATAGCTTGGTTTGCATTATTGGCGTGCAGAGTTGCCACGCATAGATGGCCAGTATCTGCAAATGACATCGCATACTCCATTGTTTCCATAGACCGAATCTCACCGATCAAAATAACGTCAGGAGCCTGTCTAAGCGAGCTTTTTAAAGCGTCATCGAAAGATAAGGTATCTATTCCTACTTCTCTTTGAGTCACTACGCAATTTTGATGCTCATGAACAAACTCAATAGGATCTTCAATAGTAAGGATATGCCCATGGCTGTTTAAATTCCTGTGACCAATCAACGCTGCAAGCGAGGTTGATTTACCAGTGCCTGTGCCTCCAACGAACAATACCAGACCTTTTTTTGCCATAATTATGTCTTTAAGGATTTTAGGCAGCCCAAGCTCCTCAGCTTTAGGTATTTCTGTTACGATCCGTCGAATGACCATGCCTGCTTGATCTCTTTGCCAAAAAGCACTGCACCTGAACCTACCTAATTCGTCTAAGGTAATAGCGAAATTGCACTCCTTCGAATGTTCAAATTCAGATTTTTGCTTTTCAGTCATAGATTGGTGAACTAAATCAAGTGCATCTGTTTCGGTGAGCCTGATGCTGGTAAGCGGCTCTAGTTTACCATTGATTTTGGCACTCACTGGCATGCCTACTGTTACAAACAAGTCAGATGCGTTGTGTGCCACCATGTCACTAAGACATTGCTCTAAAGTCATCATAATATGTGTTTCCGTCTAAAAACCCATTTGTCCAGGTTTATCAATTGCTTTGGCGTTAGCATCTTGCTGAGTAATCAACCCTTGTGCTACCAGTTTCTGCAGACACTGGTCCATTGTCTGCATTCCGTGTGCTTGACTGGTCTGAATGACTGAGTACATTTGTGGTACTTTATCTTCGCGGATCAAATTTCGAATAGCGGGTATGCCAATCATTATCTCATGAGCGGCAATTCTCCCCCCGCCTACCTTTCGTAAAAGTGTTTGGGATATTACGGCTCTTAATGATTCAGAAAGCATTGATCTCACCATAGACTTTTCCGCAGCCGGGAATACATCGATGATCCTATCAATGGTTTTTGGGGCTGAGTTTGTGTGCAAGGTGCCAAATACTAAATGACCGGTTTCCGCAGCGGAAATAGCGAGTCGAATTGTTTCTAAATCGCGTAATTCACCTACTAATATTACATCTGGATCTTCACGTAGCGCAGATCTTAGAGCATTGCTGAAACTATGGGTGTCTCTGTGAACTTCACGCTGGTTTAGTACGCATAACTTGTTTTGGTGAACAAATTCTATTGGGTCTTCTATGGTTAAAATATGCTCTCTTTTATGGGTATTAATATGATCTACCATAGCCGCAAGGGTAGTTGACTTACCTGACCCCGTAGCACCGGTGACCAATACAATGCCCGTTGGTTGTTCTATTACTTTTTTGAAAACATCTGGGGCGCCAAGCTGGTCCAGTGTTAAAATATCACTAGGGATAGTTCTTAAAACGGCCGCAGCCCCTCTATTCTGAATAAATGCGTTTACTCTGAATCGCGATAAGTTTTCTACCTCAAACGAGAAGTCTACTTCAAGATTTTCCTCGTATTCTTTACGTTGCTTATCGTTCATGATGTCGTAAATAAGCGCATGCACCACTTTATGGTCGAGATCGGGCACATTCAAACGGCGCATTTCGCCATCGACTCGTATAATTGGAGGCAGACCAGCACTTAAATGTAAATCTGAAGCTTTATTTTGCACACTAAAAGCCAATAATTCGTTAATATCCAATATACTATCTCCAAATTAAAACTAATTACAAAGAGGACCATTACTCATGGAATCATCCTTTATCGCGCAAAATCTTGATAATTTGCATGCGAAGATTACCGCAGCGGCTAAGCGCTTTGATCGAGACCCCAACAATATTCAATTACTCGCTGTGAGTAAAACTAAACCGGTATCAGCAATCATAACTGCGTATAACCATGGCCAGAGAATTTTCGGCGAAAACTATGTTCAAGAAGGCGTCGAAAAAATTAACCAGCTTTCCGCTTATGAGAATGTTCTATGGCACTTTATCGGCCCCTTGCAATCAAACAAAAGTAAATTTGTTGCAGAAAATTTTGATTGGATGCATTCGATTGACAGGATAAAAATAGCCAAGCGGCTTCACGAACAGCGTTCCGTCTATCAGGCCCCTCTAAATATATGTGTTCAAATAAATGTGGATAATGAGGAAAATAAAGCAGGCATTAAAACGCAAGATACAATAGACTTTATTTCGGCGCTTTCTGAATATGGCAGGATAAAATGCAGAGGATTAATGACCATCCCCAGAGCGGATGCAAATGAACAGCAACGGCGCGAAAGTTTTGCTAAAATGCAAAGCCTATTTCAACAGTGTTCTGAAAAGTTTGACCATTTTGACACTTTATCTATGGGAATGAGTGGCGACTTAGAATTGGCTATAGAATATGGTTCAACTATGGTCAGAGTGGGCAGCGCTATATTTGGCTCGAGAGAATAATTATTCGTAGTACAAATAACCATAACGCTTTAAAAATTAACCAACATAAAGGAAAGTAATGCAACAAAAACGAATTAGTTTTATCGGCGCAGGAAATATGACAAAAGCCATAATCGGGGGTCTTGTTAACGATGGTTATCAAAATAGTCTCATTATGGCGAGCAATAGAAGTGCAGAAAAGCTCACTAGCTTAAAAGCCTCGCATAACATCAATACCACCCAAGACAACAAAGAGGCCGTTGAGTTTGCTGAGGTTTTGGTACTCGCTGTGAAGCCTCAAATGATGGAGTCTGTATGTAGTGAATTAACCATTCCTACAAGCACCATAGTAGTTTCTATTGCAGCAGGGCTGACAGTTAAACGCTTGGAATCGTTTCTGAATAATCATCAAAAAATTGTCAGAGTGATGCCTAATACACCAAGTTCGATTTCAGAGGGCATGTCAGGGCTATACGCTACAAATGCAGTGTCTCAAGAAGAATTGGAAATGGTCAATACGTTGATGCAGAGCGTGGGTAAAACTGTAGTAGTAAAAGAAGAATCTGATATTAACATCGTGATTGCTGCTGCAGGTTCTAGCCCAGCTTACTTTTTCCTTATTGCAGAATCCATGCAACACGCGGCAATGGAAATGGGACTCAACAAACAACAAGCAAGAGAACTCGTTCAGCAAGCAATGCTAGGAAGCGCAAAGCTCATGCAAAAAGAGGAATCTTTGGAGTTATCTGAACTTAGGAAACAAGTCACATCAAAAGGCGGTACAACGGCCAAAGCGGTTGAAAGCCTCCAAGAGAGTCAAATAGAAAAAATATTGGCAAAAGCAATGCAAGCTGCCGTTAAACGTGCTGAAGAAATGTCATCACAAATTTAAAATAGGAAATTGTATGAACGCTGTTATAACTTTAATAATGACGCTATTTAATTTGTATCTAATGGTAGTGATATTAAGAATGTGGCTGCAACTCGCTCGCGCTGATTTTTACAATCCATTTAGTCAATTTACAGTCAAAGCGACCCAACCCATTGTTGGCCCTTTGCGCAGATTTATTCCGTCAATAGGAAAGCTGGATACAGCAACATTGGTTTTCGCCCTGATCATAGCATATGCAAAAGTATTCACCTTTTGGTTAATTGGTACAGGTTCTATGCCACCTATTACTGATGCACTATTTGTAGGTGTCATTAACTTAGTTTATCAAGTTATGTGGTTGATTTTTTGGATATTGGTAATTCGGGCACTTCTAAGTTGGGTAAGCCAAGGCAATAATCCAATAGAAATGGTGATGCATCAGTTGACAGAACCAATGCTTAATCCAATTCGTCGCGTTGTTCCTGCGATGGGCGGGTTGGACTTATCTGTATTGATATTTTTACTTGGATTGCAATTTATAATAAATCTGTATAAGGGCGCTTTTGGTATGTATATCATTGGTTAATTACGTCATTTACCACTATGCTTATCAACATAGAATGCGATGAATGAACGACGATAATACAAACTGCTATATTAAAAAAGTATTAGTTGATAATGCTAGGAACAACGGATAATTCAGCCACTAGCATCTGTGTCAAATGCATAGTCAAACAAGTTGGAGAACAGTGTGATGAACTTTAGAAACTCTCAAATACAACGCCCAAAAATGTACGCACTCTTTTTATTTTGCGCTTGCTTATTGTCCTTGAGCGCGTTTTCACAAGCTGAAATCAAAAAGACATTAGGTGATTGGGACGTGCACTATATTGCTCTAAACTCAACCTTTTTAAGCCCCCAAGTAGCCAGAGCGAACAACATATTAAGAAGCGGGAAGAACGCGTTGATCAATATATCGGTATTAGACAAACGCACTAAACAAGCTCAAGAAGTTGAGTTAACTGGAACGGCTAGAAACTTATTGGGCAATAACAAACCGTTAGATTTCAAAAAAGTAAAAGAAGGCCAAGCCATCTATTACCTAGCGCAAGTGCCATTTGATCATAAAGAAGTTCTGAGATTTGATATTGATATTAAACAAGGCAAGGTGTCACAAAACCTTAAATTTCAACAAACCATGTATGCAGAGAATTAATTTCTGTTTGGATTAATGTCTGGTCATGCTATTTAATCCTAGCCATGCTGCTTTACATGAATGTTCGCTTTGAACAAGCTATCAAAACAACGACTCTTTAAGTTGCTTTTCATAATTACGCGCTTGTTTCATCGCAGGTCGCGTCAAAACCCGCGTTGCATACTCTTTCACATTGTCATATTCCATGGCCTGTTCGAATCCTTGAGCCCATGAAATTGTATGCCCTGCGACTATATCTGCGACGCTGAACTCTTCTCCTAGCACAAATTGCTTATCTCCAAGCATTTTGCTGAACAGTTTTAATACCTTTTGGAACTCCCATTCCGCCACAGGAATAATTTCTGGAACACGTTTTTCTTCGGGTAATGCAAATTTATGCTTGGCTTGAGTCCATAACGGCTGTTCAAGCTCGCTTAGCAGAAAGTACATCATTTGTTCATATTCAGCTCGTGTTTGCGAGCCTATCGAGGGGATAAGCCTGCCAACTTTATCGGCCAAATAAGTCAGGATAGCACCTGATTCAGCTATTTTAACTTCACCATCAACGATGGCAGGCACTTTTTGACTGGGAGTAATGTTTTTGTATTCTTGGCTTTTATGCTCAAGTTTGTACAAGTTTATGACATGATAATTAAACTCAAGCCCTAATTCGTAGAAAGCCCATGTCACTCTGACACCACGAGTTTGTGGAAAACTATATAAATCGATCATACATGTCCTTCCTTTTGTTTTTATTTTCGCATGGCCCCGCCTTTGTTACGCAGGTCTATCCTTCTCAGCTCGGGTAAAAACAGGTTTAGTAGTTGTTGATTCGCTTTCACTATACTGGTAACCCTGCAAATCAAATTTTATCAAGTCGCCTAATTTGTCAATTTTATTTTGTATGATATATCTTGCCATCAAGCCCCTAGCTTTCTTCGCAAAAAAACTGATGATTTTATAGCTGCCATTTTTTTCGTCTTTAAATACTGGGGTGATTACTTGAGCATTTATTGCTTTTGGGTTCACAGAATTAAAGTATTCGTTTGACGCTAGATTAACCAAAGTTTGAGTTTCAGCTTCATTGAGCGCATTATTTAACGTATCGGTAATGGTATTATCCCAATATTGATATAAGTTTTCAGCTTGGTTTATCGATAACTTAGTCCCCATTTCTAAGCGATAAGGCTGCATCAAGTCCAAAGGTTTAAGCACACCATACAGACCAGATAATATTCTCAGATGATTTTGTGCATATTCAGTGTCTTGTTCTGACAATGTTTGAGCAGCTAAGCCTGTATACACATCGCCATTAAACGCAAACATAGCAGGTCTTGCATTTTCTTTAGTAAAGGGAAATTCAAAACTATTGAAACGCTCCGCGTTTAAATGGGCCAGTTTATCACTTATTTTCATTAATGAACTTAAATCGGCTGGGCTTAAGCTTTTACAACGTTCAACCAGTTCTCGCGTATTGTCCATTAATTCAGGTGAACTTGCAGGTGAGTTCGAACTAGACATTAAGTAGTCTGGTAAAGAAGAGGAATAATCTAAATTTTTAGCTGGGGATACAACGACAAGCATTATGTGTCCTTTACTTTTAATGGTTTATATTCTTTTGCCTTGTTATCATGAGTTGCTTTCGCTTGTCTTACCGACCATATAAGCGCAAAGCTAAACATTTAAAATCGACAAAACCAACCTAATTATGGATTGAAAACAGGTTACAAAATAATATTTCAAAAAGCGTTTGTACGGTTCAGTGGGTAATATTGACCACGAGAATATTGAGTTAACCTATTTATTGTAACGTTTTGTCCATTTAATTTTATTGTAACCTTGATATTATACAGCTTTAAAACTCCAATTAACCAGCGAGCCGGATTTAATGTCTAACCAATTAGCGTCATTACGCAAACTTACTACCGTAGTTGCCGATACAGGCGATATTGAAGCAATAAAAAAATATACACCAGTAGATGCGACTACCAACCCTTCATTGCTGTTCAAAGCAGCAGGTATGCCACAATACGATGAGCACATTAAGCGATCTATTGAGTATGCAAAAAGTCAGTCTGATGATATTGAGGAACAACTCCTGCACGCGGGCGACAAGTTATCCGTATTAATTGGCAAAGAAATCAACAAATATATTCCTGGCAGAATATCTACTGAAGTAGATGCAAGACTATCATTCGACACCAAAGCCACTATTGAAAAAGCAAAGAAGCTAATAGATATGTACAAAAATGAAGGCGTTGATCAAAATAAAATATTGATCAAAATAGCGTCTACATGGGAGGGCATCAAAGCAGCACAGGTACTGGAAGAACAAGGTATAAACTGCAATCTCACCTTATTGTTCAGTTTTGCACAAGCAAGAGCCTGTGCAGAAGCTGGAGTATTTTTAATATCACCTTTTGTAGGCAGAATTCTTGATTGGTACAAAGCGAATACAAACAATGAGGATTTTGATGGTGAAAACGATCCGGGTGTGCAATCTGTCACCAAAATTTACAACTACTATAAACAATACGGTTATCAAACGGTAGTAATGGGCGCTAGCTTTAGAAACACGGCGGAAATTATTGAATTGGCAGGCTGCGATAGGCTTACCATCAGTCCGCAATTGCTTGAAGAGCTGGAGAATACTGACGGTGAGCTATCGCCTAAATTGGTCGACAATGGAGCAACACAAAGTAAACCCCTGCCACTGAGTGAGCAAGAGTTCAGATGGGAAATGAACCAAGACCCAATGGCAACTGAAAAGCTCAGTGAAGGCATTCGAAACTTTGCCGCCGATCAGGTAAAACTTGAAGCACTTTTAAGAGAAAGAATGACTCAATAGCTCATCAAAAGCAGCAACATTGGGTGTGTGCGATATTGCGGCAGTGTTTTTAGAATATGCTGCTAGCGATAAAATCATGTCAACAAGTAGGAAATCAAATGGACAGACTTAGAAAATCAAATGCATGGATAAACTTGGAGCATCATGCTGCTTTGGTGCGACGATATCACATGAAAGATATGTTTGAAGCAGATCCAAAACGAGCTGAAAAATACTCGCTCACCGCCGCTGGACTATTTCTTGACTACTCTAAGAATATTGTCACTCAAGAGGTGTTGGAGCATCTATTCGAGTTAGCCCGAGAGAGAGGGCTAACAAATAAAATACAAGCCATGTTTAATGGAGAGAAAATCAATCACACCGAAGAGCGAGCCGTATTGCATACTGCGCTTAGAAATTTTTCCAAGAACTCGGTAAATCTAGATGGAAAAGACGTTATGCCAGAGGTTAAGGAAACTCTGGCAAAAATCAAAAAATTTACTGAAAACGTCTTGCTAGGAAAGCATTTAGGCTACACTGGAAAACCAATTACAAAAGTGGTTAGTATTGGAATTGGTGGGTCTTTTTTGGGCCCTAAAATTGTCACAGAAGCTTTGTCTCCTTACAAAAATGAAAATATTGAAGTAGTGTTTGTCGCCAACGTTGACGGTTGTCATATAATGGATGTGCTTAAAGCATGCGATAGCGAACAAACGCTTTTTATAATGTCATCTAAGTCTTTTTCTACCCAAGAAACGTTGCAAAATACACTCAGCGCCAAAGCTTGGTTTTTACATCAGGGTGGCACACAAAACGACATAGCTAAGCACTTTGTCGCAGTCTCCAGTAATGTTGATGCAGCAGTAAAATTTGGCATGGATGCAAATAATGTGTTCCCCATGGGTGACTGGGTGGGCGGTAGATACTCTTTGTGGTCAGCAATTGGCTTACCGATAGCATTGGCCTTAGGCTACTCAAATTTTGAAGCGCTATTAAAAGGGGCGTTTGAAATGGATAAACATTTCATTGAAGCCCCATTTGAAGAGAACATGCCAGTGATCCTTGCCATGCTTGGAATATGGTACCGAAACTTTATGGGCGCCCCTTCTCATGCACTGCTACCCTATTATCACTATCTAAGGGGATTTCCTGCATACGTTCAACAATTAGATATGGAGAGTAATGGCAAATCGACGACTATTGGAGGTAAAACCGTCGACTATGGCACAGGACCCATTATCTGGGGAAGCGAAGGAACAAATGGGCAGCACTCGTTTTATCAGTTGATCCATCAAAGTAATCACGTAATTCCCGCAGACTTTATGTTTCCACTCAAAGTCCCTTATTTAAAAACACCAGAGCAAGTCAGACATCACCAAATGCTAGCGTCTAATTGTTTTGGTCAAACTCAAGCTCTAATGCAGGGCAAGACTTTTGAGCAATGTTATAACGACTTAGCTAACAAGAACTTGGATGAGAATGCAAGAAGAGAGTTGGCCGCGCATAAAACTATGCCAGGTAATAACCCTAGCAATACTATTTTATTCGAAGAACTATCGCCTTCTAGTTTAGGTGCCTTGATTGCTCTTTATGAACATAAAGTATTGGTCCAAGGTTGTATTTGGGATCTAAACTCATTTGACCAATGGGGCGTGGAACTCGGTAAGGAGTTGGGAAATCAGGTATTAGATATGATTCAGGGTAACATGCCAGTCGATTCTGCCGATGCATCAACTCAATCACTCATAAAACATTATTCTAATGCATTCAAAGGTTAGCATTGATCTATAAACATGCACTTTATTAGTGGCGCATGCGTGGCTTGTATCATAAAAACGCCTGCGCCTAACCTTAATAGATATCCGCAACAAAACTGTCATATTTTTTTACAACTTTTAATAACCACCTGTATAACTTTAAAAAAATCATTGAAAAGTCAAAGCCTTAAAATATGGCACTAAATATGCGTAAAATTTAGTGCAATCACAATAAGGAGCAATAAACGAGTACATTAGGTTTTATAAATAACCTTATCGCGACTTGCATCAAAAAATAAAATACGTTCTTTTATAATAATAAACATGTGAAGGGAAAGTTAATGTTAAAAAAATATCTTAAGACCTTGTTTTTGTCTACTATGTTATCTGTAACTGCTTTCGGCGCAAGCTCGGCCGTAATAACCTATCAGGGTTCATTAGGTGCTGCTCAAGACGGCTCACTTTTAATCGATTTCTACTCTTTATCTCTTTCAAGCGATTCTACAGTCACTATAACGGCTGAAGGCTCTGGTGCTGGTATTGATATCGGTAATGGCGTTTCTGACCTTGACACCTTTATCTTTGTCGCAGTTGATGACGGCGATAGAACTGAAGACGACTACTTGTTTGACGACGACGATGGCGGTATTGGTTTTGATTCATTTTTATCTGAGAGCTTGTTAGCAGGTAATTATTTAGTTGGTATCTCGAGTTGTTGTATCAGTCCAGATGAATTTGTCGCGGGCAGCAATCTTAGTCTCCCAGCCAATGCTTACGATATACCCGATTATATTCTTACTATTGACGATGGCTTAGCCGTAAATGACGTGCCTGTTCCTTCAATATTTGCAATTGTTTCTTTGGCAGTTTTGAGCTTTGTAGCGCGAAAACGTAAGTAAGCTATTCGCCTTAATACTTTACACAGTTAACCCGTCTCTTAAGGCGGGTTTTATTTTGTATATTTGAAAAAGCGCGCATTACATACCTTTATTATCGAATACTAAATTATGAATGGTTATACGGCTCAAAGAATACTTGGTTATTTTAGTCCGATACGTGTCATCTAAACTTCATGTAAACGTCACAATGTTCTCTATATGTCTATTTTATTATTGTTAAGTGAGTAGTTATACATTAGTATTAGTTAATATGGTGTTAAAATTAAGTTAACATTCAAATAATTTGATGGTGCGCCACAAGTAACACAAAGTTTATATTATACATTTGCCTTGTACTGAAGTAGCTTAAAGGAGCAATAATATGGAATCAGTCGATTTCTTTAACTCAGTTGAAAATGAAAGTAACACGGTAAAAACGAAAAGCAAAAAAAGGAAATGGCGAGAAATAGAAGCAATAAAAGATAAATACAGATTAAAACAAGAACTTTGTGATATGGATTTAATGTGGGAGTTGGAATTAAACCGAACTAGGTAAATAATAAGTAAAACTAATTAGCAGTGAGACAACTGCTGTTTTTAAATTTGCCAATTGATTGGAGATTTTTTTTGGCGAGTTAATATTTCGTTTGTCTTGCTAAAATGCTTACAACCAAAGAAGCCTCTATGAGCAGACAAGGGAGACGGATGTGTACTTTTAAGCACACTGTGTTTATTGGTGTCGATTAATTTAATTTTTTGCTGGGATGGATTCCCCCACAATAAGAATACGACTGAGTCTAAATACTCATTTATTTGTTGAATCACTTTATCTGTGAACAACTCCCAACCTTTATTTTTATGAGAGTGCGCATGGCCCTCTTCGACCGTTAAAACAGTATTCAATAAAAGGACCCCTTGCTTGGCCCAAGGTGTCAAATCTCCATGATTGGGTATGACAAATTCAGGGATGTCTTTAGAAAGTTCCTTGAATATGTTTGCTAGAGACGGTGGTGTTTTAATGCCTTTTTGCACAGAAAAACTGAGCCCATGCGCCTGGTTAGGACCATGATAGGGATCTTGCCCAAGTATTACCACTTTCAGATCATGAGCGGGCGTGAGGCTAAAAGCATTAAATACATCACTTTTGCACGGATAAACGTTTATGCCTGCATTTCTGCGCTGCTCGATAAATGCCATAAGATCACTAAAGTATGGTTTGGATTTTTCAGGCCCTAATAACTGACTCCAATTCACTTATGCGCTCCCCTACTCTCAATCTATGTCAAAAGACTAAACATATGGTTTTTTAGTGCCGCATAGCTATTTTCTACATCTACTGAAAAAGACTCCTTGGCAACGCTTTCAGCCAATGCTTTAGGCAAAGCAATAGGTTGCCCAAGTACATTTTCTACCGTTTCTCTAAATTTAGCGGGATGTGCAGTGCCTAAAAATATTCCCACTTCATCGTCTGTTAAATTTTTACTCAAACTGCGATAACTGATGGCGGCATGAGGTTCAGAAGTATAGCCCAAAGTCGCTAGTTGGCGCATTGCTAGCTGAGTATATTGCTCATCTACTCCTTCTCCAATTAACAAGTTTGCGTCGAATAAACCTCTATCAATCATAGCTTGAATTCTCGGCCAATTATTAGGTTGGCTTACGTCCATAGCGTTTGACATAGTAGCAATGGTTTCGTTAGGCTCCCATTTGCCGGTTTTAAGAAACCTTGGCACAGTATCGTTGCTGTTTGTCGCTGCGATAAACCGCTTAATGGGAAGTCCCAAAAGCTTGGCGATAATACCAGCTGTTAAATTACCAAAGTTGCCGCTAGGTACTGCGAACACACTTTTATCCCTATCCCCAACGGGCAGTTGAGCTACCGCCTCAAAGTAATAACAAATTTGTGCCATTAAACGACTGATATTGATTGAATTAGCTGAGTTTAAATGGAGACCGTCTCTAACTTCTGGATCATCAAAAGCAGTTTTGACGAGCTGCTGACACGCGTCAAAATCAGCGTCGATAGCGACGGTGTGAATGTTGTCGCCAAGTGTAGTGAATAATTTTTCCTGTAACGGGCTTATTTTTCCTTTTGGAAATAAAATAACGACTTGAATATTTGATATACCATGAAATGCATGGGCAACTGCTGCGCCCGTGTCGCCAGAGGTAGCGGTAAGTATGGTTACCGGTTGGCCGTCGCTAATATGAGCAAGGCACTGTGCCATAAACCGCCCGCCAAAGTCTTTGAATGCTAGGGTTGGACCATGAAATAACTCAAGACTAAATATTTTTTCGCTGACTTTTTCAAGCGGAGCCGGGAAGGTAAAAGCGTTGCTAACGAACTCTTTTATTTTACTTTCGGGCAATTCATCACCTATAAGATGAGTCAAAATTTTAATGCTGCGCTCGATTAATGGCAGTTCTAATAAATCTTCGAGATTGTCCATCGGTTCGATTGTTTCAGGAAAGTATAATCCTTGGTTTTGCCCTAAACCGTTTTTCACGGCCTTACAAAAACTTGCCTTATCGCTGCTTACTTTTAAATTAACTAATTCCACAAATAACTCTTTTTACTTGGTTAAAAACGAACTAATGTTCGTAATTTCGTTAAACACTATATTGCCATGTTGTTGCCGCTAATCTGGTAAGACATCGACTATAATCAGTCATCGATTAGTCTAGTACCATTCGTATCAATTGTGCATATATGGCTAAAACCATCGTCATTTTGAATATAATGACTGGACAAATATGACTGTATTGTCTTAGCGTCTTCTAACGAACGAGTTGCTGCAAAAACCGTCGGTCCAGAGCCTGATATGCCAAAGCTTAATGCATTATGTTGCATGCTAAAGCTACGAGCTTCGTCAAACTTGGGTAATAGCGACTTTCGGTGCTCTTCTGCAATCACGTCCTGCATCATTGTCGCCGCCAGTTCTTCGTCGTTTGCGTACAACGCATGCACAAATACTGCCAACTGCCTTCCAAATGCTAAAGTGGTATTCAAATTGTAATTTTTTGGAAGGATCTCTCTTGCTTTTGCAGTAGAAACAGACAGCCCAGAATAACAGCTTACCCAATACCAATTGTCAAACACAGGTAAATTGATGGCTAAATCAAAAGGTGCCTGCTGCCCACTCATTAGTGTCATGCCGCCAAGATAACTAGGGGCGACGTTATCATAATGAATACTGCCACTGATTTGTCCCTCTAGCTCTCCCATCATCAAGAGTAATTCATCTCGTGAGAATATGGTTTTATCAAAACATTTTTCGGCGTAGGCATTTAGCGCAAAAAATGCAGCGACAATGGAGCTGGCACTTGATCCTAACCCGCTCCCGATGGGCAATGCTTTGTGCAGGTGCATAGAGACTGATAATGGCTTTTCACCGGCTGTTTCTAATGATTGTTGGTAAAATCGATAGCATAAAGTCACAATATTCTCGTCGCTGGAAGTCGGTAGCTTATGCGCGAACTTACCACTCACCGTTAGCTCAAAATGTTGGCTGGTAGATACTTCAACCCAATCACCTAACAACTCACCATCAATCGGGGCTAGTGCGGCGCCAAGCACATCAAAACCTAAACTCACATTGCCAATTGATGCTGGGGCGAATGCTTTTATCTTCATTAATTGTATTCCAATTGCATGGGTAAAGTTCTTAGTACATCTGCAAATACACCGGCGGCCGTTACGGTTGCGCCTGCACCGTATCCTCTAATGACAAAAGGAATTGGCTGATAGTAGCGCGAATGTATGGCCAGTGCATTTTCGCCTTCTTTCACGGCTGCTAATGGATGTGATTGGCTCACAGATTGAATCGCCACTCTACATTTACCATCTGCTATTGATCCTACGTAGCGAAGAACCTGATTGTTGTCAGAAGCCTTGGCTAACATGGCTGAAACGTGTTCATCCAGTTTAGGTAAATTTTGCATAAATTCTTCAATGCTACCACTGGCATCAAACCATTCAGGTAAAACAGACTCAATCTCAATATCGTCAAGCTCTAAAGTCAAGCCTGACTCTCTGGCCATTATAAGCAGTTTACGAGCAACATCCATCCCACTTAAGTCGTCTCGCGGATCTGGCTCAGTAAAACCATTGTCTTTCGCAATTGAGGTCGCCTGAGATAAGCTCATGCCTTCATCAAGCTTGCCAAAGACATAGGAAAGAGAGCCTGATAATATGCCTTCAAATTTTTCAAGCTTATCTCCTGCAATCACTAATTTTTGCAAATTGTCGATCACGGGTAAACCAGCCCCCACGGTCGTTTCATACAGATACTGACGGTTGTATTGAAGACAAGCTTTTTTAAGCGCTTGATAATCTGCAAAACTACTTGTATTTGCCTTTTTATTAGGAGTCACTACATGAAAACCAGACTCCAACATTGATACATATAAACTTGCGATGTTTTTATTACTGGTGCAATCAATAATAATCGGATTTGTTAAACTGTTGGCACTTACAAATTCTCTTAGGCCTTCAACGCTAAATGAATCAGTCTGTTCGGCCAATTGAGATTGGTAATCAGACTCTAAATTTATACCGTTGGGATCTAGTAGGCATTGCTTTGAATTCGCAACTCCATAAACTGTGAGCTTTATATTTTTAGCCAACAAAGATTCTTGCTGTTTACAAATTTGAGATAACAGCTCACTTCCAACCAACCCCACTCCGATTAAAAACGCGTCGATATTGAGCGTGTTAGTAAAGAAGTTCTGATGTATTACTTTCACCGCTTTTTTGGCTTTGTTATTTTCAATGACAGTTGAAATTGAGCGTTCTGAAGAACCTTGGGCAATCGCCACATTATTCACTCTAGCTTGAGCGAGGGCTTTGAAAAACTTAGCCGCTAGCCCCTTCGAGTGACGCATACCGTCCCCTACTAAAGTAACTATGGCTAAGTTGTTTCTCACCTCAATTGGCTCTAGAAAGTGATTGCTTAACTCAAGCGCGAAGTTTTCTTCAAGCAACTCTCTAGCCCTAATCGCGTCCTTCTCGGCGATACAAAAACTGATGCTGTATTCTGAAGAGCTTTGAGTAATCAAACTGATGGAAATATTGCCTTTAGAAATTACGTCAAATATGCGACTAGCCATTCCTACCATGCCCTTCATTCCTGGGCCTGAAAGGTTAAACATGGCAATATTTTCCAAATGAGAAATGCCTTTTACACTTGTCCATTTCTCGCTGGCTTGTTGACTGATTAAGGTTCCTGGTGCACTTGGGTTAAGTGTGTTTCTTATTAAACAAGGGATCCCAAACTGAGCGATTGGGCCGATGGTTTTTGGGTGCAGTACCTTGGCGCCAAAATAACTCAACTCCATTGCTTCTTGGTAGGTAAGTTTATCTAACAATACTGCGCCATCTACTTGATTAGGATCTGCGTTATAAACCCCGTCTACATCCGTCCATATTTCACAACAACTGGCATTTATACAAGCAGCTAAAATCGCAGCGGAATAGTCAGAGCCGTTTCGTCCTAAAGTAACTTTTTCTCCAAACTCGTTGGCTGCCACGAAACCTGGCATCACTAAAAATTGACTGCCATCGGTTGGGACATCGCTAAAGCGAGCTCGGCATTCAGAGAGCAGCGCAAGACTGTCAAGATAATCGCCATCTGCCACAATATAATCTACCGGATCAACAATGATATTATCAATATTGTTCGCACTTAAGATGGCGCTGAATATGTTTACACTGACATATTCTCCCATGCTTAAAATACTCGCAGTCACTTGGTCTGGGCAAGTTCTTAACAGCTTTATACCGTTTAGTTGCTGTTCTAATAGTTCTAAACGCTCAGTGATAAAAGTATTCACTCCAGCAAAGTCGAACCCCAGTAAAGTTTGATTTAGTTCATTAGCGATGCCGTGCAAGGTCATGTGCAATTTAGCAAATAATTCACCAAAGTCTTTGCCCTGACTGGCCTGATCACACAAAAGAGAAAGAGCATTTGTCACACCTTTTGGAGCGGACAATACTACCGCTGCACCTTTGCAGTCATCACTGGCATGCGCCTCACTGCTAATATCATACACCTTAAGATATCGCGTAGCGTCTGCTAATGACGAACCACCAAACTTTAACACCTTCATTATTTTTCTGCCCTTGTTTTCATATGCCAATAAAATTTAATGCCTTATAAACGAAAAAACCCGCTTTAAGCGGGCTTTCGTTAACTAACAAGACACAAGCTAACGACTGCCCTTATGACAGGTAATAATCATCATAATGCGCATTGCTGTTGTGGTTGCAATCTTCGTGCAAGCAAACGCAATTTTGATAGTACTTTTGTCGTTAGTGTTTTTAATTGTTTTCATGTGGGCAATTTGCCGTATAGACGTCTATATGTCAACTATAAATTAGGAGTATTGGTAAATAAATTGATCATTTCTTTTTAAGTTGGGAAATTAGCAACCTGTGGGAATGCACGCAAATATTTCAAAGCTGGTGGAACCTTTTATTTTATTTAAACCCATAAAAACAGTCCCTATTGTGTGATCATCTGTTCCAGAAGCACTGAATGACTAGGATGACACAAGTTTTTGACCAATAATTAAGGTCATCTAAAGACTTGTTGGCTTTGCATCTAAGCAAAAATCAACTGTTTTTATAAATAGTTGTTTGCTATGCAGAATTTCTGACTCGAAGGTCTGCTTGCTCAATTTGATTTCGTTTCTCACTCTTTCACAATTTACAATTGTTGGGTCGCATTGAGTCAGCGCTGAATATTTGTAGTCCAGATCATCTACAGTGTTGACAAGTGCTCTTACATTGCTAATAACATCGAGGAGTTGTCCAGCGCATGTGAAATAATCGTTTTGTTGTTGATTGCTGTGCGAAACGTAAGAAAAACTGATACCCATGCCTAACATTAAACACGAAGTTAACATGATATATATTGGTTGCTTTATAAAGTCCATTTTTAAATTGTCCTTACTATCTTGAAGTTACCCTAGTGGGCACTAGATTGGCAGATATGGTGATAAAACTCAAATTTTAAGTGGCCAGTAAATCGTTTACGAGTACATATTTGGCTTTATTAGTGTAAGTATTGAATGATTCTTTTTGTAAGGGAAAGCGTGGAAATTACTGACTAATTCCACGCTATTTGGAATGTATTTTAAGGGTCCTGTAACAGATTCTCTTGAGCGCCCCCAATATTGGATTGCACCTTTCCAAATAGATTGCCTTGAGGCCCCTGCTACACTTTAATGGATGATATAGCATTCACCTCGCAAACAAGCGACTCGGCGCGAGCATAATAAACACCATCCACAAACCAGGTTACGAGTTAACTCTTTATCTTTAACACTTGCTACAGCCACTATCTGATTATATGCCATTGAGTTTGTCTTCCGGCTAAATACCATACTTTATCGCCATCAAATACAGCGCTTTGCTCTAGCTTTATTTGTATCCATTGATTGTCCCACTCTTTCAACTGAGTCGAAATATTGCCTTCGATTGCATATCCAGTGTTAGGATACAACTTCCAATCTCCTTGTACGGGAGTCGGCCCTTGGTTATCCCACATGCCTATTGTTGGACCGCTTGCATGACCAACGAATCCGAGTGGATGAGTATAAGTACTGCTTTTTATGCCCTTTGCCTGACTTTGTTTTATAGTTCTGGCCAAAATTTCATTGCCAGTCAGCCCGGTTTTGAAATTACCAGTGAGTACGTCTTGCCACTCATTACCTATAGCTAATGCGTCTTTTAAACCTTCAGGTACATCTTCTTCACCCATTTTAAGGACATAGCCCATCTCTTGCGTGTCCGTGCACAAATTCAAATAGCATATACCCACATCGGTATGCAAAATGTCTCCTGGCAAAACCACTCGGTTAGATACCCCCATGAACACATCGTCTTCAGTTGTTTCGTCTCCTTGACGCTGAATATTGACGTAGGGCTGGAACCAAGGCCTTAATTGCAACTCTTCGAAACGCTCTCGAATATACCAAGCAATGTCGTTAGTAGTAGTGACACCAGGAGTAATCACTTTATTAGAAAAGGCCTCAGCAATAACCCCTCTGGCTAATGTAACCACTTGCGGATAGACGTTGAGCTCTTTTTGTGAGCGTGTTTCCATCCATCTGACTACCAAGCTTTCTGCACTTACCAAGCGTTTTTGGTACTTTTCAGGTAGATATTTAAGCAACTGCTTATGTAGCCCTACACTCAAACCATCTGCCAACGCCCAATCTTTACTGGTATTAATACCGATGGTCTTCGGGTTGCGCTTTGCAATTACTTCTGCAAGCCTCTGCCACTGTTGCTCTTTGGTTCCGCCGTCCCAGACCGTAGGGTAAACATCACCAATCGCATATCGACTGACACTGAATCGTTCAACACTGCCGTCTTCTTGCTTATGAAATACCAATAATGTGGTGCGCCTAGCAGCAAAAGTAGGTTGAGGGACCAAAGTGAAAAACAATCGGTCTTCTCCATACTCCCGATTAATCACCAACCACATGTCCAAGTCAGCTTCTTCCATTAATTTAGGTAATAAATTATCTAACCTATCGACCACCATGTTGTTCAATGGCTCAACCCGCTGTTTGAACGACAACACATCGGGCAAGTTATCAATTACTCGGCCTTGCTCAAAGTCTTGGGATGTGGCTTTGCAAGACAGCAAAAACAGAAAAGCCAGAGTAAGTAAGCAGATTTTTTTTATCATTATAGGTCTCACTTGTGATTATAGAAGTCGGTATAACTGACGCTCGTATTACATATTTATTAACCAAACCAATATATGATAATAGTTGAATCTTTCATTTAAAAATAGATGTATCAATAAGTTTATAGTTATTAAAGTTAACATTAGCTATGCAAACATGGTCAACTCACATCATGTTAATCAAGGGTGCAATGCGCCGCGATCTTTTACTAATATTATTTTTTAATCCAAGTTGACTTTTTTGAAGAAAAAATAATATCTAAATAACGATAGGTAAATAATGTCAAACGTCAGTGAGAGTTTTGGAAAGTGGATGTTTTTTGCTGCCTGGGTAGCAATTTTAGGTTTTTTAACCCTATATTTTTCAGGCATGCTTGAAAAGCAGTACAATCCAAACCAGTCGCCAGTATCGTTAAAAAATGGACAGTTTTCAGAAGTCCAATTACTTCGCAATCGAATGGGGCACTATGTTGCAAATGGCGAGATAAATAATAGTCCTGTTACCTTTTTACTCGATACTGGTGCCACGAACGTCGTTATTCCTGCGCACTTAGGTCAAGATTTAAACTTAACAGCGGGTAGAAGATCTCAGGCACAAACGGCCAATGGTATAGTTACCGTCGCCTCCACTACAATAGATGAATTAACTATTGGAGATATTAGATTAACTGGGGTCGACGCATCGTTAAATCCTGGAATGAGAGGTAATGAAATATTACTGGGCATGAGTGTATTGAAATATTTAGAGTTAACTCAACGGGGAGACTTATTAATCATCAGAGCTGAAATGCCTTAACTGAAATGTGCGTGCACTTAAATAGAGATTGCATTCTTTCTCAACAATAATACCTGCCGAGCACTATTAAATTAGTGGATCATAATTAGCCTGTGCTACCATATTTTGTATAGTAAAACCAAATGATCACGAGCCTATAATGCCCCCAACTCAATCCAAATCGGCCCTAATAATAGACAACAAATCATTTTTAAACGATGTGTTTAGACGCTTACGGTTTGCATTGTCAATCAATGATGAGTCTGCGGTTGAAATTTTCTCGCTGGCGAATTACGAAATGTCAGCTGAATACTTAACCAGCCTTATGAAGAAAGATAACGAACCAGGCTTCATTCCCATGCGCGAGAAAATATTAACCTTGTTTTTAGATGGCCTTATCATCAAGAAAAGAGGGAAAAAGACCTCCGCTGAGCCGACAGAAAGTCAAAAATTCAGCACTGAAACTTTGTCGAATAACGACATTTTAAGGAAAATAAAAATTGCAATGAGCTATCAACAAGAAGACATGCTCAAGAATTTACAACTTGCCAAATTTAATGTTGGAAAAAGTGAATTGACCGCGTTATTCAGAAACAAAGAGCACCGAAACTACAAGAAATGTAACAACCAACTTTTACGTAATTTTTTACAAGGTATGGTATTGAGGCATAGGCCAGAAGTAAGCCGAAAATAATATTGCTAAACGACTATTTCCAAGTGCCATCAGACACGCCGTGTTTTTTAATGGCTCTAGCGGCCTCATTTGACAGCGAAATATTGTCTAAACGAATAATGAATCGCTCATCAATATTATACAGCTCTATTTTATTGGCGTGAAATTTAAAAAAAATCTCGTGAAAACTGCCGTCTTCTAGGGCTTTTTTAATCCCATAATCTAGCCTTGTGTGAAGTTGATTATCTGACTTTCTCAAGAAAATAAACTCAGCCAGCGGATAAATAAACGCTAAGTTATTTTCTACGACCAAGTTTTTGGGATCCATTTTTTTCAGCTCAACGTCCACCTCAGCCACGCTTCGAGGAAAACAATCAAATCTGTCTCTGCTTAGCATTTTAAATAAATTTTCATATTGAGGGCTAGTGACAACGTTAAAGCCACTTTTTTTGAATACTTCAGTATCTGGCCAATGAACGCCACTGCCTATGGTAATGCCTGTATCAAGCAAAGATTGCAGGTTCGACACTGAATTTAACTTGGCATTTTCGCTTGACGTTAAGCAAAGTCTGAAGCCCAATAACCCTCTGTCCATAGGAAAATATATTACTTTGCTGTTGTTTTCCCTATGCCTATCTATCCCAGCGATAAAGATATCAATGCCATCTTTGTCCTGTAAGCTAGCGAAGGCTCTTCCTTGCTCAAGTGGTTCAGATGATACTAATCTATATGGACCAAAACGTTCACGTGAAAGCTTTAAAAGGTTGTTAACCTGTGTTTGCATGTATTCAGAGTCGTAATTGCGATCCCAAAGTGTGATGATTTGCGAAGAATTTGCATCCCTATTGATTGGGCTCTCGTTATCTGTGTTGGCTTTAGCATCTAAAACCAGTGCAACAGACAATAGGCCTATCATTAGTGCCGAAAATCTAAGAATTAGTTGATAAATACCTTTCCCCTGCGTAAACGGCATATTGGACACTTTAGTATAGTTAAGTTTAATCAAATTATGAATCGATTTTTAAATACTAGTCAATTCATGACTATTTCAAGTCAACCTAATAAACTCAACGAGCACTATAAATGTGAATTGTGAGTGCTCTTTTCAAACAAGGATATTCAGTCTCAAGCTAACCACTTACATTGTCTTTTTCAATCAGAATCCACCGTTTCATTCAATGATGTTTCAGGAGTCAATGTAGCAAATACATAGGTATCTGTTGTAAGCGCTTCTTGTGCAAACTCAACCACATTTTCCACTGATATAGACTGCACCAAGTTTTCTTGTTTATTCAGTTGAAGCGGTTTATTCAGGGTATAATGACTTGCAATGAAGCTCACCCAAAATTCATTGGTTTTGAGTCTGTTGGTTCTCTGGGTCAATATTTGTGTTTTTATATTTTTAAGCTCAGGCTCACTGACGTTTCCGTCTTTTATACTATCAAATATTAGGTTTACTTCTTTTACTAGCGTTTCTATGTTATCGGGAGAACAGGTGAAATTAACGGATACTCGGTAGCGTTGGTTAGGCCATCTGGTTAGATTACTTTTAACGCTAACAGAGTATACCCCGGCTAAATCTTCTCTTAGCCTTTCTCGTAATTGTTTTTCAAGCACTGAGTTAAGCAGAGCGGCTTTTGTCTGACTTTCAAAAGACCAGGTCATGTCTTTGAGCTTAGTGAGAATTACCGTGGCTTTTGGCTCACTAGCGATTGGAAGGTGAATCTCATATGCGCCTTTCAATGGAAAAGATGGCAGTGCACTGGAAATTTCAAATTGTTCATTTGTGGGCAATGACGCAAGATATTGACTCACAAGATTTTCCATTTTTGTTAAGTCTAAATCACCCACAAATACAAATACGAAATCTGCGGGATTATTAAATCGCTGCTGATAAATGCTAAAAATCGTATCTAAGTCTTGATTGTCTAAAGTATCTACATTGAATTCAACGCTGCGTGGGTTACCAGAATCTGTTTCTTCTCTAATGGCTGAATAAAAAAGCGCGGTAGGATTATTGTATTTATTTTCCAGACGCGGACGATAAGTTTCTTTAATCCATTCAAATCGCTCCAAGTCTTTTACCGGCGAGGTAAACCGCAAATGCGCTGCTTGCATCAAATATATTAAGTCTTCTTGATTACTAACACCTGAGAGAGACTCGGTATAATTAGCCACAGAAGCGTTTACAGAAAACTGCTTATCGCGCAAAAATTGATTAAAATCTTGCATGTTCAAATCACCCAATCCCATATAATTTAGAGTGTTCAACATACCGAAAGACTTTAAATATTCTTCGTCTGTAACCTTACTGTACCCACCCTGACTTATGGCATTAAATAAGATTTGGTTATCTTTAAATGGGGTAGGTTTTAACACCACCTTAACTCCGTTTGATAACGTCCATTGGTGAGCTTCCCAATCAGGCAGATATTCCTTAGCTATTATGCTGCCCGGATCAATGAGTTTGTCCATTAAGCCGTCAACTACAAAAGACTCCTCTAGCGGCTTAGGTTCGCTAAACTGAACCTCTCGCCAAATTTCATCGAGCTTCGAGACTTCAGGGATCTGTCGTTCCATTTCAGTTGCTGCGGTAAAAAACACGGTGGCATTTTGATGTTCGGCCCAGATTTTAATTTGTCGTTCCAAATCCTTTTTTGTTATGTTCTTTAAGGCTAATTCGGCCAATGTTTGGTCTTGCTGAATGCTTAGTAACGGTTGATTGTCGATTAAATGGCTTATGGCACTATTTACAAAGGCTCCGTGATCTATCGTATTTTGACTAGCAAGTGCACTGTCATACCAATCAAGGTAAAGTTGCTTCTCTCTTTCCAATTCTTGTTGAGTGACTCCATTTAAGACAGCTCTTTTAATTTCAGTTAACAAGGATTCATAGGCCTCATACACTCGGTTTGGTTTGATACTTGCGCTTACCATGAAACCTTCTGCAGATGGTATTATTTTAGTGACAGAAACTCTGGCCACAGCAAACGCACTTTGGGTATCTAAGGTCAAATCGGCAAAGCGTTTTCTCAAAATACCCAAGGTTAAGTTTTTAATCACCTGATCAGTATATTTCTCAAAAGTATATTCTGGAGACATCTCTTGTAATGGACTATATAAATTATTTCTCCACGTTATTTGTAAGTTTATTCCAGTTAACTCAGGGTCAGTAATAACCTTCAAAACAGGCGCAGGAAATTGCTCCAAAAACTGAGCTTTCTGTTGATGCGAAAATTCATCAGAGCGGCTCTCGTTTTTATTAATATTATTTTTTAAAGGCTCAAAGTAAGTTCGAATTAGTGTTTCCATCGACTCTGGATTAACGTCGCCAACCACTACAATTGCCATATTCTCAGGTTGATACCAAGTGTCATAAAATCGTTTAAGGTCATCTAAACGCCCATTCATTATGTTCTCTTGAGTGCCTATTGGAAGTCTTTCTGAGTAATTAGTGCCCGCAAAAATTATCGGCCACTGCTGTTTTGCTATTCGCTCGCCTACCCCTTTCCTACTTCTCCACTCTTCAAGAATAACGCCTCTCTCCGCACTCACCTCTTGCTCATTAAAAGTGACTTTATGCGCCCAGTTCTCTAAAATATGAACCGCTTTATCAAGGTTGGATACGTCGGTGGTGGGCACTCTCAATTTATAGATAGTCGTATCAAACCCAGTAGTGGCGTTTAAATGAGCACCAAAGCGCATCCCAATTGACTCAACAAACTCGATAATTTCTTGTTCAGCAAAATCCTCTGTTCCATTGAATGCCATGTGCTCAACAAAATGGGCAAAACCCAGCTGACTTTCATCTTCGTGGATTGAGCCTGCTTTTACTACTAATCTAAATTCAACGATGTCTTCTGGCCTTGCATTAGGCTTAATGATGTACGTCAGTCCATTGTCCAAGGTATGTTTAATTATAGATTCATCGGTTGGTATCTTGTCATTATTGGCCATTTGCAGATTACGGTTTATGACGTCTTCGACTGATTCCTTGTCTTGCTTGCTGAGTTCAGATGAACAGGAAATTAGTGTTAAACAAACCACTAAAATAATTAAAAAGAGTGCAGATTTTTTATTTTGAGCTGACAATGAAAACCTTTCCTTTTTTGAAATTTACAGAATGATACTCAATTGAGAACCAGATAGTTAATATGAATTTGATCTTATTTGTAATTTTTCACACTAGTAGCAATGCTTAAACGACATAAATATTGTATCGTCGGCGCTAATGACAATGACATCAAAAGAAATCACAGATAACCAATAACAATGAAACAATTCGCCTATTATCTTAGATCCAATACGTTCACAAGCTCAAAGAAGACTGCTAGCATTTAGTGATAATCATATTATTACAGGTCGATGGAGTTATAAAGTGAGCTCACATTCTGTGCAAAAAACTGCCGTTTCCTCTGAACTTCAGTTCGAAGTCACTACCCCTAAGCAAATCGCATATATAGTGATTGCAGGTTTTGATAAGTCTTTTCGTCGATTTTTAACCATTACTCGTAATGCACAATCCCGCTTTGAAAAGTGCCAATGGGCTGAATCGGTTCAAGATAACAAAGAGAGGATAAACACTTACGAGGATTATTTGTCTGATGTTGTGATTGAAATCTATCAACGCATACACCCTCATGCTCAACATGATGCGTTCTGGCTAGACACAAAGAGTGCCTATGCAAAACTCATTGCCAACCATCCTCAGTTTGAGCTGGCTGAAACTTTCTACAACTCTGTAATAGGTCGAGTCTTTAAACATAAAAAGATTGATAATAACTGGATTTTCGTTACGCCAAATAGCTGCCACCTTAGCGGTCAACAACGCTATAAGATATTAAATAACCTCAATGTAGCAGGGACGGTGGAAGATTTGTTTGACGAAATCGTGGCGACCTATAGATTCAATGCTAAGTACGACAATTTAAATGGAGATTTGAGAAGTTTAGGGCAAGCCCTTCGAGATAGATTAAGCAAAGAACAACTAGCGTCAGTAAGAGCCGTTGATATGCTCAAACCAGTATTTTATCGTGGTAAAGCGGCATATTTGATCGGACGAATTGTTATGCCAGACACTAGCCTACCATTTGTAATTGCATTACAGATGACCAGTGATAAAAAAATTATGGTCGATGCGCTCATTACTAAACGGGCGCATATGAGCTTTATTTTTAGTTTTGCTCGCTCTTATTTTATGGTGGACACCGAACACCCAGCCGAAGTCGTATCTTTCCTACACGAATTACTACCTCACAAAAAGTCGTTTGAGTTGTACATGTTCATTGGATTTTTTAAGCATGGAAAAACCGCTTTTTATCGAGACTACTTAGAGCATGTTAACAGTTCACAAGACCAATTCGATTTAGCTCCTGGTATAAAAGGTCTTGTTATGGCTGTTTTTCATTTACCGTCATATGGAGTGGTATTTAAAATAATCAAAGATGAGTTTGCCGAGAGTAAAAAGATTACAAGACAACACGTTAAAGATCGATATACTTTGGTAAAACACATTGATCGTATTGGTCGCATGGCTGATACCCATGAATACATCAATTTTGTTTTCCCAAAAGAACGGTTTTCGCAAGAATTGTTAGACTACTTATTGGACACTTGCGCATCTAGCGTCGAAATACTTGATACAACTATTGTGATCAAACACTTATATATTGAGCGCAAAATGACCCCTCTTAATATTTATTTTCAAAAAGAAGAGGACCCAAACAAGGTTAGGGATGCAATTGAGGATTTGGGCAGATGCATAAAGCAGATAGCCTCTGCTAATATTTTTCCTGGGGACATGCTGCACAAAAACTTTGGGATCACAAAAACTGGGCGTGTAATTTTTTATGACTACGATGAAATTTGTTATATGAATGAGCGTCAATTTAGGGCGCTACCAAAAAGTGACGACCCGTTCGCAATAGATACCTTATCGGTCGGCCCAACTGATGTATTTCCGGAGCAATTTGAACATTTCATTGTCGGTAAAAAACATCTTAAAGATCTACTGAAAGAATTACACGGCGATCTTCTTACACCTGAATACTGGCAGAAAGTGCAAGCCACCTCAGGTAAAGGCACCATGCAGAATTTCACGCCTTATCCTCCAAGCTTGTGTTTTAAAAGAGACTACTCCTCAGAAACATCCTAGACTAATCAACAAAAAACTTCGAACACTAAAGCAAATAAGCCTCCCTACTATGCGACGAATACCGCACAGTAGGGAATACGCTTGTGATTTGAGTAACGCTAACTTTTCGTTTTATTTTGCTCCTGGCTGTGCGTATGAAGTCATCCAAGCTTTCACTTGGTTGTACCAGTAAATGGAATTATTTGGCTTTAATATCCAATGATTTTCGTCTGGAAAATATATCATTCTTGAATCAATACCTTTAGTTTGTAATGTTCTGAACAATTCAAACCCCTGCCCCACTGGCACTCTATAATCTAGTTGACCGTGAATCACTAAAGTTGGCGTGTCGAATTTTGAAGCGTTGTAATGCGGGGATATTTGTTTGTAGATATCAGGGTTTTCCCAAAATCCTCCAAATCGCGTAGAGTGAACCGCGAAATCGGCAGCCATTTGTGAATACATATTATAGACCGCCGCATGGATGAGTAATGCTTTGTAAGGGTGCTCTGTTCCAAGCAATATTGAACTTAAATAACCACCATAACTTGCTCCGCCAGCAACCATCCTATTGGTATCTATATATGGTTGTTGCTCGAAGTACTCTGTCGCTTTTTGTATATCGATAAGGGGTTTTGTTCGCCAATCTGGATTAATACTGTCTGCAAAGTCTTGACCAAAACCACTAGAACCATGGAAGTTTGGCCAGGCCACAACGTACCCCCACGAAGCAAATGTTTGAGCATTCCATCTAAAATGAAAACCGTCTGTGATGGCATTATGTGGACCACCATGAATAAGCATGAATAAGGGATATTGCTTATCCTTATCAAAGCCAGGTGGATAATGCACCCACATTTGGATATCAGCGCCATCAGCACCTTTATATGTAACAGACTCATAACTGCCCATTTTTACATCTTCAAGGACGTTATCGTTAAGTGAGTCTAAGCGGGTAACTTTACCGTTTCTTGCGTCTACCTTTACCAATCGAGGGGGAAACATAAAACTATTGTTGATAGCAACCAAAGTATTTTTGCCCAATACCAAAGGGTCACCAAAGTTAGTTTCTTTGGTAATAGCACGAGTTTTGCCATTTTTCCCGTCGATGAAATACAGCCTTCTTGTTCCAGCGTCATCAATTTGAGAATAAAAATCTTGCCCGTTCATAGCCCATGTTATGTTGGTAACCGACCGGTCAATGTCAATATCTAGTTGCGATATAGACATATTGTCAATGTCAAAAATCTGTATTTTTGCTGTATCTGCATAAAAACCTGGTATTTGTCGGCTTAGAAAGACCAGATTTTCACTGTCAGGACTGAAACTTGGTGCAAAGTCTGGAGCCGGATTGTTGGCAGTAATATTAGTGGGTTCAAGACGATCAGTTTCAGATATCGATGAAATATCCACTAGAAATACATCAAGGTTAGGATCGACCTGATTGTCCGAACCATTGGTCACAAAAGACAGCATTTGCTCCTTGTCGTCGATGTCGTAAGAAGCGCTACTTTGACTGCTTCTGGATAATTGCATCGTCATTTTTTGAGTAATTGGCTCAACTTTTCCACCTTTTGCAGAGATCCTAAACAAATGCGCTTCTTTATTTTCATCTATCCAGTGGTCAAAGTGAGAGTAAGGTAGTGCATTCCACTGCTGAGCTGTCAGGTGGCTTTTTTTCTCGGCAGCTATATTCTTTTCCATTTCATCCCACGACATGTTCGGCCAAATTGTGCTGATAAAATATATATTGTCACCAATCCATTTAATTCCTTTTACACCAGTTGGCACATTGGTTAAACGCTGAGCCTCTCCTGGACCTGTCATTGGGAGAATGTAGACTTGGCCAGTTTCATCATCACCGCGTTTACTAATAAACGCCAATTTGGATGAATCGGGAGAAAATGTCGGCTCGCTAGCTCGCATTCCCTTTGCTGTAATTGTTCGAGATTCACCTGTCTCTGGATTAAATAATAACAGTTGAGTGTTACCTTTATCGGTGGATACATCATAATCGGTCACACTAACGACAAGATGTGCTTTGTTAGGCGAAATTACTGGAGAGCCTAAACGCTGAAGCTCCCATAATTTTTCAACGCTTAGCACTTCGTTAGAACTATGCATTTCCGAGCTTGCATGGTCGTGAGCTTGTGCAAAACCAGAAATGAAAGCAAACGAAATACAAAAGATAACCAGATATTTAAATTTTACACATAACACGGTTGACTCCTTAATTATCACTCTATTAACAAACTATAAAAATACGATTCTATCTGCGAAGGCGAGTCAATATCACTTATTGCGTAAGAAGCAAATAGTAATGGCCAACTAAAGTACCTATGCCGATTAACCACGTAATGCTCCTAAGTTTGTCCCAATTAATCCAGTAGAAAACAAGATATAATAGACGAGATAAAACGTAGAGCAAACACAACTGAACTGTATAAACTGTGTGCTCATCAAGAGCTAACACTAATAATATTGTAGGCGCAAACAAACTTATGGCTTCAAAGCAGTTATTATGTGCCGCCATAGCTCTTGCGCCAAACCCGCTGAGTTTAGCTTGTTGATCTCTTGGATTTTTATTGTCGTATCCATTTAACTTGTGCATTTGTAGCGCAACTGGTATTTTCGCAATAAAAGGCATAAAAACAACTGCTGCAATGCAAATAATAATAATACTCACAGGGTATCCTTTATTTTCCGTTAGTGTTTATGACACTATTTTAACTTAAACTATTATTAAAAGTTGACTACTGTGCCTCATATGAAAATTTTACTTGTAGAAGACGAGCCAACCGTTGCTCGATTTATCCAAAAAGGTCTAAGCGAACTAAGCTTCGAGGTTGTTTACGCACCAGATGGTAAAAAAGGTTTAGAAGCAGCCTTAACAGATGAGTTTGATGTAATCATACTCGACAGAATGCTTCCTCATATTGACGGCATTGAAGTATTGCAGAATTTCAGGGAACAAGGTATCGACACCCCTACCCTCATACTAAGCGCAAAAAATAAAGTCGACGACAAAGTAAAAGGTCTACGAGCTGGGGCGGATGACTATCTGACAAAACCTTTTGCATTTGAAGAATTGTTGGCAAGGATAGAAATACTCGCTTCTAGAACAAGCAATAAATCTGCCGGAGCAACCGAACTGAATCTTGGCAAGCTCAAATTAGATCTTATTAATCGTAAAGTCACCAGAGAAGACCAAATAATAGATCTGCAATCGAAAGAATTTAAGCTGCTCGAATACTTAATGCAAAACGCAAACAAAATTGTGACCCGGACCATGTTACTTGAAAAGGTGTGGGAATATAATTTTGATCCACAAACTAACGTCATTGACGTTCACATCAGTCGTCTTAGAAATAAAATTGATAAAGGTTTTGCGTATCCAATGATAGAAACCATTCGCGGTGCGGGATATATGATAAGCTCTAGAGAAAAATAACAACATATTAGAGATTAAGGGCATTTAGTAATGCGCGCAATAAAGGCCTACAGTAAAAGCTCCAGTTTTGTCGTCAGTTTTTTCTTCATTATTCTATTGTTATTGGGCGTAGGTTTTAATACTTATACGCTAACGGTAGCGAACGACGATCTATTAATTAGAGAAACACAAGCCGCTATTCAAGCTGACATTGGCGGCTTTCGCAGTCTCTATAGCGGCTCTCAAAGGCAAGGCGTAATTGGCGCGATTCAAAATAGAATCAGTAATATCAATAACGATTTCCTATACCACTACAGAGACCAACAACAAAACTTTCTCGCAGGCAACCTAACCACTTGGCCAACTAATAATGATATTTCCTTGATTCAAAACGGCTTGTTAGACATAGAGTTAAATATTCAACACATTGATACCCCGACTCACCACAATACAAACAAACAAACTGCTATTGCGATGGTGGTGGACTTCAGCAACGGAGATTCTTTGTTAGTGGCTAGGAGTGTACAAGATATTGAATTTGCCGTCGCCTTAGCACGAACTTCGTCGTTTGTAATGATCATAATAGTGTTTATAGTTGCGCTTACTAGCCTTTTTGTAGCCTATTATGTGGTCAGTAGAATCAACAAAATTGCAGATACAGCGGACGATATAATTTCGACGGGTAACCTAAGCGACCGCCTTTACGTTGAGTCTCAGTGGGACGATTTGAGTAAACTTACTCTAGTCTTAAATCAGCTCTTAGATAAGATAGAAAACTCTGTCAAAGCGATTTCCTCAGTCTCTGACAGCATCGCACATGATTTACGAACCCCTTTAACACGATTAAAAACTCATCTTGAAGCCCTAAACGATCCTAAAGAGCGTGTCTTATTAATTGACGAATGCGATAACTTACTTGCAATTTTTAATTCTCTTTTAAGAATAAGTGACATTGAAAATAGTGCCAAGAAGGCCGGTTTTAAGTCGTTTGATTTAGATGAAGTGGCTATGGACGCTATTGATTTGTACAGTCCTCTTTTAGAAGACAAACAAATAACGTTATCCCACACTGTTCAATCTATACCGGACTTCGTTGGCGATAAAGATTTATTATTTCAATGTTTTGCTAACGTGTTAGATAATGCGATAAAGTTCACCCCAAGCTCTGGAAAAATAGATGTATCGTTAAGCGAATACAATGGAGTCGTTATATTTACTATTGATGACACAGGAGTGGGGGTGAGCGACCAAAGTATTGCGAAACTTACTCGACGTTTCTATAGAGAAGACAAAAGTAGGACGGCCAGTGGCAATGGTCTTGGGCTTTCTCTGGTTAATGCAATTGTGCAGTTGCACAAAGGGGAGATAGGATTTGAACGGTCAAAGATTGATAATAGTACCGGATTACGATGCACTCTCACTTTGCGGTCTGACTAATAACCAATGACCGAACGTCAACCTTAATTTTGTTTTTGCATGAAGATGGTCACTTCCGCCATTACCAAGCCAAATTTGCGGATGTAAGAACGATTCATCATATTATCGCCGTCTAACGCCCAAAACCAATCGTCAAAGTAAACTCGGTAAGTTGAACCATCCACGTCTAAATCCATTTCGTACGAAAAACTAAATGCATTGCCATAGCTAACGCCTTTGGCTGGTCCTGCAATGTCACCGGCGTTTCCGGTGTATGTACCATCAGCGTTTTTCTCAATTTTCCAAACCCGTTTAGTCGGCCCATCGCCTAAACTGTATTCAAAGGTCTCGTCTAGCGTAATCATACCATCGGCGACCGTACCATCTATATCTACCACAAACCGCTGCACTACTTCCCCTGAGCGATTTTGAACGATTCCCCACGCTATTACGTTGCCATCAAAGAATTCTTCTAATTCGAACTTAGGTTGCTGTTCTAAGTAATCGTTCCCGTCAATAGATACTGAACAAGCACTTAGCGTTAATAAAAATCCTGCTATAACGCCAAGCTTTCTGTATGATTTAGAAATAACTTCCATTCTCCACCTCTTTAGCTGTTTGTTCTTAACGAATTAAAGAAGCTAAGCGTCTTTTGCTTTGCCTACTTTTATGCCCAATTAAATTTACCAGTGATGTTTTTCGCATGCTATTACATCTATAAATGCTTAGCGGCTAGCGCCCAACAAATCTTTTCTCATTTCCGGCTCTGAGGTATCTTCAGAAAGCCAGATATCAAAAAACCATTTGGAAAACTCTTTATCATGTATTTTTCCTAAAAGTTGGTCGTTGTAGTAAAAGTGGCTTACTTGATTATCGTCCACTACTCCAGTGATAGATTCGCCTTCGTTAACATCCGGGAAGAGGTCCTGCATTTCTTGATACCAAGCGGCCAATTTTACTTCATCTTTTACGCCTAATTTGCGCATTTCATCGACCGAACGGCTTGCAATCTCTTTTCCTTTAAAATCTCTAAGATACTTAAGCTCAAGTGCAAACGGCTTATCTTTTGAAAATTGGCCATTAGGAGCGATTAGCGAAGCGTCATAAACGTCCCAAAATAAAACTTTTAATCGGGTTTTCCCCACGACTTCTGGGTCTTCGAAAAATTGTGTCAGTTGTTTCGACTCGGCAACAGACGTGATGACTAGCAGTACAAATAAGAAAATAATTGACAATTTATTCATGATACACACTCAAATTACAGGTAAACTACGTATTACAATAATACCTCTTTTAACGTAACTTAATTGCCTTTAGTTTATTAAGATTGTTTAATGTAAATCTTAAACTATGGCTGAAAATAATTTTAATTACGATGTTTTACACGAGAGTGTGTACTTACATTTATATCCAATCGAATAAGTACCTTATCACATCACAGTAATAGCAATAAGCAACATGTCAAAATTTTCAAGCCTCTTTAAAAACGAAATTACTTGCCCTTCGCCACTCCAAGAGTTTACTTGGCAAAACCTTGACTACGAACCGACGTTAGCTAACTCTGACCAATACCATTTTTATTGTAAACGTGACGATCTAATTCATCCCACAATATCGGGTAATAAATGGCGTAAGCTACAAGGGGTTTTATCTCTTATACAAAATAATTGTCCAACTGATATCATCAGCTTTGGTGGTGGCTACTCAAATCATCTACATGCTTTGGCGTACTTATGTCAAAAGCTTAACATCCCTTTTACTGCGATCATAAGAGGGAATTACCAATACAATAAAACGCCCATGATTACAGACATTGAGTCTTGGGGCGCGAGCATCAAATACGTCAACAAACTTGAATACAAGTTAAGAGGCGACGAAACCTACTTATCAAAACTCGCGGAACAGTACGTTAATGCTTTGATAATCCCAGAAGGCGGGTCTAGTAAACTCTGTTTTGATGGCATGGGGGTACTTATGAAAGAGCTTACACATCAATTAACGGCGCTTTCGACAACATCCAATAACCAAGAAATAACTCATAATTACATTGTTCTTCCAGTTGCAAGTGCAGGTACTCTTAGTGGCTTAATTAATGCGGTCCACTTAAACGAAACATCGGTCTATTTACCAAATCACTGCGAGACAAATATTGATGTTGCCAATCGTCCAATAATTAACACGAGTAACACAACAGTTATTGGTATAGCGGTACTAAAAGGCAAAGGCTATTTAGAAAATTTGACAACTGAACTGCTCAATGGAGTCAATTATTCAGGCAAGGTTAACTGGTTCATTGAGCATGAATACAACTGCGGTGGCTATGCAAAGTCAAATACTTCGCTTAACGTTCTTATCAATCATTTAAATACAGGAGAACTAATCCGAACAAATGAATTTAAGGCGTTTAACAGCCAACCTAATCTAACGATATTACAAAAAAATATAACAGTTGAGCATGTGTATTCAGGCAAGGTTTTTTATGCCATCACTGACATGCTAAAAAACAAGCGTTTTCAATCAAATAGTCGAATAATAGCGCTTCACACAGGCGGATTGCAGGGAGCGAGACAGTAATAATGTGTGAATTTTTACAGCCTTTAGCTTGAATAGGGTATGAACTTTTGAGGTGTCTCTGCCGTTAACATTAATACAATGGTCTTACAAACGGAGTGCATTTTGAAGAGTGGCATGATTCTCAAGCAACATATACCCTATGCTGCAACCATAAATAGAGCACTAGATTTTTGCGAAAATATGCTGGTACGGTCACGCGTTCTGTACCCCTTCGCAGTGTTGTCTATTGATAACGACTTACACTGCATTTTCGTTCCAAGCGAAACTCAGCATGCAGAGTCTGGGATGATAGAACAATTGCAAGAGCGAATTAACGAGAGAAAACTGTTCGCGGAAAACGCAGTCAGCTTACTGGTTTATTCCGCAACTGTGATGAACCCAAACAAGCGAGAAGTAGACGCCCTTGTCTTTACGATAACAGACAAACAAGGTCAAAACACCGTCACCATTTATCCATACAAGCATGTAGAAACGGGCATAAAAATATTCGCTCCATATACTTGCGATTTTTCTGACTAACTTCATACTTGTTATAAAGCTGCGATCACCTTATGATGCGGCGCAAATTAAATCTCTTTTACTGAACCTCATCTCCGTTTTTGAATGGCGATGAGTTTATTTTTTATGGGAATTGTTATGTCAAAAGTGTTAGTTATCGGTGCCGGCGGAGTGGCCTCTGTAACATTGAAAAAATGTGCTCGATTACCGGAAATGTTCGATGAAATTTATTTAGCCAGCCGAACCTTATCAAAATGTGAAGCGCTCCAAAAAGAAATAGGCATCGACCGCCTTAAAGGCGTGTACGCAGTTGATGCGGATAATGCCGACGAGGTCGTAAAGCTTATCGAGAAAATTCAACCTGACTTATTGATTAACTTGGCACTGCCGTATCAAGACTTACCGATTATGGACGCTTGCTTAGCGACCAAAACCGACTATTTAGACACTGCCAATTATGAACCTAAAGACGAAGCTAAGTTTGAATACTCGTGGCAGTGGGCTTACCAAGACAAATTTAAGTCTGCAGGGATAATGGCTTTGTTAGGAAGTGGATTTGATCCTGGTGTCACTAATGTATACACCGCTTATGCGGCGAAACACTATTTTGATGAGATTCATTATTTAGATATTGTAGACTGCAATGGTGGTGACCACGGACAAGCATTTGCCACTAATTTCAATCCAGAAATAAATATTCGAGAAATTACTCAGCGCGGAAAATTTTATGAAAATGGCCAATGGAAAGAAACCGATCCCTTAAGCGTAAGAGAAGACATTGATTATCAAAACATAGGGGTAAGAGCTTCTTACTTAATGTATCACGAAGAACTAGAATCCATCGTTAAGCACTTCCCTACAATAAAGAGAGCAAGGTTTTGGATGACCTTTGGTGAGGCTTACCTAACCCATTTAAAAGTTCTCGAGGGCATCGGGATGACAAGCATTGATCCAATCGAATTTCAGGGACAGAAAATAGTGCCATTGGAATTTTTAAAAGCAGTATTGCCTAACCCAGGTTCACTTGCTGAAGGCTACACTGGCAAAACTTGTATTGGGACTTACATAACAGGAACCAAAGATGGCGTAGAAAAAACAATATTCATATACAATAATTGTGCTCACGCGGCATGCTTTGAAGAGGTTGGCGCTCAGGCGGTGTCTTATACCACAGGGGTACCTGCTATGATAGGGGCAGCTTTGATGCTCAATAAAAAATGGCATGCACCAGGCGTATGGAATATGGAACAATTTGATCCTGACCCATTTATGGACATGTTGAATGAGCACGGTCTTCCTTGGCATGTATTAGAGTGTGAGACGCCGTTTAAATGAAAGAGCACGATTCACGATTTAAAAGATTAACCGCAAGCGATATACCTAGCCCATGTTATATATGCGAAGAAAGCAAACTGATATCCAACCTTGAGTTAATGCAAAGCGTTCAGGAGCGAGCTGGTGTGGATATCATACTCGCGTTGAAAGGTTTTTCCATGTGGTCTATGTTTCCATTAATAGCGCGCTATTTGAAAGGCGCTACAGCCAGTTCAGTTTGGGAAGCAAAACTGGCAAAATTTGAAATGGGAAAAGAAGTACATGCCTATTCGCCTGCATTTAAAAATCAAGATATTTCAGAGTTAATTGACCTTTGTGAGCATATTTCATTTAATAGCTTAAATCAGTGGAATAGTTATAAGCAGGAAGTGCTTTCGACCAATGTTTCTGCGGGCTTAAGAGTAAATCCTGAAAATCAAGAAGCCGAAACAGCGCTATACGACCCTTGCGCACCAGGTTCTAGATTAGGCGTATTAGCCTCGCAACTTATCGGCCAAGATCTAACCGGAATAGAAGGCTTTCACATCCACAATTTATGTGAATGCGATTCTTATGCTACGGAAAGAACACTCATTGCTATTGAGCATAAGTTCAAAGATTACTTACCGCAACTTAAATGGCTGAATTTAGGCGGCGGGCATTTGATGACTAAAAAAGGATATGACGTCGAACATTTGGTTAGTACACTGATTGCCTTTCAGCAAAAATACCCTAATTTACGGATTATAATGGAGCCGGGTTCTGCAGTGGCTTGGCAGGCAGGGCCTTTACTTGCAGAAGTGGTGGACGTTGTAGAGAATCAGCAGCAAATTGCAATTTTAGATATCTCTGCCACCGCCCATATGCCAGATGTATTAGAAATGCCCTACCGTCCAACCATTGCAAATGCAGCTTTGTCGAATGAAAAAGCCTATACCTATAAGTTAGGCGGCAACTCTTGCCTTGCTGGTGATGTGATTGACGAATACAGTTTTGAGCAACCATTGAAGCCAGGAGACAGAATACTGTTTGAAGATATGTTGCATTACACCATGGTCAAAACCACATTTTTCAATGGAGTAGAGCATCCAAGTATTGGAAAAATTGACTCAAAGGGTAACTTTCAAGTCATAAAACAATTTACATACGAAGATTTTAAAAGCAGATTATCATGACAAAAAAGCCCTTGATACAAGTAACGTTAAACCGTTACTTGTATCAAGGGCGCATTAGTTTTAAATAAAGATACTAAGCAAAAATAGCTTTGGCATTCTCTCTTAACTCAATAAATTCATCGGATTGCACGTCGGCAATATCTGAAAGCACTCCGCGATCAATTGCTTGGCTCAACACATCCTCGGGATCATCAATATTTCCTGATAAAGCGGCACCCACTCGAACAAAGTCTAAGTATCCAACTTTGGCAGTGGTGTAATCATATTCACGCCACTGTTCGGCGACTTCAATAAATATATCGTTGAATTGCCACTCCCTCATTATACTGCCACCAATTCGTCCCGAAAGCTTCTCAATCGCTACGTCTAGAAAAGCAGGGTTGGCAAAAACACTGTCGTGCCTTTCTGCCTCGGTTAAGACCGGTAGAGCACCAATGTCTGCCACTAAGCCACAAAGGGTCATAGTATCTATGCTTAACATATTCGCTTTGTTTTTTTGTTTATATAACATCATAGCTGCCATAGCGTTCCCCACCAAATTGATGGTGGATGTCCATTTACTGCTCATGTACGCTTTTACTATTTCGTTTTTAGATACAAATAACTGTTCCATCGCCAGTGCAGTAGCAATATTTTTAACTTGCGATAGACCTATTCGTGTAACAGCCTGAACGGTCGAAGTGACTTTTACTGATCGGCCTAAATAAGCGCTGTTTGCAATTTTAACCATTCTCGCGCTTAAAGAAGGATCCTGCCCCACTACATCCGCCATTTGATGTAAATTTACGTTAGGGTCGTCTGCGGATCTCCTAACCTTTAAAGCGATAGCTGGCAATGTTGGCAGCACCAAGGTATCGTTGTTTATCTTTTCCACAAGAATGGTTAACAGTGCGTTTTGAGTAGACATGCTTAGCCTTAATTTTTATTGTTAATCAAATTATTTATGTTTAATTGCGCTAGATTGAAAGTCGCACCCATCATTCAAATTTTAGTTTATCTGTGTAAGGAGGCCAACCTAATGGTTTCCCAGCCAATACATGAAGATGAATATGATAAACGGTTTGACCGCCATCTTGATTGCAATTCATGACAGTTCTGTAACCAGATTCTGCAACGCCTAAATCACTTGCTAACTTGGCCGCGACTCGATGCATATATCCGACAATAGCCTCGTCCTGCTCACTTATGTCATTAGTAGTGGCAATGCGTGTTTTTGGAATAACTAAAAAATGTATGGGCGCTTGAGGATTTATGTCTTTAAAAGCCAATACTCTGTCATCTTCAAACAAAATATCGGCAGGTATTTCCTTTTCAATAATTTTCGTAAAAATTGTAGCCATATCAATATTTTTCCTTTTAATCCGTTGACTTAGTCTATATGCAACTTGCTATTGTTCCAATGCCACACAAACAAGCATGTTAGTTGTAACTAGGTGAATGAAAAACGGTAACTGAACTTCTTTTTTAACGACTTTGTTGCGATGAAATTGTATCGCCTAGATCGGTTGTTAGATATAACAAATATTTTGCGATTGTGACAGATAGAAAAGAAACTTCGTTATCTATATGAATACAATAAAAAGTAAAATAATACCTAAGATCAATCTATAAATAACAAACGGCAACATGCCTATTCGAGATATCCAGCTTAAAAACAAATAGATACACAAATAAGCCGCAACAAATGAAAACGCGGCACCGTAAATAAGTGCATTCCAATCAACTTTCGTATTCTCATTTAAAAGATCCAATGTAGAAAATAAGCCCGCGGCTAAAATGATGGGAATAGAAAGAAGAAACGAAAAACGCGCAGCACTTTCTCTATTTAATCCAATTAACAACCCTGCGGTCATGGTCACCCCAGAACGAGATGTGCCAGGAATAATAGCTAATGCCTGGGCCAAGCCTATGATGACCGTATCTTTAAGTGTTAAGCCTTTAATAGACTTTTCTTGAGTCGCTTTTGCGTCAGCGTACCAGAGTAAAAGCCCAAAAACGATGGTGGTGATTGCTATGATCAATGCTGAACGAGCATTTAGTTCGATCCAGTCTTTCATCAACAATCCAAATAAACCTGCAGGTATTGTTCCAATAACCACAAACCATGCTAGCTTTGCGTCAGTATTCATTCTAGAAGTAAATCCAGTACTAAACCACGCAATGGTGAGTTTGTATATATCAGCTCTGAAATAAATCATAACGGCTAAAAGACTACCCACGTGAACGGCTACATCAAAGGCTAGCCCTTGATTATTCCAACCAAGTACCTCGGCAGGTAAAATTAGATGAGCCGAACTTGATATAGGCAGAAACTCTGTCAATCCTTGAATAATTGCTAGAATAATAATTTCAAACAATGTCATTTTAGTCTGCGCTCCATTGCAAGTTAGATGGCCATAGCTTTTGATGTTTATTTGGATTGTTGTTTAAAAATTCTTTCCAAAGAGTCTTGTAGGTTTTTTTCGTGACTGGATGGACATGATGAGGCACAAGTTCTGCGGTTGGTTTTAGCACGAAGGCATTGTATTCAATTTCTTCACGGGGCAATACAACAGGAGCGTCACAGATGACATCATCATAGGTGAGTAGATCTAGGTCTAAGGTGCGATCTGCAAACTTTTTATCTCTTACTCTGCCGTGCTCGTCTTCAATCTGCTTTAAAAGCTTGCACACATCTTTAATGGGCAACTTCGTAAATGCCAACACCACCAAATTGAAAAAATTATTCCCCTTAAACCCAACAGATTCTGATTCATAAATTTTAGACAAAGAAAGCTTCCCAAAAGCCGCGTGTAATGCATTTAATCCGGTTTGAGTATTCTCTGTTTTATTAACGTTAGAACCGACACTTATTAAGATTTGATGTTTGTTTGCCATGAACCTACTTTGCTAACTTTGTATTTGGGCGTCACGCTCTATAATAATACCCACACTTTTTGTATTGCTTAATATATCAGGTTTGTGCATTACCATGCGAACATGTTTCGGTTTAAATTCGCTAAATATCATATTCAGCATGGCATCTGCTAATGCCTCCAACAATTTAAACTCACTATTGTTTGCTATTTCTTCTAGACGTAGACTTAATTTTCCATAATCGAGCGTGTCATTGACATTATCAGTTTTAGCCGCGATTGCTAAGTTGGTTTCTAGCTCCAAATCTAAGACGATGCGTTGCTTTTCGACGCGCTCAAAATCATAAACACCGATAAGCGAATAGAGTGTCAAACCTTGTATAAAAATTTTTTCCATTTTTAGCCGTTAGTTTTAAAAGTTTAATACAAATTTAGCCATGCTTTTTCACTGCCCAAATTGCAACGATAATATCTGGAATAGCAACCTAAGCTTTAGTAGTCTATATATAAGTGTATCGTGAAATAGCAAAGCAAGTATATGACCTATTGGATGATTTTTCACATTATCGGAGCTTATCTTCTTGGGTCTGTGTCCAGTGCAATATTATTAACGCGCATTACAAAACAAACCGACATACGACAAGTAGGATCGGGTAATCCTGGGGCGACAAATATTTTAAGAGTGCTCGGTAAACGAGCCGCTTTTTTTGTATTTGCATTTGATGTGCTCAAAGGGATGTTACCAGTGTACAGCGGTTTTTTATTGGGTTATCCGCCAATAATTCTATCTTGTATAGCCGTCTGTGCATGTTTAGGACATATGTATCCATTATATTTTAATTTTAAAGGGGGTAAGGCAGTTGCAACTGCGTTAGGCGCTTTGATGCCATTAGATTGGCTGTTTACTGTTTTACTGCTTGCCACTTGGATTGGGGTTTTTTTACTGTCAAAAATATCCTCTCTAGCCGCCATTACTACGCTTATATTAGCGCCGGTATATGTGTACTTCATCAAGCCTGAGTATTTTTTAGCAGTTTGTATACTGTGTGTTTTGATCATTGCAAAACACTATAAAAATATTATACGCCTCGCCAAGCATCAAGAAAACAGATTTAAACAGCGCTAAGAGTGTCTAAAGGCCACCTTGGTAAGACTTTGCAATCCAATGAAGTTGTCTCACCGGCTAACATTCTTTGGCACCCTGCATAAGCAATCATTGCACCATTATCAGTACAATATTCAAAGCTGGGATAAAACACTTCAAAACCATCCTTTTTGCTTGCCTTTGCAAACTCATCTCGCAACATTTTATTTGCAGCCACACCCCCTGCCATAACAATTCGTTTCAAGCCCGTTTGTTTTAACGCTCGCCTACATTTTATTAATAGTGTATCGACGACCGCTTCTTGAAACGCATACGCTATATTTGCATGAGTCTGTTTATCAGCAGGCTCTGTTCGAATAGTATTGGCAACGAAGGTTTTCAATCCGCTAAAGCTCATATCTAAACCCGGCCGGTCTGTCATTGGTCTTGGAAACTTATATTGATTGGGTACGCCATTTTCGGCCAGCTTGGCAAGTAAAGGACCACCTGGATAGTCCAATCCGAGTAGTTTTGCAGTTTTGTCAAATGCCTCACCTGCTGCATCATCCACAGATTCACCCAGTACTTTGTAACATCCTAGAGCACTGACCTCTACGAGCATACTATGACCACCAGAAACCAGCAAAGCAACAAACGGAAACTCCGGTTTATCTGCGTCTAGCATCGGCGCTAATAAATGCCCTTCCATGTGATGAACGCCTAACGAAGGAATGTTCCATGCAAACGCTAATGCTCGAGCTAAAGAACTGCCAACCAATAATGCACCAATTAGACCAGGACCGCGAGTAAATGCGACACCGTCTATATCTTTTTGAGTAAGGTTCGCTTGAGAAATAGTACTTTGAATAAGTGGCACAATTTTCCTGACATGGTCACGTGAAGCAAGTTCTGGTACCACGCCACCATAGTCTGCGTGTAACTTTACTTGACTATATAACTTGTGAGCCAATAAACCTTGTTCACTATCATATATGGCAATACCTGTTTCGTCGCAAGACGTTTCAATACCTAAAACCTTCATGTTTTCCTCAATGTGCTATTGTGATGCTATTATTGCTGGGTATATTTCCAAAAAGTATGTTTGTTGAAAATGGTTTGCTACAAATCGCTGATGGTATGCTGTCGCCCCTCAGCATTTAGCCATATTCATCAAACAACCCATATTCATCAAACAACCTATGCAATAATCGATGGAAGTATACAGACAAAAATAATATTTTGATCGAATATTAGAGTGTTTATAATATAAACACGACTTTCAGATTAATTTTTTGTGTTTTTGCCTTTACATCACCTTAAATAAACAGTACCATTTCGCACCAATTTTTAGCCCGAGACCAAAAACGTGCTTTGCGTGAAGTCGCTAAACACCATTATCACTCGGTTGATTTAATTTCAAAGGTGAAGATCTAACATGCCAATTGTGAAAGTAAGAGAGAACGAACCGTTTGATATCGCGCTTAGAAGATTCAAACGTTCATGTGAAAAAGCGGGTGTGCTTTCTGAAGTACGTCGTCGCGAATATTTTGAAAAGCCGACTTGGGAGCGTAAACGTAAAAAAGCCGCTGCCAAGAAGCGTCACATGAAAAAGTTAGCTCGTGAAAACGCACGTCGTATTAAATTGTATTAATAGTTAACTATAATACAAAAAGCGGGCGTCATTAGGCGCCCGCTTTTTTTTGTTCATGAAATAAAAGGAACCCTTATGTCATTACTTAATGAATTAAAAGAAGCTCAAAAAACAGCCATGCGAAATAAGGACAAGCAAACGCTAGGTACGATTAGAATGGCGCTTGCTGCAGTTAAACAGCGAGAAGTAGATGAACGAATTGAACTAAACGATACTGACGTTCTGCAAATTTTGACCAAAATGGTCAAACAAAGACAAGAATCAATAAGCCAATTTGAAAAAGGCGGAAGACAAGACCTTGCCGAACAAGAAAAACAAGAAATCGATATTATAAAACAATTCCTACCTCAACCTTTGACTGAACAGGAAATAGAAACGATAATTGACGGTGCGATATCAGATACTGGCGCCCAAGGAATGAAAGACATGGGTAAAGTAATGGGTCAGATACGAGATAAACTTCAAGGGCGCGCAGATATGGGTAAAGTCAGCGCAATGATCAAAGCAAAGTTAAATTAAACAATACCTATGACACAGATAGTGTGTCGTGTATAAATAAAAGTAGAGTATAAATGCCAGGTCGCATTCCAAATGATTTCATTGAGGACTTAGTCGCACGAAGTGATATTGTAGAAATCATCGACTCTAGAGTTAAGCTAAAAAAAGCAGGTCGAAACTACCAGGCCTGCTGCCCATTCCACAACGAAAAAACACCTTCTTTTTCAGTTGCCCCTGATAAGCAATTTTATTACTGCTTTGGCTGCGGGGCAAAGGGTAATGTGATCACTTTTTTAATGGAGTACGACCGACTTGACTTTGTAGAAGCAGTCGAAGACCTAGCCAGTCATTACGGAATGGAAGTACCTCGCGAGGAAGGCAAGAATCTTGCGGACAATCGACAAAATAAAAACGAGCGCGAACAAGATTATCAGTTGATGGAGCAGGTAAGTCGTTTTTATCAGCATCAACTCAAACACCACAGCAATTCAAAAAAAGTAATAGACTACCTTAAAAACCGAGGGTTAAGTGGACAAATTGTCAAACATTGGGGCATCGGTTATGCCCCTGCTGAATGGGACAGTGTTTTAAAGCAATTTGGTACCAATGAAAGCTTAATTAACCGTCTGGTGTCATTAAAGTTAATAAATCAAAAAGACAATAATAAACGTTTCGACTTTTTCAGAGATAGAGTCATGTTTCCTATTTGCGACAAACGTGGCAGAGTAATCGCATTTGGGGGCAGAATAATAGATTCAGATGGTCCTAAATACCTAAACTCACCTGAAACTCGGATTTTTCACAAAAGCTATGAGTTGTATGGCTTTTATCAAGCAAGGCAAGCGAATCGTAATTTAGCAAGGCTGTTAGTGGTAGAAGGTTACATGGATGTCGTTGCTTTGTCGCAATACGATATTACCTATTGCGTTGCCGCGCTTGGTACAGCGACTACCTCGGAACACATCCAAACCATGTTCAAAGCAACCGATGAAATCGTTTGTTGTTACGATGGCGACCGAGCCGGTCGTGATGCTGCATATCGAGCATTAGAAAACGCGTTACCTCACTTGCAAGACGGTAAGGCCATGAAATTCCTATTTTTGCCCGACGGAGAAGATCCAGATTCAATGGTGCGGACAATAGGTAAAGAAAAATTTGAACAATTAATCCAATCTGCAAAACCTTTATCTGAATTCTTTTTTGATAGTCTCATGAATACGCATTCAATTAAAAGTATTGAAGGCAAGGCCGCATTGAAAGCGCATGCCCTTCCTCTTATTAAACAAATAGCAGGTGATAATCAGCGAGGCTTAATGCATGCACAACTGCTAAAAATATGCGGAGAGGGAGACGGGTTTGACTATACATCAGAAGTAAAAAGTGCAAATAAACAAAGGAAAATCAAAACTCTGGATTTTAAAGCTCCAGCAACCATGTCGCTTACCCCAATTAGAATGATGATAAGATTGTTATTGGAGCAACCCTCACTAGCAAAGCGTGTGGCTAAAGCAAATGTTGATTTACTGGATGAGTCCTACATTAGTGGCGTGCCGATGCTTCGTGAAATTTTTCGTTACTGTGAAAAAGCAAACGAAAAAATAACTACGGCACAGCTTTTCGAAGCCTTTAGGCGACACAAGCACATAAACCATCTAAACAAACTTTACGCGACGCCGATAACCGAAAATATTGATTTAGACACAGAGTATTTTGCTTGTTACAAAAAGCTCGTGAAGTGGCAGGTCAATGCTCGACTAGATGAACTGGTCGCCAAGCAACAAGTATCTCAATTGAGTAATGACGAAATTCAAGAGCTGCAATTACTGCTTAAGGCGAATGACAACTAATCGTTTGTCATTCTTCAAGCTATGTAATGGAACAAAAGCGACTAAGACTATAAGCAAAAGTACTTTAAATCAACGATCTATGTATTGCGTGGAAAGCAAGGCTCGAAGTTTTTGCTTGATATTTAAATGATTCTGAAGAGTGCCAACGTTTGCTTCTGTTTACATTTCAAACAACAGTTTAGTTGCTAGGTTGAACTTTAATTTGATTTAGAGGTAATAATTATGGTAGCTAATAGAACGATATTTATGCTAAACTAGTGAGTTCGATTACGTGGCGAACTAAAGCCCTGTAAAATGATAGCGAACACAAACCACATAGGTTCAAACCTCTATAAAGATAGTAGCAAAATGCTAGTGGTTTAATCAATCAAAAAGTGCAGGCGAATATTAACGCGATCTTTAATTTTATGGTGCATTAACAGTGCCCGTAACAAAAGTGTAAGGTATATTGTGCAAAGCAAGCAGTCCCAAATTAAACTTCTTATTACTAAAGGTAAAGAGCAAGGTTATTTAACTTTCGCTGAAGTGAATGACCATTTACCAGCGGATATTGTCGACTCCGACCAGATCGAAGACATTATTCGCATGATTAACGACATGGGAATACAAGTGTTTGAACAAGCACCTGATTCCGATGAGCTTTTAATGCAAGAGACGACAACAGACGAGGATGCTGCAGAGGCAGCTGCCCAAGCTCTTGCAACGGTAGAAAGCGAAATAGGACGTACCACCGACCCAGTTAGAATGTACATGCGAGAAATGGGCACGGTTGAACTTCTAACTCGTGAAGGCGAAATTGAAATCGCCAAAAGAATCGAAGAAGGTATTAACCAAGTCCAGTGTTCTGTAGCTGAGTACCCCGAAGCGATTACATATTTGCTTGATCAATGGGACCTATATGAAGCAGAAGAAATTCGTATAAGCGACATTATTTTAGGGTTTGTGGATCCAAACGAAGAAGATGTCGCTCCTACTGCAACCAACGTTGGCTCTGAGTTATCTTCAGAAGAGTTAGAAGATGACGACGACTCAGATGATGACGATGAAGAAGACGATAATTCAGTTGACCCGGAATTGGCACGCGAGAAATTTGCAGTACTAAGAGAACAATACAGCAAGACTCGTGAAGTTATCGAAAGTAAAGGGCGCGCTCATAAGGCTTCTAAAAAAGAGATTGCTGCTTTAAGTGAAGTCTTCAAAGAATTCCGATTAGTCCCTAAACAGTTCGACCGCATGGTACGCAACATGCGAGATATGATGGACAGAGTTCGTATCCAAGAAAGACTGGTTATGAAATTTTGTGTCATTAGTTGCAAAATGCCAAAGAAAGATTTTATACGGGCCTTTGCGGGTAACGAAACCTCGACTGATTGGCTAAATGAGCTTCTAAAAAGCAATGAACCTTATGTTCCAAGCTTATTAGAGTTCAAGGAAGAAATTGAACGCTGCGTCAGTAAAATGAATGCGGTAGAACAAGAGACAGGCTTAATCATTCCTGACATTAAAGACATTAATCGTCGAATGTCAATTGGTGAAGCGAAAGCCCGTCGCGCCAAAAAAGAGATGGTAGAAGCCAACCTTAGGCTTGTTATTTCTATTGCCAAAAAATACACCAATAGAGGTTTGCAATTCCTTGATTTAATTCAAGAAGGTAATATTGGCTTGATGAAGGCAGTCGATAAGTTTGAATATCGTCGAGGTTACAAGTTTTCAACTTACGCCACTTGGTGGATACGTCAAGCTATTACTCGTTCAATAGCGGACCAAGCTAGAACTATTCGTATTCCGGTTCACATGATTGAAACGATTAATAAACTCAATCGAATTTCAAGACAGATGTTGCAAGAAATGGGTAGAGAGCCCACCCCCGAAGAACTGTCTGAACGCATGATTATGCCAGAAGACAAAATTCGGAAGGTATTAAAAATTGCTAAAGAGCCTATTTCTATGGAAACGCCTATCGGAGATGACGAAGATTCACATCTTGGCGATTTCATTGAAGATGTAACGATTACCCAACCTTTGGATTCGGCCACCGGCGGTAGCTTGAAAGACGCGACTCAAGAAGTATTAGCGGGATTAACCGCAAGGGAAGCAAAGGTACTTCGAATGAGATTCGGTATAGACATGAATACCGACCACACACTAGAGGAAGTGGGTAAGCAGTTTGATGTTACTAGAGAGCGTATTCGTCAAATCGAAGCAAAAGCGTTACGCAAGTTGAGACACCCGAGCCGTTCTGAGCAACTGAAGAGCTTCTTAGACGAGTAGTCTATACGACGCTGTATCACAAGCTTGTATCAACAAACGTTAAAATGCCCTCAACATCATTATGTTGAGGGCATTTTTTTGTCGTGTCTTATGCATATACCGCCCATCAGTAGAGAGGCGCTTTTTACATTCAACCCTTTAAGCTTCAGCGCCTTTTTCATAAGGCACTTCACCGGTAAGCTTTTCCAATTTACGAGTGCGTTTTAACGGAGAGCCAGTGTGTCGTGCAAGGTATGAATAAGCCGTAGGAATAATAAATAATGTCATGAAAACACTGAATATTACGCCAGAGAAAATTACCATACCTATAACCGCTCTTGACTCAGCACCCGGCCCTGTTGCCAACACAAGGGGCAGAGCACTAAAGAGCGTCGTAAAGGCTGTCATAACGATTGGACGAAGCCTTAACATGGAAGCTCTTTTAATAGCCTCTTCGAACTCGACATCAGCATCTCTTAATTGGTTGGCAAACTCTACAATTAAAATGCCGTTTTTCGCCGCCAGCCCAATAAGCATAACCAACCCAATCTGACTGTATATGTTGATAGAAAGGCCCGACAAATACAGGCCAACATATGCACCCACTAAAGCAAGTGGTACGGTTAACATAATAACAAAAGGATGTATCCAACTCTCAAATTGAGCTGCCAATACCAAGTAGGTTACTGCTAGGGCAAGCGCAAATATGAATACAAATGAGTTACCAGATTCTTGATATAGTTGAGACTCACCTTTATAGTCGATCGACACTTCTGGAGGTAATTCTGTTGCTACTATATTCTCTAAAAAAGCTAATGCTTCGCCAACCGTGTAACCATCAGCCAAATTAGCACTTATCGTGATGGCTCGCATTCTATTGTAACGATTGAGCTCGTTAGATGTGGCTTGTTCTGTTACGGAGAGCAAATTATCTAGAGGTATAAGTTGCCCCGTTCTATCGCTTCTGACGTAAATATTATCAATGCTATTAGGGCTTCTGTAGTCTTGTTCATTACCTTCAATTATAACGTCGTATTCTTGACCTCGGTCAAGGAAAGTGGATACCCGTCTTTGCCCTAACATTGTCTCAAGCGTGCGGCCAATTTCGGTAATTGAAACACCAAGATCCGCCGCCCTATCCCTATCAATTTGAACTAACAATTGAGGTAGAGTTTCTTTGTAGTCTGAGTCTATTCTCAGTAAGTTAGAGTTCTCAGATGCTTTTTGAATAACGATATCTCGCCATTCAACCAAGTCTTCATAGGTATTTCCTTGCAGCACAAATTGAACCGGCCGCCCTAATCCTCGGCCCCCAATAGATGAACGCATTATTGCGAAAGCCCTTACATCTGGAACTTGCGAGAGCTTTCCACTTATTTCTCCCATAACGGCAAACGTTGAGCGTTCACGAGATTCCCAATCTGCCATACCCACAATAGCAATTCCTGCCCCACCACCAAATCCTGGCGTTCTAACCAACACCCTATCAACCTCCCCAGATTCACGATAAGGCATCAAGATATCTTCAATTTGTTTAAGGTTACGCGAATTACTCTCATAACTCGCACCTTCTTGTGCTTGCATCAAAATAAAGAAGTTGCCTCTGTCCTCTCTAGGCACGAACTCTTCCGGTATTTTGCTTTGCATCTGGTAAATTAAAGCGAGGCTAGCTAATATCAAAATAGTCAACAGTAATGGCTGCTTCATGCTTCTCGTTAACGTGTTATAGTAAGACTGTTCTATCTTTTTAAAACCTTCATCTACAAAGGCACCAAAACCTGATGTACGCTCCCTTTTATGAAGGATTTTAGACGCCAACATAGGAGAAAGTGTTAACGCTGTAAAACTGGAAAACGCGACCGCTGCCGCGATAGCAATTGCAAATTCTGTAAACAGTCTACCGATATTTCCTTCTAAAAATACTAACGGGACAAACACGGAAATTAGGACTAAAGTTGTCGCTACAACGGCAAAGCCAACCTCTCTCGCCCCTCGATAAGCTGCAAGGATAGGTGCTTCTCCCATTTCTATGCGACGATATATGTTTTCTAATACAACAATGGCATCATCAACTACCAGACCAATCGCCAACACTAAAGCTAGTAATGTCAATAGGTTAATAGAGAACCCCATCGCAAACATCACAATAAACGCGGCGACTAACGACACAGGTACTGTGACAGCGGGAATTAACGTAGCTCTAATATTTCCTAGGAACAAATAAATCACCACAATAACCATAAACATTGCTATGCCTAGGGTGTTGTATACCTCACTGATTGATTCTGCAATGAACACAGAACTGTCGTAACTGTTTACAATGAATATATTATCCGGAAGAGTTTTAGAGATTCTCTCGACCGCCAGCCTTGCCGACTCAGCTACTTCTAATGTATTGGCTTTTGACTGCTTGACAATGCCTAGGCCAATCATATTGACGCCATCGCCTCGAAAATCCGTTTCATCATCTTCTGCAGCCAACTCAACAGTAGCTACATCTCTTAATTTGACCAGGTAACCATCATTACTGGCCGCTATGGTTAAATCTGCAAAATCGTCTGGAGATAAAAAACTCCTCGCGACGCGAACATCAAAATCTCGGTCTAAAGACTCCACACGCCCAGCAGGTAATTCAACGTTTTCTGAACGAATAACCCTCTCAATATCGCTTACTGTAATGCCTCTCGCAGCCATTGCATTGCGATCTAGCCAAACCTTCATCGCGTAGGTTCGTCCACCACCTAAAATAACCCTGGCAACACCATTTGCCACAGACAACCTGTCTACGACAAAGCGATCAGCATAATCAGTAAGCTCCATCGTGTTTAGGTTGGTAGAACGCAAATTGAACCACATGATTGGACTTTCATCAGAATCAGATTTTGCAACCTCAGGTGGGAAGGCTTGATCAGGTAAGTTATTCAGGGCTCTTGAGATTCGCTCTCTAACATCGTTTGAAGCAGCATCAATGTCTCGACCCAGGTTAAACTCTATGGTGATGTTCGAGCGACCATTTCGGCTAGATGAAGTAACGTTTTTTATCCCTTCAATACCGCTGATCCTTTCCTCTAATAGTTGCGTTATACGCGTCTCGACAATTTCAGCAGAAGCTCCAGGATAACTTGTTGATACCGATACAACAGGCGGGTCGATATCAGGATATTCACGCAACGATAAAAAGCTGATAGCAACCAAGCCAAATACCAACAGTAATAAGTTAACGACACTGGCAAATACAGGGCGTTTGACTGAAATATCAGAGAGTATCATTAGGCGGCTCCTTCAACTTCAATCACTCTGACATTTGAACCGTCACGGACCCTCAATGTGCCTTTTGTGATTACCTTTTGCCCTTGGTTTAAACCTGACACCACTTGCACCCATCCTGGTTTTCTTTCACCCACTTCAACAGTCGTTTTAATGGCTTTTTCTTCTCCGTTTACTACAAATACAAACTGTGAATCCCCTTGAGGAACTACGGCGCTTTCAGGCACTACAAGAGCGTCTAACACTCTTTTTTCTAAATTGATCTGCAATAGCATTCCAGGGCGCAACTTTAAATCTGGATTGGGGATTTGCGCTCGCACTCTGATGGACCGAGTTTGTGGATTAATTCTAGAATCTATATTCGTAATCAAACCATTAAATTGCTCGCCAGGGTAAGCAATTGAAGTTGCAGACACAGATTGCCCTTCTTCAACCGATGAAAAGTGATTTTCAGCAATTGAAAAATCGACTTTCATTATGCTTAGATCATCGAGTGTAGTAATTGTATCGCCGGGACGAACTAGGCTGCCAACACTCACTTGCCTCACACCCAGTCTTCCCGCAAACGGAGCCCTGACGTTTAATTCCTGCAGATTGGCTATTGCCACTTCGCGCTGCGCTCTTAAGCTTTCAACCCTAGACTCCTGTTCATCGAGCAATTGCTCAGATGCTGCGCTTTGTTTCGCCAGTCCTTTGATACGTTCAAGTTGACGTTCTGCCTCAGTAATGTTGATGTTTAATTCATTTAATCTAGCCCTTTCTGCTCGTGCATTCAACTCGATCAAAGGTTGCTGAGCTTTTACTAAATCGCCGTCATCAAACATAATTTTTGTTACGGTTTGTTGGCGCTGCGCTGTTACATTAACCGACTCATTGGCAACGGCGGTTCCAAGGGCTTCTACAACAATAGGAAAAGCTTGTTGAGATGCTTTATAAACCGAAACCGGAGTGGCCCCAGCAACTCTTGAATTTTTCACTTGCTGCTCGGGAAGGTTGATGTAAATTAAAAAACCTACTAACGCTACCACCCCAATAAAAATTGGAGACAACTTAAAAACTTTTGACATAACACTCTCATATTTAAGAAAAAGGCTCATATCCGCAAATATGGCCTTTATTCAACTTGTTAATGTGCATACTAAAGGCTAAAGTGCCTTAACCATAACTATTTTGAGATTATAGTACGAATTAGATGAATACTGGATTTAAAATTTACTTTGTTGTACTAATCGGCGTTTTTTTGTTTAGTTGTGCCAAGTCTCCTCCCCCAGAACCCAGTTGCAGGGTAGATTCAAATTATCTTTCCAATAGAACCGGTGCTGCTGCATGTGTTATCGTTTTGAATCAAAAGCTGTTTGTTACTGCAACCTCGAATAAGCAGTATAATTTAGCGGTTGCGCCAACCAATGAGAATAATGCGCAATGTAACGCACACCGAGCGACCTGGGATCGCACCGGCATGAATGTTGAAGTTGGTCAAGTCTTAGCAATACAAGACGACGGTACTTGGCTTTTTAGTTGCCAACTAGATGCTGGCTTTGACGGCACGGAAACACGAATAGAAGCCCCATTTTGGAGCCCTGATGACGTTGTATATATGAGCTTCATCGATCCATTCGACTATCGGATTGAAGATTGGACAGTACCCGAACACTTTATAACAACTCGAGATGCCTACGTCGCTGAAATTGCTCGGCAAAAGAATCAAGTCAATAAGCACAATTAATAATGATAGCCATTGTGAATTGAATGTTCATAAATCCCTTGCATTGCGACGAAACTATTTTACACTTTAACTAATCCGACCACTTACTATTTATCTATGAGTTCATTGATATCATAGTGACCAGTTTATGGCCGCAATCGTATAAATGCATCAACGTGAAACAGTTAACGCAGTTCAGGAGTATCAAATGCCTCAATATCAAGCACCTATTGCAGACTTTCATTTTCTACTGAAAGATTGGCTCGATTTGGACAGTCACTATTTGAGCGTCAAAGCCGAAGGAATGGACTACGAACTCATTAGTGAAGTAATTGCTCAAGGTGCAAAATTTGCTGAAGAAGTGGTCGCCCCATTAAATAGAGAAGGAGATGAGCAAGGCTGCAAATTGGAAAATGGTAAGGTATCCACTCCCACTGGTTTTGCACAAGCTTACCAAGAATATATCGCAAACGGGTGGAATGCGATGCTAGGAAACCCAGACTATGATGGACAAGACTTACCATACACGGCTGCGGTGCCAATACATGAAATGCTTAACTCAGCAAATTTAAGCTGGCGGTTAACCACGATGTTGACCGAAAGCGCGGTCCTGGCGGTAGATAAGCATGCAGAACAATGGTTAAAAGATGTATATTTAGCGAAGTTGATAAGTGGGGAGTGGACAGGCACCATGAATTTAACGGAGCCTCAAGCAGGCACCGATCTTGCCCTGTTGACCACAAAAGCTGAGCCTCAAGAAGATGGCTCATACTCTATTACTGGCAATAAAATATACATAACTGGTGGAGATCAAGACTGGACGTCTAATATTATACATCTTGTATTAGCGCGATTGCCAGGCGCGCCGAAGGGCGTAAAGGGTATTAGTCTATTCTTAGTACCAAAGTTTTTACTGGACGATAACAATGAGCCTAGTAAACCCAACGCATTGAGCGTAGGCAGTATTGAAAAAAAAATGGGGATCAAAGCCAGTCCTACCTGTGTCATGAATTACGATGGAGCAAAAGGCTATTTAGTTGGAGAAGCGAATCAAGGATTGGCATGTATGTTCACCATGATGAATGATGCTAGATTTCAGGTAGGCTTGCAGGGATTAGGCACATGTGAAGCATCGTTTCAAGGAGCTTTGCAATACGCTCGAGAACGATTGCAGTCTAGAAGCCCAAAAGGCCCTCAGCAGTTAGAGGAGAAAGCCGATTCAATTATGCATCAACCAGACGTTCGCAAAATGTTGTTGACGCAAAAAGCGTTCACAGAAGGATTACGAGCGCTTTCTTTGCTATATGCGCAACAAATGGATGTTGAAAAGTATTGCCGAGACTTCCGAAAAGATCAGGCGTCGCAAATACTTGCTTTTCTCACGCCCATTTGTAAAGGCTTTATGACGGACATTGCCACCGAAGTGACGAATTTGGGGATTCAAATATATGGTGGTCATGGTTACGTAAGAGAATGGGGGATGGAGCAGTTAGTCAGAGATACTCGCATAGCTCAGTTGTATGAAGGCACAAATGGTATTCAAGCCGCTGATTTAATTGGCAGAAAGTTGACCAGAGATGGCGGACAAATGCTAAATGCGACCATTGAAATGCTTTCAGGCAGAATAAACTCGATGTCATCTAAAAAGGACATCGAGCAAGCTCAACATCTATTACATGAATGGCATCAAGCATCCTGTAAACTGCTTGGGGGAGAGTCTGTGGATATAGCAGGCGTAGCCACCGACTATTTGCATTATAGCGCCTATGTAATACTAGGTATTTTATGGATAGAAATGGCTGACAAATCAAAACGTTCAAATAATAAATCAATCAAATTAGGTAAAAAGCGCACTTGTGAATTCTACATTAAACGTATTTTGCCCAGAAAAGATGTTCATCTGTCAGTGCTTCATTCTGCCGCCGATGACTTGATGCTGGTAAACGATGATGAGTTTGATTATAAATAGACAAAATAAATAAACACAAAAAAGACCGGCTTATTCTGCTGGTCTTTTCGTATTTTTGCGCTTGAGAGTATGTTAATTAAGCGACGGTTTGATATGAGACCTTTTTTAAAGCCTGCTTCAAATCATTTATAATATCTTCACACGATTCCAATCCGACCGACAATCTCACTAAGTCATTCGTGATTCCATGTTTCTCACGCTCTTCTGGAGTGTAAGTACTGTGAGTCATGCTTGCGGGATGTTGAATGAGACTCTCTGCATCACCAAGTGAGACAGCACTTTGTATTAAGTGAAGAGCATCCATTAGTGTCTTTCCTGCAACTAATCCTCCCCGCAATTCGAACGCAATCATCCCCCCAAATAGACTCATTTGATGTTTCGCTAAATCATGCTGTTGAAAACTGGGTAGTCCAGGGTAATGAACTACTGAAACTTGGTCACAGTTTTGTAAAAATTCAGCCACCTGCTGTGCTGAGTGAGAATGTTGTTGCATTCTTAATTCAAGCGTCTTCAAACCTCGCAATATCAGCATTGCGGTAAACGGAGACATACAGGCCCCAGTCATATCCTTCACGCCCTCAAATCTAATTCTATCGATAAGCGCTTTACTTCCCGCCACCATTCCAGCAATTAGATCTCCGTGCCCGCCAAGATATTTGGTTGCCGAATGGATAACAATATCAGCACCCAGCGCAATAGGTTTTGTAATTAAGGGAGTTGCGTAAGTGTTATCTACCACTGTCGTAATTTGGTGGTTTTTTGCAATATTCGATATCCCATTAATATCCACTAATCTCATGTTTGGATTGGCAGGCGTTTCGAAGTAAATTACCTTTGTATCGTCATTAATAGCATGTTCAACTAGCTTTAAATCAGACATATTGACGTGAGTAACTTTGACCCCAAATTTTTTAAGGCCTTTGTGCAGAAACGCGTAAGTGCACCCGTATAAAGTGTTATCAACTATTATCTCGTCACCGGCTTGTAATAGGGTCCATAGAGTTGAAGTAATAGCGGCTATTCCGGATGCTACGGCCAGTCCAGCCTCAGCATTTTCTAATTTTGCTAACCTTGCCTCTAACACGCTTAAAGTGGGATTAGATATTCGAGAGTAAAAGTGCCCCTGCTGCTCACCTGAAAACAAATCCGCGCCATGCTGTGCATTTTGAAATGTGAATGTAGAACTGAAATGCACGGGTGGGTTGAGTGCTCCTCCAAAATCAGAAGAATCATACCCGTGGTGGATCGCCTGTGTCGCGAAGCCCACTGGCTGTGCCTCAGGTGTTGAGGCAATTGATTTATGATGATTGTTTAGGTCAAACATTATGATAAGCCTTTGAGATATACTTTGCTTTAGTATATTTCAACATAACAACAATAAACTTGCTATTTATGCCCATTAAGCAATAATAGTTAGCATATTATGCTAATTATTATAAAGATATGGATAAAACAGATAAGCTAATATTGAGATACTTGCAACAGAACTCAAGAATTACCAATCAGGAACTGGCTGAGTTAATCAATTTATCACCTTCGCCTTGCTTGAGGAGAGTCAAAAATCTTGAAAATTCAGGCGTTATAAAATCATATTCGTTAGAGGTTGATAACGAAGCCTATGGATTACCAATAACCGTCTTTGTTAACGTCCAGCTAGAAAAACATACTCAAGCGATTGTCGAGAATTTTGAACGGCAAATAAAACTACAAGACAATGTGCTTGAATGCTTTGTAATGACAGGCCGAGCGGATTACTTGCTTAAAGTAGTGGTAAAAGATCTGCATCACTACGAAGATTTTGTGAGACATCAGTTACATGCAATCGGCTCTATCGCGTCTATTGATTCAAGCTTTGCCTATGGCGTTGTTAAAAAAACATCGGTTTTACCTGACAACGCTTGATTTCATATGCGCTTAACTATCTCTTAAAGCGCCATCCAAGTAACAACAAGCTAGCTAATACAATCAAAGCAACAGAGGGTGTCGAAACAGGGATTTCATTTTCTTTGGCAACAATAAGGTCTTGAGATGCATCACTTTGCAAAACAGAAATCGAAAAATTGTTAGACACACCGCTCAAACCAGTTAGCCAAGAATTGGCTATGGTTCTGATATTATTTCGAGAACTCCGACTGTCTGTGACGAACCTATTGTCCAGTAAGTCTATCGCATCAAAATCGTACACTAACTCCCACATAGCTAATTGAAATGCGCTACTAAACAAACGTTGGTTTTCAGATGTAGTTTGACTGATAACAGATTCAAGAGCGGTCGTGTACAATCTGCCTATAAATTCGGCTTGAGCTGGACTATTAAAAAATTGGTCGCCGCTCTGCAAGGTATATTCTATCGGAGAATCGGTAATAATAAATTGATCAAGTTCGATGCAAAAAGCTTGAACAGAGGTGTTTGGATTAATCCAAGGCACATCAGAAGTAAGAACATTAAGGTCAAACATGCCCGCAGCGGCATTTCGCGAATTCCCATCTAATGTTTGATTTACGTTCACACTGCCCTGAGCAAACCCTTTGTATTCTAGAGTAATAACTTTAGCGGTTACCGTATAACTAGACAGCAGTGTCGAAAGGATTATTGTTAAAAAGAAATTGATATACTTTGTCATATTGTACTCCATTACTTTTCACTATAAATACATTGGATCGTTTTGATCGCCTGCATCTACGTGAAAAATGTGTAATATGACAATGTTAAACGACGTAGAAAAGCATGGTGAATATAAAAATATACTTGGGTATGGAGAACTGGGACACATTCTATTAATTCATTGAATTTCAGTGTCTAATTTAGACATGGAATGAGTATTTTTTACACAGCAAAGTGTGAAAAAAATACCCTGTTACGTTGTATATAAGATATGTGTATCGCTCAAACAGTAAAAAATATTATTTAATTTGTTGAGCGATACAGTGCTTGTATTTAACTACTTTCTTGCTCACTTAGTTGAGTCGCTGTCACTGTCAGCATTACACCATACACTACTTTAGAGGCGATATCAGCAATGGTATAAATCACTTGTTGGCTCACTATAGTAATTTCATAGGAGTACCCTAACTTCATAAAATAAGGCGCTAAATAAGCGATTGGATACAACCACCACGCAATAAAGAACAACGGTAAAATGGCACCAAATATTGATTTGGCTGAACCGGTCATTCTAGATTTACCGTCATTGATAACCCGGGTGATCAAGATTAAAACATAGATAAAAAATGCGGTAGAAATTAAGCCCCATATAGCCCATAAGGTCACATCTTCGTTAATTCTGCCTGGCTCATAGAATTGACCAAAGTAACCTGTAAGGATCATTAAGCAACCTGCGGTTGAAAACTTAAGAATATAATTGGAGCGCGCTGCGCCCGTTATTTGCGCTACCCAAAGAATTTGGATTAAAAGCATAGGCACGTCAATTAACCAATTGAGATAACGATACCCATTAGTAAACAAATCTGCCCCCGCGGCTACAGCATATTTTTCTCCGTCAAACGCATAAGCTTCTGTCCAGCTTACTTTTTGCGTATACAGCAGTAAAAAAGCAGATACCATCACGACGACAGACATTACCGAAGACATCTGGTATTTAGGTAAAGCGTCTTTTTTCGTTAAAATAAAAAATAATAGAGCGGCTGCCATTGAAGCGTAGCCTAAGGTGAGTATGTGATTGACAATTTCAAAGCCTTCTACTGAAATTGAAGACATCGCATTTTCCATGATTAATTCCCCGTTTTAAATTTCTATGAAAGTTACAAACCATTTTTGTTTGTTGTTTTGTCCGCTTGACTAACAACTTAAAGCGAAATAGATAGCGTATATCTACAGGGTGATTTGCAAATTAAGTGCCACCGAAAATGCAGTAACCACTCTTGGATTAGGCACAAACATTAAGCGCTTAAAATTTTATTCAAGCACACTTGCATTGCAGCAGTTTGATAATGATTTTCAGCAAAAGAATAGGAAGAAACATTGGACTTTATTATTCAGATAAAAAGTTAAATAGCGCCTCGGGTTAAGAAGATGCCTTCTTAGAAAAAATTAGGAAATTAGCAGTTATATTCATGGCATCCAAAATACAGGCCATAGATTATTTTTCAATAAACAAACCACGCTACTAACTTGCTAAGAAAATAATTATAAATATTTTTGAAAAAACAAAGCCTTTCCCATTTCAGGATCTAGCTCATACGCTTTAAAGCCTGATGACCTGTATGCAGCGATCGCTGCAGTATTTCCTTCTAGGACCTCAAGCGTTAATTTACAGCACTGAATACCTTTGGCAAACTCACAAATTTCGTGAAGTAAAAACTGACTAACGCCTTTATTTCTCTCGCTTGGCAATACTGCAAAGTCATGGATATTAAGTACAGATTTTGCGGCAAAAGTTGAAAAGCTCTCAATGCAGTTAGCAAACCCCAAGGCTTTATTGTGCGTACTAAATACTATAAAAGAGTGCATAAACGGACGCTCTTTAAGAGCTTTGGGCAACTCACTAATAACGTGAGGTGGTATTGAAGCCCCGCCTCCCATTGGATCTTGGGCATACATTTGCAACAGTTCAAGCAAAATATCCATCTGCGCGCTGTTGGAATAGTCAACTTTTTTAACAATTAAGGATGATTTCATAGGTTTTAATGTTACTTTATTACTTTAGAACGCACCGACCTTGTCAGTCTTAGAATAAACAGCATGCAGATGTGTTAACGCTTCGTAGCCAAGACACAAAATTCCAGAACTACATGCCAAATTTAAGAATAACAGATGAAAGTTGTAAAGTCTTATACAGTATAACGCGCGCCAGTTAATGGAATTTATATTTACCTGAATATAGAAATATACTCGAAAGATTACCCTTAGAAGACTATATGGAAGTTTTATAGCCAGTTTTTGCTCTTCGAACGGATGCGTTTAGCGCTTCTTACCAATGCTTTGACTTCTGGTAATATACACAAATCCGACCACAACTTGACAAGTGTACATTTTTTGCGCTAAATTAGTCTGGCGTTTAAACAAAAGGCAACGGTTTTGGTTTGCCTCAAGGTTAATAATAAAATCATAAAAGCTTTGATGATAATGCGAAAAATTCCATACAAATCTTTTTGCGGTTTTGATTTGCCCAATTTTAGGTATAAATCAAATTGAAAATTTATCTGATCCACGAAAACGCAAATAAACGAAAATGGCTACATGCAACCGCTTTATTATGTCCAAAAGTAGCATCAGTAAGTTGTTACGAAAAATCTGTGGATTTAGAAGTTGAACATACTAGTTTTTATTCTGCATTTATCATAGTCACCCAAGAACAGTTTATGTCGCTGCGTAGGCAGTTATCAAAATTTTATTCAGCTAAAGACCTGCCTTGTCCCATTCTTATTCTGTCAGATTCATTTAATAGCTTTGATGTAACTGGTTATAGCAACCTTACCATAGACGCT
>CBFIBG010000023.1:0-68352 GCA_965660815.1 Glaciecola sp.
CCCGACAACCATTTCGATGTAATAACTATTGCTTTTGGTTTGCGCAACGTAACTGACAAATCCAAAGCATTGGCCTCTATGTTTAGAGTACTTAAACCCGGTGGCAGATTGCTTGTTTTAGAGTTTTCAAAACCTACTACAGAATCACTATCCAAACTGTATGATTTCTATTCATTTTATGTGCTTCCTCAAATGGGGCAAGTGGTCGCAAACGATTCTGAAAGCTATAAATATTTGGCTGAATCAATACGCATGCACCCTGATCAGGATACGTTAGAGCAAATGATGATTGATGTAGGGTTTGAACAAACGAGTTACCAAAATATGACAGGTGGTATTGTTGCTATGCATCGAGGATTTAAGTTCTAATGCCTGCCATTCAAGTTGTTACGACAGCCATTGAACTCGCCGTTAACCAAGCGCTTGATTGGTCACCTAATAAAGTTCAAGTATTAAAGCCTTTAGCTGATAAAACTTGCATCATTTTTGTCCAAGAGTTTCAGCAAGCACTTATATTTAACTTTTCGAAAAGTAATATATACATTAAAGCTGATGTGGACTCGCAATTTAAATCAAACCCAGAAGATGCTACTCCTAGTTTATTGGCAACTGATGAATGCTGGGTAAGCTTGTCTATATTTGCTATTGATAAGCTCAAACAGAATAGTCAAATGACTAAGTTAATAAAGTCTGGGCAGCTTGATTTTGCCGGTGATTTATCAATTTTACAGGCGCTGAGTAAACTATTTGACCAACTTGAGTTGGATATAGAAGAGATATTATCCCACTACTTAGGTGATGTAGCTGCTTACAACTTAAATCAAGCAGGTCAGAAAGTCGTATCTGATTTAGCTCAGCAGGCCGAGTTACTGAAACATACGTTTGCTGATGCAGCATTAGATGAAAAGAAGGTAGCGGTAAGAGGGATCTTAGTTGCAAATTTTTGTGACCAAGTTAATGAGCTGAAGTCAGGTTATGATAGGGCTGAAGCAAGACTAACCTTACTCGAAGAAAAGCTATCTGAATTAAAAACTCCCACAATAAATAAATCATCACACAATAAGAGCCGAAATTAATGAAGTATCGCCGTTTTTTGCAAATTGGGGGAGTCTTACTCAATCATGGTTTGGATGATCTTATACCTAAACGATTTAGACCTTGGTATTTTCGTTGGTCTAGAAAAATGCTCTTTTGGTGGCCCAATAAGCATAAAGGTACTTCAGAAGGTAAAAGACTAAGGTTAGCCTTACAAGAGCTTGGCCCAGTGTTTGTGAAGTTTGGTCAAATGTTGTCGACACGCCGCGATTTATTGCCACCGGCCATGGTAGATGAATTAGCTAAACTACAAGACAAAGTCCCTCCTTTTGATTCTAAAAAAGCGGAAGAGTTAATAAGAGAAGCATTGGAGCTCAAATCTCTTAACGAATTATTTAGTCATTTTGAACATGAACCACTGGCATCTGCTTCTGTTGCTCAAGTTCACGCCGCTAAACTTAAGCTTGACGACAAAGACGTAGTGGTTAAGGTTTTAAGGCCTAATATTAAACACACAATAGAAGCAGATGTTGAACTTTTAATTTCTATTGCTAAATTGGTTCAACAATGGCTTCCTGATGGCAAGCGATTGCGTCCTGTAGAGGTGGTGAAAGAATATAAACGCACTATTTTGGACGAACTAGATCTGCTGCGTGAAGCTGCTAATGGGATTCAGATTAAGCGAAGCTTTGAACACTCTGAAGCCTTATATGTGCCGCATATTTACAGTGATCATTGCCGTAAAAACGTGATTGTAATGGAGCGAATTTATGGTATTCCGGTTTCAGATATCGATGAACTTAGAGCCCAGAATACGAATTTAGAATTGCTTGCTGAGCGCGGTGTAGAAGTATTTTTCACCCAAGTATTTAGGGATAGTTTCTTCCATGCAGACATGCACCCAGGCAATATATTTGTATCAAGAGAGCATCCACATAATCCGAAATATATCGGTATTGATTATGGCATTGTTGGTACTCTGAATAAGCAAGACAAACGCTATCTAGCCGAGAATTTTATTGCGTTTTTTAACCGAAATTACAGAAAAGTAGCAGAATTGCATGTGGATTCAGGTTGGGTGCCCGCTGATACAAATATTGACGACTTTGAAATGGCTATTCGCACCGTATGTGAGCCAATTTTCCAAAAGCCATTAGCAGATATATCTTTTGGCAACGTGCTTCTGCAGTTATTCAATACGGCCCGGCGCTTCAACATGCAAGTGCAACCTCAGCTAGTATTACTGCAAAAAACACTCCTTTACGTAGAGGGTTTGGGTAGAACCCTTTATCCACAGTTAGATTTATGGAAAACAGCAAAACCATTTTTAGAAAATTGGATGAAAGAGCAAATTGGCCCTAAAGCTATGTTCAATCAAATTAAAGAGAACTTGCCTTTTTGGTCTGAAAAGTTACCTGAAATGCCTGATTTGCTGTATGAAGCACTGCGCCAAACAAAAACACTGCCACAACAATTAGAAGTGCAACATCAACAAAATTTACAAATGCAGCTTAACATTCAAAGAGCACGTATGTTTGGTAAATCAGCTATTACGTTTTCGATTACAGCTGCAATTTGTTATGGGTATGATTTGCATTGGGCAATTATTTTAGGGAGTTCCACTATAGCGGTAGTTTCTTGGTATCAGTCTTTTAAAAGGCTTAAATAACCCGAAATCGAGATACGCGTTGCATACACGTTAATCTTTAATCATTCCATTCAGATTTTATTGTGGTATCTAATTGCACGCCGTCATATGTTGAAAGCGTTAGCTTCCAACCCGCTTTATGTTGCATCCAAGCCTCATGCACAAGCTCAGTATATATTAGAGGATGTTTTGTTTTGATATCTTGAGCAAGTTGAAGCTCCCACTCATTGGCATGTGTGACTAGTCTGCAAGAAGGAATAGCGGTTTTTTTTCTTCTACCTATTAATACAATAGCAATCCGCAAAATTCTCAAACAACTTACAAGTACGTCTTGTAATTCGCTTGTATATTGGTTGATTGCGGTCAAGTTAATAGGTTGTCGGTGCATGCTAACCAAATCGCGTATCATCATACGTTGTAAACTGGTGTAGCCCGTAATTTCTACATGATTAAGTATGTAGGCACCATGTTCATGGTATTGTTTGTATCCTACGTGTAAACCCAATTCATGCAGTGCCGCGGCAGCAGCAACAACGCCATGTGTATCGTAATTGCAAAAGTTATTTTGTTCGCACAATTGGTTACATAAATTAATCGCTACCTCTTTTGCCCGCTGGCTATGAGATGGGTCAATATGAAATCTAGATATAAGTTGATTTAAACCTTGTGTTCGACGGTCACTTTTGTGGTAATTATCTAGCATGCCATAAATAATACCTTCTCGAAGCGCTCCGCCTGCAATTTGCATATTTTCAATATTTAACTTTTCAAACAAAGCTATCAAAATGGCTAATCCACTAGGAAAAATAGCTTGCCGTGATGGAACAAGCCCGTCAATTTTTAAATCAGCAACTTGTCCTTGTTCTATACACTCATCTTTTAAATGTAATAAATAGGACAAACGTATTGCGTCGTTTATACCGCGCTTGACTAATATTTGAGTAACCGCCTGAGGAGTGCCAGATGCACCTAAACACTTTTCCCAATCGAAGCAAAGAAATGTATCTTTGTGTTTTTCTATAATAATAGAGGCGGCTTGACAAGCGTTATCGAAATTGCGTTTAGTCAGGGCTCCTTTAGGGAAAAAGCCTTCCATAAAGGTGACACACCCCATGTCCATACTGACTAAATGCATAGGTTGTAGATCGCGACCCACTATAACTTCGGTACTAGCCCCTCCTATATCAATAACCAAACTGTTACCTTGATTTGCACTGGTATAGGCCACGCCTAAATATATTTGCCGTGCCTCTTCTTCACCGCTAATCACGTTAACTTTTTGATTAAGTATAGACTCTGCTCGCGTTAAAAAATCACTTGCATTGGTAGCAAGCCTTAATGTTGCGGTGGCAACAATCTTGATATTGTTAGGATGGATATCTTGAAGTTTTTCAGCAAAATTGGTTAGGCAATTCAATCCTCTTACGATGGCATCCTCAGAAAGTAAATTGGTATCAGACAAGCCAGCCGCTAGCCTAACCTTTTGTTTGTGCTTACCTATTGTTTGAACACTGCCGGCCAAGACCCTAACAATTACCATATGAAAACTGTTAGAGCCTAAATCAACGGCTGCATAATAGTCGTCTTGTTTTTGAAATGCGTTTACTTCTAACCTGCTCGCTGCATCATCAAGCATAAACTGCCTCTATTTCAATGCCACCTACTTGTTTCTTGGTCCGCGTGAATGGTTTTTACCACCACGGTTATCTTTACGTGGTCCACCTCTTTGGTTTGATCGTCGAGGCTGCCTACGCGGTATTTTTGGTGGTTTTACATCATCTAAAAGGTTTAACGGGTTGTAATCAGTAACTGGAATATCATGACCAGTATAAACTTCAATGGCTGGTAAATTCTGTGCATATCGTTCGCATGCAAAACTGATTGCTTTTCCGGTTTCACCGGCTCGACCGGTTCGACCTATTCTGTGAACGTAGTCTTCGGCGTCATCAGGTAGGTCGTAATTAAATACGTGTGTGACTTTATCAATGTGGAGCCCTCTAGCGGCAACGTCAGTTGCAATTAATATATCGAGCGCACCACTGGTAAAGTCTTCTAAAATCGTTAAACGTTTTTTCTGTTGAACATCACCGCTTAACATGCCAACTCTATGGCCATCTGCCTTCAACCAAGCTGTTACTTTTTCACAGGCTTGTTTGGTATTAGCAAAAACAATGGCTTTATCTGGCCACTCTTCTTCAAAAAGTGTCAGTAGTAATAAATCTTTATCTTCGTTACTTGGGTAAAATAACTCTTCGCTTATACCCACGCCAGTTTTTGTTTCTGGTGCAACCTGAACGTGAACTGGATTATTCATGTGCTCATAAGCTAATTCTTGTACTCTAAAACTCAAGGTTGCAGAGAACAACATACTTAAACGTTTTGTAGGGTCAGGCATTCGTCTAAATAAGTATCGGATGTCTTTTATAAAACCTAAATCAAACATACGGTCTGCTTCGTCTAGTACGGCAACCTGTATGTTCTTTAGGTTAAAAACATCTTGCTTATAATAATCTAGTATACGTCCTGTTGTACCAATCAGTATGTCTACCCCTTTCTCTAATTGTAGGCGTTGACTTTCATAACCTTCGCCTCCATATATAGCAGCAACTGATAATCCAGTGTGCTTACTTAAGAGTTCAGCGTCATTAAAAATTTGTACCGCTAACTCTCTGGTAGGGGCCATTATAATAGCTCGGGGGTTTGACCCTTGATCTGTTTTTGGGTTAGTTAAAAGGTAGTGGAAGGTTGCGACTAAAAAGGTTATGGTTTTACCCGTACCGGTTTGTGCTTGACCTGCAATATCACTGCCCGCCAACAATTGAGGTAAACTCATTGATTGAATTGGTGTGCACTGGCTAAAACCAGCTTCGTCTAATCCCGCTTGTACTTGCGGGTGGATCGAAAGTGTCGAAAATAACGTATCGGTTAAATGTGTTTGTGGCATAACTTATAGATTATCGATGCTTGCATTAAAAAGTACTTCTATATAACACTTATAAGGTAAACTGAAAAGGTTCAGTTAAACAATCCCTAAATTGGAGAACAGAATGAGCGACAAAATTCTCGCATTATCAGACGAAAAATTCGAAGCAGATGTTATTAATGCATCGGGTCCTGTGTTAGTTGATTTTTGGGCTGAATGGTGCGGCCCCTGTAAAATGATTGCCCCTATTCTAGAGGAAATTGCACAAGACTACGAGGGTAAACTCACGGTTGGCAAATTAAATGTCGAAGAAAACAATGAAACACCCCCAAAATATAATATTAGAAGCATTCCTGCATTATTGTTATTTAAAGATGGTGGACTAGCGGCGACTAAGGTTGGCGCGCTGTCTAAGACTCAGTTAAAAGAGTTTTTAGACGAGCATATTTAATTCGCTGTATCTTGCGCGATATTAAAAAAAGGTCACGAAAGGCTTAACTTTAGAGCTGTTTGCTGTTTAAAAAACAAACAGCTCTTATTTATATACTAACCTCGAAGGTTGCAAGCAGCATGTCTAAAAACTTTGCCAACCTATTCAAGCAAGCATCTTTGTTGTTCCAACAAAACAATTTCACTGAAGCCAAAGCATTACTTCAGAGCACAATACAACCAAGCCAAGATTGTTATGAAGGGTATCTGCTACTTAGTACGTGCTTTTTTAAATTGGGTGAGTATTCACAAGCAATTGAAGTTGGACGAAAAGCAGAGCGTTTTGATCCGTTGCAAAAAGAATTTCAATCAATTCAATTAAATATGCAACAAAGAAACATTAATGCAGCAGAAAAAACCGCATTGTTGATGTTAGAAAAGATAACAGGCCATCCACGAGCAATTTTCACCTTAGTGCATATCTATCAGCAACGTGGGTTGATTGAAAAAAGCATACACTATCTAAAGATAGGAGTTAACCGATCGCCGGCCAATGTTCTACTTAGAAAAATGTTCATTACTAATTTAGAAGCATATGGTCGATACGAAGAGATGCTATCTGAGGCTAAAATATTAGTTCAGGTGGCCAACACGGCTGAAAATATGCTTAACCTTATCGGACTCTTGTTAAAATATGCTCGATATGAAGAGGTGATAGAATACTGCAATATAGCAAAAGGCCAATTTAAAGAGCAAACCCCAGTCTTGAGCAACATTGAACTGTTAAGAAGTCATGCACTAAGGGTTCTAGGTAGGTCAGAAGGATGTATCTCCTCGTTGCACACTAGCTTGAAATTAACACTAGAAAACCCCAGAAGCTGGGCGGCCCTTGCTGATTTAAAGACCTATACATTCACTGAATCAGAAGTATCGAGTCTAGAAAAACTGATAGAATCCCCAAAAACCGCAGAGAAAGATAAGAGTGTGATGCTATTCGCGCTTGCAAAATCTTACGAGCAAAATAACCCCTTAAAAACGTTTCAAACTTACGAGCGAGCGAATGCTTTATTTTCAAAACATATTGACTATCGAACAAGCAATACAGAAAGAGACGTCAGTGTTCGGATCCAAGCGTTCAACCCAAACAGTTTAAGGACTCAAGCGTCAATTGATAGAAAATCAGATAGACCAATTTTTATCGTAGGTTTGCCTCGTTCTGGATCCACTTTGTTAGAGCAAATGCTGGCGAGTCATTCTTGCATTGAAAATACTTTGGAACAACCGACAATCAATGCGCTCGAAAGGCAGGCAAATGAACTCTGCGTAAGTCGTTTTAATCGTGGATTATTTTCTTCCGTTGGTGAGTTAACCGCTGAAGAACTGGCTTGGTTGAACCAAAAATATTACGACATTGTTTCGGTATTCTCACCTAACAATACCCATTTTTTTATTGATAAATTACCATTTAATTTTAGGCAAATTGGCTTAATTCACAAAATACTGCCTAATGCATTAATAATAGACATTAGGCGCAATCCAATGGATTGCGGATTAAGTTTGTTTAAGCAGTACTTTTCTTCAGGCGTTGATTTCAGTTACCGGCAAAAACATATAGGGCACTTTTACAATCAATACGTAAAACTCATGAGGCATTGGGATGAAGCTTTGCCGAATAAAATAATTCGTATCCAATACGAAGAGCTAGTAACTGAACCTGAAATACAGTTAGAGAGAATATTCAATGCGATGAATCTTAAATCCGAGCTGGCATGTTTGAATTTTCACAAGAATCAACACATTGTTCATACCGCCAGTAGCGAGCAGGTAAGACGGCCATTGACAACCTCAAGTATTGGAGGCTGGCTCAAATTTAAAGAACAGTTAACTGAACTAGCTCACAGTCTAGATCCATCAATTCATGATGAGCAAAGCAACTACTTCCAGTTGGGATAGAGTGTCGGATAAACCGAGCCCATGATTAAAAATGATAAAAAAATAACAGCGATTTAGAAATCTGTATTAAGCGGTATTTATCTGCTTATCTTGCAAATGGTATATTTCTCGTCTTTATTTTCAATAAAAAATTATTTTTTTTCTTGATTTTTTAAAAAACTGGACGATATTAAAATTAAGTGATACCTTTACTATACTCATCGGCAACGCCTGCCACCGGAAAGTTAATATACTAACTGGGATCTAATTCAAAATACCATTGCATCATAAAGTCCTTTTAGGAATACTCTGCAATCACAAAATGAATATTTTTCTAACGGTATATACGGGCGTCTTGGTGAATGCATTAACCCGCTAGCAGCACTTACACACAAACGGCGTATGCTAATGTGATTAATGCAAAATTTTTATCCAACAAGTGTCTATTTCCAAGTGGGGCATGCGATGGAGCAAACTAGTTTCTAACCTCCTACTGTGGTTGCCTAAAAACAAACATTGAAAATTTATCAATCCTTTAATTACATGTCGTAAAATTACACAGACCTTCCAATATGAATTTAACTGATCTAAAAAGTAAACCTATTAGCGAGCTTGTAGCCTTAGCCGAGAGCATGGGCTTAGACAACCTCGCCCGAGCTCGAAAGCAAGACATTATCTTTTCAATACTCAAATCCCACGCAAAGGGTGGTGAGGATATTTTTGGCGATGGTGTGCTAGAAATTCTACAAGATGGATTTGGATTTTTAAGATCTAGCGATTCATCTTATCTCGCTGGTCCAGACGATATTTATGTATCGCCAAGTCAGATCAGGCGTTTCAACCTGAGGACTGGTGATACCATAGCCGGAAAGATTCGCCCTCCAAAAGACAGCGAAAGATATTTTGCGTTGTTAAAAATCCGCGAAGTGAACTTCGATAAGCCAGAAAACTCACGTAATAAGATCTTATTTGAAAACTTAACGCCTCTCCATGCTGAGAATCGTTTAAGAATGGAAAGAGGCAATGGAAGCACAGAAGATATTACTGCTAGGGTACTCGACCTTGCTTCCCCAGTAGGTTGTGGTCAACGTGGACTAATAGTGGCGCCGCCGAAAGCGGGTAAAACACTTCTTTTGCAAAATATTGCTCAATCAATTGCAGCCAATCACCCAGAGTGTGTGCTGATGGTACTTCTAATTGATGAGCGCCCAGAAGAAGTTACTGAGATGCAGAGATTAGTGCAAGGAGAGGTCGTTGCCTCTACTTTCGATGAGCCGGCCAGCAGGCACGTTCAGGTAGCTGAAATGGTAATTGAAAAGGCCAAAAGATTAGTTGAACACAAAAAAGATGTCGTAATTTTACTCGATTCGATTACTCGATTGGCCCGTGCTTACAATACGGTGATCCCATCTTCTGGTAAAGTCTTAACGGGTGGTGTAGACGCTAATGCATTGCACAAACCAAAGCGCTTCTTTGGTGCGGCTCGAAATGTCGAAGAAGGTGGGAGCTTGACCATAATAGCGACCGCGCTGATAGACACTGGGTCTAAGATGGATGAAGTTATTTACGAAGAGTTCAAAGGCACCGGTAATATGGAGCTTCACTTGAATCGGAAAATTGCGGAAAAACGAGTATTCCCAGCCATTGATTTCAATCGTTCTGGTACTCGTCGAGAGGAACTATTAACCAGCCAAGACGAATTGCAGAAAATGTGGATACTACGAAAAATTGTTCACGAAATGTCAGAAATCGACTCTATGGAGTTTTTGATAAGTCGACTCTCCATGACCAAGACAAACAATGAATTTTTCGACAGTATGAAGCGCCAAAAAGGCTAACGCTAACTCTAAAGCGCAAGTTTAGATAAAGACCCAGTCATAGTGCTGGGTTTTTTTATGCTTATCCAACTGCGCTTTGCGGCATTATTTATTTTTTCTTTATCCGACTGTGCGCCAAGCTAGCTGAAAAATTAACAGCTTATAAATAAAAATGCTGGGTACTAAAAAGTATCCCAGCATTTGGTTCTGTATGAATCCTGAAATGGATTACATTTTGTAAGTTGCACCTAAGAAGAATGTTCTTCCTCTAGGGCTAACCGGCCATGCTTCCTGAGTTGCAAATGGAATTTCATCGGTTACGTTGTTCACACCACCATACACAACTAAGTCATCGTTCAGTTCATAAGACGCGTTAATATCGTGAATTACTGTAGTACCGAAGAAACCACCTAACGATCCGTTAGGACCAAATAGTGGAGTGCTATCATTTAAGCCAAGTACACTTTCTACTTCAGTAACCGCTTGGCGACTTTGGTAAGTCGTTTGCCAAGTCACGCTGAGAGATTCTCGAGACCAATTAAACGAAATATTACCCGATGTTTCAGGCCTTTGAACTTCTTCAAGCTCTGGATTTACATCGTTTGGATCCGTTGGATTAAAGAATAAATCGAGCGTGTCTTGTTGCGTGCCGACTAACGTAATACCAAAATCATTTTCTTCAACGCTAAATTGATACGCGACTGAGAAGTCTAAACCATCTGCTTGTACCCTAGCAAAGTTGATTTCACCTGTGGTGAGGTCACTTAAACCACCGTCTGAACGTCGCTCAAATTGCTGACAAAATCCGACATTGGGGTAGTTTGCAGAGTCGAAACAGCCATCAAGAATGTCTGAAGCTGCTACAGCTGAAATTGCATCTTCAATTTCAACATCCCAGTAATCAAGGGTAATAATTAGACCTTCAACAAACGAAGGCGTGTAAACAACACCAAACGTTAAGGTTTCCGCAGTTTCTTCAATTAAGTCTGGATTACCACCTTCCGTCCCGGCGAAGCGAGCAGTGAGTGGATTCGCCCAAATATAGTCTCCATTAGCATCAAGAATTTCAGATGATGCGACCCCAGCTGCCTGTAATGCAGCGACACAGTTTGCTTGGCGAGACGAAGTGCCTGCTCCAATGTTTGCTGGGTCACACGGGTCTTCATTTTGGTTGATGGTAATTGGGAGCTGTGGATCAAATAGCTCAGTAATGTTTGGAGCTCTTACGGCTTCAGATATCGTACCTCGGAAATTGATATCCTCGACGGGACTGTATGCAAAACCGAATTTCCATGTGGTTGCATTGCCTATTGTCGAATAGTCAGATACACGAACAGCTGCATCAAGAGTAAACTCTTCAGCTAATGTACGGTCGAGCAAAATCGGCACTCGTACTTCAACAAATGCGTCAATTACGTCGTATTCACCCTGAGTATTGAACTGCTGAACGTTATCAATACTTGTTAGTGAAAACAGCCACGGTGAGACTTCATTAACATTTTGACCCGCTGTAAAAGGTGTTCCTTCTGGAAGTATGCCAAGATCGACAGGGTCCAATTTGTTATCGCTGGATTCTTCGCGGTACTCTAATCCCGCTGCATAGCCAATATCCCCGTCTATAATACTGTCGAATGTATCAAACATACCTACTGCAGTTAATGTGAATACGGTTTGCTCTATGGTTAGTTCATCTTGCTTACGCACACTGATAAAGTCTTGAGCCTGTTGGCTGGCAGCAAACGAACCAAACGGGTTTAGAGGAGCACACTGACCGTCGCCCGGCGTAAATGAGTAATAGGTATCTGAGAAAAAGTTTCCATCTGCAAACCCATTACCAGCGGTGAAATAGTCTATTTCATAAGTAGCATTAGGGTCTAGATCAGAGCGACAAACTGGCGCACCGTCAGGACCCTCTACTGCATCGATTGCCGAGAAGATTCTATCAATATATTGTTCTGTGTAACTTATTGTGTTGGTAAATCGACCATGATTAATAGCAAATTCGAGTGAGTGGTCAAGTGAATAATCCCATTCTAGGCCAGCAACAAATCGAGTCGTTTCACGCTCGTATACGGTTTCATCGTCGTCCCATCCGATCGCATCTTGGGTAAGTAAAAATCCACCTTGAGCGTCTGCTACGGGTTGTAGTTGCGCTGGAATGAATGCGTTATCTGGTAAGATAAATAGCGTATCGTAATATGAGTCGTATTCTTGAAAGTACTCAGTTTCAGCTTTAACATACTTGGCCTCAAAGAACCCTCTTAGCTCATCATTAAATTCGTAACTGCCATTTAAATTAAAGATTTGCTTATCGGTATTGGGCATCAACGTATCGTTGTCGAAGTTAAACTTTGCGCCGCTTCCACCGCTACCTAACAAACCGTCGTAAGTTGGACCATTAGTATTTACCGCGACAGTTCCATCTGGATTAGTTATCCAGCAACCGGCAAGAAAACTGGAACGGCCCGCTCTTGATTCTTGACAGTCAGCAATGCCATTGTTGTTTACGTCAATATAAGTGGCTTCTCTACTCGCGGTCCCGAAACCAGGTGCAACAGAACCTTCGTTAGACGATAACCAATAGCGCACATCGTCTGCTAAGATTCGTTCTGGACTCAAAGGATCATCAGGGTCAAAATCTGGATTGGGCACTACAGATGAGAGCCCGTTGTTTCTAGACCATTCTCTATCACCATGCAGAAGCTTGTCTTCTTTTTCTAACGACACAGTAAATACAATGTTGCCTTTATCGTTATCGAAATTTTTACCGAAAGCACCGTCAAAGGCAAATGTAGAACCGCCAGATTCTTCTGGAACCGCACCTACTAAATTGAGTGACATACCTTCAAAATCGTCTTTTAGTATAAAGTTAACAACACCCGTTACCGCATCAGCACCATATACTGCAGACGCCCCACCTGTTGTAACCTCAACGCTTTCTACGAGAGCTCTTGGAATTGAGCCAATGTCAACAGCTGAGGTACCTCTGAAACCAGCAACGTGCCGTCTTCCGTTTACCAAGGTTAAGGTTCGCTCTCCACCAAGACCCCGTAGGTTCAGCGAGTTTGCACCTGTATCGCTATTTTCTGCAGTACTTGATGAAATGAGGGCAGGAATATCGTTCACGATATCTGCTAAGTTTAACTCCCCAGATAATGCAATGGCTTCACTGTCGAGAGACTGCATCGGAACAGAAGAAGTCACATTTGGGTCTTTGGGTATCAGTGACCCTGTGACATTGATGACTTCAACAGCTTCTTCTGAACTGCTTTGGTTGTCTTGAGCAATTGCCGTTGTTCCTGTTAAACCCAGGGCGGTCGCAATACATACTGATATTGTTGAACGCTTTATATTTTTATGTGTGTTTTTAATCATATTACTGCCTCTATGAGCACGTCTATTTAATGTGATGTTTATGTGGTACCAACGTAAACTGACCAACGAAAGTGCTAACTACGCTGAAAAAACTCTGGTCTGTTATACACAGAGAAATTAATCAGCATACTTTATGCCATTCGTACAAATCCAATCCCTACCGAGTCTAAACAGCCCTTCAATGGATCTCTAACAATATATTGCATTATATTAGTGCATGGCAAGGCATTAACTTGGTGCAGAATAAAATGTTGAGTTTGTGCAAGGTATTATGTTTGAATCTCATACCCAGTGTGTTCCGATCTTTAGCATAAATTTGCGGGTAAGGCGATATTTACGGCGTTTTTGCATTAAAAAAGCTTATTGTTAGTGAAACTTTTCAACTATTGTGGTCTTTGTATTGATTGTAAGATTTAAAAACAGGTCGAGAACACACTACTATTTATGTGTACCATTACTGTTTATGGACTAAAAAAGGGTGAAAGTATCGCGCTTTTATCAGCAATCATATATAATCTCGCGCTTTTCTTGTGATGAATGCAAGATATCTATGCATTCTGTCTTACTTAAAACAAATTATTGAGAGAACACAATGGCAAAAGTGGCAATTGTTATGGGATCAAAGTCTGATTGGCCAACGATGCAAAAGGCCGCTGTGATGCTTAAAGAATTGGGCGTATCGTTTAAAGCCCAAGTCGTATCAGCACATAGAACGCCTAATCTATTAGTTGAGTTTGCTGAGTCAGCAGATGCTAATGGTTATCATGTAATCATTGCTGGTGCAGGTGGAGCAGCGCACCTACCAGGCATGATTGCCGCCCATACGCACTTGCCAGTATTGGGCTGCCCAGTAAAATCAAGTCAATTAAACGGATTGGATTCTTTGCTTTCGATTGTACAAATGCCAAAAGGGGTCGCGGTAGGTACACTGGCCATTGGTGAATCTGGTGCTGCGAATGCGGGACTGTTGGCGGCCCAAATAATTGGGCTGGGATCGCCTGACGTGGCGCAGAAGGTCAAGCAGTTTAGACAAAAACAAACTGACACTGTCATGAGTAATCAATCATTGGAGCTTGAATGAAAGTATTAGTTCTTGGTTCTGGTCAATTGGCTCAAATGATGTATTTAGCTGCTGCTCCATTAGGTGTGGACGTTAAAGCCATTGATGTGTCAAATAATAATGTGGTCAACCCAATCAACAAAGAAGCCTTTAATCACGACTTAGCCGTTGCTATGGAAGATGCTGACGCTATTACCGTTGAATTTGAACACATACCAGAATCATTGCTCGACTTAGTTCATCAAACTGGGAAATTACATCCTAATATTCGATCCATCTTAGCCGGTGGCGATCGTGTTCGAGAAAAAAAGCTGTTGGAGTCCCAGAACATACCAAATTGTGATCATTTAATAATTACTAGCCATGAGCAGCTAGAAAATGTCATTTCAGAATTAGGTGAAAGAGTCATATTTAAGTCCAGTCGCGATGGATATGATGGATATGGTCAGTGGAGAATGACCAAGGCCGTTGATTTAGATGAGCTTCGAGCAGTATTCGCTGGATTAGACCTGAATAAAGTACCTCTAATTGCCGAAAAAATGGTTGACTTTGAGCGTGAGATATCTGTTATTGGAGCAAGAGACAAAAGCGGTAACGTTCGAATATACGACATAGCAGAAAATTTGCATTATCAAGGGCAGTTGCATGTTTCTATCGCCCCAGCGACTAATCTCAATGAACACATAGTGAATAAGGCTCACAGCATATTCACCAAAATATCACAAGCATTGGACTATGTTGGCGTCTTGGCGGTGGAATTGTTTCAAACTAACGATAATTTACTTGTGAATGAAATTGCCCCTAGAGTCCATAATTCGGGCCATTGGACGCAAGATGGCTGCGAAACATGTCAATTTGAACAACACATAAGAGCGGTTTTGGATTTTCCTTTAGGTAGTACAGCAACATACAGTGTGACAGCGATGGTAAATATTATCGGGTGTACACGTTTCAGTCGTGATTTAATAGCGATAGAAGGGTGTAACTTGCACTGGTACGGCAAGACGTTGCGGGAAAAAAGGAAAATGGGACATATTAATGTTGTTGCTGACTCGTACGAGGCGTTGTCTGAAAAACTCGAGTTGTTAATGGAATCCCTTCCAAGCGATTATTTCCCAATGGTACCCGGTGAGATTAAGCGTTTAAAGCACCTAAATAGTTAAATACATCACACAGAGATTTCAATGATCACTTACTAGGTCAGATTAGACGAACCTCGTCTTAGATATTATTTAATATTTTACAAATCCTTTACATCGTTTGTTAAGTATATAAACACTAAAAATTACAGGCGATTTGATGTTCATTTTAAACCTAGCGGTAGCTATTTTTACATTTTCAATTTTTCTCGCTATCATAGGATTAGTCACTTACGCAACTTATGGCGTGTGGGCGGCCGCACTGCTCAGTTTTGTTTTTATAATTCGATACTTGTGGTACAAAATCGTCGGTTAGTTATAAAAATCGAAGAGCAGACACTGAAAGATTAATTAGCTACTTACATAAACACCTTTTTGATAGTAGGTTATTGATAATGAAAACAGTCTTTTGCAATTTTCCGATCTTATCATCGAGAATTCTATTTTTATTTTTGTTAGCAATTCTGCCGTCTGCCAGTCATGCTCATGACCATAGTGACGACAAAATGTCGCACAAAGCCAAGGTAACAGATGCTTGGGCCAGGGCCACTTTTGCTCTTGCTAAAACTGGTGCCGCGTACATGGAAATTGAAAATACTTCAGACAGTAGTGTTCGTTTAATTTCTGTCAGCGTCTCTGATGATGTCGCGTCAACCGCTGAATTACATCATACGAAAATGGTGAACGATATGATGCAAATGCAGCAACTTGAAGACGGCGTTCTGCTAGCGGCGGGAGAAAAAGATTCGTTCGTTCCAGGTGGCAAGCACATTATGCTGATGGGCCTGTCCGGCCCATTGAATGAAGGCGAGTCTGTGGATATTACCCTTAACTTTGCTGACGGTTCATCAAAGACACACTCGTTTAAAATTCTAGACAAGCGCATTGCTTCTGATGCATTGCACAAACATCACTAACCTTTAAGCTTGATAGATAGACAATCTTCCATCATAGATTAATAACAGAACTCATTCGTTGTTTTTGAGTCTTGTTTTAAGGTGCTCGTACTTTAGATTCTGGCTTTTGTTTCCTCTTTACATAATCGCTACTGTAAAATTTGATTTTACGATTAGATGCATCTGAAAAATCGTTTGGCTTTAATATCTTAAATAGTCCATCCTTTATCTACGTTAACTCACTCAGCAATTAAGGATTAAACATGTCAAACATTGATATTGGAATAGAAACAGCCGATCGAATTGAAATAGCAGAAGGGCTTAAAAAATTATTAGCCGATTCTTACACATTGTACCTACAAACGCATAATTTTCATTGGAATGTAACAGGTCCACAATTCAGGGAATTGCATTTAATGTTCGAAGAGCATTACACAGAATTAGCCGTCGCGGTGGATGACATTGCGGAAAGAATTAGAACCCTTGGCGTTGCAGCTCCTGCTACATATAGATCTTTTGTCGAATTAAGCAGTATCAAGGAAGTGGATGGCGTACCCCCTGCAAATGAAATGCTTACGATTTTATTACAAGGACATGAAGCCGTCGTTAAAACTTGTCGGAGAGTACTTAAGTTGTCGCAACAAGCGGATGACGAATCAACTTCTGCGCTAGTAGGCGATAGAATGCGAGTTCATGAAAAAACTGCTTGGATGTTACGCGCGACTCTATAAATATTACGGAGCCCGTATGAAACTGAAATTCTGGTCAAGCGCTGCTATTGCTAGTGGCGTTTTTTTAATTGGCGGCAACGCCATTGCTCATAATCATAATGAGCAAGAAGCAAATTACACAGTGGAAGAACTTGCCACAGGTTTGAACAATCCTTGGGGCCTTGCGTTCCTGCCAAATGGAGATGCTCTGATAACAGAAAAAGTAGGTACCCTACGTCGATTGTCATCTTCTGGCGAGCTATCTGAGCCAATTTCAGGCCTACCAAAAGCTGTGGTTAAAGGTCAAGGAGGAGTACTGGGCCTGGCGGTGCATCCTGACTTTAACCAAAATCAAATGGTGTATGTTTGCTTAAACGTAGCCGGGGACGGAGGAGCTGGCAGTGAAGTTCATGCTGGCAGGTTAAAAGGCAATGAGTTAGTAGATACTAAGGCAATTTTTATCGCTTTGCCGAAATCTTCAACTGGATTCCATTTTGGTTGCAGGGTGACATTTGATAAAAATGATGATGTCTTTATATCGCTGGGGGATCGAGGCAGGCCGATGGAATATGCTCAACATCTTGATAAACATATGGGGAAAGTCGTTAAAGTAAGTGATGACGGCAGTATACCTCAAGGCAATCCGTTTATTGGCCAAGAAGGAAAAGACGATATTTACACATATGGCCATCGAAATGTTCAAGGTATGACTATGCACCCTGAAACGGGTGAAATTTGGACTCATGAGCATGGACCCAAAGGCGGTGATGAGATTAACATCCTCAACCCTGGTGATAATTATGGTTGGCCTGAGATCAGTTACGGGATCAATTATGATGGCAGTATCTTAACCGACAAAACTGAAATGCCAGGCATGCGGCAGCCTCTAAAATATTGGGATCCTTCAATTGCACCATCTGGTATGGACTTTTATATGGGGGATATGTTTGAACAATGGAAGGGTGACCTACTTATTGGTTCTCTTAAATTTAGATATTTGCTACGGCTTGAGTTGGATGAAAACAATGCTGTGATTGCGGAGCATAAAATGCTACAAGACCGAAATGAACGGATCAGAGATGTGGTCGTTGGTCCGGATGGCAGTATATACGCGTTAGTAGACGACCAAAGAAATGGCAAACTGCTGAAAATAACGGCTAATTGATAGTCTGTTAAACATGTTGTAAAAGCTCGGTTCTTTAGTCTCGTTTTGCAATATAAGGCGCTTAGTAAATCCATCTACTAAGCGCTTTTGGGTTCTATAAATCTTTCAGTAATTCTTTCACCGCTCTTTGCAATTGGGGATCAATTCTTTTTGCCTTGTACGCCGGGGGGTTAAATACTTCTATGTCAGGCATTGCTGGAGTAAAGTCCATGTTTTTACCGCTTTCTTTCACCCACCATCCTCTGAATGGCATTCTTACAATTGAGCCATCGACAAGCCTATAAGCGCCCGTACTAATAACCGCTCCAAAAGTTGGCCTACCAACGAGTTTTCCTATATCTAAAGCCTTGTAGGCATGGGAAAATATCTCGGCGTTTGAATAGCTATTTTCATTGCTCATAGCAATAGAGGGTTTAGTCCAAGCAGATAAAGGTAAGCGTTCAGAGAAAGGATAGGTATCTTTAAACTTCCTATGTTCTCGTTCGAGATTTTTAGCGGCCCCGCGAGGAATGGTGTAGGCATGTTGTTTTACATTTAATACTGCCATTAGGTAATCGGTAGTCCACCCACCTCCGTTGTATCTCACATCAATCACAATACCTTCTTTGCCGAAACCTGCAGCCATTAGTTCGCGTTCGAACCGTTCAAAACTCGTCCAATTCATTCCTCGAATATGAAGATAGCCTAGCCGACCTTTAGAGTATTCCTCTGTTAATCGTCTTCGCTCATTGACCCAAGCATCATAAATTTCATCGCGCAGGCTAGCGACAGGCCATATTATGACTTCTCTATCGTCACTGCCAGAATTTACAGATAGCAACACAGGAGAATCGATTTTATTTGTTAACAAAGCATAAAGGTTCTGATTGCCAAGCTCTATCTGGTCTACCGAAGTAATAACGTCACCGACTGCTAGCTTGCTCTCCTCTCTGTCAGCGGGGCTGCCAGGTAACACTGATGTGACCTTAAACCCGTTCTCAGTGTGTGTTCCTTCGATTCCCAACAGGCCGGTTTTTTGAGACTGTGTTTGTTTTGGATTTTCTCCTCTGAACAATCCCATATGACTGGCATTGACTTGCCCTAGCATCAAATTAAATACATATTGAAAATCTTCTTTAGTAGAGGCTTGCATGGCAATAGGGCGGTATTTTTCTTTCAGTTGTCCCCAGTCATTACCATGAAAATTGGGATCATAAAACCCTGCACCTAGTGCTCGGTGAGCATCGTCAAATATTTGGGCGAGTTCTTTATCGTAGTCTATATACTGATTTGATTCGACGTTGAGAGTTTCAGTTTTATCACCTTTGGTAATGACTCTTACAAGCTTTCCGCCCTTAGTTAGCGTGTATAAGTGCTTACCGTCTTCGCTTATTTGCAAGGACGAAGGGCGGGAGTCCCCCGATAAGATTGTTTTCTTATCCTCTGAGTTCCATTTGATTTTGTATAAACTTCGATCTAATTTATAGTTTTGCCTGCCACTTGAACCAATGCTGTAATAGACGTGGTCCCCCGTTTTATCGAAAGCCAACTCTGTTTCATTTCCTGGGAATCGGGTCACCTGCTCTAGTCTTTGATAGATGCCGTCAAAGTCTATTGTTAAAAGTGCCTCTGCCTTTTCTTCCGAATCGTTTTCTTTATCGCTTTCAGACTCTGTTTCAACATCTTTGTTCACGTCCTCCTTGAACTCATCTCTCTTCCACTGCTCTTTTGAACGTTGCCAATCTTTTTTATTTAACCATGCAAACCATATATCAAAATCGCCATTATTGCGCATAGAGCTGAATCCTAGTTTACTGCCGTCAGGACTCCACACTGGATTAACGTCATACCTAGGATGCATACTGACATTGACAGGCGCTTTCGAATTGTCGGCCGCATGAATATAAATTTCTTCGTTAAAATTTAAATCGCTTAAAGAATAAGCCAGCCATTGGCTGTCTGGAGACCATACAACCCCAGAAGGCGTATCCCAACCATTTAATAAACGCTGTTTATTAGTTAAATTTCCGTCTTCGTCAATATCTGCGGTAATTAGCTTTCCTCTTCCTTGAAGATAGGCTATGCGCTCTTTGTTAGGTGCAATTACCGGTGCAGTTTCTTCGTCATTAGATTGAGTAAGTTGCATGATATTGTGTTTCAAGCTGTAGAATAAGTTTGCCTGCTCTTCGTCTGCAGACGTGATTTTGAACAAATCATTTTGTCCAGATTTGTCGGACACAAAAATCAATGTATTGTCGTTCAACCATGTTAGATCTCTGTCTCTTTGAGCTCCATGGGTTAATCTAACGCTTCGTTTGTCGTCTTCGTCGTTTCTAGTAACAAAAATGTCGCCTCTCAAGGCGTACGCAGTTAATTTCCCATTCGGCGAAACAGCATATTCATCAATATTGTTCGTTTTTGTTTTACTTACTTCTGGATCGAATCGGAAATCGCTATTCACGTCTATATTCATCGCTTGTTTATTTTTATTAGTGACGTCGTATTTAACTACTTGGTCACCTGACTGATAAATAATGATAGAGCCGTCTGAATTGATGCTGAAATGAGATACGCCAAAATCCTTTTCGGTGGTAAGTTGAGTCGATTTCCCTCTCAAATTAGTTTTGTGTACGTTATATTTACCGGATTTCGGAGTAATGTAATAAAGCGTATCATTCCCGACCCACTTCGGCATGAAATCATTACCTGCAAAGTCAGATACTTGAAAGTATTCATCTTCTTGTATGTCATATACCCAGATATTTCTATTGGCCGGGCCTCTATAATCTTCTCTTGAAACCCTCGCAGTGCTCCTGACAAATGCAATTTTATTTCCATCTGGGGACATGACTGCATCCATGCCTAAGGCGTCTAGAAATCTCGATTCGGTTTGCTGCGCGTTTATATTTACCGCCAGTATTTCAGATTCTCTTTCCACCTGCTGGTACAATCTTCGACTCATAAACAATACTTGACCATCTGGAGTGATATCGGTGACTCTATCGCCAGCAGAGTGAAAAGTAAGTCGATTAGGTCTGCCGCCATCAGCATCCATTACAAATACATCGTCATTGCCAAACCTATCGCTAGTGAATGCTAATTGAGAGCTGTCGTTACTCCAAACTGGAGAGCCTTCGTAGCCTTCGTGTATGGTCAACCTGTCAGCTCTGCCACCGTTAATGGAAACGGTCCAAATATCCCCCTGATAAGTGAAGGCAATGCTTTGGCCATCTGGCGAAATTTCCGGCTCAAGAATGAGCGCCCTAGAATGTGAGGAATGCGCATAGAGAAATAAAACGCAACCCAAAATGCTTGCAAAGATTTTCATTAAATATCCTTGTGTCGTTTGTTTTTATAAGTCTAGTTATGTTGACATTATGTGTGTTTTGGTAAGTATCATACATTAATTATGAGATCTTAAGATTTTAAAACGATGTCGAGTTTCCGTCGGGTCATCGAGAAAATGTGCTTTAATTAAAATAATTAACCAAGAGGCTATGCATTCGCATCAATTTAAAAGCACGAATCGAGATTTTATTAAAGAAAAATCATCGGTATTAAGACTCCATAAGCATGTTATTAATAGTAAAAGTTTATAGAAATGGATTGAAGTCGCGTTATATTTCTATGCAATGATGATTTATTATAGCCACAGGTTGGGCAGAAAGAGCACTAATGAAGGGATATAGGTAATTATTATCAAAGTGATGAAAAGCGCAAGAATAAATGGCCAAATTTCTTTAACAAAGCTCACTACTGGTACTTTTGTAATAGAGCATGTTGTAAACATCAGTGAACCAAACGGAGGCGTTATCCCGCCAAGCATTATGTTCACAATCATGATCATACCGAAATGAATAGGATCAATGCCCAAGGCAACTGCTACGGGGACTAATAAAGGTGCTACGATTATCAATGCAGCACCACCTTCTAAGATCATTCCTATGATGAGCAAAACCGCGTTTATTATTAACAGCATTACGTATTTATTCGATGTTATGTCTAACATCATTTCAGTTAAATCTTGAGGTATTCGCTCCCACGTCAAATAATACCCAAATACCGACGCACCCACGATGATCAATACCACGGTGCCGGTTCCGTAAATGGTATCTAGCAGGATAGGTTTAACATGCGATGGCTTGAGCTCTTTGTAAATGAAAACGCCAATTAGAATAGACGCTAACACCGCCATGGCGCCGGCTTCTGTAGGCGTAAAAAGCCCAAACCTTAGACCCAGAATAATGCCAAGTGGGAGCAGCAACGACCAGATTGAATCTTTAAACTGTTTTAACATTTCAAACGATTTTGCTTTATTGTCTCTTGAGGGTTTATAATTTCGCTTACGGGAAATAATAGACACCGTTAACATAAGACTGGCTGCCATAATGAGGCCAGGTATATAGCCGGCTAAGAATAAATCTGCGACTGATACTTGAGCGATAAGTGCATAGATGATCATTACGATGCCCGGAGGGATAACTGGTGAAATAGCCGAAGAAGAGGCAGTAATTGCGGCTGAAAATGAACGACTGTAGCCTTGTTTCTCCATTTCTGGTACTAAAATCTTGCTTTGCATCGCAGCATCGGCATTCGCTGAGCCAGATATACCTCCCATAAAAGTACTAAGCACTACATTTACTTGAGCCAATCCCCCTCTAAGATGTCCAGTTAATACTTCTGCCATTTGCATAAGCTTCCTGCTGATGCCTGAATAATTCATGACTGAACCAGCCATAACGAAAAATGGAATGGCTAACAACGGGAACGAAGCGGCTGAGCTGATGAATTTCTGTAAAACTAAATCAGCAGGCATTCCCGAGTCAAAAAACGTGAAATAAAAAATTGCAGAGCCCATTAATGCATAGGCGATAGGTAATCCTAAAAAGTACAAAATAAATAAAACAAGAATGGGTAAATAAATCATGCTTTTCTATTCCTTGAAAACATATTTTTAAAATCGTGATATAAGAATCTGATTGTGTAAAATGTGGTGAGTCCAAAACCGACAACTAAAGACGAATTGAAAATGGCAGAGCTTAGTCCCAATACTGCTGTAGGTTTTTCCCATGCGATATAAGTAAACACAATGGCCATATAGAATATATAGCCGTTAATTGCTAAGAGACTGAAACCAATAATGGAACTAAGAATGGGCTTATACTTCAAAGGTAAAAGATTAATTAAAAGATCTATACCCATATCCAGTTTGCGTTTATAAGTAGCACTTGCCCCCACAAAGACGCACCACACAAAGCAGACGGTCGCTACCTCTTCTGCCCAAGCAATAGACATGTTGACACCGTATCTAAGAAACACATTTGTGATTACGAGTACTATCATAATAATCAAAAATACGCTGCAAATAATTTCTTCAAAGTTTGCAAAAATAAACTTGGCTTTACTCACTTTCGCTTGCCTCAGAGCGAATTTTTTGCAGCTCATTTTGTATTTGATGATACATTTCCATAGTGACGCCGGGTAGTTTGCCATCATAAAGGCCGATGGTTCTGCTTTCAAAGGCAGCCCTATCAATGTGGTTAAATTCAACTCCGTGAGATTCTAACTCTTTGATTACTTGAGCATGCTGCTGTTTTAACTTTTGAATCATTTTTTGCGATTCGTAATTGAACTCGAATTGAATTATGTTTTGATATTTTTTGGGTATTTTTGACCAAACTTCTGTGGATATATAGACACCACAGGTACCTAAAAAATGATTAGTAAACGCCACATTCTTTTTGCCCGTCTCATACACTTTTGCCCCTAGATTCGTAAATTCAGAACCCTCTAGACCATCTACTACACCCTGCTGAAGAGCACTGAATGTCTCTCCCCAGGGCAGAGGGGTTGCATTCGCTCCCATCGCATTGAGCGTTTCAATGAATAGCTTACTGCCTGGTGTTCGTAATTTAGTTCCCTCTAAATCGCTTGGCGTTACAATAACTTTATCTGTTATGAGATTTCTAAATCCGAAGATATATTCCAAAGACAGAACCTTAATTCCTTTATCTTCCAATTTCCTTTTCCAGTTCTTTACCATGTCTGTGTTGATAAGGGCTAAGTATTCATCGTAGTTGTTATATAGCATAGGCCCTACAAGAGCGGTGAATTCGGGCATGTAGTCGCCAATATAGGATGGATCTTCAACTGAAATAAAGTAGGCGCCTCTGACCACCATTTCAACACCGTCTTTATAAGCGGCTATTTGTGCATTTGGATAAGTGAGAATTCTTACAGCACCTTGTGTTTTTTGGTAAACACGGTCTGCGACTAACTCTATAGATTTCGCGAGTTCTTCATTTTGGTTGAAAACGTGGCTTAGGCGAAGAGTAATGGAAAATTCTTCGGCTTTTTGAGATTGAGTACATGCCGATAAAATTATCGACAGTATTAAAAGTATAGTTAAGTGACCTATTCTCATTTTATTTTTGCTGAATTTAGTTATGTATCAGACGGCTGGAAAAAGGCAATCGTTACCGTCAAACTCAAGTGTTGTATACAACAGTCAACCAAAACGAATAATTAGTAAAGTGTTTTTACACCAACCTACCGTAAATAGCATATTCTAGCCATATCATTTCAATATTTATCCTTTCCTCATCAACTCAATACTAATGGCTTTTGCTTCAACCGGTGTTTCATGTTTTTAACAATGTCCTCTTCACAATAATCTAACTTTGTGTATTTTTAATTACGATATGAGGGTAGTTTGAAATAATGTTGAAACTTAACAATCCAGACACAGTGCAGGGTATGTAAGGCGATCGTTTCCTATTGTCGGCAAGAGTAATCAAAAGCGCCATGGCACGAACTAGGGCAAGTGACAGTAAATCAATCTTAATTATGTTTTTGCAATATGTTTTTGCAATAAGTACTCGCATGCAAGAATCTAACTTGGTGAGCATCTAACTGCTGAAAGTAGAACTCGAACTTGAATTTACACCTGATGTAGAAACGCAGGCCACTCATTCTGCTATTGGAACAAATGGCGAATGCTCAACTTGGTTGATACGATGATATTAGGGCTTTATCTGAATAAGTTCACTACTTTAGGAGGGGGATCTGATTCGTTATCAGCACTCAATTCACATTCTTGTGGGTAGTAAACAGGTGTTTTGTTTCCAGCAACTAAGTTTAAGTTATGGCGCAATTCATCAAAAGATTCATGCATCATTTTACTGATTTCCATGCATGCTACAAACGGCGCGTTTTTATTTATTTGTCTTTTGGCATCTACTTGAAATTGAATGCCTCTTAGCCGCTTTTGACTGCTTTCTGGCGCACTGTTGATCACTTTCTCTATTTCTTGTCGCCTAAATTCTTCAAACTGTTCAGGGTCGGTTTGATATAATTCACATAGTTTATCGAAATTTAATTGGTCAGACATAAGCCACTCCCTGTCAACATTTTCCCTAACAAATAGGTTTTAGGGTCATTGTAATTATTCATTCGGCACTGAAAAGATGAATCTTCTCAATACACACTGCTCGCACCAAGTGCTTTCGTTTAGTAATGCACGCATAAATCATGCCGAAAAAAAATACTCAAATTATCATGTACTTAAACGTCATTATTTTTCTTCGTCTCAAAAGTGTAAAATTTTTAGACAGTTTCAAATAATCAGATAATGTACTGTTACCTTATTTTGATTTTACCTATCAAGATGTCTTTAAACATTACCCAGTCTCCCATTAGTGAATAAAAAGGGTATTTGAATGTCGCGGGCTTGTTGTGTTCATAATAAAAATGGCCAACCCAAGCAAAACCATAACCAATAATAGGTATTGACCATAGGTAGATAAATTTGAATGTCAAAATAGAGTAGAAAACAATCGCCAAGACTAAACAAGAACCAATAAAGTGCAAGAGCCGACAAGTAGGATCGCGGTGTTCGCTTAAATAATATGGATAGAAATCGTTGAAACTCTTGTATTTTTTTTGTTCTTTTGTCGCCATAAACTTACCTCTATAGTGTAAAGTATCACCTTCAATCTACATCTGACTGTACGTATTACAACGTTTTATCCAGCCTCGTAGCCATCGTTTTTCAATTTCCTGTTGTGGTGAATTTGACACTCTGGCTGTCAGTACTTTTATACAAGATTGACTAAAAGCTTTATGAGTGAGTTTGCCTTCCATGGCAAGTAAAACTTGTTTAAGTCCCCAACCTTGTTGATTATAGCGTTCTGAGAGCGACACACCTTCTCCCTTAAAATTCACGTAATCAATAAGCGAATACATGCCTAACGGAGTTTTTGAGAGAAATTCAAATGTTTGCGTTAAAAGAGTCTGTTCATGTTGATTTGGAGTGTCGTTTATCATTAATTCTAGAGATCTTTGCATTCTCAAATAAATAAACTCTACTTGCTGGCTCATTGTTGATTGCATTAGGGCGTAAAGGTCTCTCATCTTTTCGCTATTCTGTGCTCTTATAAAGCTCGACTTATCCGGCCATGGGCAGTCCATTGAATTATTTAACCAGGTTGGCAATTCAACCCCTTTAGATTTAATAAAAACAAGTAATTCAGGGAAGGTTTCAACGAACCTGTATTGGGTGTTTTCAGGGAACCAGATAAAATGACCGATTCCTAATGAAGCAAAGCCTTCACCATCGTTCCAAGCAACTAGATATTCTGGTTTGCCTCCCGTTTCATTTAAATAAATTTTACGACCAATCTCGTCTAATTGAGTCTGGGACAATTGTGTTTGTGCCAGACATGTCAGTGGTAAAAGTACCATTAAAAATACTGAGATAAATACCTTATGCACGCGGAAAGCCCTTATTTGTTGTTATTGTGAACGTTAAGTTTTTTACTAAGCATAAACAAGAAATGCAAATGGATTAAGTTCTTTTAATTTGATTTTGGAATATTTTGTTACTCTATCTTCCTGTAAATAGGTCCACGTAATATTGAATAGTCACCATTTAAATAGCTTTAAGGGCGAGACGTCTATGGAAATAAAATTATAGTGCATAGCAGTTGCAATTCATATTTTAGCCTCCATACATCACGGTAATGGGTAAAATAAATAAATAAAGACTATGCAAACGAATACTATTGAATTAAACCTTGAAAACTTTAGACCAGTTATGTTGGAAGAGTCAGCCAAGCGACTGGTGGCAGTATATTTTTATGCACAGTGGGAGGAAGCCTCGATAGACCAGTTGGAAGTCATCAAGTCTTTCGCTGCTAATCATCCCGAACACATATTGCTTGCAACTGTAAATTGCGATGAACAGCCTGAAATTGTTCAGCAATTTGGCGTTCGCGGCCTACCCACTACCATGATTGTCAAAGACGGTCAGCCGGTCGATGGTTTTTCTGGGCCTCAGGATGCTGAACAGCTAAAGGCTACGTTTGATAGTTATCTACCCAAACCCGAGGATGAATTGTTTACTAAAGCGAAAGAGTTGATCGCACAAGGAGACTACCAACAGTCTTTCGCAATGCTTAAACAGGCGAATGAGCTTGCTCCAACTAGAATGGACATTGTTATTGCTTACGCTGATGCCAGTGTTGAAACGGGTAACTTGGATTTGGCTAAACGACTTATTCAGCAAGTAGGGTTGGTGGATCAACAAACAGAATACCATGCGGTTGTCAGTAAAATAGAGCTGGCTGAGAAGGCGTCAGAATCGCCTGAATTACTTGATGCTCAAGCTAAACACCTTGCTAATCCAGAAGATTTGCAACTTAAAATAGACTATGCAATTGCGCTTCAGCAGGCGCATAAGCAAGAGCAAGCTTTAGAGCTTCTTTACGAAGTAGTGAAAAAAGATATGAGTTTTGGAGACGGTAAAAAATTGTTTCTTGACACCATCAACGCGCTTGCCGATGGCGACCCTTTGAAGTCTCAGTACAGACGAAAGATGTACAGCTTGTTGTATTAACGTTTTGTCAGAGTAAGCATGCGACTTACTTTTTAGCCTTAAGCTTGCGGCGAACTGCCGCAAACGCGATTAATAAAGCTGATACGAAGCTAATACTGCCACCAGAGCTTTCATTTGAACTCGTTTGAGTTTCAGCCGCGGTTACCACAGGCGCCGATACTGTCGAGGGTGTTGCAGGTGAGCTGCTGGGCTCGCCAGTACTTTGCTCATTGTCAACAGTCTGTGTGGGTATTTCAATCGTAATATCACTGGCTACTGGTGCATCTAAGATCACAGCATTGCTTAACGCGTTTTGTTTGTCTATGTCTACTCCGTTAGCAAACATTAATTCAACTTTGAAGCTTTCTTCTCCCTCGACAGTCTCGTCTGCGTATGTGTCAACTGCAACTGAGTAAACGTTGTCTGTGCCGTTGTGTATGATTTGAATTATTTTAGATTCAAAGTCAGTTTTGTCCGCCGTTTGTTTTTTTACGACTAGGTTTACTGCATCTCCTTTTTCAGCGCCTTCAAATATAACGTCAAAATAGACGGGTTGACCTTCTTCAACAGAAATTACGTTACCATATACACCAACAACTCCCGAGATGTCTCTTGTGTCAACTAAATTTGAAAACGTGCCTTGGGCGTTTATTACGTCGATAGTTGCAAGATCTCGATAGACTTGAGCAGAGTTGGCTTCGTCGTACTTACCACAGGGTACCAATTTGGCCTCAGTTTCAAGGTTAATTTCAGTGTCAGAGAAAAACGGCTCATTACGCGTACCTGAGATGCTCATGATGCTTGCATAATCGCCACATCTATGCCCGGTAGCATCGTGTCTTGCCAAATAATCCATATGTTCTAAATGATCTTCAGAACTGTGTCTAAAACCATCATTGTGTCCTAACTCATGGGCCAAAGTCCTAGGGCTCCAAGTAGCTTCATCAGTCGTGTGAGGAGATATCCAACTTACATTGCTGCTTAGGTGTGATAATCCAAGTATCGGCATTTGACCCTCTAGAGCCTCAAAACCTGCCAATCCAACTAAGTAAGAATACTGTAATAATTCTGATAATTCCTGCGCTTTTTGAGTCGATTGATAATTTGTTAACGCATTCAAACGCTCTACATAAGTATCGTCTTCGGACCAAAGTTGAATGGGTGCATAATCGTTCAAATCTGCGTGTAAAAGCCCCGCGACAGTTCGTGTAATCGGAATGTTGCTGTTTGCAAATGCTTGGTTGTTAAAGTCTATAACAGCTTGAACGTAGTCTGCGACACGCTCTGCATCATCGTCGAAAAAAGAAAGGATATGGTCGTTGTACACGAATAAGACGCTAGTTTGAATGCGATCGTTATTTAGTAGATAAGACTCTGGATAAACGAAGCCGCGTGCATTGGCTTGTTGGACTGATTTGGAAGTTGAAGAAGTGGTTACCGGTTCAAGCGTAGTAGCTTGCGCTACGCTAGACAGGGTGAACAATAATCCGATGGTTAAATTATTTACAACTTTATTTAACATGTACTTCCTCTTTTTATCTAAACAACGATGCTCTGAAAACGCTTTACGCCTCAAGGCAATCAATAGCTAAAAGGTATGCTCACTTTCGAGCAGGTATGACTAATTATAAGTATAAAAAAATATATTTGTGTATATAAAAATCGAATTTACGTACGATGTTCGATACTGAAGGGGTTTAACTATATGAATTTATTTAGAAAGGTGTCTTTTTTGAGTCTTGAATTTGTTTAAAAAATAGCTAAAAAGAACTTAGTAAAAGCTCTTTTTAGCATTATTAAGCGTTATTTAGGCGCCAATGTTCAGATTAAGAATCGAGAAATTCGTCCACTTCTTTTTCAGCCTCATCTTTACTTTTGCCATATTTTTGCTGAATTTTACCTACTAATTCCTTTCTATCTCCTTTGACTTGCTGAATGTCATCGTCTGATAACTTTCCCCATTTAGATTGCGCTTTACCTGATAATTCTTTCCACTTGCCTGCTAACTGGTCAGAGTTCATAAATATTCTCCTTTTCTAATTACATTGTGATAACTGCTTTGCTTTGCCGATACCAATACGCATTTTGAAAGTGTTTTTTAACACTTGCGATACACTAGCGTTATGCATGGTTGTTGCATTTCATCTATGGCGTTTCATCTGATGCACTTCATCTAACGCACTTTATTTCTTGCAACCGACATATTGCAACCGACATATTGCAACCGACATGTTGCAACCGACATGCCTTATTGCAGCTATTAAATATATTTAGAAAAACACAAGGAAATTCATGTGTTAACAAAAATTTGAATATTATATTATGCGGCACACAGGAGTGTTTAATGTAATTATTAGGGCGTATTTGTAAACCTTACAAAATTCTGATAGTGACGATTGTTAAGACTCATTTTGGCTCGAGATTGATTCATATTTATTATTTTGGGCTTGGCTCTACACCCAGTTCTTTAATTATTTTCGATGGATTGATGGCAACAGGTGTGCCACTCAACCCGCCGTTGCCTATTTTAACAATCCAAACGTCTTAATTAGCGATAACCTGGTCTTTTGAATTCAGACGATGGTCAATATTAGATGATAGATAAATTTTTTTTTGCTAAAATCGCGCCCCTAATTTAATAACAGTTCAAACTCATGGCTAAAAATGTTGTTGTGCTTGGCACCCAGTGGGGTGATGAAGGCAAAGGAAAAGTGGTAGATCTGCTAACTGAGCAGGTTTCTTATGTAGTTAGGTATCAAGGCGGTCACAATGCAGGCCATACTTTGGTAATTGACGGTGAGAAAACGGTATTACATCTTATTCCATCAGGGATCTTAAGAGAAAACGTTACCTGCGTTATTGGAAACGGCGTGGTATTGAGCCCAGAAGCACTGCTTAAAGAAATGAACATGTTGGAAAGCAAAGGCGTTCCTGTTAAGCAACGGTTAAAGATAAGCGAAGCCTGCCCGTTAATCTTACCCTTCCACGTTGCTCTTGACGTTGCTCGGGAAACTGCCAGAGGCAATAAAGCAATAGGTACAACAGGCAGAGGTATTGGGCCAGCTTATGAAGACAAGGTTTCACGACGCGGATTGAGAGTAGGTGACTTGTTTAACAAAGATGATTTCGCAGTCAAGCTTCAAGAAGTCATGAAATATCATAACTTCATGCTGACAGAGTATTACAAAGCTGACGCTTTAGATTACGATCAAGTGTTGGCTGACGCGTTATCTATAGCTGACTTACTTAAATCGATGACAGTCGACGTGACAGATTTGTTAGACGATGCTCGAACTAATGGCGAAACCATTATGTTTGAAGGTGCGCAAGGTACGCTACTAGATATCGACCATGGTACCTATCCCTATGTTACGTCTTCGAATACGACCGTTGGCGGCGTTGCAACAGGTGCTGGATTTGGTCCATTAAATTTGGATTATGTTCTAGGCATTGTTAAAGCCTATACTACCAGAGTCGGTTCTGGTCCATTCCCCACTGAGTTGGGGTGTGACGTTGGTCAACATCTTGGCGAAAAAGGGCATGAATTCGGAGCAACTACAGGTAGAAAAAGAAGGACTGGCTGGTTTGATGCAGTTGCACTAAAAAGAGCTGTGCAGTTAAATTCAATTACTGGTTTCTGCTTAACCAAACTTGACGTATTGGATGGATTGGAAACTTTAAATATTTGTACCGGTTATCAAGATAAAGACGGTAATGTTACTGCTGTTCCGCCACTTGCTGCTGAAGGTTACGAATTGGTGACCCCAGTTTATGAAACCATGCCAGGATGGTCTGAAAACACTTTTGGCATGACGGACTTTCAACAGTTACCGAAAGCTGCCATTAATTATATAAAAAGAATAGAAGAATTAACGGGTGTGCCGGTGGACATTGTATCGACGGGACCAGATCGTGCGCACACAATGGTATTAAGAGACCCATATTCGGTCTAATTAAAACATCATTTTGGTTTGAAAAGCACTCACAGCGTATGGTTTTGAGTGCTTTTTTTATTAAGGGCTAAGTATTTTGGTAATTGAAACGACATTTGCAGAGCGAGTTAATCAGTTTAATTCAAATCTAAAGCTTGATATCGCTCTACCCGATGGTGTGTCCGCACTTAACCCTTTTGAGGAAAATTCGCCGGGTAAACATCTTAGCACTAAGTTTTATCAACGTTTTTATAATGATAATGAGCCACGTGAGCTTATTTTAGGAATTAACCCGGGTAGGCTTGGAGCTGGCGCGACTGGAATACCTTTCACCGACACAAAACGTTTGTTGTCTCACTGCAACATAGAATGCGACTTTCATTTACATGAACCTTCCTCAGTTTTTGTTTATGAAATGATTGACGCTTTTGGAGGCGCTGAAAAATTTTATAAGCGTTTTTTATTTTCTTCGGTCTCACCACTAGGTTATATCAAGATTAACGAGAAGGGCAGGGAGACTAATTACAATTACTATGATAACAGTCAACTCCAAAATTCACTTATGCCCTTTATCATAGATTCGATGCGACGTTTGATTGCACTTGGCATTAATCCGAAAAAAGTGTATTGCTTGGGTACAGGCAAAAATTTTAAATTTTTACAAAACCTAAATATTGACTATCAATTTTTCAATGAGGTTATTGCGTTGGAGCACCCAAGATACATAATGCAATATAAAAGTAAGAACATGAGTAAGTACATTCAAAAATATTTAGATGCCTTTTCTAGTAAATAAGAATTTAGGTAGAAAGGCGAATTTAAAATCTACAATCGAAACCTTGTCGCTACTTGTGTCTAAAACAAACCATATTAAGCAATCAATTTGGTTAATTTAATTCAGAATCACGCCAGAACTTCGTGCCTTTTATAGTAGCTTGCAATGCGATACCTGATTCAGTAAATGTATACACAGTTACATCACCATAATAAGCTTCTCCTTGAACTGATGCGCCCTTATCGCCTGCTTTAGCAGCGGCATCTGCATTGCCGCCGAACGTCCAACCGGATTCGATAAAGTTATTCATGGCGCTTTGTGTATGAAAAACCATAACGATGCGATAATCTTTTGCACCAAAGCCAAGGCCCACACCTCCTTCTGCCATGTTCATGTAGGTGTGCTGACCAGTATTCATATTTTTAACTACGCCGTAGCCGCCCCCTGCAGCAATAAAAATTAAATTTACATTTGCGTTAGAAAACACTGCGTAGCCAGGGGCCGCGTTTATTTGACTTCTTGTATCTGGCTTTTCAGCAAATAATTGAGTTAATACGTCATCTTTCATTTGTAATACCGCTTGGCGTTTTTGCTGCACCGTGGCGCCACCAGACGTAGCAACGCATCCACTTAAAACAAAAGATAACGTCAAAATAACTAAAGGGATTAAATTGGTAAGGCGCAACATGAACTAGTTCCTTTGGGTTGGTAATATATTTTTTAACTTCGTTGAATAGTTTAGTACAACACGCTTGTAACAGCCAACTGCGTATTAGCATCATTCTTTAGAATGGATGACATTTAGGTTAAAAGTATTTTTTTGTTAAATCTTAAAACTTAAATGAGAAAAAGGAGACTTATAGGGAGAGTCTATACTTATTCTTTTGGCAATAATTGTGCTTAAACTAAGTTGAATGATAGGAATTATAGTTGGTAATTTGCCACTTTTCATTTGAAAAGATATGCTTGCAACATTAATACATTCTTAGAGACATCAATGACCCAAGAAAGTGCTTCAGTTCACAGTTTTAAAAACAGCGACAGCCAAGATACGGCGATGCCTGATAGTTTGTCACATAAAACTACTTCTACGGCCTATGATTCGGCGCAAAATCCTTTTTATGTAAGTAAGACAAAGCTAGATGATTATTTTTCTTCTGGCGCTACACGATCGCTGTCATGGCGAAAACGTCAGTTAAAAGCTTTTTATACGCTTTTAGAAGTCGAGGAAAAATCAATCTCTGAGGCTTTGTACAATGACCTGAGCAAATCGCCAGAAGAAACATACTTGACTGAAATTGGCTATCTAAAAAAAGACATCAACTTGATGCTAAAAAACGTTGAAAAATGGATGAAACCAAAACAGGTCAGTAGCCCATTGTTATCCTTACCTGCGAAGAGCTTGATTATTCCAGAGCCCTTAGGTACTTGCCTTGTGATAGGAGCTTGGAACTATCCATTTCAGTTATCCATGAGCCCCATGCTATCAGCTATTTCAGCTGGAAATTGTGTTATCGTAAAGCCTTCTGAATTGGCTCCCCATACTTCAAGTCTAATTGCAGAGTTACTTCCAAAATATTTAGATATGAATGCCGTTTTGGTTGTTGAGGGCGGCAAACAGCCTACGTCTGATTTATTGGAATTAGATTTTGATAAGGTTTTTTACACTGGTGGAGAACGAGTTGGAAAAATAGTGATGAGCGCTGCTTCAAAGCATTTGACGCCCGTTACTTTAGAGCTTGGCGGAAAAAGTCCTTGCATCGTGGATAAAAATATAGATTTGAAGACGGCTATTAACAGAGTGGTTTGGGGTAAGTTTGTTAATGTCGGGCAAACCTGTATTGCACCCGATTATCTACTAGTGCATCAAAGCAATCTAGATAACGTGCTTAATCAATTGAAAGAATCTATTACAAAGCAATATTCCAGTAAGCCTAAGAGCAATCGTTTTTATGGACGTATTGTGAATGAAGCACACTGCAGTCGCTTGGTCAGTTATTTGGAAAATCAGAATGTTGTTTTTGGCGGCGATTACAGCATTGAAGACAAATATTTAGCTCCAACTATCGTGCTTAACCCATCGCTGGATAGTGACTTGATGGAAGAGGAGATATTTGGTCCTATCATGCCAATACTCAGCTTCAACGGTCGCAGTGATATGCTCAAGTTTATCAACTCTCGACCCAAGCCATTGGCGGCTTATGCATTCACCCAAGACAAAGACTTTGAACAAAAGTTTATAGAACGTATTAGCGCAGGCAATATGTGTATTAACGACATTGCTATGTTTTTTTTAAATCCTAAATTGCCTTTTGGTGGCGTCGGTACAAGCGGAATGGGTAGTTACCATGGTAAATTTGGATTTGATACATTTTCACATCTAAAGGCCGTGTTAAAAAGGGGCTATAGTCTTGAGAATTCAATCAGATATATGCCATTAAATAAGTTAAAGTCTTCTATACTGAAACTGTTCTTAAAATAGTGACTAGGCAGACGTAATTATGAGTTTAAGTCCATTTCACCTTGCTATACCGGTTACTTGCCTTAGTAAGTCTGCTGAGTTTTATGGCGACGTCATTGGATGCAAGCAAGGTCGAGCGGACGATCATTGGATAGACTGGGACTTTTACGGGCATCAACTCGTGACCCATTTAGTTGACGCTATGCCTTCTTATGTTAAGCCAAATGAAGTGGACAATAAATCTGTCCCAGTTCCTCATTTCGGTATTGTATTAGGTCAGCGAGATTGGGAAGACTTGTCGAAAAAATTGATCGCAAATAATGTACGATTTGAAATAGAACCCTACATCAGGTTTAAGGGGAAGGCCGGAGAGCAGGGCACTTATTTCATTTACGATCCCTCAGGCAATGCGCTGGAGTTTAAGTATTTTGCAGATATGAGCCGTTTATTTGCGGTTGATTAAATGCCTGAGTGAGCTATCGGATGGTAAATTAAGCAAAACCGCAATAAATTTAGCTCAATTTTGCCATAACCGCGGATAAACGGTTGATCTTATCCATCAAATACCATCTAATAAAGGGGTTGCAAGGACTTGCAGCCATTTTAACCTCAATAATAAAAAGAGACATATTAATTATGAACAAAAACGATCTAATCGCTGCTATTGCTGAACAAGCTGATTTATCAAAAGCTGCTGCAGGTAATGCGCTTAACGCAATCACTGACAATATCACCAAAGCTTTAGCCGATGGTGATTCAGTTACTTTCGTTGGATTTGGTACATTCTCTGTCAAAGAGAGAGCCGCACGTTCTGGTAGAAATCCACAAACTGGCGAGACTATTCAAATTGCAGCGGCCAAGGTTCCTGGTTTCAAAGCAGGAAAAGCATTGAAAGACGCATGTAACTAAATCGTTTGAAGTGACTCAAAATGGCCAGTTTTTATCTGGCCATTTTCGTTTATATCAGTTAATACTATATGAAGTAATAGTTAGTATTTAGTCTGCTTAACATCCTGCGAAACATCCTGCATAAGAAAAGCCAATCATCCTCCCTTCAATAGCAAGAGACTAAACGACGACTAAACTCACTAAAATATACGATAGGAAACTAACACCGCCTACCGCCAATGCGTATGGAAGTTGTGTACGAACATGTTCAAGTAAGTCACAGCCAGCAGCAAGCGAAGATACCGCGGTTGTATCAGAAATTGGTGAGCTATGGTCGCCAAAGATACCGCCACCTAATATCGCTGCTAATATCAATTCGGGAGGTAGCCCTAAAGAGTTCATTAAAGGCATACCTATTGGGATCAAGATTGCAAACGTACCCCAAGATGTGCCTGTGGTAAAAGAAATAATTGCACCGGCTAAAAACAACATGGGTGCTACCATAAATATTGGAAGATAGTCGCCAACCAAGCCTGCTACAAAATTTCCTGTCCCAAGGACTTTTAAACTGGCCCCTAAACTTATGGACAATAGAACAATAGTGACTAAAGGCAATAGTTCGCTCATTCCAGCAAAACCCAATTTTACGGCGCCTTTATGGGTATTCTGTCTTGACAGTACTATTAACCCATAACCCACAATGCACGCGAGAAAGGTTGCGTATAACACAGAGCTGCTACCACTCCCTTTAGTGATATCGCCTTTACCGGTATAAAACATAAAAGCGACCATAGATACAATCATTACCGTTAATGGAATAAGCATGAATCTTGCCTTAGTAGGAGCCGCTACCTCGACATTGCTTTCAATGGTCTCGAGTTTTTGTTCACTTTGCTTCATAGGGCCGTGCACTTTATCTGCAAAAATGGTGTAAGCCACTACTAAAAGGGTCAAGTATGCGTAAAAGTTATAGGGTAATGTCTTCCAAAGTATCATTAATGGATTATCAGGTAAGTCGTACGTCCCAATGAGGCCGAGTATATAAGCTCCCCAACCGTTTAATAATATCAGTATGCAAACGGGTGCGCTGGTTGAATCAATGATATATGCCAATCTAGCACGGCTCATTTTGAATTTATCGAATAATCCTCTGGCCATGATCCCTGAAGTTAATACGCTTAAGTTGGACTCGATAAAAATAACGGCTCCGGTAAACATGGTAATGCCGCCAGCACGTTTTTTTGTTTTTGCTATTCCAGATGAAATTAGTTTGTCAACGAATGCAGCCACTCCACCCGAGTCTCTCATATATGCGAGCAAAGCTCCTACGAGTAAACTAAACAAAAGAATTTTTGAATTACCACCCGCGCTGATAGTAGATGATATTCTATCTATTGTGGTGATGGGAGTAAGGAGTAGGTTTGAGTTGGCTTTCATCAGAAGTAACACTTCTGATGAAAAAATAGAAAGCAGTAATGCCAATATAACTTCTTTTTTCCACAGTACTACTGCGATTGCTACCAAAGGTGGCAATATACTTATCCAGTCCAAAATTAAGCGCTCCTAACTATATATTTTCAGAACACACAATAAACCATTAACCGGGTAAATTAATGATAATGCGTAGATGCTTCAAAAATTGATTCGTAGATCATGCTGTTTAACTTAACTTGCATGGGATTAAACTGCGTCAGCGAATAATTATCTGTATTTTCGTCCTTGGACTTATGCTGATTTACCAAAGTAATGATCGCGAGTTCCAAATCAGGGTCGATAAGAATGCTGCTTCCTGTCTTACTAATGTGCCCAAATACATTTGCACTGGCATACGGACCAAACAAATTAGTGCGATGATGGTGACCTAGTTTCCAGCCAAATCCAATGTTGGATGTCAATATTTCAGACTGAGTAAAGTTATCGAGGACTTCTTGGCTAAACAGAGATTGATAACCATAGCCCCCGCCATTTAGTAACATTTGAGCAACGATTGCTAGATCGTTTGAAGAAGAGAACAAACCCGCATGCCCAGATACTCCCTGCATTGAAAAAAGTGCATTGCGGTCCAAGACTTCGCCAGTGACCGAGCAATCTTGGTTTGGAGAAAGTATATCGGTTTGAATAATTTGGCAGGGGGGCAAGCGGTGGGTAACGAATTGAGCGTCATCCATTCCTTTCTTTAATGGATTAAATAAAGTTTTTGTTAGACCCAGTGGTTCATAAATGTGTTTTTCGACATATTCGTCCAATGCCATGCCGGTTACTCGTTCTACCAAGATCCCTAAGATCATGTAATTGATATCACTATGTTGTTGTTGGCCTCGTTGCGCACTAAAAGGCACTCTGGTGAGCAAATATTGTTTGGTAAGTTCTGGCTGCAGAGAATATAAGTATTCGCCAAATGGATTGTCGAGATCGTAAAAATCGATAGTTGCCTGATACCCAGATGAGTGAGACAACAGGTCTGAAATGGTGACTACTTCTCTGTTATTGCCTTTATACTCTTTCAGATAATGAGTAACAGACTTGTTCAGGGATAATATGCCTTGATCAACCAACTTCATTATGGCTAGAGTAGTCGCCAATGGCTGAGTGTTTTCTCCCATATCGAACATGGTTTGCTTGTTCATTTTTATAGGATTACTGAGTAAATTTCCACTATTGCTGTGTGTTTGTGCATACCCGTAAACATCATGTTTAACCACTCTTCCTCGATGAATCACGACAATCGCTGCACCATGTAGCTGTTCGTCAAGGCCCTGCTCTAGCCAAGTGTCGAGTTTATCAAAATTATATTGTAAACCCCTTTTGTCTTTAAGTACGGCCTCATCTGAGACATTAAGTGTCGGATATGTGATTGAGATGTGAAGCTTTGGTTTTTTCGCTAAAGGCTGATCAACGTCTATTAAGGTTCCAGTAGTAGCATCTGTTTCAATGTCGCTCTCCTTGATGTCTTGTCCTTGTTGTATAGTTGAGACTGACTCAGTGAACAGAGCCTCTTTTTCCTGTAAATCCAGAGTCACTTCAGGCATAAACCCTGATAAAAATTCAATATTATCAACTCTTAAACTGTTTCTCCCTTGTACGGTTCGCTTGCCGATAGAAAATGTTTCCTCATGTAACTCTTGGTTGTCATAAGCGTTAAAATAGTCGCCTAAATTAATCTTTTGTTCGTTAATGTAAATATCAGCACTTTTGATACCAACGCTAGATAACTTCAATTCAGACGTAACTCCATTACTTAGGAACACTATTTTATTTTTATTTACGGATTCACTGTCTAAAGCAGACAAGTCTATGCCGAAATCGCTTTGATTCACAAACTTAGGCGCATTATGCAAACTTTGTTGAGAGTTAAACTCATCCAATAGTGAGATAAGACTATCGGGAAAATACTTCTCAAGCAGCGCGAATAGAGTGGCAACGGTTTGATTGTTGGCCAAACCGTCAACTTGCCAAGGCACGAAATGTAACTGAAATGCCGCTAGCACGTCTTGAGTTTGTCTATCGAAAACTCCTGTTGCAGCGACTTTATACCCGTAGGTTGAAAGCGCTTTTTGCACAAGGGTAATGGGTACTGGTTTTTGGTTAAAAATATTCCAGTATTTTGCTACTGCCTCATTTTCGTACCATGCACCAATACCGGCCTCATATAATTTCTGCCATGGAAACCTTGGACCTGGGTCATTTTTTCTAGAAGGTGCGATATCAGAATGCCCAACGACTGCCGTAGGGGTTATATCAGGGTTGCGTTCCAGTATTCCTCTGCTCAATTCTATTAAAAGCTCGATTTGCTTATTTTCAAATTCGGGAAATATACATACTGGTCGTGGTTTAACAAAGCCTGCCGGCGTTTGCTGTTCAATACATTCAGGAACATTAACAATCTCAATTCCGATAGACGTATCGTTAAGACCGTCTCTTCCTTGCCAGTGGCTCACTCCAGCGTGCCATGCACGTTCATTTTCATCTACAAGTTTTAATACTTTTATTGATGAGTTTGGGTAAGTTTCGTCGTTTTGCATAGGGATCAGGTAGTGCGAACTGACTCCGCCGCCTTCTTTGACTAAGTACTTAACTGAATCTTCATAGTTTACGGCTGTAAAATGCATCACTAACGTCTTAACTCTAAAGCTAGAGTTGCTGGATTTCATGTCGCTTATACCCATGGTCGACGTGCAGCTACTTAGCATGATGATAGCCTTAATCACGCAGGCTAACGTAAATAATTTTAGGAGAGATGAAGGGTTTGAATAGTTATCCATAAACGCTTTTTTGTAGAATTATAGTTTATTAACAATAGTCTATCTGTTTTAATACTCGATTACTATTTTCTTAATATCTGTCATGTCTTATCTTGCATATCACGACTTAAGGCGCAAATAGTGTAAATTTGCAATAAAAGCCTCTATTCTTTACTCTACTGAGATTTTGAGTTTTGGCGGTAGCGAGAGCTTATAAAACGATAAACACTGACTCAAATACATTATCTATATGAGTTACTCCCATTAGATGGGGGATGAATATTCGGGAAATTAATTCAATTACTTTTATTGGCTAAAATGAGTGAGCGAACACCAGTTACGGAGCATTAAATTGAAGCTAGACATGAAAAATTGCAACATCGGCATATTGGGTCTTGGCTATGTAGGTCTTCCCCTTGCTGTTGAGTTTGGAAAGCAATTCCCTACAGTTGGGTTTGACTTGAATAAAGGACGCGTAGAAGAATTATCCAATGGTATCGATTCCACACTAGAGTGCTCTAGTGAAGAATTGGCAAGCGCAACTCATTTAAATTACTCTTGTGAATTGGACTCATTAGCGAATTGTACTGTTATTATTGTGACCGTTCCAACTCCCATAGATGAGCATAAAAAACCAGACTTAACCCCTCTAATCCGAGCAAGTCAAATGATTGGTCAAATTGTGAAGAAAAACGATGTCGTTATTTACGAGTCTACAGTATACCCCGGAGCCACCGAAGAGGTATGCATACCTTTAATTGAAGAAGTTTCAGGTCTTACTTTCAATCAAGATTTTTATGCAGGTTATTCACCAGAGCGGATCAATCCAGGAGATAAGGCACGTCGAGTATCTAATATTATTAAAATTACCAGCGGTTCTACGCCAGAAACATCTGATTTTGTAGACAGTTTATATTCTAAAATAATTACAGCAGGCACACACAAAGCAAGCTCCATTAAAGTGGCCGAGGCCGCAAAAATCATAGAAAACACTCAGCGCGATGTCAATATAGCGCTGATTAATGAGCTCGCTATTATATTTAATAAGCTTGGTATTGATACTCTTGAAGTACTTGAAGCAGCTGGAACTAAATGGAATTTCCTGCCTTTTCGCCCTGGGCTTGTGGGTGGACATTGCATCGGAGTAGACCCCTATTATTTAACTCATAAATCGCAGAGCGTTGGATATTTCCCAGATATAATTATTGCCAGTCGTCGCTTAAACGATGGTATGGCTCAACACGTTGTATCCCAGTTAATTAAAACAATGATCCAAAAGACGATTCAGGTACAGCACGCAAACGTATTATTGATGGGGTTTGCTTTTAAAGAAAATTGCCCAGACGTTAGAAATACTAAGCTTATTGACATAGTGACAGAGCTGAAAGAATACAAAGCAAATATTGATATCTATGACCCTTGGTGTTCGGCTCAAGAAGTGAAAAAAGATTTTAATTTAGATTTAGTCGAACCAACACAAGGCAAGTATGATGCGATCATTGTCGCAGTAGCCCACGATGAGTTTTTGAATATGGCCCCTTCATACCTAAATAGTTTAGGCAAAGAAAAATGTGTCATTTACGACCTCAAATATGTCTTTGACAAAAGCGTTGTAGACATTCGGCTCTAGGCAATCAAAAAGAAGAAGAGGGGATACGTAAGCGTCTCCTGTTCATATTCAATTGCCAGCATTAAATACTCTATTTTATTCAACATAGCGCCTGTCATTCGTTATCTCATTTATCAAGTAAAGTGGAATCATTCCGTCTTGCCATCTAATCTAAATTTACTGTTAATTTAATCTCGACCAAACTATGCAAAATTTCACATGATAGTCTGCCAACTAACGTTAATAGGCGCTTTATATAAAATCAATAAGGGATAGGTTTTTGAACCTTCTCAGTTGGCTTTTAGTCTGTGAAATACTTAATCGTCGAAGCAGAAAGGTGGTTAAGCTGTTCACTTTGCGCTTTTGTTAATTTTTTTAAGTAACAAATTTGAGCCGTATTTTATCGACAAAATACTGTGTTAAGTGCGATAAAAAAGAGAGTTCAATTTTATCCGGGCATTTTCCTTTTCGTTTAATGGCCGTCATTAGGCACAACTTGGAACTGAGAAAAATTTGCTACTGTTTTGCTTGAGTAAATACAAGTCAGGAATGCTTATGGAGATTCATCAACTACTAGTTGTCACATTAATTGCCTTAGTGCATCTTTTGGCTGGTAAGCTCGCTTTTATATCCGTCATACCCAGAAGTCGATGGTTGTCGTTTGCTAGTGGAACGTCAGTCGCTTATGTTTTCATACATATATTTCCGGAGATCGCTCACGCACAAACCAGTTTTGAGCAAACAACTAGCAATGTACTGTCTTGGTTTGAGCATCATATTTATTTGCTCTCAATGTTTGGCCTTGTAACTTTTTACGGCATTGAAAACTGGATGAATCGAAATAAAGGATCAAAGTACAATTCCAAAACAGAACAAGTATTGAACAAACGTGAGTTTTATTTGCACGCAATTACGTTTTCTTTCTATAACCTATTAATAGGTTATTTATTAATTCATGCTGAACATCAAAGCTTGACGAGTTTATGGTTGTTTGGCGTAGCAATAGCCTTTCATTTTTTAGTTAACGATTTTGGCTTAAAGCAACGTCACAATATGCTTTACAAACACAAGGTCAGATGGCTATTGTCATTTTCAATTATTCTTGGATTTTTAATTGGGAAGTGGTTCAGCTATCAGGAGCATATTGCGCTGTTAATTTATGGTTTTCTTGCGGGTGCCGTGATTTTAAATGTGCTAAAAGAGGAGTTACCCGATGAAAGGGAAAGTAAGTTTATCCCATTTTTAACAGGCATAGTTTTATATAGTACGTTGCTAATGATTGCGTAAGCATAATTTTCAAGATGGTAGCGTGGTTTAATCAGCGCAAAAATGTAACATGATGACTTCAAGCCTTTAGATTTAAACGTCGAGGCAGAAACGTTGGTTATACAAGGCTATTTTCATGTCGCGAATCAGCATAATAAAACTGGTCATTATTAGACCAAACACGTGTTTGAACTTGAAACAATCTGGTTGGTTAAACACAACGCTTTCAAATTATTCTTGCATTCTTCTTATTTTGCTTCGAACTTTAGAAATGTTTGAATCTTTTGCGTATCTTCCTTTGCTGACGTGACGGATTTGATAGACACCATCAATGTCGATGGGTATGCCCTCACTACCAATTAGCCATTTAAACGCGGTATCTTCATAAGTTTTTCTCCAACGCGTATCTTGAGTTTGGAAAATCTTTAATTTCTCACAGTATCCTATTGCTCTGGCCACATCTCCATGAACTATTTGAAATGCTCCTTTTGCTTTATCCCTAGAATGTTGCGAAAAATTCTCTGTCGAGATGTCGACCACTTGAGGTTCGCTTTCTTTGCGCAACATTGGATCGTCGTCCGTTAGCATGTCGGTTGTGCATTCAGTTTTGGGGAAAAACAAGATTTCTTGTTTTCCCTGCACCGCTTGAGCCAGTGAATCAATGCAGTTGTTATGAAAAATAATGTCGCAATCGGTAAACCAAATCCAATCGGCAGTAGTTGACACCGCAGCCATATTTCTGCCAATACCTCGCCTAAATAGCTTTTCTTTTTCTATCTCGAAAAAATTCCAAACAACGTTTTTAACTTGTATAGAGTTAAAGAAATCAATGACTTGGCTGGTTTTTTCATCTTCCTTAGAGTAAAAAACGGTCACGGTAACTGTTGCATTCTTAGGTGGATAATTGACAAAAGAGCTCAATTGATAGGTCAGCATGTTGCCATATCCCCAACAATGGCTAACTATCTCCAAATTGAGATGCCCATCAACGGCTTTGCGTTTCGACTTTTCAGGAATATCATTGCGATACCAAGAGGGAGGGACTAGCTTTTCAGTTACCAATCTAAAAAACTGGATAGCCTGTTGGTTATAGCGACGAGGTGGATATGACTTTGTTATTTTCATGTTTCTATCATAAATGATTCGATCCGTTATCGCTAAAGTGTATCACAATCGCAAAAGCGAATAGAAAAGATATTAGTTAAACTGCCCGCATACTAGACATAAGGCTAGATTACAGCGTCGCTTATCAGCGCATGACACAAAATCAAAGGGCAATTTTATTGATTCACCTTTGAATACTCTTCGATTAAGTAATGGGCTATCGTCTCTACCCCTTGATTAGGGCTATGTTTTAGCTTGTTGAGAAAGACTGGTATGTGGCAGCATTCAGGGAGAGATGAATACTTAAAATTATTTTTTAATTTATTTGAGAAAACGTTATCTCTTTCATCACTTATTACTGGGATTACGGCTATTTTTTTCGCCTTATTTAATAGTTCCGTCGCAAGCGATAACGAACAGGTTCTTATTTTCGACTTTTTTATTGCTGGATACTCCCTGTATATTTGTTCATTAACAAAAGCACCGTAGTCAATATTGATAAAATTTTCTGGGTTAGCATTCATTAGATCAGATATCGAATGGTGATAGCATAGACTTAATTTAACTTTTCCCAGCAAAATACTTTCCACATCATCAGATTTGACTGTGCTTGTTGTTATGCCTAAATCTACGGTGTGCTCATGCAGATTTTTTGTCATTTGCTCAATCGGGTTGATGTCGTGTTTGATGCTTATATTTGAAAACTTAACGAATAAATCTGGTAAATATTGATTGAAGTAGACCAGCATAGCAGTTTGTGTGGCTGATATACTTATGTGGGCGCATTCTTGTTCTGCGAGAACCTGCCTAGCTAAGGCCAACTCATTAGAAATCTTCTTTGCAAAAGGCACAAGTCTTTCGCCAGCCGGTGTAATTTGAATACTATTTCGATTGCGAATGAATAAAGATGTATTAAAGTATTCTTCAAGTAACTTTATACGCGCACTTACTGCAGATTGGGTTAGGTATAAATTTTCTGCCGCTCTGCCGAAATGTCTGGTTTGAACGACTTCCAAAAATGTATTTAAGAATCGAATGTCCATAAAAAAGCCAGTAAACATATTGTTACTGGCTTTTATAGCTCGAATTTCGGATTTAGCCAATATATTTAGATTCTAGTCACCGAATTGGTTGGCTCTCACTTGGCTCATAATTTTACTTTCGCGCTTTTTTTTGACTATATTGGATTTGCTATACCGCTCTTTGGTACGTTTGTAAGCATTTACATCATCCCAGTCGCCGGCATCAAATTCATTTAAATCATCTTTACGGAATCTATAATCTTTACTCATGTATCATTACTCTACTTACACGACTTAAATTATATCGGGATTAATATCAGACTTTAAAGCAAAATATTTTTATCGATAAGAGCAATAATTTTTATTATGCTTAATTGCCATAAAGCTAAGCTAGTGGATTTGACTTAGCCCTAATTTTTATTAATGTTCGCTGTATCTTGAAGCTTAAATTTCGCATATTACCACATTGATAGACTCTATCTAATAGAAGCAAAATTTGAAGTGTTGTATGATGATTTTGAATAAGCGATTATGGTGTTAGATTAACGTACTTTTTTCATTTATAACAACAGGAATAATCAATTTATGAGTCGCGCGACACGTGCAATTATCGACTTAAATGCATTGGACAGTAATTTAACTTTATTAAAGGGCCTGAATGAAAATAGTAAGGTGATTGCGGTGGTAAAAGCAGATGCGTATGGAAATGGCGCTATCCAAGTGTCTCATCAAATTGCAGATAAAGTCGATATGTTCGCCGTCGCATTTTTGGATGAAGCAATCGAATTAAGAGTGGCAGGAATTACTTTACCTATTTTGATTTTACAAGGCCCTCATAGTACCGACGATTTTACCGATGCCGAAGGATTAGGAGTTGTCTGGCTTATGCATGAGCGATGGCAGCTTGAGCATGCAAAGAACCTCAAGCAGAGAGGAAAGCATAATGTCGATAAAATATGGCTTAAATTCGACACTGGCATGCACCGCTTGGGCTTTCCTATTGCTGAATTTGATGCTATCACAGAATCATATGAAGACCTGTTGGAAGAAGGGTCTACTATGGTTACTCATCTAGCGTGCGCAGATGAAATGACACAAGAGCATGCGCACAATCAAATTAAAACGTTTTTAGACGCGGTCGGTGAAAGCCGTTTTAAATTATGCATAGCTAACTCGGCTACTAACATTCGTTTTTCACATGCTAGGAAAGATTATGTTCGTCTTGGCATAGCTATGTACGGCTCAACTCCTTTCCCCAAAGAGTACAATCAAGATTTTCAACTTTCTAGCGTAATGACTCTTGAATCAGAAATTATGGCTATTAGGAAAATTGCAAAGGGTGAATTCGTTGGGTATGGAGCGACTTGGCAGGCAAAACGGGATAGTTTGATCGCCACCGTTGCGCTTGGCTACGCAGATGGTTACCCAAGACATGCACCCAGTGGAACGCCCGCTTGGTGCAAGGGGCATCTCATCCCGCTAGTTGGAAGAGTATCGATGGACATGTTGACCTTTGATGTCACCGACATGAGTTATGTTGAAGTCGGTGACAAGGTTGAGCTGTGGGGAAAGCATTTACCGATTAATGATGTCGCTGAACATATCGATACGATTGGATATGAGTTAATGACCAGAGTTTCAAAACGAGTCCCGCGAGTTTATAAATCGACTGAATCAAAACATTTATGATGAGTATTAGTAATCTTTCTGGTCCGTTTGTTATAGCGATAGATGGGGGAGGTACAAGTTGCAAGGCGTCTTTGCTCGATTCATCAAGTGAACAAGTTTTAGCCAGTGCAATAACAGGACCGGCTAACGTGTTTTCAAATTATCAATCGGCAATTGATAATATTATGATTGCAAGTGAAAAGCTGTTAGAGCAAGTAAATATTAATTCAAGTACCTGTATTGAGCTTAAACATTGTTATTTGAGTGCTGGATTGGCAGGCGCTAAAACAAAGATTGCTAAACAGAAAATGGCAAATTGGCGACATCCTTTCCAAGATATCTTAATTACCACCGATGTACACATTGGCTGTGCTGGAGCACATGCTTTGAACGATTGTTTCTTTATAATTGTCGGCACAGGTTCATGCTTTGCTTTGTATCAAGAACGATCGTTGTCCCAATTCGGTGGGCATGGGTTTTTGCTAGGCGACCAAGCTTCTGGCGCTTGGTTAGGAAAAAAAGCACTGACATGGTACTTAAAATGGTTGGATTTAGGGTCTAGTAAGTGCGAACTTTCAGATATATTAGAAGCTAATATTGGACACGATACTGCTGAAATCGTCGATTATTATTCAGCGAGCAACATTTCTAATATTGCCAAGTTGGCTCCGGATTTAATAAAGATTAGTCACACATCAAAGCAAGTGAATAAATGGCTAGATGAAGGTGCCAATTATATATTTGATATTATTATGGCGCACGCAGGCTCGGTAGATACTCTGTGCATAGCCGGTGGTTTATCCTCAGTGTATAAGCAAAGAATACAAGAAAATTATAATCTTAGACTACAAGAGCCAGAACACTCCCCTGTCTTTGGTGCGTTTTTATTAGCCAAGCACAAATTTTTCAAGGATATAACATGAGCAATTGGCAAGACATCCTTTTGATAGAAGAGCAGCTATCAGAGGAGGAGCGAATGATTCGAGATAGTGCGAAAGAGTTTGCGCAGTCTGAATTGCAGCCAGGCATTTTAATGGCAAATAGGAACGAGTATTTTGATACTGGCATTATGCGGAAAATGGGTCAGGCTGGGCTTCTTGGTGCTACCATCGATGGGTTTAATTGTGCTGGCGTAAATTATGTCTCTTATGGACTCATTGCTCGTGAAATTGAAAGAGTGGACAGCGGTTATAGAAGCGCTATAAGCGTTCAATCGTCATTGGTCATGCATCCTATTAATGCATTTGGCAGTGACGCACAGAAGGAAAAGTACTTACCGAAACTGGCTTCAGGGGAACTTATAGGTTGTTTTGGATTGACAGAGCCAGATGCGGGCTCTGATCCTGCTTCGATGAAAACACGGGCTAGACCAGTAGAAGGTGGCTACCGTTTAAACGGTAGCAAAATGTGGATCACGAATAGTCCTATTGCCGATTTATGCTTGGTTTGGGCAAAACAAACCGATGACGATGAGATTTATGGCTATTTAGTAGAGGCCGGAAGCAAGGGACTCACTTGTCCTAAAATTACTGGTAAACAGTCTCTAAAGGCTTCAGTGACTGGTGAAATAGTGATGGACGATGTGTTCATTGAGCACTCGAGTAAACTGCCGGGTGTAAAAGGTTTAAAAGGTCCGTTTAGTTGTCTAAATATGGCAAGGTATGGTATTTCTTGGGGAGTGTTAGGCGCCGCTGAGTTTTGTTGGCACAGAGCTTTGCAATATGGTTTGGACAGAAAACAATTCGATCGCCCACTGGCACAAACTCAACTATTCCAGACTAAATTAGCAGATATGCAAACGGAAATTACTTTAGGTTTGCAAGCCAGTTTGCGAGTTGGGAGATTACTTGATAGCAAAAAACTTGACCCAACTATGATTTCTTTGGTTAAACGCAATAACTGCGCTAAAGCACTTGATATCACAAGAAAGGCTCGGGATATGCATGGAGGCAATGGGATCAGCGACGAATATCATGTGATTAGGCACATGATAAATTTAGAAACAGTCAATACCTACGAGGGGACCTACGATATACACGGCTTAATATTAGGCAGGTCACAGACTGGACTACAGGCTTTCTTTTAATTATGAAAACCCCTGAATTAGAAGGCCTTATCCATTCATCTTAATGACACTTGCAATGTATGTGAGACTAGCTGGCTAGGAGTTTGTCTATCTTGCCCCACTTGATTGTGAACGAGCCATTTCGAAAGCTAAGCAACTTGAAATACCTGGCAAGCGTTTGTCCAACAAGATGTTTACCATTTTCTAATAATTTCGACATACAAAGCCTCATCTAACATTGAGATGTCTCCATCCTCTGCATTAAGTGCCGTGTCGCTTATATTTGCGATTATTTCCTCGGCTTGTATATCTGAAATTGTGGAATTGAATTTTTCGACTATTTGTTTCGCATCGGGATAGTCCGCTTTAATGGCCAACCTCACTTCAACAACATATATAGGTTTTTTACCGATAGAGAGAGGTGCTTTGTTTCCGTCAAACAATAATTTATTCACTTCATCTAACATGAACTTATCGGCGAGTATATAATCTACGCGTTCATCTCCAATTTGACGAATAATACCCAAAAAATCAGGAGATCTAGCCCAACGTACGCTTCTCTCTGACCTCATTTTATCCGTATTAGCAAATCTATTTTCTACGCCAACGGTTGTTCTGTAAATCTTGTCTAATCGCGATATATCAGCAGCGTTTTCATTCTTAGAAGCTATGTGCAAAGGTATTGACATGTAAGGTTCTGAGTAAATATAAGTGTTTCTTTGATTATTTAAAGAATAATGGTCAATAAAGCCCGCGAACGTTCCATTTCTTAAACCGCTTCCCGACCAAGCTTGGGTTGTTGCGGTGATCGTAATGGGTGCATCATCCATAATCGCTTGAACCAAAGCGTTGGCTCTGGCAGGGTATTCTTGCGCGTCTATTAATGTAGGAACTTTATTTCCCACAAGAGGAATACTGTTTTGGGCAATCGCTAAAAACGAAGTTGCATTTATCATTAGTACCGCTAGACAAGCTCTTATCATTCCGGCTTTGCTCATTATTTTATTACTACCTTTTAGAATTATCCAAATCCACAGCTATTATTTCCAACTATAGCTTTATGTTTAACCTTGTATTTAACGAAAAATGTGTAGACTTGGATTGCTTCTGGCAGTAACTAATTTGTAAGCAGTTTAATAACGTCCCTTCTTTAAATGAAAGCAAAAGCGTCGCCGAAGAGGTCATCTTGTTTCAAATTTAAAGGCAAAAGCGCTTTTTTTATTACCGCTGCCATTTCGAATCTGCCTGCTACATATACTTGTAATTCAGCAAAATCAGAGTAATCTTCAAGCACAGCTTCATGAACTTTGCCTACTTGATAGTGCCAACTATCGGTAGGTGTTTCTACAACGGGCTTAAACGTAAAGTTTTTGTGCACGACGCTCAATTGGAATAAAGATTCTTTTTCATAAAGTTCGCTTTCGTCTCTTGCTCCCCAATACAGCACTACTTCTCGCTCGGGTTGGTCGCTTAAAAGACTTAACAATATAGACTTCGCATAGCTATAACCCGTGCCACCTGCGATCAAAATCGCTTTTTTACTGCTCTTTTGTAGGAAGGCTTCTCCTAACCCTATTTCAACTAACAGGTTCTTTTCTTGTTGTGCTTTAGTGATCACTTCGTAAGCATAAGGATTTTCTGGAGCCGCCCCGATATGTAATTCAATCAGGCCATCCAAAGAAGGTTTATTGGCAATTGAAAAAGGCCTTTTATCGTTTTCTGACATAACCACTTGCAGGTATTGCCCAGCCTTGAAAAAGACTTCTTCCCCCGCGTCTAGTATCAATTTCTTTACATAAGGTGAGAGTGAGTCAATGCTAACCACATTTGTCTTGATACGTTTCATTTAGAACTTCCCATAATTGTTACTACTAGATATTTCAATTTTAACATAACGAGCTGCTCAAAACGGCACGCTTGATAAAAACCCGATAGTTTACTCTAAAAGACCTAATTGTTCCCAAATTTCGTCTACTTTTTGCTTAACTTTGTCATCCATGACAATGGGAGTTCCCCACTCTCTATCGGTTTCCCCAGGCAGTTTATTAGTCGCATCAAGGCCCATTTTGGAACCCAATCCAGATACTGGCGAAGCAAAGTCTAAATAGTCAATAGGGGTATTTTCAATCATGGTTGTATCACGTGCAGGATCCATCCTAGTGGTAATGGCCCAGATTACGTCATTCCAATCTCTGGCATTCACATCATCATCACAAACAATTACGAACTTAGTATACATAAATTGTCTAAGAAATGACCAAACACCCATCATTACTCGTTTTGCATGACCAGGGTATTGTTTCTTCATGGTCACTACGGCCATTCTATAAGAGCAACCTTCAGGAGGAAGATAGAAGTCAACAATCTCAGGAAACTGCTTTTGTAAGATAGGAACGAAGACTTCATTTAACGCAACTCCCAATATAGCAGGCTCATCTGGTGGTCTTCCGGTATACGTAGAATGATAAATAGGATTATCTCTGTGGGTAATGTGGGTGACGGTCATGACAGGAAACGTATCTATTTCGTTGTAATACCCTGTATGGTCTCCATATGGTCCCTCAGGCGCCACTTCATCTTGTGCGATGTACCCTTCCAAAACAATTTCTGCTGAAGCAGGCACTTGCAAGTCGTTTGATACCGACTTTACGACTTCTGTTTTATCACCTCTTAGTAAACCAGCGAAGGCATATTCTGATAAAGTGTCTGGAACAGGGGTTACCGCGCCCAAAATCGTGGCTGGATCGGCACCTAATGCGACCGAAACAGGATAGGGTTCGCCTGGGTTGGTTTGACACCATTCTTTGAAATCTAACGCGCCTCCTCTATGAGAAAGCCATCGCATGATAATTTTGTTTTTAGCGATCACTTGTTGACGATAAATTCCCAAGTTTTGTCGTTTTTTATGCGGCCCCTTTGTGACTGTTAATCCCCATGTAATTAATGGGGCAGCGTCTCCTGGCCAACATCGCTGTATCGGCAAAGAGGCCAAATTGACGTCTTCCCCAGATACTATGTTTTCCTGGCAAGGCGCTTTTTTTATGACCTTGGCGGGCATATTTAAAACTTGTTTGAAAACGGGAATTTTACTCATTAGGTCTTTTAGACCTTTAGGCGGTTCGGGCTCTTTAAGAAAAGCCAGAAGCTTTCCAACTTCCCTAAGAGCCTCAACAGATTCTTGCCCCATTCCTAATGCGACTCTTTCGGGGGTGCCAAATAAATTCGCCAGCACAGGTACTTTGTAGCCTTTAGGGTTTTCAAATAGTATAGCGGGCCCTCCCGCTCGTAACGTACGATCTGCAATTTCAGTCATTTCAAGCTCTGGATCGACTTCAATAGTGACTCGCTTCAGCTTTCCTAATTTTTCTAATTTATTGACGAAATCGCGCAAATCTTTATATTTCATTTGGTTTTCAGGACCTCTATTTACTTTAATGGGTGTTATACCCAACCCGTAGCTATTTTGTTTATTTTCAAATTAGACTTTACAACTAATTATTTGAACATTATTGCCGATATTTATCCAAGAAGATTTGTCAAATAAGCCGTTATTGCAATGGTTATGAGGTTTTTTTGTTCATGCAATATAAATATACACATATGTACCGAACAACAATGAAAGGTTTTTGTGTTCTTTTATTTATGACTTTTGGTGGTTTGAAGTATTCTGTAGCTGAAGAGCTAGAGGCTATTCAGGTCTATTCTCAAGATGAACTCATCGAACTAATAAATCAAAATAAACATCTCGACAGAGTGAAACAAGACCGATGTCAAATTGTCGAGGACATTGAAGCAAGAGCGGAAGTCATGCGTCTACCGTCGTTCCAATTTTTGTGGGGAGACATGTTAGCTTGGGGAGTGTGCGTAGAAAAAAGCGCTGCAACCGGGGTCCACTATATGAAACAGGCGGCTTTACAAGGACTTCCAGCAGCACTTGAGCAGTTAGGTCGATACCATCGAGCAGGTAAATTTGTAAGAAAAGATTTAGATAAAGCAATTGTATACCTTAGAGAGGCATCCTCTTTAGGCAACAAACGAGCACAATTGCAATTAGCCGATATGTTCATTGAAGGGCACGGCAGCCCGTATGATTATGCTGACAGCTATATTTGGTTGTATAATTATGTAGCGGAATCCGACGAACAAAACTCAAAGATTGAGGCATACCTTGCCGAGCTTGAAAGGCGAATGAGTCCGATGGATATTAGGGAATTACGACGAAACCTAATCAACTGAACCGTTTTTCTCAGAAGATACGACACCCTTTATTGTAGAGAGTTTTATACAAATCGCAAAGCAACATTGCACTATCTTTCATAGGCCATTTCGATAGTTTTTCCTCGAATATATGTTTATTATTATCTTATCTATAATCACATAATAATGATCTTAACTATGTCGCAACCTATTTCAATTGGTACTGTTTTCTCATCTACTTCAACCAAAGTTATGCTTCTTGGCGGTGGAGAGCTTGGAAAGGAAGTCGTTATTGAGCTCAAACGACTGGGGTGTCAAGTTATTGTCCTTGACCGCTACAAAAATTCTCCGGCAATGCAAGTTGCAGACAGCTGCCACGTTATTTCTATGCTCGATTCCGAGGCATTAGACACCATAATCAGAAGGGAAAATCCCGATTTTATTGTGCCAGAGATAGAGGCTATCGCTACTGAGCAATTAATTATTTTGGAACAGGAAGGTTTTAACGTAGTACCCAGTGCTAAGGCGGCTAATTTGACGATGAACAGAGAGGGCATTCGCAGGCTGGTAGCTGAAGAATTAAATATTCCAACTTCAGACTATAAATTTGCATCGACAAAACATGAGTTTGAAAATGCCGTCAAGCAAATAGGTTTTCCTTGTATCGTAAAGCCAATAATGAGCTCTTCGGGTAAGGGTCAAAGTTTACTGAATAGTCAAAACGATGTTGAAAATGCTTGGAATTACGCTCAAGAGGGCGGTAGAGCAGGTAAAGGAAAAGTGATTGTTGAAGGTTTTGTCGATTTTGACTACGAAATTACTTTATTGACTGTTCGGCATGCGAATGGAACCAGTTACTGTGAACCTATTGGTCATCGACAGCAAAATGGCGATTACCGAGAAAGTTGGCAACCTCAAGCTATGTCTTTAGTTGCTCTTAAACAAGCTCAGGATATTGCTGATCAAGTTACGTCAGCACTAGGCGGTAATGGTTTATTTGGTGTGGAATTATTCATAAAAGGAGACAGTGTGATTTTCAGTGAGGTCTCGCCACGCCCTCATGATACCGGAATGGTAACGTTAATTTCTCAAGACTTATCTGAGTTTGCACTGCACGCAAGAGCTTTTCTGGGACTACCTATACCAACTATTGGATTTCGCAAGCCATCAGTTTCAGTTGCGTTGCTCGTAGAAGGAGACTCCCAACAAATCAAATTCAGTAATTTAGATCAAGTGCTTAGTTTGCCAAACACCGATCTTCGATTATTCGGAAAGCCGGAAGTTTCAGGCGTGCGCAGAATGGGCGTAGCATTGGCATCAGATGAAAATCTTGAAGTAGCGCTTGAGAAAGGTTTGTTTATGGCGCAGCAGCTTAGTGTTGAATTGTAGTTGCACTTTTTTGACCGCTCAATTCTTGCAAAGATCGCTAGGCTGGCAGTCAACTGGGGGTATAGCAGATGCTACAGCTGGTCTAGGCGGTGTTGTTTTAGCGTCTGTAGTGACGTATACGCGCGACGAAGCTCGGACTGATTAATCCTAGTTTGACTTTTGATGTGCGGTGTTGTCACTATATGATGCTTAATAAGACGCTTTCATTTATACTATCGACATGAATAAAAAAACAAATAGCACAAGTAACGAATCCGAGCCGTCTAAACTCAATAACGCTCATGAAAGTTCAGCCCCAACTTCAAATCTTGGTAAATCAGACCCTTTTTTTAAAAGAGAGCAGTCTAATTACGACAATCCGGTCGCAAGCCGAGAATATTTAATTGAATTATTCAAGAAGCACCAAAGGCCACTTGCATTTAAAGAAGTGTGTACTTTAGTCAATGCTGTTGATGAAGACAGTCGTATTGGTATACAGCGCCGACTTAGAGCGATGGAGCGAGAGCGTCAATTATCGTTTATTAACAAAGATAAAAAGTACGCCTTGCCTTCAGGTGATACGGAAGCGCTTATTCAAGGCCAAGTAATTGGTCACAGAGATGGTTATGGTTTTCTTAGAAGAAGTGACGAGGGAAAAGACCTGTTCATACCTCAAAATTTTATGTCCACATTATTGCATGACGACGTTGTTGAGGGCGTAACTGGTAAGCAGGATAGAAAAGGCAGACAAGAATTTAGACCGATTAGAATCATAGCGAGCCGCTCAGACCCAATTGTAGGCCGATTTTTTACAGAGCAGGGTGTAAGTCTAGTTATCCCAGACGACAATCGTATAAGTCATGAAATCATCATCCCCAAAGAACATGCCAATGGCGCTAGACAAGGGCATGTAGTGATCGTTGAGATCACTCAAAGGCCAGCTAGGCAATCCAATCCTCTTGGAAAAATCATTGAGGTCTTAGGCGATCATATGGCTCCAGGTATGGAAATCGAAACTGCATTGCGAAACTTTGACATACCGCATAACTGGCCTCAATCGGTGACAAACTTCGTTCAGAAAATACCTGAAACAGTTACGCAGGATGCTAAACAGAATCGTAAGGATCTAACTAAGTTGCCACTGGTTACAATTGATGGCGAGGACGCAAGAGATTTCGACGATGCTGTTTATTGTAATCCTTTACCCAACGGTGGATGGAAACTATACGTTGCCATAGCCGACGTGAGCAGTTACGTCAAAATTGGAACGGCGCTAGATGTTGAAGCTCAAACAAGGGCAACGTCTGTTTATTTCCCTGAAAAAGTAATACCCATGTTACCAGAGAAACTCTCAAACGGTTTATGTTCTCTCAATCCTAATGTGGACAGACTGTGTATGGTTTGCGAAATGGAAATAAGCAGCACAGGAGAGTTGAAGACGTATCAATTTTATGAAGCGGTAATGAACTCTTTCGCGAGGCTTACCTACAATAAAGTTTGGGCAATACTAAACAATGATCCGTTGCTCAAAGAGCGATATGAAGAGCGAGTCGAAGATTTAGAAAACCTTTACAAGCTTTATAGAACGTTAAAGAAGGCCAGAACCCATCGTGGGGCGATAGAATTTGAGAGCAAAGAAACAAAGTTTGTGTTCAATGCTCAGCGTAAAATTGATCATATCATACCGATTGAACGAAACGACGCCCACAAAATTATAGAAGAATGCATGATTATGGCCAATGTAAGTGCTGCCAAATACATTGAAAATAATAATGCAGAAGCACTCTTTCGAGTGCATGACAAGCCTGATGAAGACCGCTTGAAAACATTTAGATCGTACCTATCAGAGGTTGGTATAGGCTTTACTGCAAGTAATGACGTAAATCCTAACGATTTTGCAGAAGTGGCCAGTAAGATCACTAACCGCATCGACAAAGAGCTTATCCAGACTATGTTACTGCGTTCAATGAAGCAAGCCGTTTATGATGGAGCGAATATCGGTCATTTTGGGTTGTCATTACCAGCCTATGCACACTTTACTTCTCCTATCAGACGATACCCAGATTTAATCGTACACAGAGTAATCAAGGCAATTCTAAACAAACAAGCAAATCAAAAACTTTGCAAAGGCGCAAAATTCTACACAGAAGAAGAAATCACACAGCTCGGAGAGCAATGCTCAATGGCAGAAAGGCGCGCAGACGACGCTACTAGAGATGTAGCAGATTGGTTAAAGTGCGAGTTTATGCAGGACCATGTTGGAGACGTATTCGAAGGTGTTATTGCATCAGTCACCAATTTTGGCCTGTTCGTGCGCATAGTCGATTATCAAATTGACGGTCTTATACATATCACTGCTTTAGGGAATGACTACTTCCATTACGACGATATCAAACAATGGCTAATAGGAGAAAACAGCGGACTTGTGTATCGTCTTGGGGATGTGATTAAAATTAAAGTCGCCGCGGTCAATTTAGATGAACGTAAAATTGATCTGTTACCAGAGGCTATAGTTAATATAAAAAGTGCGAAAAGACAGTCAAAAAAATCTAATAAGTCGAAAGGTCGCCAGAATCCATCAGGCAGTGGGGATAAAAAAAGAGCGAATAAACAGTCGACAAAATCGTCAGTGGGAAAATCGAAAAAAAGTAAAGGCGCTAGGTCTAAACTAAGGCGCAAATAATGCAACAATAAATAATGCAAAAAAGCACCTCACGCCCAATGACAATTAATACAAGAGAAATAATTTAGTGGCTCAATCAGAATTAATTTACGGAATACATCCTATTCATGCTGTTTTGACAAATGAACCTGAGCGTTTGTTAGAAATTATGGTCGCAAAGGGCCGCAGTGACGACAGAATGAATGAGGTTATCAATGCGGCTCGTAAGCAAAGAGTGGCCGTACAGTTTGTGCATAGAAAAACACTTGATGACAAGACTCAGGGTCAACAGCATCAAGGGATATTAGCCAAGGTTAAACCCGCAAAAGTATTAAATGAAGATTACTTATCACACTTAGTGGTTGAAAAAGCGAAATTGAACACCCCTATTGTGCTGTTAGTCCTTGACTCGGTCACTGATCCGCACAATCTTGGTGCTTGTTTCAGAAACGCTGATGCGGCGGGTGCTGATGCTATTATTGCGCCAAAAGATAAAGCAGTTGGAATAACCCCAGTGGTAAGCAAAGTAGCCGTAGGGGCTGCACAGACAGTTCCCTTGATTCAGGTAACCAATTTGGCAAGAACGATTAGATTGTTGCAGAAAGAAGGTGTCTGGGTGGTTGGTGCTGCAGGAGAGGCCGAGCAACTAATTTATGATTGCGATTTAACCGGTCCTGTTGCGCTTGTTATGGGCGCCGAAGGTAAAGGAATGCGAAGGCTTACTCGCGAATCTTGCGATGAGTTAGTAAAGCTTCCAATGGCGGGCACAGTTTCTAGTCTGAACGTATCCGTAGCATCTGGTATATGTTTATTTGAGGTGGTTAGGCAAAGGCGCTAACGCTATTTGTTGCTTAAGTTACTATTCTTATTTAAGTTATTGCTTTAGTGCTTATTTCTGACACCCAATAGTTATGTTATCAATGTCCTTAATTTATTATTTATTTTCAAAATAACCTACACTCTAAGATTGTTTTCTGTTATAGTTTCGCGCCCTTTTTATAGGGGTATGGTCTATTTGTATTGTAAATATTTGTATTTATAAGGCATTTAGCAGCTTAGCGACTCAATTTGAGTCATAATTTTAAATAGCGGAGCACTAACATGATCCAAATGCAAACTAACCTGGACGTTGCCGATAACTCGGGCGCTCGCAGGGTTCAGTGTATTAAGGTTCTTGGTGGCTCGCACCGTCGATATGCACACATAGGCGACATCATTAAAGTTACCGTAAAAGAAGCGATTCCTCGCGGTAAAGTTAAAAAAGGTGACGTTTTAAATGCAGTGGTGGTGCGTACTAGGAAAGGCGTTCGTAGAGCAGATGGTTCAACTATCCGTTTTGATAACAACGCAGCTGTTTTGCTTAATGCAAACAAGCAACCTATTGGCACGCGTATTTTTGGCCCGGTCACTCGTGAGCTTCGTGGAGATTCATTCATGAAGATTATCTCATTGGCCCCAGAAGTACTTTAAGGAGTCACGATAATGGCTAGAAAAATTCGTCGTGATGATGAAGTAGTCGTATTAGCGGGTAAAGACAAAGGCAAGCAAGGTAAAGTATTGCGAGTTGTAACGTCTGATGACCGCGTATTCGTAGAAGGCATCAACATAATCAAGAAGCACCAAAAGCCAAACCCTCAAGCGGGTGAGCCTGGCGGTATTATTGAAAAAGAAGCCTCTATTCATGTTTCAAATGTAGCGATTGTTAATCCAGAAACTGGAAAAGCAGATCGTGTAGGTTTCCGTTTTGAAGACGAAAAGAAAGTTCGATTCTTTAAGTCTAACGGCAACTTAGTTTAATTTAATTGGAGAGTACGATGGCGAAACTGCATGATTTCTATAAAGAAACAGTAGTAGCTGATCTTGCGAAGCAGTTCGGATACAAAAGCGTCATGCAAGTCCCTCGGATAGAAAAAATCACACTAAACATGGGTTTAGGTGAAGCAGTAGCAGACAAAAAGGTGCTAGAAGCAGCGCAAGCTGATATGGCAGCTATTGCTGGTCAAAAGCCAGTTGTTACTGTTGCAAGAAAATCTGTAGCGGGCTTTAAAATCCGCGAAGGTTATCCGATAGGCTGTAAAGTAACCCTACGAGGCGAGCGTATGTGGGAATTTCTTGAGCGTTTAATCTCAATTACTATTCCTCGTATCCGTGACTTCCGTGGTCTAAACCCGAAATCGTTTGACGGTAAAGGCAACTATAGCATGGGTGTGCGTGAGCAAATTATCTTCCCTGAAATCGATTTCGATAAAGTGGATAAAGTGCGCGGTATGGATATCACTATCACTACCAGTGCTGAAACTAACGAAGAAGCGCATGCCTTGTTAAGTGCATTCCGTTTCCCGTTTAGAAAATAAGGTGTAGGGTTATGGCAAAAGAATCAATGAAGGCGCGCGAAGTAAAGCGTGCTAAGCTGGTTAAGAAGTATTCAGCAAAACGTGATGCATTGAAAACAATCATCAGTGATGTTAATTCTTCTGAAGAAGAGCGCTGGGACGCTGTTCTTAAGCTACAACAACTTCCACGTGATTCCTCACGTTCACGCAAGCAAAATCGCTGTCGTGTAACGGGTCGTCCACATGGTTACCTACGCAAATTTGGTCTTTCTCGTATTAAGCTTCGTGAAGCTGCAATGCGTGGTGAGGTCCCTGGCTTGAAAAAAGCCAGCTGGTAAGGAGTAGCAGATATGAGCATGCAAGATCCTATCGCGGATATGTTTACCCGAATTCGTAACGCGCAACAAGCTTCAAAAGTTGCGACTACTATGCCTTCTTCAAAGCTACGCGTTGCAATCGCAAGCTTGCTGAAAGCAGAAGGTTATGTCGAAGATTTTAACGTTTCAGAGGGCACTAAGCCTGTATTAGAAGTTACGTTAAAGTATTTCGAGGGTAAAAAAGTAATTGATACAATTGAACGAGTCAGTCGCCCTGGTTTACGAATCTACAAGAAAAAAGATGAGTTACCAAAGGTTTTAGGCGGGCTTGGAATTGCTATCGTGTCTACCTCAAAAGGTGTGATGACCGACCGTGCAGCTCGCAAAGCTGGCATGGGTGGTGAGATCATCGGTTATGTAGCATAACGGAGGAATAAATATGTCACGTATAGCAAAAGCTCCTGTAACGGTCGCATCTGGTGTAGATATTTCTATATCGGGCCAAGAAGTTACAGTAAAAGGTAATAAAGGTACTTTAACACGCGTATTTAATGATGCTGTTGAAATAAAGCATGAAGACGGTCAGCTTACTACAATGCCCAAAGAGGGCGTTGCAAACGGTTGGGCGCAGGCAGGTACAGCAAATTCGTTATTAGCGTCTATGGTTAAAGGTGTAACTGAAGGTTTTGAAAAGAAACTTCAATTAAATGGTGTTGGTTACCGTGCGCAAGCACAAGGTAGCAAGCTTAACTTAACATTAGGCTTTTCACACCCTGTCGCTTACGACATGCCTGACGGTATTTCCGTTCAAACTCCTACTCAAACTGAAATCGTCGTAACTGGCGTTGATAAGCAGGTAGTGGGTCAGGTTGCAGCTAACATTCGCGCTTATCGTCCACCTGAGCCATACAAAGGCAAAGGCGTGCGGTATGCAGATGAAGTTGTTCGTCGTAAAGAAGCTAAGAAAAAGTAGGTGGGTGATATGGATAAGAAAACAGCTCGCTTACGTCGCGCAACGCGCGCTCGTAAGAAGATCAGTGAACTAGAAGCTACTCGCTTAGTAGTCAACCGTACACCTCGTCACATTTACGCTCAGCTAATCGCTCCTAGCGGTTCTGAGGTGTTGGCTTCTGCGTCTACCCTTGAAAAGGAGCTTAAAGGCTCATTAAAATCTACGGGTAATGTCGAGGCAGCCGAGGCAGTCGGTAAAGCGATCGCTCAACGTGCTATCGAAAAAGGCGTTAAAGAAGTTGCTTTCGATAGAAGTGGATTTAAATATCACGGTCGTGTGAAAGCACTGGCTGATGCCGCTCGAGAAGCGGGCCTTCAGTTCTAGGAGTTTAAAATGGCTAAAGTAGAAGTACAACAACAAGGTGACTTGTTAGAAAAGCTAATCGCGGTAAACCGTGTTTCTAAAGTAGTTAAAGGTGGTCGTATCTTTAGTTTCACTGCTTTAACAGTGGTTGGCGATGGCAACGGCCGTGTAGGTTTCGGTTACGGTAAAGCTCGTGAAGTACCCGCTGCTATTCAAAAGGCAATGGAAAAGGCACGACGCAATTTAGTAACTGTTGACCTAAATGGAAATACGCTTCAACACCCTATCAAAGGGCGTCACTCGGGCTCAAAAGTATATATGCAGCCAGCATCTGAAGGTACTGGTATCATTGCCGGTGGTGCAATGCGTGCAGTACTTGAAGTAGCTGGTGTCCAGAACGTTCTTTCTAAGTGTTATGGCTCAACAAACCCAATTAACGTCGTTCGTGCAACAGTTAATGCCTTGGTAGAGATGAATTCTCCAGAGCAAGTTGCAGCAAAACGTGGATTGCCGGTTGATGAGATAATGGGGTAATTGGACATGGCTAATACGATTAAAGTAAAGCAAACTAAAAGCTCGATCGGTCGCCTGCCTAGACACAAAGCAACTTTGGTTGGTTTGGGTCTTCGTAAGATCGGTCATGTTCGTGAACTTGAAGATACCCCTGCCGTGCGCGGTATGGTCAACCGTGTAAATTACATGGTTGAGATAGTGGAGGAGTAATAAATGAAACTTAATACACTTTCTCCTGCGCCGGGAGCAAACAAATCAGGTAAAAGATTAGGTCGCGGTATTGGATCTGGTCTAGGAAAAACCGGTGGCCGTGGCCATAAGGGCCAGAAAAGCCGTTCAGGTGGATCTGTAAAACCTGGATTTGAAGGCGGACAAATGCCGATACAGCGAAGATTACCGAAATTCGGTTTTAAATCGCGTACATCATTTGTAACTGACCAAGTAACGTTAAGCGAAATTGCTAAAGTTGAAGGCGACGTTGTATCTTTAGAAACTTTAAAGTCTGCAGGTCTTATTAAGAAAGAAATGCAAACTGTAAAAGTAATCCTAAGTGGTTCAATTGATCGCGCTGTAACTGTTAGTGGCCTAAGGGTTACTAAGGGCGCAGTTGAAGCAATTAGCGCTGCTGGCGGTAAAATAGAGGAATAACCTAAATGGCGAAACCAGGACAGGGTTCAAATGCAGGTGGCGGTTTAAGCGAGCTTCGCTCGCGACTGTTATTCGTATTTGGCGCAATCATCGTGTTTAGGCTTGGGTCATATGTTCCCATCCCAGGTATCGATTCAAACGTATTGTCTCAAATATTTGAGCAACAAACGGGCACAATTGTTGGCATGTTTAACATGTTTTCAGGTGGAGCTCTAGAGCGTGCATCGGTACTCGCTTTGGGAATAATGCCGTACATCACCGCTTCAATTATTATGCAGTTGTTGGCGGCTGTGCATGAGCCATTTAAAGAGTTGAAGAAAGAAGGCCAGTCTGGCCAACGTAAAATCAGTCAGTACACTAGATATTTGACTTTAGTGCTCGCGACGTTCCAATCTATTGGGATATCAACTGGTTTACCTTCAATGATCCCTGGCTTAGTGATCGACCCTGGTTTGCCTTTCTATTTTACAGCAATAATTAGTTTGGTCACCGGTACCATGTTTTTGATGTGGTTAGGTGAACAAATTACTGAGCGCGGTATTGGTAATGGTATTTCCATCTTAATATTTGCAGGGATCGTTGCTGGTTTACCAACGGCAATTGGTCAAACTGCAGAGCAAGCAAGGCAAGGAGACATAAATCTTCTTTTCTTGTTTATATTAGGTGGGATTATTATTGCGCTTACATATTTAGTGGTGTTTGTTGAGCGTGCGCAGCGACGTATTGTTGTGAATTATGCGAAGCGTCAACAAGGCAGAAAAGTGTTTGCAGCGCAAAGTTCCCATTTGCCTTTAAAGGTAAATATGGCAGGTGTTATACCTCCGATCTTTGCATCAAGTATAATTTTGTTCCCTAGTACACTAGCAGGGTTAGTTGGTCAAAATGAAGCACTGTCATTTTTAACTGACTTATCTTTAATGTTGTCACCGGGACAACCACTATATGTAATGTTGTATGCAGCAACGATTATATTCTTTTGCTTTTTCTATACAGCATTGCAGTTTAATCCGCGAGAAACTGCTGATAATCTAAAGAAATCTGGCGCTTTTGTCCCAGGGATACGACCTGGTGAGCAAACATCACGATATATAGATAAAGTGATGACAAGGTTGACCCTAGCTGGTGCTCTCTATATTACCTTTGTTTGTTTGGTGCCTGAATTCCTACTACTGTGGTTTAACGTTCCGTTTTACTTCGGTGGTACATCGCTTCTCATTATATGTGTAGTGGTAATGGATTTCATGGCTCAGGTGCAGACTCATTTGATGTCACATCAATATGGGGATGTTCTTAAGAAAGCTAACCTTAAAGGTTAGTCAATTACGGAGTGATGTAATGAAAGTTCGTGCATCCGTTAAAAAGATTTGCCGTAACTGCAAGATCATTAAACGTAACGGCGTTGTTAGAGTGATCTGTGTAGAGCCTAAGCATAAGCAAAGGCAAGGTTAATCTGTTTTCAAAACCGGTTTTTAACATTAGGTCACTGTACTGGTGGCCTAAGCTTTAAAACCTTTATTTGCAATTTTGTTACTGGGTAAGTATCCTATCGGGCTTTTTAGGCTAGTAACATTTAATTAAGAGGAGTGCTGTTAATGGCCCGTATCGCTGGCATTAACATTCCTGAACACAAACATACAGTAATTGCTCTACAAGCTATTTATGGCATTGGTGCCACTACAGCTAAAGAGATTTGCAGTAATGCAGGTGTTTCAGAGTCTACCAAGATTAAAGAATTGGATGAGACAACTATTGATAAACTCAGAGATGAAGTAGCTAAGTTTACTGTTGAAGGTGACTTGCGACGTGAAGTTTCAATGAGTATAAAACGTTTGATGGATTTAGGTTGTTTTCGTGGCATTCGCCATCGTCGCAGCTTACCTCTACGTGGACAGCGCACAAAAACAAATGCGCGCACACGTAAAGGCCCACGTAAACCTATTAAGAAGTAAGCGAGGGAGATTAAGTTATGGCTAAAACACCTACGCGCACTCGTAAGCGCGCAAAACGTCAAGTTGCAGACGGCATGGCTCATATACATGCTTCTTTTAACAACACCATAGTCACAATAACTGACCGTCAAGGAAATGCCTTAGCATGGGCAACTTCAGGCGGCTCTGGTTTTAGGGGCTCACGTAAGTCTACTCCATTCGCCGCACAGGTTGCTGCGGAAAGAGCTGGCGTTGCCGCGCAAGAGTATGGTTTGAAAAATATTGAAGTTTTCGTTAAAGGACCTGGTCCTGGTCGTGAATCTGCTATCCGAGCACTTAATGCTACCGGATATAAGATTACAAACATTACCGATGTGACGCCTATACCGCACAACGGTTGTCGTCCACCGAAAAAACGTCGCGTTTAAGCGAGCAGTTGGAGAAAGATCATGGCAAGATATTTGGGTCCAAAACTCAAACTTAGTCGTCGTGAAGGAACCGACCTGTTCCTGAAAAGCGGCGTGAGAGCAATTGATAGTAAATGCAAAATTGAAACAGCTCCTGGTCAGCACGGCGCCCGCAGAGGCCGGTTGTCAGACTACGGTGTTCAATTGCGTGAAAAACAAAAAGTACGTCGTATGTATGGCGTATTAGAAAAACAATTCAGAAACTACTATAAAGAAGCGGCGCGCTTGAAAGGTAATACGGGTGAAAACTTGTTGCAGCTTTTAGAGCAACGTCTTGATAATGTAGTGTATAGAATGGGATTTGCTAGCACTCGTGCCGAAGCGAGACAGTTAGTGAGTCATAAAGCTATTCTAGTGAATGGTCAAGTAGTTAACATTCCATCATTCAACGTGAAAGCTGAAGATGTGGTTGCTGTTCGTGAAAAGGCTAAAAAGCAAGCTCGTATTGTTGCTGCTTTAGAATTGGCTGACCAGCGTGAGAAGCCAACCTGGTTGGAAGTTGACAACTCAAAAATGGAAGGGACGTTTAAACGTGTTCCTGAAAGAACAGATTTGTCTGCGGAAATAAACGAACAGTTGATTGTCGAACTTTACTCTAAGTAAAGCATAACTAAAGAGGATACATTGTGGGTTCAGTGACCGAATTCCTAAAGCCAAGATTAGTTGAAATTGAAAACGTTTCACCTACTCGTGCAAAAGTAACACTTGAGCCATTAGAGCGTGGCTTTGGCCATACTCTGGGCAATGCACTTCGTCGCATCTTATTGTCATCTATGCCAGGTTGTGCAGTGACTGAAGTGGAGATTGACGGTGTGTTACACGAATACACAGCGAAAGAAGGCGTTCAAGAAGACGTTTTAGAGATACTATTAAATCTGAAAGGTTTAGCCGTATCTTTAGAAAACAAAACTGAAGCAATGCTGACGTTGGTTAAGTCAGGGGCAGGTCCTGTGATCGCGGGTGATATTCAGCATGATGGTGACGTAGAAATAGTCAATCCAGAGCATGTGATATGTAACTTAACTGGCGATGCCGAACTAAGTATGCGTATCAAAGTGGAAATGGGTCGTGGATATGTACCTGCGTCTACAAGACGTTCCTCTGAAGATGATGATCGACCTATTGGTCGTTTATTAGTCGACGCTTCATTCAGTCCAGTAGAGCGTATTGCTTATTCTGTTGAATCTGCACGTGTTGAACAACGCACAGATTTGGATAAGCTTATTATTGATATGGAAACTAACGGTACGTTAGACCCAGAAGAAGCAATAAGACGCTCTGCAACAATTTTAGCTGAGCAATTAGATGCGTTTGTGGAATTGAGAGATATTTCTGTTCCTGAAGCTAAAGAAGAAAAGCCAGAGTTCGATCCGATTCTACTGCGTCCAGTGGACGACTTGGAGTTGACGGTTCGTTCTGCAAACTGTTTGAAGGCAGAGGCTATCCAATATATTGGTGACCTGGTACAGCGGACTGAGGTTGAGCTTCTTAAAACACCTAACCTAGGTAAGAAGTCGTTGACCGAAATAAAAGATGTACTTGCTTCTCGTGGGCTTTCTCTAGGTATGCGCTTAGAGAATTGGCCGCCAGAGTCAATCGCTGAAAAAGATTAATCAGGTTTCATAAACTGATTTGTAAAGAAGGATAAAACTATGCGCCATCGTAAGAGTGGTAGGCAGTTAAATCGTAACAGCAGCCACAGGCAAGCTATGTTTAAGAATATGGCTAGCTCTTTGGTTAAACACGAAGTGATAAAAACTACGTTGCCAAAAGCGAAAGAACTGCGTCGAGTTATTGAACCACTTATCACCTTAGCTAAGCAGGACAGCGTTGCAAATCGCCGTCTAGCTATGGCTAGAACAGCTGATAAAGAAGTGGTAGGTAAACTATTTAATGAACTTGGTCCTCGTTATGAAACGAGACCAGGAGGCTATACGCGTATCATGAAATGCGGATTCCGCACGGGTGATAATGCGCCAATGGCGTATGTTGAACTAGTTGACCGACCAATTACTGAAGAAGTCGCTGAAGAAGTAGAAGCTACTGAAGAGTAATTGACTATTAAAAAAAACCCGAGTCTATCTCGGGTTTTTTTATGCGCAGATCATAAGTGTTATTATTATTTGCCAAATAAGTAAATGTCTAAACAGATCTAAAAATTCGCACAGATAATGTTTCTTAATAACGACTATCAATGTTAAACGTTCAGTTGTAATGCTTTTCTATTACTTCGTTGACTTCAACCTCACTTAAGCCTGCTTTCATCGCACTATTTTTTAATGCATTGGCGTTAATATTTCTTTGTTCTGCGAGTTGAACAAGTCGATCAAGGGCTTCTGGATGTATTGCTAGTTGCTCTACAGAGATAATAATTACATTTTCTGCCTGTTCATCGTCGTCATCAATTGTCGCTAGTAGTGCATCCAACACATATTTTCCGACATATGGGACTTCTTTCAATGTAGTAATTAAGATTTCCATTGTTTTCGACGGAAATGCTGTGACTAACTTTTGCGCTATTTGATCGGCAGAATCTGGTTCTGTCCTAACTGCTGCTTTAACAATTTCGTTGAATTCTTCAGGATTCAAATTACACGCCGCTTTCGTTGCTGCTCCCGCATAACTGGGTTCAGCAATAATCGCTAATTCAAGTATTTTCGTAGGCTTTGCAACTTTGTATTCATTAGCAACTGTTATTATTTCATCCACAAACATGGGTTGAGTTTCAACGCTTGCCATTATAATATCTTTATAATTTTCTGGATACGCAGCAAGAGCTATTGACACAAACTCTGCTGTTCTATGGGGATACCGGTCTAATAAAGAATGCATTGCTTTGGTGATTGAAGAATTATTAGAAACTTGAGCGCGAAAAAAGTTAATTGACTTTTCACTTGGTTTTAACTCTGTTGCTACTGAGTTAGTGACACCTACGACAGATGAAGTAGACAACATACTGGCCATCAAAAATAGATAAATCTTATTTCTCTTTGTATACATCATTAGACCTCTCGGTTATTTTCTTTCAATTGAATTAGACCTCTCGGTTACTTTCTTTCAATTGAAAGAGTAAGCTAAAACAATGTTAGAAACTTACTTTATTCGCTTCACATGCACTACGTTACGACTAATTTAACAAAATTACAAATAAATACAGTTATAGGTATTGACCTTTATGTATTAGAATGTAGAATGCGCGCTCGCTTTGAGAAGTACACGAAAGTGAGTTCATCAAAGACAGATATTCGACATCTGTGATGTCAATTATCTGGCAAGAATCAGGCAAAAGTTTTTAATAAAATAAGTTAAAAATAGCTTGACAAAAAATGCGAGTCGCGTAGTATTCGCATCCCGCTTGAGGCAAGGCTTCAAGCACAGGTGACAGGCAAAATAGTCGTTGCCCTTGTTGTTCCACCGAGAATAGCAAAAACGCTCTTTAACAATTAGTAACAAGACAATCTGTGTGGACACTCATTAGTAGTGTCTATACGACCAAAAATTTATTTGTAATTCAGTATTTAATTGAAGAGTTTGATCATGGCTCAGATTGAACGCTGGCGGCAGGCCTAACACATGCAAGTCGAACGGTAA